>CAVWCJ010000003.1:0-600000 GCA_963753465.1 uncultured Chloroflexia bacterium
AGCGATCCAATCCATAGGTCTCTTTGCCCGCTTTGCCGCACACCACTTCGTCGCCTGCCAGAATGTACTCATCCTTGGGATCCCACAGCCATTTCTGGAAGAAGCTCCACAACACTCCTGCCCAGGGAATCGCAGTGTGATATAAGCGCTGGATCGTCCGGTAACTGCCGCCTTTGTCGGTCCAGCGCGAGATGCCCAGCATCGTTACTCGTCCGGTCATCATCAGCATTCCTAAAATGATCCGGCTCAACTGGCGCAAAGTCGTTTTCGAAATCAGAGGTGCTATGCTTTGTAAAAGTGCTAGAATGTCTGTCATGGGCTTCTCGGGTTTGGGTTGTTGGTGACACTTCAACTTTACCCGAAAAGCCCTATTTCGTCAGTTCATTTTTGGCGAAGGTATTGACCAGTAAACAAAATTAGACCGATAAACAAAGAAATAGCACTGCTTGTATCAATAGGAAGTGGGTATTTCAGAAAAATGTTTGCTAATATGGTCATTTATCTTAACCACCCCTGTTCCTCGCGGGGTGGGTTTTTGTTGTGATCGTGCGTACGCACGATCACAACAAAAAAAGTTCAGCAAATATACCTCCTGCGAGTAGAATGTGGATGCCAGTCCAAACATTCTGCAGCACAGGAGGCTTTTTGATGTTAGCCGAAATCGAAAGGTTCGTCAATTGGATGCGCCGCCGCAATCCGCAAGTGCGCACCTGGCGGGATTATGGCTATGACCTGCGCCAGTTCGTCGAGGTCGTCGGGGACCGCAATCCCAGGGAAATCACTTTCCGCGAAGTCGATCGATTCATCAGCTCGCAGGCTGAAAGGGGTTTCAAACCCAGCACCATCAATCGTCGTCTGGCGGCAGTCAACTCGCTGTACGGCTTTCTCTCCGCAGAAGACAATCAGCTGGTTTGTCCGGTCATTCATCACCGTCATCACCTGAGGGAACCGCAGCGTCTGCCGCGTCCGATGCAGGAAGAAGACCTGCGCCGGTTTTTCGGGGTGATCACGGATATCCGGGACCGTGCCATGTTTTTGCTCATGTTGAGGTGCGGACTGCGCATTTCCGAAGTCGCAAGCCTGCAACTGGTCGATCTCTATCTGGACGAGCCTTATCCACGTCTGGTCACACGTGGGAAAGGCTCACGCGAGCGGGCGGTGTATCTCTCGCCCCAGGCGGAACGTGCCCTGCGAGATTACCTGGCGATTCGGCCACGTGCAACCAACGACTTCGTATTTCTCAGCTATCAACTGAATGGCCTCTCCACCACTGCCATTCATCTGCGCCTGATGCATTATCGAAAACAGAGCACCGTCGCAATCACCTGCCACAGATTGAGGCATTCGTTTGCAAACGATCTGGTGAATGCGGATGTCCCGGTCACATCCATCCAGAAACTGATGGGCCATCGCTGGATCGAGACCACCCAGAACTACGTGATGGCCAACGATCACCAGGTGCAGGCCGATTATTATGCCGCCTGCCCCAAGATTGAGGGGTGGTCCTGATGTGCCCACCACAGAAAGCCGTCACTGTCGCAGGGCGCTATGACCAAGCGCTGCATTATGCCCGCGACCGGCACTTGTCTCCAGGTGCTTCACGTCCCCTGCCCACTTGCTGTTGGCCGAAGGAAAACGTCGAGCTATTGGAACGTTTTCATGATTGGCTGCTCGGCGGTGGAGCGTGCGAATACTCTACCAATATCATTTACCTGCCCATCGCCGGACATGTTTTGGGTTTGAATCTCAAACCCCATGACCAGATCAACCTGGAAGGCGACCTGGAACTTGCTCTGGAATACATCCGGGCCAAAGGCGTAGGGGAAGATTGGCTACAAGCCTGCCGCCATGGGTTGGAAAAGTTCCGCCGATTCCTGCGCCTGGAGCGCGGGCTGGGAGAAGTTCAGAAGTGTATTCCATTCGATGTCGTCCATCACACAGATAGTCTCCCCACCTGGCTGGTGAGCGAACTCGAGCGTTTCCAGCATATTCAACAGCGCAACTGGCGTGCCGCCCGGGTGGAAGATAACGTCCGCAGCTTTTGGGGCACCCATCTGAAAACCTGGCGCTTTTTGTGCGAAGAACACCAGGTCAACGAGTTGGCAGACTTGAAGCGCCAGCATATCCTGGACTATGTAGACCAGCGTCTCAAAACCGGGCACACAATTTCGGGCGTGAACACCGAACTGCGTACCCTTCACTCCTTCCTGGCTTTTCTACAGGATGAAGGCTATGCTGTTCCGCAGTCGCTTCAACGCATCCCGGGCCTGAAACCGCCTGACTCCTTGCCCAAATACCTCACCGATGAACAGGTGCGATTGTTGCGGGATGATTTCGAAGGACGAGTTGCTCAGGCAAGATTAGTCAACCACCGGCGGGATGCCTTATTAGACCGCGCCATCTTCTATCTACTCTGGCAGTGCGGGTTGCGATCAGGTGAGGTGGAAGAACTGCGTCTGGAAGACCTGGATCTGGGTGGGCGCAAGATCAACATCCGGGATAGCAAGGGCCGTAAAGATCGCACCGTTTACGCTACAGATAACACCATCCATGCACTCCAGGAATACCTGGCCGTGCGCGGGGCAGGATCGGGAGATCACGTTTTTCTATTCCGCAATGCTCCGCTCAAGAGGGTCTTCGTCCATGGCCGTATCAAGGCTGCTGGAGTGAGGGTTGGGGTGAAGGTGCATTCCCATAGATTAAGACATACGTGCGCGACGCAGCTGCTCAATGCCGGTTGCCAGGTAACATCGATCCAGCGTTTTCTTGGGCACAAGAAATTGAACACCACTATGATTTATGCCCGTGCCAATGACAAAAACGTTGCCGAGGATTACTATAAAGCAATGGAACAGGTGGAACAGCAGTTGGCATTGCCGGTGAATCACCCACAACAGACGCCTTCCGCGAGCGATATGCTGGCTCTTGCAGACTCGCTTGGCGAAAGCCTACTGAACCCTGCCCAATTAGAAATCGTATCGGCATTACGCGCCGGACTGGCAAGTCTGGCGAAACGGAATTTCATGATAATGGATGTCAAAGTTCCGATAGATGATTAAAGGACTTGTAATTCAACTCTTCTCGTGATCATTTCAATGCAACGTATCCGAAGGAGGTATCAGGGGACCTCCAGTTGCTATGATTTTATTTTTTTGATTTCTCAATTATTTTGTCCATCCTACCAGAAAGATATTTCAGGTATGCATCTCGTCGACGAAACCAAATAAACGATCCTATAAATGTGAATAGCCCGCCTGGAAAAGCAAGGCAACAAAACAAGCCTTCTATTGAAACCAAGCTCAAATGCTTCTCCACACCTGGTGAACCTAAGTAATAAACTGCGAAAAATCCGCTCATGAAAAATATCAAAAAACATAGTCCAATTAGCAAAGCCCTTTTAATTTCCAACCACCTCCCCAGAGGTTCAGGTTTTGAACGACTTTGTGGCCAGATTAGTATAAAACTTAATAAACTCAAAAAAGCTGCTCCCAAACCAATAAGCACATTTTTTATATACATTTAGCACTCCTATGGAAAGGAAAAATTAAAATTAAACGGGACGCTCCAAGTTGGAAATACACCCCTGTCATTTGCCACCGATGCTGTTTGTAAAAGCAAAGATAAAGTGGTTATGGGTGTACCCCAGCCCCATGATGTCAAGGCTCCAGAAGTTATGGTGCCGGTTGAAATTTGGCCTTCTCCTACTAAGTGTATATTGCCCGGTGAAATTTGTAAATCTCCCCGGATTCTATCTGTTCCGCTTTTGGTATCAGCAAATGTACCTATTAGCGTAGACGCCGTAGCTAGTGTGTTCCCCACATTCAAGTAGCCACTCAGGCCCACCATAGTTTCACCGGCAACGTAACCTGCCGCAGCTCCAGCTAATCCGGTAACCGGATCACCTCCAAAAGTAAAACCACCTCCGGTGCCTATAGCAGTCACGCCAAGAACAAATAATCCCGCAATCGCATCAGCGCCTAATGCAGCTTCATCAAGTAAATCACCTGCTGTTTTCCATTGCTCGGGTGTGCCAGGAATAAGATTAGCTAAGTAATAGGTGTCAAATGGAAGATTGATATTATTAGTTTGGTTATTGCTGTAATCGCCGCCAGGACCATCAGGATTAGGTGGAGTATCACCTCCTCCACTACCACTGCCACTCGTATTTCCACTATCGTCCACGTAACCGTTACCATCCACCCCACCGTTACCAGGACAGCCGCCGGTGGTATCTGGCACCCAGACATTGCCCACCAAGCAATGACCAGTTGGGTCTGTATTCTTGACGGGGTTATTATTTGTGTATGAGTAGCGATTAAGTCCCTGCGGACCAAGGGTTATAATTGTATCAGGCTGGGTCCACCGGTTAAGATAAGAATACAAAAAGCACAACAAGTACACTCCGTCTATCTGCAAGCCCAAAACCTAAGTCGGTCATTTTACACCTCCTTGTGTGTTACTGGAACGGAAAATATATTTTCCATAAATAGCCGCCCAACGAAATGGCTCATCAACAGGGGTGGGAAGGACAAGATACCTTTGTTATTATCGCTCAATTCAAGCAAACCACCGCGGTCGCGAGATGCAGTATACAAGCCGCTGTGCTGCAAGCCGGCGTTGGGCCGCTTTTATATTATTCAAGTACTAACCGCCTGATTTCTTCAGAGTCTGCTGATCTAACTGATGGCCCAGAACGAACATACACCTTACCTTGAACCATACAGGGCTTTCTTTCTAATGCGTAAATTTTGGCTACAATGATCGATGTTATTGTATTTTCGGGATTGTCGAAAACAAGAAACTCAAACCTTGGTTTGGGCCGACAACTATCATGAATCACATTAGTTATTTGTAACTGGATATCATCGAGATTTTTGCCCTTTGCCAATCCAATAGGTTTGCCATTTTTATCTATGCCTACTAACATATACCCACCACATTCCGAATTTGCAAATCCGCATACTTCCTGCGCCAATTTTTCCTTTTTAGGTAACTGCACTTTGAAATCATAATTGGGTTGCTCGTTTAGCAATGCCATTTCTTCCATTGTCATACCAATAGCTGTGATTAGAAATTTATCTAATTCGGAAGTTAACTCGGTAACTTCAATGGATGTTTTCTTCTCTGAGAAGCCAATAATTGCAAATGGGTACCTTAGCGGCAAAGGTCGTGTTTCTTGAAGCATATCACTCAGTGACTCAAAATTCCCAACGCCAACCGACATTTGGCTAGAAAATGAGGCCATCGGTACCAGAACAACAGCAGTTTGAATGATGTTTGCTTGAACGAATCTCGGAAAGCCGACAAATATTCGGCTTTCAACAAATGCTTCCTTACCTAATCCAAGTTCTAAACCAATTCCATCTTTGACAAAGTCAATCGTCATAAACCGTCTATATCGGTTATCTACACGATTTAACCTAGCATTTGGTTGCCACCCCAATTTCGTGAGTTTACTTCCCAAAGCATTATGTACTTCCATTGGCGATACGAGATATCGCGTTTCGATTTCTTTTGTAATTGACAGCTGGCGCTGAGGTCGGATATAGCGACGCTCTTCTTTAGGGAATCCGGCTGGTTCTATTGAATCAAGAGACAACATCAAGTCTTCAATGGCTTGGGAGTTTTCTTGTTGTAGATTCCTCCAAGCACCCAAAAAACTTACAACTGAGTTGATGTACATGTTTTCCTAAGATCAATGACTCTAGAATAATTTGACGGGTGAGAAGCGGCCCAAAGGAATGGCTTACCTGCCGCTTGGACGAGCAAGACTCTTAGCTCATCGTAGCACGAAACTTGGCAAAATGCGCCAGCATACACACACCGAAGGCAGTAAGGTGAAGCCGGCGTTAGGCGCAAGAAGCGCTACAAAATCAAACTGCTCGTATCAACCATGCAATCAGCGCATTTCTCCCAATAGGACTTTTCCGTATTTTCCCAATTCAACCATATGCCTGGAAAGCTATTCTTCGTCCTTCCCGCTACCTGCAAATAGCGACACTCAAGGATATTCCTATCCGCGAGAAGTACGAGTACAACAAGCTTATACTTTGCCTTGACTCGAACCAATTCTGCTAAGCGTTCATCGTTATCGGCACCTACTCGAAAGAGGGAATCGCCACCAACTGCAAAAACGAAAGCGTCTGGATTCCCTTCGATGAGTAACGATTCCCGTAAGCAATCATCCAGATCGAGATTGGCCAATGAGCAAGGGAAAGGATAACGATTAATCTTTCCCTTCATTTCGTCATGATCTATAAAATGGAGCCCGCCCCTTTCTGACAGTCTTTTTCCAAGAGCCGTCTTACCGATACCACAGGGGCCAGCGAGTAGGAAATTCTCTTTTAAAAGCTCAGTGCTTAGCCTTTGGATAAGAGTAAAGATCTCATCAAGAGTCGAACACGAAATTATGGTAGACATTTTTTGCTACAACAAACAGAAGACCTGTTTTGTGCCTAACGGCTGGGATAAGCGACGGGCGGATTGGCGAGACTCGCCGGGTGCGGAAGTGCGAATTCCTGGCACGTACGTTAGACGGTTAGATGGATGCAGCATAAAATCCCGAAAATATTATAGCACGCGTGTTCAGGAAGGTAATTGTAATAAAACCGCGCTTCGATCATTCTATTTACACAGGTTGCCCACGTTTGGCGCGCCTTCGCTGCTGGCTTATGTAAATATTCTAGCAGCTTGTCGGAGAGGGCCGACAAGAGGAAACGAGTGATAAACTTTCAAGATGAGCCGAAAATTCAAAACTGCAGATTATGAAGAAACCCTGAACCAGACCATCCGGTTGGCAGAGGCTTTGCCGACCAATCATCTGGCGCGCTATACCGTCGATCTGATTGCCCAACTCGATCTGAGTAAGATCTACGCTCACTATGCCCCCCTGGGGGGTGAAGCGATCGCTCCGGAGATCTTGCTGGGGTTGCTGTTCTACGGGTATGCCAGTGGGGTGTTCAGCTCGCGGAAGATCGAGAAGGCCACCTACGAGAGCATTCCTTTTCGATATATTGCTGGGGGTCTGCATCCGGATCACGACACGATCGCCCATTTTCGCAAGACCTTTCTGGGAGAGATCAAGGAATTGTTTGTGCAGATCCTGCTGGTGGCTCAAGCTGCTGGAGTGCTCCAGCTGGGGAACATCAGTCTGGATGGCAGCAAGATCCATGCAGACGCTTCCAAGAGTTCATGCGGTCAGCTACCGGCGTCTGGTCGAAATGGAAGCTGATCTGCAGCGGGAAGTGAATGAATTATTCACGCTGGGCGAGCAGGCCGATCAAGGGGAGTTGCAGCTGCCGGAAGGGTTGGTGCTGGAAGACGAGATTGCCATCCGCCAGGAGCGATTGGCTAATCTGGCGAAGGCCAAAGCGGTTTTGGAAGAACGTGCCCAAGTGCGCTACGCAGCGGAACAGGCCGAATACCAGGCCAAGGAGCGAGAACGCAAAGAAAAAGCCCGCAAACGGCATGGCAAACCCAAAGGACGCCCTTTGAAACCGCCGCAACCGGGGCCGCAGGACAAAGACCAATTCAATTTCACGGATCCCGATTCTCGGATCATGAAGAACAGCACGAATGAAGGCGTTGACCAGCACTATAACGTTCAGGCAGCCGTTGACCAGGTGAGTCTGCTGATCGTGGCCAACACACTTTCGAATCATCCCAATGACAAGCAGGAAGCTGTTCCGACGCTGGATGCACTCGCTCCGGAAGTAGGCCGACCCACTGCAGTCGCCTTGGATAACGGCTATTTCAGCGCAGCCAATGTCCAGGCGTGTGAGCAACGCGAGATCGACCCTTACATCGCCACCGGGCGCGAACCGCATCACAAAGATTGGCATACCTTTTTCCAGGAACAACCCGAGCCTCCTGCTGAACAAACCAGTGCGATCGTCAAAATGGCGTATAAACTCCAGACGGAGATCGGCCAGGCGATCTATCGTTTGCGCAAATGCACCGTCGAACCTGTGATCGGGATCATCAAAGAGATCCTGGGCTTTCGCCAATTCTCCTTGCGCGGCCTGGCTGCGGCAGCGGGGGAATGGTGCTTGGTCTGTCTGGCGTTCAACCTCAAGCGCATGCACGTCCTATTTCTCGAACAGGGACTCTATTAACGCGCCTGCAGGAAAAAGAAATGAGGAAAAGAAGAGATCGTTCAGTGCCCATCAATACCTTTTAGCCAGAATCTGACCCCATTTCCACGATGGTCGGTCTTAAATCTGGTTAATATCCTTTCCTCTCCGACAGGCTGCTAGGTTGACTTTTTTATTTTTAGTTGACTTTTTACTTCATGACTTACTGCGGCATCCCAATAAAATAAGTGTTAAGCACAGGGCGATAAAAAGCCGGGGCATGTCGCTCCGGCCAAGTTACTACTGCATGAGCTGGCGAATGAGACTTCCTTATAACGGGTTATGTACAAGTATCGTTGCCTCATTTCTTTTTGGCACCACTTTCCAAAAAATCACCTGCTTCATTGGGTAACCTCACCTACTACCGCTGGTACCTCTCGATACCGCCGAAGATGACCACTCCGTGTCTCGACCATTTCGTCAACTACCAGGGTTGCTACCATTGCCGTACACTTTGTCCAGGAGAACGGTCAGACCGACAACGGATAGAGGCATATCAACCTTCACCCTTTCCGCAAAAAGCTGGTGATATTTTCCCAGCTGGAGGAGTGCGTTCTGTGAATCGACCAGTTCGATCTCAACATACTTGTCTTCCCATTGCTCAGCATCCTCGCCGTGCCCCTCGACCCGTCGTGTCCGTTTGGTTTTGATCTTCTTGATCAGATCAAGGTTCTGCTTGGCTTCCTCGCTGGAAAAATCCAGGTGGACGTAACCGTCTTCATCAATCTTCATCCAGGGTTCGTGGCTGCCTCTTGCGTGTCTGGCCAAGCGAGCGAGCACTTCATCGGTGGTCATGGCGATCTCGTTCAATCTCCGCTCAATTTCTATCGAAATGTTAGGTTTTGTCAGGGTTTTTGACCCTTCAACCCTGCATGTTTCCCTGGACGCTTTCGGGTGGGCTTTGTGATAGGCCTCGGTTGCGTTCCAGATGCGGAGATATTCATCCACAAAAATCCTTTGCCTTACGTGTTTCGGATTCACGCAATCACCTTTGTCATGGACTTACATCAGTCCACTACCGTCGGCACCCCTCGATGCCGGAAGATATGACCTGGACGGAAACTATTAGCTATCAAGCCATTTGATATCTGCAGCCATTTCAGCAATCAGAAAACGGCTCTTGTAAGCCTGCCTCATGCGTGCTTGGCTAGTCGAGAAAGCACTTCGTCGGTGATCATGGCGATTTCGTTCAATCTCCGTTGAATTTCTTCGGAAATGTCAGTTTTTGTCTGTAAAAGTGAACCGCAGTGCCTTCTCCGCTCAATTTCCACCAAAATGTTAGGCTTTGCCAGGGTTTTTGATCCTTCAACCCTATATGTTTTCCTCCAGACTTTCCGGGTTGAGCCGGTAGGGGTCCACCCGGCCAGGATACCGGCTGACAGAACCCCACAAGCGGTTGAACTCCTGGAAAATGGCGGATCGGTTCATATGATTGGCTAGAACACGGTTTCATAGTGGCTCAGTGTCATAGTGTTATGAAGTATCACGTTGAGTGTCACGAATTACGGTCAAGCAGTGTTATCACGCCCATTTTTTTAATGGGCGTGATACATGACACTCACTTTTCATTACACTCCCCTGGGGTAGTGTCATGATCGGTGTTTTCAAGATCGTAGATTGCTGCCGCGTTCGCAGGAGCATTAGGGTTAGTTCGGTAGACCATCTTCAGAGGTACCAGAGAGTAGACAGCATTTCTTGCCGTCCCGGGGCTGCAAACATCAGCTGCGGCCATTATCACCGGCAGGGGTCTCGCCCCGTTTTCGGTTAGGTAGTCGATGACGAATTGTTGCGATTTAGACAGAACCGCCTTCCGCTCGGGGATATTTAACGGGGTCAGGTAGAAAAGACCATCTCCCCAGCTCGCCCGGGCCGCCCATTTCCGGGCGCGGCCATTTCGAACCTTTTCGCTTGTGAACTCGACCAGGTCGCTGCCGTTCGACGATTCGATCTTGATCAGGGCATCTACTTTCCCCTTAATCGCCGACGTGCCCCGATATCCGCCCTGTTTGTTCGGATGGTGGACCACGATCACAGCTACGTTGGTCCGGGCTGCAAGCCAGCGCAGGTTCTTTAAGACGGGCTGTGTTTCTTCTTTGCTGTTTTCGTCACCGGCCATAATATCGGCCAGGGCATCGAAGACCACGAGCCCGAATTCTCCTTGTGAGATTTCACGCTCCAGCAAGCGCACGTCGTCGCGGTTGTCGAGCATGAAGCCAGCCAGAGAAACCAACGCCAGGTCGCCGGCAACGTCTTCTGTCTTGGTGCCGCGGATAACATCATGAGCCCGGGTAAGCAGATCAAACTCCCCGCTATCTTCGTCGACGAAGAGGGCGCGTGCCCGGTGGGTCTTAAAGTCGAGCCAGTCCTGACCGGAGGCAACGCAGGCAGCCAGGGAAAGCATGGCGTAACTCTTTTTGCTCCCTGGCTCCCCGTAGAAGCAGTACAATCCGCCTCGGGAGATCAAACCTTCGACGATCCACTGACGAGGCGGGAGCAGCTGAAGGGCCTCAGATCCAGACCGGATCACATAGCGCGGCTGGCCGGAGACCGCCTGGACGTTTTCGCCGGCCAAGGGCAAAGTCAGGTTTGCAGCTCTCTGGGCACGGTCAAGTGCATCGAGATACTCGCGCCGTCGGGCGGCGAGATCCGCTACCGTTGCCGCGTATGAGGCTGTATGAGTTGAATTTTCGCAAGAGTTTATTAACCCAGAGAGGTAGGCATCTCCCCCGATTTCGTCCAGTTTTTCCGCCCGCTGCAACTCGTATGAAGTCGTCGTCACATCGATGTCTTTCTCCGCATTGGCTAAGGTTGTAAAGCAGCCCCAGATCACGCCATGCCGAATGGTTTTGAAATCCTCTGGCTTGACAATGCCGGCACGGTCAAATTCAACTCGGCCGCCGATGAGGACTGCACCGAGTAGAGCTCGTTCAACATCGACATTGGCAAGCTTGTCCACGAGCGCAGTGGGCGCTGTAGTTGTGGTCATCGCTTCGTCTCGGGCTTACTTTCACCATCGGTGATGACTATCGGTGAAGGATAGCCAAGACGCTCGGCAGCAAGCCTCAGGCCGAGTCTAGCCGCCTCGCTGAAGGACAAACCCGATCGCTCGCAGATGAAAAGTAAAGCACATTCAGCCGGCCGATCTAGAACCAAAAGCCGCCGGTGTGAGCGCGACGTGGCCACGGTCTTGGTCATTGCTCACGCCCCTTCTGCTCGCTGCTGATGGCTGGCTCGGGGGTTTGGTTCTCGGGAAGCAGCCCGCGCCGCTTGAGTTCCCGACTTATGATCACAGCCGCCTGTTGGCACGGGTCGCGGTATTCTTGCTTTGCAAGAGCAACCAAACCCGCTGCTGTCTTTTCATCAAGAAGGACTGGGATCCTGCTTAACATTTGGCCTCCATCCTCAAATAAAAAAATCAGGTTGTGGCTTTGAAGGCCACAACCTGATCATATGGAGACGAGTTCTTTTTCGGTTACTTTGAGTTCTCTTTCAAGTTCCCAGTTGAGTTCCCTGTTTTGGAATAAATTTCCTGGTCTTTTTGTCTTTATCAATAATTCCGGCCTTGTATGCCTTCGGCAGATAATCCTTGAGCTGATCAACAGTAACACAGTTCAACCCCAATTGCGGTCCATATTCACCAACAAACCATTTCATGTTATCGAATTTACTCAATCTGGTCTGCTGGTGTTTTACCCATAAAATCGCCAATTTGTTCATCGCCTCCGTTCTTTGGGAGACTGCCATCGTTGCTTCTGGGTTTTTGTTGGTTTCGGGTGCCTCTTGCTTGGCATTGACATCGATTTCCACAACCGAAGTATCCTGCATAGGATTTTCTTCAATTGGTTCATGCAACGCAAATTCTGTATATATCGAATGGCAAATATCATATATGGCTTTAGCTTTCGGGCTTTCATCGCGCTTGAGAGGAGATAGATGCACCCCATCAAAGAGTTCGAGCATCTCACCACTAGTAAAGCGTGCAACGATGGTTTTTTCTATATTTACAGGAAAATCAATTTCTGTGTTCTCCCCCAGTGAAAAAATTTGAATTTTCAGAGGTTGTATCTGGATAGTTTTTAGGTGCACACTATAGATGATTCTTTCCGGGTTATCAATGAGCTTTCGCGTATAGGCGATATCTTTCCGTTTGCTCAAAACCATATTTACCAATTTATCTACATGCTCGATGGGTAATTCCGTTTCCATAAGTCACCTAAAAGAACAAAGCTGCCCGCCAAAGCGGGCGGCCAGATGTGCTATACTTTACATGTCAGCCGGCCCTTTGGCTTGACCACCACCTCGGGCGGTAGCGCGCCGCGGTGGTTTTTTATTTATGGAAAAGACGGTTTATTTATTTTGTCTTTTCATCCTTCTTTGATGGCCGGCCGGGCGAGCGATACGTGAAAGTTGCGAGCGCAGAGCGGGCAATCAGCCAGATCCCACCAATCTTCTCTGCCGGAAGCTGGCCACGCTTCACAAGGCTCTGTAAAGGACTTTCTCGTTCGGCATTAAACTCTCATCGACATAACTTATGGCAGACTCCTTTATTATTCTCCCAATAGGTTGCTGATCAGCGACCATCGACTTTCGTTTATATATGCAACACGACCTTACCTTTGTCACTCGCCCTTTACCCTTCCTCTACAATCTTGATCTCTTCCTCCGTCAGCCCATACAGCGCGTAGACCAGACGGTCGATCTCCGCATCCGTGGACTCGATCTCGCGCCGCAGACGCTCCTGCTCCTGTGGTATACGCATGGACCGCTGGTGCAGCGCCAGCATACGCTCCACTAGGGAAACTACCCAATCGTGGCGAGCTTTATCAGATGGGTCGGCAAAGTTGATGGTACGGATTGGAAGTTGCTCAATATATTGGCGATTTAGTGCAATATAGCCGCCCCTAAATGGAGTGCTGATGCTTCGAAGGTAGGAATTAAGGAGAGAAGAGTTCAGTAACCCTAATAGATACAAATATGAGAACCTGTTTTCGTCTTGTAAGGTAATAGCATATCCACCGCCACCACCTCCACCACTACCTACAAAATAATATTGACCTTCAAGATCCGCCGCGAAACAACTTCCTTTTGAAATAGAGGGGACAAGCAATTTTGGAAGTCCAAAACGTGTATGGTTCTTTTTATACACATATCCATACCAGTCCTTACCCATTTGTCCTTTATTTCTTTTTGATAACCTTTCCCGATTTTCTTCGAGATAAGCCCAAGTCAAAGGAAACTTATCTTCATATTCTTTCGGATCAATAAGCAATGATTTTCCATCTCTTAGCTCATAAGGGAAAATCAACCTTTTTGTCACATCGGTTAGTTCATAACGACGAATATTCAATGAGCCTTTTAGAAATGGCTTCAAGTGATCTTTTTCAAACCAGTGCTCTTTTCCTGTGGCTTTAGAACCACATAAAGTTTTTCTTCCATCATCTTTAACCCATTCAAGAATATATACATCATCAGCATCGGTTTGAAGTCCAACAAATAGCAAAGCCAATTCACCTAATTTCGATGGTATCTTAGCTAACCTACTTATCAAACCTGCATTTTTCCCTACTGAAAAATTCCATTCGGTATTGGTGATGTTTATTGCTTTAATCTTACCTCTTATACTTTTGCCAGCAACACGCCAATCATTCAAATTTTCCACCTTATCAAATTCAAATTCGTTTTGTGGAGCTTTTTCTAAGAACATCAAGCATGTATAAGTAGTGGCACTTTCAAAGACCTGTTGGTCCCCGAAATGCACCACCTTAGCGAGATGCTTACCTTTGACAATCAGGTCACGTAGTGGTTCGCCATATTGGGCATTGAAGAACTTATGCGGCAGAATGAAACCAAGTCGTCCGTTCTTATTCAGTAAACTCAACCCCTTTTCGACAAAGACAACGTAAATATCATAATTGCCCTTGCTGGCAACTGTGTATTGTTGTTTGTAAAATTCGACTTCGGTCGGTGCCCATTCCTGCAAAGCTTGAATTCGAATATAGGGTGGATTCCCAATGACCACATCGAATCCGCCCACCGTGAACACCTGCGGGAAGGCGGCCCTCCAGTTGAAGGCGTTGACCCGGTAGCGTTCTTCCTCATTAACGAACATGCGGCCTTCGTAATAATCCGGCCCGATCAGCGAGTTGCCGCATTGGATGTTCTTCCCCAGATCCGGCAAGGCACGCTCCTGGAACAGGCCCAGCTGCGCGCCGATGCTCTCCTGGCTCTCGCCCTCCAGCACCTTGAGCGAGAGCGACAGCTTGGTCACTTCCACGGCCTGCGGGTCGATGTCCACGCCGTGAAGGTTGTCCAGCAGGATGCGCTTCTTCTCAGCGGTGGTCAGTTGCCACCCCGGGCCCCCACCCGTCCTGCGGACTTCCTCTCCCCGCGGGGGAAGGGACAGGGAGGGGGTAGGGATCTGGTAGATCGCCGGGTGGCTTCCCTTGGCCCACTTGTCGGGGTCGTGTTCGGAATACCATTTCAGGTGCCAGTCGAGCAGGTACTGGTAGGCCCCCAGCAGGAAGGAGCCCGAGCCGCAGGCTGGGTCAAGGATCTTCAAGCCTGCGGCTTCTTTCGGAGTCTTGTTTTCCAACAGCTTCCCGATCGTGTTGCGGACGATGTATTCTACGATGTAGGTCGGCGTGTAGTACACGCCCCCGGCCTTGCGCACTTCGGGCTTTTCCTCCACCTTAGCCTGGTGCCCGGCGGTCAGCCGGATGACTTTGCCCAGGAAGCGTTCGTACACCTGGCCGAGGATGTCGGCCGGGATTTCGCTGAAGACGTACGGGCTGGGATAATACAGCCCGTTGATAATTTCTTTCAGCGCCTTGTCGTCGATCGCCAAGTGCAGGCTCAAGTCGTCGGGCGCGCTGGACTGGCTCTTCTCCTCCGAGAAGTGGAACAGGCCGGAATTGTAGCGACTGTCCGCCTGGCGGAACAGGCGGCACAAATGCTCGTAAATCCCTTCGCCTTCTAGCAGTTCTTGCAACTGGCCTTCACGCTCGATGCCCCGGTCCTCGCAGATGCGCAGGAAAACGATACGGTCAATGGTCATCTGCACGGCGTGGTTGAGCTCGTGCACGCTCAGGTCCGGATTGCGCAGGGCAATGACGCGTGCCAGCAGGTCGCGCCATCCTTCGATCTCGGCCAGGAAGGCGTCATCCACCTCTGTAGTGCCTTTCTTGCCTTGGACGCCCTCGGCGTACACGTCGAACGAACCCTTCAAGACCGCATCCCGGGAGAAGCGGGAGGCGATCTCGTCCCACTTGGACACGTAATCGCCGTAGTGCAGGAGCAGCACCCGGCCGGTGGCGGCGCTGTCTGTTTTGTCCGGCTTGGTGCGGCAGTCGTAGACGGCGAGCTCCTCGAAGTCGATCAGGATGCTGAGCGGCAGCTTGGCCGACCAGGCGTAACGGCGCAGCTGGAAGGCGGGATGGATGTCGTACTCGATGTTGACGGCCGGCTTCTTGGCTTCGACGAAAAACTTGCGCGTTCCCCCGATGCGGAAGGCGTAGTCCGGGGCTTTGGTGGCGCCCTCAACTTCCAGCGAATCCTCATGGATCACATCCTTGTATGCCTCGGCGTATCCCTGGCGGTTATAGATATCCCAACCCAAGGCCTCGAATAAAGGATTGAGGAACTCCTGGCGGAGCTGTGTCTCGTTGTATTTTCCGGAGCGATAGGCTTCGTGGTTTTGCTCGAAGCGTTCGACCAGCCGGCGGATGATATCAGGTGCAGGCATGGGGGAACCCCTTGGCGAGATTGGATGAATAAAGATATTGTTTTCTCTAATACGATTCAGGCATTTCCAAAAGATCGGAAAGGCGGGTAACGTTATCCATCTGGTAGATTTGGGTCTTGAATGTGGGGATGTGCACGTCATTCTCTGTGGCCAGTTTATCGATTGCCAGCCGGACTACCTCGGCCTCCGAGAGGTGCAGTTCTTCGGCCAGCAGTTTGACGGCCAGAATGTGGGGTTCGGTCAGGGAATAGGTATGGCGTACGGGACGCACAGTGAAGAACCTCCTTATAAATAATTGTCGGTGGATGCCTATCTGTCTAGCTCCTTCAACTTCACACCAAGCGTTTTAAGTCCCTTTGGCAATGGCATGTAAGAGACTACCAGAAGAACAATCACCAAACACATAATGCTGAGGCTAAGCGTGGTGTTCTACGGATGCCGCTTCGCCATTCATTTAGTGACTATAAACATCATTGAGATATTAACTGCTTCATGTCCTCAAGCCATTCAAGGAGTTCACTGTCATGATCTACCTCATCAAGCATAGTCTTAGTCATATGCTTTGTGGCATGGGAGCAGAGAACTCGTTTTGCATTGGATTCCTTTTCTTTCTGCTTTTTTTCAGAGAGAGTATCCCATAGTTTTGAGCTATCAGAAGCTTCATAGATTATTCGCGCAATCTCTCGTGGAACATCATCAAACGGCCCAAAATTAGAATTTATGACAATATTAATGCCATGTTCTGCATATGCGGCCATGATAGCATCTTTATGGAGGTAATTTTCAATCTCCTTTTTTGCTGTGGACCGAGCTTTGCAACCTTTACGAGCATTTACCCTATCTACGTGGTCTTGGTGTTTCGGCGAGTCTGGAGGAATAGTATCTCGATCGCAAAGATGAAACTCAGGTCTATTGAGTGCCTCGAGTTGAGAGGCCCAAAGCACAAGAGTTTCCCCGCCGAGGGGGAAAAATATGATTTCACCATCCAACTCCAGCCTTTCCAGATCAATCACGTCTAAACCATTGTTACGTAATGCGGAAGCTATAGTCTGAAGAAAGGTGATGTCATTTGGGCCTTCTACGCCTATAAATAACTTCACGGTATTGTCCGGTAGAACTCCAAGAGATTTGGCGAGCATTTTATTCGTTTCGGCACCGCCGACCAGAATTTTTCTGGATTTGTCTTGGTCGACCTGAATATACCGTAGGCAATTATCTGGTAAAGCACGTGCCAACATAGGTGTGTGCGTGCTAATGATTACTTGAGCTTCAGAAGATAGATCCGATAAAGCCCTCAATAACATTCGCTGATTGTTTGGATGTTGGCAGGTTTCAGGTTCTTCAATGGCGTAAATTACCGCCGATCGATCTGTTTCTTTTGTAAGTTGTTCCGCCTTTGCGCGAAAGAAATTTAATAGAATTAGTCTCTTCACACCACTACCGCGCTTATTGATTGGTATGTCATCATCTGATGTAATGCTCGCCTTAAATAGGCTATCCCACTTCGGTGGTGTGAATGTAGGGTTAAGTTGTGACGCGAGAGTGGGGTCCATTTCATGGAGTTTTTCCAAAGTCAAATTAGCAATTTTCTGAACTTCGGTTCGAACGTATTCTGTGATCGCTGTCAGTTCTGCTTCCTTAGCCTTGATTGCTTCTTTGACGGCAGCTTTTAGTGGATCCTGAGCTTCGGGATCCTGATCTGTGCTTGCGCGGTCTGACTTAAAAAGGGCCAATGCAGGAAGATATTTACGAAGCTCGGGCCAGATCTTATTAGTATTTTCTTTATTCAAAGGAATCATGGATGGAGCAAGCTGGAGATCGCCAAAATGATCTCGTATACGGGCACGTATCTGAGCATTTACCCTTTGATCAATACCCCCAAGATCGATATCCAACTCTTCGGCTCGTTTTTTAAGATCGGGATTCTGGAGTTGGAGAAGATCCTTAGCCCAATCTACAGTCGGGTGAATGGTATATGCTTCAATGCTTCTGCATTTTGGCTTCTGGAGAGCACCATTAAAAAACTTGTGGATTTCCAATTTCCCTTCAGCATTTAAGAGAAACTCAGTACTGAGTTTCGTAGGATTTGTATCATCTAAAATCACTTCATCCGGGAGATCGGTGAACTCACAAATAATCGTCAAATCTGACGGATTGCCCCCTTTGGAGGCATCATCTTTATCCGGATCAGTATCATTCAGGAAAAGATCAAGCGCATCCATAACCGTGGATTTGCCGGCATCATTCCTTCCAATAAGAGCCGTGATATCCTCGAAGTCAATGCATGTCTCTTCCCGGAAGCAGCGGAAGTTACGAAGTCTCAATCGCACAAGTTTCATTATTAGTCCTCCAGACAGGGCATCTAAAGAGGTGGAAGATCAGCCATAGTAATGATCGGAAGTAAAGCTCGTTCACCCGTCTCTCCACAGCGCCAAATGAGCAATTTAATTACACACTCAAGCCAATTTCGTTCTTCATTCCTCAACTCTCTAGTGGGACCGGAATGTGCCTTTCGGGCGATCAGGTTATTTCCTCTGAGACTAGTCAGCTCTCCAATTTTTCTTAACACCGTCTGATCGATTCGATAGAGCATAACAGCATTTTGACGAGTTCCAGCATCAGATTCAAGTACAGTGAGGCAGAAATATGCCATTGGTAGAAATGGTTCGCGTCCATCTAAATAACCTTGATACCTCATCCAAACGCTTTCTGCCTGAGGAGTTAGACGAAATGATCCTGGAGGATTTGGATAATTTTTGCGTTCGACGTGGATTGTAGCCTTACCAAACGCCTCCAGAGATACGATACCAGTTGCTGCGATTAGATGGGCATGAATTTCCCCCGGATTGACTGGCGCACGATCAATAATCTCCGACTTGACGAAATCAAATCGGAATTCTCCCCGACCGTAACGAAGGTCTAAATCGACTTCCCATGCACGAAGCATAGGTTCAACAGCATCTTTGGCTTCTGCTTCAGTTGTGAAATGTTCCTTCATTTCACAGACGAGATCGCCATTAGCGAGCGAAATCGTCGCTACAGGTAATTCAAAGGTAATTGGTGCAGGTTCAACATATGTTACTATTTCGTTTCTCCGAAGTTTGTATTGCAATTTGACTACATGCAGATCCGATGTTCGTGTTGTGTCCATTTTACAAGTCATCATTTGCCATGCCTAACTAGCTTGACAATGTTACATTTTCGTATAGGTTATTTATGTGCAACTTTTTATAGCGGTTTTTAGCAATTCAACAGTTTGCTACAAGTATTTTCGGACCAGAGAACTCGAAGAAAACAGAACGCTTGTCCTAATCTAACATTGTCGAGCTAGATACTCACCGCTGGTTTGCAGCCCAACAGCTTATAGATTTTCTGCCATCTAATTCCCTATTTGTTTTAACTTAATCAGATTAGATCCTCATTCCTACAGACCGAAATAAGCTCATCAAATCCCGAAGAGATTTGGACATCTTTGACCAGCACGACGGTGAGTTCATACCCTAATTGTGCATTTACACCGCCATCCTGCTCGCTTATAAAGTGCTCTTCGGGTTTCTTCTGAAATAGCCATGTGCTCTACCCTCCTTTTACGACGATATTGTCGCGCAATAAAGGACACTAGTCAACGATAATATCTAAGAAAACACAAAACTCCCCAGTCGGGGGATTTCCGGGCAGTAGATAGAAAAAGTCCCTTTGGCGAAGCCCTATCCGCTGGGACTGGTGTTGTTAGGTGCCGGGAGGCTGGGATATGCGGGGAGGCTGAATGCCCGACCGTGGAGTGACCTAGGAGCGCTTGACATGCAGCAGGGTGGAGGCTTCCCGCTTCGCCGCTTCCGGCCAGCGATCATAAACGCGGGTGGTATCAATCGATCGGTGTCCCATGAGCTTTGAAACCGTCAGCACGTCCGCGCCGGCGTCCAGTAGGTTTGTAGCAAACGAGCGCCGCAGATCATGAGTTTTCAGATCGTCAATCCCTGCCGCCATGCCGCGTCTCTGCATCATAAAGTAAATCGAAGTCGGCGCAAGCCGGCTAGGGTATAGGGCATGATGACCATTCGTTTTCATGAACAATGGGCCGGAATTGGCGTAAATGCCCCGCCTGATACCGGTCGCCCTCTCCAGCCGTTCGTCCGCTACAGATGCTTCCCGCCTCGCTGCCAGCCAGGCGTCCAGCAGTTCTCGAGCGCCAGGATCGGCGCAATAGACAAGGCGCTCTTTATTCCCCTTCCCACGGATCAGCAGAGCGCTCGACTCCGGGTCGAAGTCCTCCACGTCCAGCCCGATTATCTCGGCTCGGCGCAACCCGCAAATGTACATGACTGCCAGGATCGCCCGGTCCCGAATCCCCAGCAGATCTTCCGGGCAGGCGTCGATGATCCGGCTGATTTCGCCCTCGCTGCGAGCCTTGCCGGCAGGCAAGCTTTCGCCTTTAAGTGAACCGACCGAGGCAATGCGCTGATACTGCTCGGCGCTGATCTTACCCGAAGCCCAACACAGTTTCATGACGCCGCGAAAGGCAACCATCATGCGGTTCACGGTCTTATAGTTCCGGGTCTTTGCCAGCTTGGACCGGATGGCCAGGAGATGCTCATATTGGAATTCATGCCAGGGAACTGCCCGGTAATCTGAAAACCCTGCTAGATCGGCGATGATCATCAGGCTCGATCGCTGCTAAGCCCGGCCAGGCTTGGATTGCTGGGTGCATAAAAAGGCATCTGCCGGGTTGTCCGCCTGCCCAGCTGTTAGCACTTCCAGAACTGTGTGTGGATCAACTGCCATGACTCCATTACACAACTTTCATTTGGGACTGTCGAGAATTCCCGTTCTAACTAAAGAGTTTGGCCCTGGAGATATAAAAGCATCAGCTTACTTGGCTGATGTTTTTGTTACTTGCCAGTCTCTTGATATAGTTTTTTCAATATTCGAGAGCTCAACTTGATTGCTCGTGCGGCTTCTCCTCGATAGGGTTCAATAAGATAAGCCTGTTGATTAATTTGGTCGATCCCGCGCTCAGGGCCGCCCATAATCGCCAATTGTGGATCTGAGTGCTCTAATATTGCATGAGCTCGGCTATTTCTTGGCTTCACTATCTGGCCAGCGAGACTAAGCACATCTTTGTCGACGATACCTTTACATTCTTGTATCATATTCCCAAGAGTAGAATATTTATTGTCGGGGAGCTTTCCGTTTATTTTTTCGTATTCGAGTTTAAGGCAATGCTCTATTGCTGCCCCACATGTTAAAACACAAGCCTGGAACTCCCCATATACAAAACATTCACGAGCCTCCATCCATAAATAAAGGGTGGACCACTTCAGGGCTTCCTTTGGGTCGTCGCTAGCCCTCGATCCAAATAAACCCTTTAGGGACATAACGAAGTCCATATCCCCTGATATCTTATATAGTTCAGTAAGATTATAAATATTGCGTTCTTCTCTAAATCCGTAACTCTCCATATATTCTTTGCGAAGATCCCTTTTATTCTTTGGCATATTTTGCCTCTCCTTTTGCAAACCTCCCAAAAGTTGAATTTAGTATCGCATAGAACAATATGAAAGGCAATAGACATGAGAATGCCAGCCGCAATCCCTTTTTTTTTGAATATGTTGTAGAATCCAGATATCGTCCGAGATATAAGAGGAAATTATGAACAGGATCCGGAAGCTGGAAAACCCGCGCGGTAATGGGACTGTTTTTGACGGGGACAAACAGATTGCAACAGTAAGATATGATTTACAAGTCACTCAAGAAATGATAGATACTGGCTTGCCGGGCAATCAAGAATTACCAGGATTCCCGAGTGTCTCAGGTCGACTTGCTACAATATCTGGAGAAAGAAATTTTGTTACCGACAAAGAGCTATGCCTTATGTTGGAAGATGGACGCCGGTGGTATTTTCGTGCGTCGAGTGGAGATCCTGTTTCTGGCACATGCACGGCGGCGAATGCGGTAGGACATGGTTTCGAAGTACAGGAGCATTAATAAATATTGAGCAGCAGTCCGTCAGGAATTGCTCCGGGAGTTTAAAAATCCGGTCTCCCGGGGAGTCTGAGATGGCCGGGAGCTTTCGGGCGCATAATCACTAACCCAACAGGAAGAGTCCGTGTCCACTTCAGCGATCACCCGCGGATGTGGGGGCGGGGTACTACCCTACCCCATATTTTCGGGTAGTAATTTTCCCTTTGGCAAACCCAGTATTAGAGTTAGATTACAGACAGCTGACAGCATGGGCGCTCCCCTTGACTTGTAGTGTATAATATAAGTGTTAGCTAACTAGGTAGTTGACTAATACGGAGGTTAATAGATAAATGGAAAAGGAAATACTGGATCTATGCGCGCGCCCCTCATTTTTTGAGGGAGTAGCTCGTCTTTTTGATTTTGGCGGTACTCTGAATCACTACAAATATTCGAAAACTTCTATGGAAGCTGATTATCGCGCTATTTTATCAGATTGGCGCCATGTAGGCTACGATCTCAGAACTGCGATGCAACAATATTCTGATTTATACCTAAAGGGGATGGATGGCCGGATCGAATAATATAATTCCGCAAATTTCAGATAACGAAATTCCAGAAGAATTAAAGATTTAATCCACAAGGCTGGGGGTAAAGATATCGCGCTTAAATCATTTGCTATAGCACAACTATATTCTGGTCCTGTGCCTCACCCAAGAATGCTCCAACAATATAAGGATGTGATGGCAGACGCGCCAGAACGAATTTTTAGTATGGCAGAAAAGCAGCAAGCACATCGGATGGATTTGGAGAAAAGTGTAATAAAAAGCGATATCCGTCGAGCAGACACGGGCTTGATCTTAGGGTTTATTCTTTTTCTTGTAATATGTATTGGCTCGATTATACTTCTCGCCCTTGGGAAAAATTTAGAAGGTTATATTATATTTGGAATTAGTTTGGTAGGCGCAATAACGAATTTTATTAGGGTAGGCAGAGAAAGAGCCAAAGCGCCAAATGTAGCCCGGAAACAAGTACCCGAAGGAAAAAAGAGACATAAGAAGAAAGGCCCAGCTTAATCGCTGGGCTTTTCTTCAGCTTGCGTTTACCCTTCTAATGGATGTGATATGGATAAAAATTTCGCTCTCGCTCTGTATGGCTCTGTTATTGCGACATCCGTCCTAATATGGGATGTTATTAAATTTGTTAACAGTCGAGCAAGCCTGAAAATTACAGTTACAAGAAAGGATGTCTTTATAGTCGAAAGTTCGTTACCGTATATTATTATCAATATTGTGAATAAAGGGAAAGAGCCTCTTACTATTGCCGGCTCCGGTTTTGAATTTGAGCCTAAATCGAACCATAAGACATGCCTCACAAGGTATATATCTCATTTCAAGAAGCATATATCTTGGACTGCTAAAAATACTGACGTAGCTAAAGAACTAACCCAAGGTCAGCAATGTGAAGTCCTTGTTTCCTTGCAAGATATAAATAACCAGACAATAGTGCGAGCGTGGGCAATGGATACAATTGGAAAAAAATATTATTCCAAGTGGTACCCATATACAGAATTAGACCTGTTGGAGTTGGCACAAAAACTGAAGTAGTGGGTTATTACAGAGGGGAATTTTGCTGAGTTGCCGGGTTTTTAGTGATCTGGAGGGGAAATGTTGATCTTGGCAATGAAATAGTATATACTCGAATTCAGAATGTATAATCCCGATATGCATTTGGAAAGCATTTCTGAACAAGCCCCCAAACCGCCTGAACAACCTGGTACCCTCCAGGCATCCCCGGCGTTCAGGGTAGGGGATGTACCGATATACGGAGATGCCATCCTGGCTCCCATGGATGGGTTCTCGGACTGGCCTTTTCGCTCGCTGTGCCGCGCCTTGGGCTCGGCAATGAGCTATACCGAGTTCATTAAATCTGAATTCCTGGTACAGGCATTCGAGCACATGGCCCCCAGGATGGCTTACGATGAAATGGAACGTCCCGTGGTCATCCAAATATATGGGGATGAGCCGGATGAACTGCTCGAGGCCGCCCTGCGAGTCCAGGAGAAGAAACCGGACATCATCGACATCAACATGGGCTGCCCGGCAAGGAAAGTTGCCAACCGCGGCGCCGGGGTGGGGCTGATGCAGACACCCCTGAATGTGGCCCGCATCTTCCGCAGGCTGAGCGCCGCCCTGGATGTGCCGGTCACGGGGAAGATCCGCCTGGGCTGGGAAGACTGCCGCAGCTATAAACTGATTGCCCGCATCCTGGAAGAGAACGGTGGTGCGCTGATCGCCGTCCACGGACGGACGAAGGAGCAGGGCTATGCTGGTCAGGCGGACTGGGATGCCATTGCCGAAGTGAAGGCGGCAGTGAGGATCCCGGTTGTCGGGAACGGAGATATTAAATCAGCGGCGGACATCGGGCGAATGAAAACTGAGACCGGCTGTGATGCGGTCATGATTGGCCGGGCGGCAATCGGCAACCCGTGGATCTTTTCCCGCATCGACCGGGACCAAGTCCCCCCGGAACTTGTGCGCCAGATGGTGCGCCGACATCTCGAACGCAGCCAGGCATTTTACGGCCCGCGCAAGGGCCTGGTCCTGTTCCGTAAGCATGCCATGCGCTATCTTGCGCTGCAGCGCCTGCCGCGCAAGACACGCACGAACATCCTCCTTAAGGAAAACGCCGAGGACTTTCTAGCCAGCCTTGACGAGGCCTATGCAGAGCTCGCCGAGGTGCCCTCCGGGATATAATCCGGGCGTAGCTCCCCAGATGCCCAAAGACTCCATCGCCCTCCTGGTGCAAATGCTCACAACCGGGTACACCTGCCAGGATGCTCCCTTCATCTCGCGGGAGGGTTAAAGGGACAAACAAGTCTTCTCGTGAAGCCGAGAGGCGGTTATTTCAGCGGGGATATTTCTCGATCCGTGCCCGGTGTTCTTTGTAATGATCATAGGTATTCCCCAGGATCCACCCAAGCAGTGGCCGTTTCTGTGGATCGTTGGGGTCGAGTGGTTCCATTATCTGCTCGAAAGACATTTTTGCAAGGTCGGCCAGGAGCTGCTCATGTTCCTTGCGAATGGCCGCCAAGATATCCGCTGTCGATCGATCCTTATCACGCTGATACAAGACAGCATTGACGCCATTCTCATCGAGCTGCTTGAGAATGCTTTCATCTATTCCCAAAACTTCGGCTGCCGGCAATTTACGAAAATAACAAAAGCGCATGAAATGCTCCCAGGCAGCCAAATGCGCCAGGTTGTCTTTAATGGACCATCCGCCTTCATCCGGCAAACTCATCTGCGAATCGCTTAAACCCTCAAAGGCTCTTTCCAGAGCGCTCCATTCACGGTTGATGCGCTGCAGGAGCTCGGCCTTGTCTTTTGGCGGGCGGCTGTAGTCGTCGTTAGCAATCACCATACTCATCCTCCAAGGTCAAATCACCTGCTGGACTGTTTAAAAGTGGTGAAGCACTTTCGAAGTTTAGTATAACATGGGCCCCAAGAGGAATGGTCAGGATTGAATAAAATAGCGCAGAAAACCCTGCACCCGGGAGCGGCGATTCCCTGCTTCCTCAGGCAGAGGCATCTTGTTCCACAAAGCCAAAGTGGCACAAGCCGTCGAGCACGCCGCGTCCCGCCGGGTAGGGACTCAGGTAGTGCCAGGGTTGACGGGCGACGGCCTTGAGCTCGTCCAGAGCATTGGCCGGCAGGATCCCCTTGAATTCCGTTTCAAACATCTGGCAATCGCTCCCGGTGTCACCGGCCACAACCACCCGGGCAGGATCCATGCCCAGCTCTCGAAGCAGGAACCACGCGAAATTCCCCTTGCCAAGAGAGACTGGAAGGACATCGATGAACTTTCCGCTGCTCGGAAGGATGGAGTATCCTTCCCGGTCCGCAAACCTGCTTCGAAATGCTGCCAGTGTTTCAGGCCTGCCGTCCCATAGGAAGCCTGCCTGGAAACGAGGCTGCCCTTCGGGGAATTCCTGTCGGCGAATCCCTTCCCCTTCCCCCAATGCGTAGGTGGTTTCCAGGTCCCAGCCAGGAGGCACGCGTGCGGCAAACCTCTGGCCGATCGAATTTTTAGGATCGTTGCTGGCAAACAATTCGGTACCCGCCGCGCCGCAGACAAAATCGGGAGGCGGCAGACGCCCGTCTTTGAGCAACGCCACGACCCTGGGAATTCCCCGCCCGGTCACGATGGCCAGGCGCAGGCAGCTCGGAAATTTCTTACAAAATGTTCTCAGCTGGTTTTCACCTTCTTCATCCCCTATCAGTGTTCCATCAACATCGGCCACCAGCAGGAATGGTTCGTAGGGTCTGCTCGGGCGGGGAGCGGAGAAAGAGCCCATGTTCGTTGTTACTTCGCATCCTTCTTTATGAATTTTTCCTGATGATCTAAAACCCGGCCCATGGCCTGCAGTTGCGAATCAAAATAATCTTGAAAAAAAGAAGGGCCCAGAGAAATTCTCCGTGCCCCTGTCTGTTTGAAAGTATTCATGTCCAACATTCCAATATTCGTCAACCTTCGTAGATCGTGTAACTGATGCCATCCTTGCCGCCCGTTTTAACCGGGAGCATCACGTCATCCGCCATTTTGACCATGTCGTCCACAGTCTTGGGAATTTTAATAAAAGTCACCACACCGATGCTGAAAGTCACCGGCCATCCGTTGTTGTGCATTTCTTCCAAAAGACTGCGGCGGATTCGGGAAAGGACTGCCTGCGCTTCCACTTCTCCCGTTTCGGGTAAAAGCAGGGCAAATTCGTCCCCACCCAGCCGGGCAAATGTATCAATATTCCGGCTGCGGCGGTTAACGACTTCTGCCACCGCCCGGAGCAATTTATCGCCAGTGCTGTGGCCGGAGTGATCATTGACCTCTTTGAAATTATCCAGGTCGATGTATGCAAGGGTCAAAGGATGGTTGTACCGCTGGGAACGAACAAGCTCAATTTCCGCCAGGCTATAAAAATAACGGTTGGATACGGCCCCGGTTATATAATCGGTCCGGGCCAATTCCTGGGTGGCTTTATAGGATTTTTTCAGCGAAATGATCAGGCCGACAACGATAAGATAAAACCCCAGTCGGATGAGTGTGTTCCAAAGGTACAGCCAGACCACCGGATAAGTATTTCCGGCCAAGATGTCGGCGAGGAACCAGACGATGGCACTGACCCCGCACATCACCAAGCCGAGCTCCCTGCCTGTATACCAGGTGACCAGCGCGATCGGGATCAAGTAAAAAATAGAAACGTTAACCTCGAATCCCGTCACGAAGTCAAGAAGCCCCAGCAGGAGGATGAGTCCAAACCCAGTAGCCACCCAAAATATTTTATTCTGCTTTTCAAAAAACCGGAGAAGGTTCATCTCTCTTAGTATAGATAATATGTGAGATTGGGTCAAGACGTTTGCCCAGGCAGGTCGTTTCCGGGACTCTCCATTTGTCTAAAAGAGAATGCTCACAAAGAAGGCACAAAAGGAACAAAAAATGACCTGCAAAAAGAATGATACTATGGAAATGAGAAGGCGTTTTTAGGCCTTGGAGTTGAGCCATAAGGAGTGGCAGTCGGAGTACAGGGCGGGGTTCGGGCAGGTGTCGTAGCTCGAGAAGCATGGGTGGGCGAGATTGGAGAAGCGCTCCGGACAGCTTGTTGGCGGGAGGCTCCCCCCGCGCCTCATAAGCTGCCGGAATATCCTGGGAAGTTCATTCTCTGTTCGAGCTTGCTGAAATTCCCCACAGCTGAACTCCCGCGGCTTTACGGCAGCCTGGTAACAATTTGTTGATCTAATATTTTTTGAATGAGAACAACCTCCTGCAGACCGACCTCAAAAAACTCAACCAAAAATTCACCTGGCAAATCCACAATCCGGGAAGCAAAACACGGCCTCCAGAGGCAGCCAAGGGTTACGCGCAGCGCGCCTTTATTGGCGAGGTAGTCTCTCAGGGTTTACATTGGCAGCCAAAGGTTATAATACACATATGCCCAAAACCCACACGCGCTATGTCTGCCAGCAGTGCGGACGAGTCTCGGCTGCTTACATGGGACGCTGCCCGCAGTGCGGTTCTTTCAACAGCATGGTCGAGGAGATTGTCGATGAGGCACCCAGCACCAGGAACGCACCGCGCGGTCTGAGCGGCCGCTCCACGCCACGCCGTCTCACCGAAGTCAGCGGGGAGGTTGAGGATCGGATCGAGGTGCCGATCGGTGAGTTTGCGCGTGTGCTCGGCGGAGGCATTGTGCCGGGTTCGATTGTGCTGGTCGGCGGCGACCCGGGCATCGGCAAGTCCACCCTGATGCTGCAGATGGCCTTGAAGATGGCAGACAAATTGAGGGTTCTCTATGTTTCGGGGGAGGAATCCGAACGGCAGATCAAGATGCGGGCATCCCGTCTCTCACCTGAGACGGGAAAAGGAGCCGCCTTTCCCGAGGAATTATTCCTGGTAACCGAGACCAACCTGGATTCCATCCTGGAGCATATCTCCGCGGTCCAGCCGGATTTGGTGATCATCGACTCGATCCAGACCGTTTACCTGCCGGACATGGAGTCGGCTGCCGGCTCCGTCTCCCAGGTGCGCGAGTGCGCCAACCGGCTGCGCGAGCTGGCCAAGACCTCCGGGCCGGCCGTTTTTGTCATCGGGCATGTCACCAAGGAAGGCACCATTGCCGGCCCGCGTGTTCTGGAGCATATTGTCGATACGGTGCTGTACCTGGAGGGCGACCGCTTCCAAGCCTACCGCCTGCTCCGCTCGGTTAAGAACCGCTTTGGACCGACTGCCGAGGTAGGCGTGTTCGAGATGGTCGAACGCGGGCTGGCTGAGGTGACCAATCCCTCGGAGGCTTTCCTGGCTGAACGGATGGTCAACGCGGCAGGATCGGCAATCGCGGTCACCATGGAAGGGACGCGCCCGCTGCTGGTCGAGGTCCAGGGTCTGACCAGCCCGACCCAGTTCGGCAATGCCCGCCGCACCCCCAACGGGGTGGATTTGAATCGCCTGCAGATGATCACTGCCGTGCTGACCCGGCGGCTGAACCTGCGCCTGGCCGAGCAGGACGTTTTCGTCAATGTGGTGGGGGGGCTGAAAGTCGACGAGCCTGCCGCCGACCTGGCGGTTGCCGCGGCGGTGGCATCCTCCATGAAGGACGCCCCGCTCCGTGCAGACACCGTGCTGATTGGCGAGATAGGCCTGGCCGGGGAACTGCGCATGCCCGGGCAGATGCCGGTGCGGCTGCGGGAAGCCTCGAAGCTGGGGTTCAAGACGGCGATTGTCCCCAAGCGGCTGCGCAGAGGTGAAGCCTGGCCGGATGGGATCGAAATCGTCGAGGCGCGCTCCGTAGCGCTGGCCCTGGAGGCGGCCTTCGAAATCGAAAGGCAGCTGCCCAAGGGCAGGAAAGTGGCCTGAACCGGGCTGCGAATTAGCCCAAACCTCGTTCATCCTAAAACAGAAATTCCAGCGAGCTCCTGACAGGGAAGCGAAAATGGCATCCTTGCGCCCTGTGAATATTTAATGACCCTATCATCCTGATCGGATAATATCATTTCAATTTCCTGGGACCCAGGCCTTCCGGTATGCAAAGATTATCAACCTCCCTGCGCTGGTTATTGATCGCGGTCATCCTGCTCCCCTGCGTTTTCATGATCGGGTGCAGCATTGGCGGGGCAGCCAGCCCATTCGAAGTCATCACACACCCGGACGGATTGCTGTATGTCGGTGACCAGGTCAGCTTCGAAGTTCTTGCCCCGGCAGCGTATGACGGCGCGACGCACCATATCGAAGTCCTCTTCCAAGGGAAAACACTCGGCAGCGCCGGGTTTGCATCCTATGGAATCGGAAGACGCAGCGAGGCAGAGCTGTGGTGGGTCTGGGATACGCACCATTTGGATCCCGGTACCTATACCCTGACCTTTACCAGCCTTCCTGATGAAACCACGTGGAGCGAAACTGTTTTCCTCCTCCCGGCCGATCAGGTCCCCCCGCCCGCGCCGCAGGCGCACTGGGTTGAAACCACAACCGTTTGCTGCAATATCTATTACATCAGCGGGACCGACGCGGCCCGCGACATCAACAGCCTGGGACAGGTTGCGGACGAGCAGTCGGCAGAAGTGGCCGGGCAGATGCATACCGCCCTGAAAGGCAAGATCACCCTTATCTTCATGCCGCGCGTCCTGGGCAACGGCGGATTTACCGCGGGGGAGGTCTACGTCTCTTACCTGGACAACAACTACCTGGCCAACAATACCGGCATCATCCTGCACCATGAGTTTGTCCACTTCTATGATGGCCAAATTGGAGGCACATTCCTTCCATCGATTTTCTTGGAAGGTCTGGCCGTCTACCTGACCGGCGGGCATTTCAAACCGGAACCGATCGCACCACGGGCTGCCGCCCTGCTCGACCTGGGCTGGTACATCCCCCTTCAAAAATTGGCGGATGATTTCTACAACCAGCAGCACGAAATCGGATATATTGAGGCTGCCGGCCTGGTAAAGTACCTGGTCGACACCTACGGCTGGACGAAATTCAATGAATTCTACCGGACAATCCCTCCGCCTGGGAACCAGAAAATTTCTGCGGTAATCGACATCTCCCTGCGCAACAACCTGGGGATCTCATTCAATGAAATGGAGGCAGGATTTCAAAAATATCTTGAATCTCAAACGGTAACCAGCGCGGATAGGGAGGATTTGCAGCTGACCGTCGAATTCTTCAATACCGCCCGCCGCTACCAGCAGTCCTTCGACCCATCCGCGTATTTCCTGACTGCCTGGCTGCCCGACGGGACGCTGATGCGCCAGCGCGGCATCACCGCGGACCTTCTGCGGCATCCGCAGGGATTGGAAAACCGCTACATCGAGTCCCAGCTCAAGAATGCCTGGGCCGAGCTTTCCAGCGAGGATTATTCCGGGGTTCAGATAGCTCTAGATTGGATTAACGCCGTTTTGGGTCTCACGACCCTGTAGGAGCAGGAAACCAAGTAGAGGACCCCTTTACCAGAAAGGTGCTAATGCCAAAAATTCTGCGACTGCCATGGTATCCCTTCTTTCTGGCGGCTTATCCCATCCTGGCGCTGCTCTATGCCAATCTCGGTGAGGTTAAATATACAGCCGGGTTCAGGCCGCTGGTCGTCTCTATGATCCTCACCTTCCTCCTGTTTTTATTTCTTAAACTGATTTATCGCAATCCTTACCAAGCGGCAGTGGCGGTCGCAGTCCTGGTCCTGCTTTTTTATTCCTACGGTCATATCGATCATTTGATCGCACAGAAATGGAAAATCCCACACCTGACTGCCTGGCTGGGCGGCTTATGGTTCGCCTTTGCCCTTCTGGCCTTGTTTTTAGCCTCACTCCTCAAAGCGGGAGCCGAGAAACCCACTCCCGGGTTGAACGCGGTCGCGCTTGTGCTGATGCTCATTCCGGCAGTTGAAGTGTCCGGGTGGTCGATCGTTCAGGGGGTGCAGACCTCGCCTGCGCCGCACGCCCCCCTTCAATCCCTGCATGAAATGCCAGGCCAGACCCTGCCGGATATTTATTACATCATTCCGGAGGATTATGCTCGTCCGGATGTGCTCCTGAAGGCTTTCGATTATGACGACAGCGGGTTTATTCAGAGTCTCGAAGGGATGGGATTCTACGTGGCCAACTGCAGCCAGAGCAATTACGCCCGCTCGGAGCTATCTATCGGTTCATCCCTCAACCTGGATTATCTCCAGCACCTGGATGACACCTTCGTACCAAACAATCTGGACCGCAGCCATCTGTGGAACGACATCCGTACCAGCGCGATCCGGGTGGAATTGCAAAATGTTGGCTACAAGACCGTCGCCTTTGCCACAGGATTCGCCTGGAGCGAGATCGATAATGCCGATGTCTATTACGGAACCTCCCCCTGGCGGACAGCGATGACGGGCTTTGAAACTACTCTACTGCGCACCACGCTGGCCCTGCCCCTGCAAAACCTGGGTTGGGTCAACTTCGATGAGATCGACGGCAATCTCTACCGCCAGCGCACGCTCAGTGATTTCGACAAAATCGAGGAGCTGGCCCAAATGCCGGGCCCGAAATTTGTCTTCTTGCAGATCATCTCGCCGCATCCTCCGTTCGTGTTTAACCCGGATGGCACCCCCTCCGCCGCGGCTCCGTATTTGAACGAAGAGGATCTCTATACACAGCAAAACTATACGGAAGGCTACCGAAACCAGATCCCTTTTTAAACCGGGAACTTGAAAAAGCCGCCTCAACCCTGATTGCCAACTCGCCGAGGCCGCCAGTCATCATCCTGCAGTCCGATACGGGTCCGTGGTTTCAGACTGGCAGCGACGAGTTCAAGATATTGAACGCTTATTACCTGCCGGGCCATTCCGACCAGCTCTACCCGACGATCTCACCAGTGAATACCTTCCGGATTGTTTTGAACACTTATCTCGGAGCATCTTACAAGCTGTTGAACGACATGAGCTACAATTCGCCGGTCCCTTATTCATACAAATTCTCAGAAGTTCCAAATACCTGTAACGGAAAATAGATTCCCGGGTTATGGACGCCAGATGGGTGAATTACTCTCAATTTCGACCAGACGTTTTTGCTGTGCGCCGTCGGCGTTCATAATATAGATGTGATATATCCAATCTTCCGAATCACGATTCGACTCGAATATTATTTTCTTGCCATCAGGCGACCAGGATGGCTGGCGGTCGTGGGCAGGGTTTGTGGTTAAACGACGTAGATCCGTTCCATCTGAGCGCATCACATAAATATCGAAGTGGTTATTTGGATCGTCTCTGGTGGACTGGAAGGCAATGTATTTTCCATCCGGAGACCATGCAGGAAAGCTGTCGGTCCATTGATCGGTTAGTTGCTTGTTGCGGGCACCATCGAGGCTCACTAAATAGATACCGTTGAATGAGCTGTACGCAATCCAACTACCATCAGGTGACCAGGATAGGTCGCTGAAGTATGAATATGGTGTAATCTGTTTTGGCTGGCCCCCATCCCTGTTAATAACGAAAATTGCCAACGGCGATCCCCCTTCATAGTCACGAGCCGCTATAAATGCAATCCTCCTCCCGTCGGGCGACCAGGTTGGAGAATAATCGCGAACCTCTCCTTCTGTCAGTTGTCGGATGTTTTTTCCGCTGTCATTCATTACAGCTATACGATAGGGTGGTTCTCCATTTTTATCTGTAGATGAGCTATACGCAATCTCGGTGCCATCTGGAGACCATCTAGGCTCGGCGATAGGACCCGATGCAATCATGATGGGCCCACCATAGAATAAATTCAATCGGTATAACCCGTGTCTTTCTCCATGATAATCCCCCACGAAAGCGATTTGATTGTCACGCCACTCTCTGTAGAGCAATAATGACCCGGTCACCATCACTGCCAAGAACACCACTATTGAAATTAGAAACATGTACGGTTTGTGTAGTTTCATCATGGTTAAGTTTCTTGATGATTGATGATCGGCCCAACCACGGCTCTACTCACTCTATTTTATACCTGCCTTCAAATTTCCTTTTCTGTATCGGCATATCCTAAACCCAGGCACGGGGCATGCGATTGATTATCTATATTACCCGCTGCTTCGAGGCGCAACCAATCTCAACCATTTTGCCATCAAGTCCAAACTGTACCTTCAAGCCATTCAGTCCGCTTATGCCATCCTCCGTGAACTACGTCCAGTTTCTCTCTCTCTGCGTAAGGTGAGTAAATAACATTCAGCCTGTGCTCATCGCGCGGCGATGGCAGCATGCTGCCTGCGGCCCTTGCCGACCGGGTGCCTGCATTGACAGGTGCATTGCCATACGCCAGAGGGCCAAGTTCCTGGTTGGACTCCAGGATTGGATAAAACCAGAGGGGGTCCCCCTGGTCACTGAGGCTGGACGCCAGCCGTGTGAGGTGATCCGGGGAAAAATCCCGGTTTATGGAAGATCGAAGTGAGGACAAAACAGCCTGTCGAGCGCCGGCTCAGCCAACCCCCCGGGAGTGAATCGGACAGCCTGTTCGCCGCCGGCGGATCATTTGACCCCGGAAATAATCACCCCAATCAAATTTCCTGAAACTTTTCCTTCCTTCAGGCGGGTCTTCGCAAGCATGGTGGCCAGGTCCGCAGGCGTATAGGCGGCGCCGATCGATGTACTCAGACCGGGGCGCATGGCTGCCGGGCGGACGTTCAACCACAAAAATGTGCGCATCAGTCCGTTCATATCGCGCCGCAAATCGGAGATGAAATACCGGCCTCCCGGCTTCAGCACGCGCCAGATCTCATCAAAAGCGCCGCATGGATTGGCCCACTCGTGCAGGGAGCCGTTGGTAAAAACCGCGTCGAAGGTATTATCGTCGAATGGCAGCTGGTCACAGCTGCCCAGCCGATATTGGGTACGCGGGGCTAATCCGTAAGCCTCGGCGTTGCGTTGGGCCAGTGCCTGCATATCCGGGCTGATATCCAGCCCGGTCAGGCTCGTGTCTGTGGTCTTTTGGAGCCACTCTAGGCCCAGATAGCCCGGTCCGTGGCCGACCTCGAGCGCCTGTCCATGTGTGATGCCGGTTTTCAGCAGGCTGGGCGTTTCGATCCAGCCCTTGTCACGGAGGCCGCGCTGCATCAGGTCGTATTGGGCAACGGTGAGTTCACCCTGAATGCCTTGATCGGTTTCTGGAATACGGGGTTTGGTCATTATGTTCTCCTTTATTTTAGATTGAATATTCAAACTAGAATTTCGGCTAAAAAAAGACGGTTTATTGATCTCTGCTGCTTGCCAGTTTTTCCAACAGTTCTGTTACCCAGTTCAGTTCAGCCTGGGTGTGAACGAGGGTGTGGTCGAAAATAGCGGCGGCCAGGGGCGGCACTTCAGGTAAGGCCAGTTGCTCCTCGCGGTGACTCTGAACATATGCGAGCGCAGTTTGCAGGGTGCTCCTGCGACTCCGCAGGTAAGCAAGCACCTCGTCAAGGGGCAGGCTGTCCAAAAAGAACAGGCAAACGTCCAGCGAAAAATACTGCCGTTCGAATTGCTGCCAGTTTTCGCGCAGCACTCGCAAGAATTCCTCCCGCCCGGCTGCAGTGATCTGGTACACACTGCGGGATGGACGTTTGCCTTCCTGTTCGACTTCCACTTTCTCGACGAATTTCTCCTCCGCCAGTTTATCCAGTGCGAAGTAAATCGAGCCAAACGCGATGGAGGTCCAATCGCTCATGTGCTCCTCGATGATCTGTTTGATCTCGTAGCCGTAGAGAGGGCGCTCCCGTAATAAGCCCAGAATGACAAGCCGAACTGTCATGAAATGTTCCTTTATATTATCTTGTATATTCTAACTTGTATATGGGTTGTTGTCAAGGAAGTTCCCCCTGTTCAACCAAGGTGGGCAACTACTTTATTCTCACCAGATCCAAGGCAACAACCGGTAGCGCACACGGCGGGCGTAATCCGTGTAGCCAGGCAATTCCTGGCGCAGCATGCGGTCCTCCAATTCAGTTCTTATAACGAACAAGGCACCGATCAACCCCCCCGGAATCAGCGCCCAAAGCGAGCCGAGCAACAGGGGGAGCGAAATCATCAACAGAATCACCCCCAGGTACATTGGATGGCGCACCCGGTGATATGGACCGGTATCGACCACCTGCTGACCGCGATCGTCCTGGATGCGGGCAGTCCGGGAGAGAAAGGTATTCACCGATGCGCTCCAAAAGACCAGGAATCCTGCGAAAGCTGCGCCCAACCAGCCCAGAATCTGCAAAGCCATTGGAGCTGCCGCCCAGCCGAAACGTCCAGCATCCAGGCCTGCCAGGACCAACGTGAAGATCAGGAGGAGGACGTATACGCTGAGCAGGACCATATCCCAGCTTTTGGTGTTTTGCCCGACCCGGCTGCGTTCATTCATTTGTCCAGGATCGTTACGCAGTACCCACAGACCGTAGAAGGTCAGAAAACCACCAAAAGCCAGGATGAAGGCCCAGGCCTGGATCCAGTTCAGCCGCCCTGCCGAAACAAAAAGGATTATTGCCAGGCCGAATACTACCACCAGGAGATTGAGCAGCAGGGAAATTACTGGGGTTTTCATCGGGGAGGATTTTGGTTGCTGAACCTTGGGTTGTGTCACAGATTACCTTTTTTAATCGATTTAAGAGCGACCTGGTTTTCCAGGAAGCTGTTCAGAAGGATATTCGCCGCAACACACCCGCGTTTGACCGCGCAGCTGCCCCGCAGCTCAGGATGACTGCGATCCCCACGCAAGTTCCCGGGCAGAAAAAGGTCTCCCATGAGAGGGATAAATGACTTTAGCACCTTGTTCAATAAGTCTTCGCCAACTTTCATATACCGCGCGGATGTCTTCAAAATAAATTGGACGGTGTCCGATCCCGGTTGGGCGCAGGAAATTCATCGCCACGTCCCCGACAAAAGCACGTCCATCGGACATGAGGATTGAAATGGAATCGCGGCAATGACCCGGGGTCGCCAGGAGGATGCCATCCAGCCCAATGCTCTTCAATAGCTGAAAATCATCCCCGTCCAGTATAACGTCATTTTCACCAAGGAGCACTGGAGGAAATCTGAACTGCCGATGAAACAAGCTAAAGAACGAGAATACAAACATCACACGACGATTGGCTGGCTTCATCGTGGTCTCTGACTCGCCCTGTTTCAAAGGTGCTACGGCGTTCCGGTGGACGATTACCCGGCATCCTGTTTTCTTGACCAATTCCGCCGCAAACCCGGCGTGGTCATCGTGGTGGTGTGTCAATAGCAAATATTTGATATTCAATATGTCTATCCCCAGACTGTCAACGGATTTCTGGAATTGCGGAAAGTAGCCTGGGTAGGATGTATCGATGAGCAGGTAGCCATTGGAGCACTTGAGCAGATAACACCGGGTGAAGCCGAATTTCAAACTCAGAACGATGGGGTCGGTCATCACGGCTGCCCGTCCGGTGTTCGTTTTGCCATTAAATACTTTCGTACTCCGGCAGAACGGAGCAGGAAGCGATCCACGGGAGGGAAAACCGCGGCTCCGATGGCAGCCTCCACGATCTGTAGAGAGGTCAAATCATAGGTGCCCCCATTCGAATGGACGACACAACCACCTGCCGCTAGCACGTTGAGGCACCAGTCGGTATCTACCCCGTACGGCAGCGGAATGAAAAAGGCGTCCCCGGCCAGCTGGCCCAGCACGGGCGTGTGATACTGCTTTTTTGAGTGCCGCCCGACATGATCCACAACGGTATACACCTTTCGACCAGCGAAGGTCATCATCAGTGGATTGGTTACTTTCCGGTTAAAACGGCGCAGCCAGTCTTTCCGTTCCTTTGAATTCATTTTTGGCAGACCGGCCACGGGCCGCCTCCTAACCAGGCTGACATACCGGCCGGTCCGTGAGCGATAAGTCTGGTATGCCCGATTGTATTTTGTTGACAGGAATTTTTCTTCCTGCAGGATCTGGTAGTGGATGCCAAGGGCGGTGACGACCGCAAAGATCAGAAAAAACAGCCTGCCGTCGATCAAGAACGTCCCGATAAGATAAAGGTCAAGAAAAACAAAGATCGGGTTGCGGGAAAGGGCAAATACTCCATTCGTCACCAAAGCGCCCGCTGTTCTTTCGTCAATCCCTACGCGCCACGAGTTCCCCAGGGAGATCAAAGCCCACACGAACACAAAATCTCCAAAAAGGATCATGAGGATGCCAATCAAATTCAAGGGGAGCAGGTCCAGGACGACTGGATTCCAGGATAAGGGTATGATCCGGAAGGGAATGCGCATTGCGGAGAAAAGCACCGCGAGCATCCAAAGAACCAGCCATGGGAACAAAGCCAGTTCAAACAAACGCGGCAGTCCTTTTTTCCCGGCGCCGAGGGCAAATGGGTTAATCCCCTGCCTGAGCCACAGGATCAGGGTCCGGCCGAGGAAGACAATCAGGAAAAATATCAACCCGGCCAGCTGGAAAATGTCGAAGAAGCCCATCGTTTTATCCCTCCCGTGTACCTGCTGCAAAGACCTTGTGAAGTGCAGGGGCTGGGAGTCCTGACTTTTCAACCAGCGCCATGAGCTCCACCCCAAGCTGGTGCATTTCATCAGGTGCCTGGGTGCAGTGCCAGGCGGCGCCGACTTCGGCAATTCTGGTGGCAAGGACTAAACGAAATGCGCCGACCAGGATGAACCTTGGGGTCACTCCGAAGAAGGCCGCCATACTGGGGGGGACAATCCTGAAACCATTCGCGCGAAGGACCTGGAGCACCTCGCGCATTGCATCGACAAGCAAGCCGAGGTCGGCGCTCGACCGGGCCAGGGAGTAGTTATCACAACCATATTGAATGAGCAATTGGGCAAGGGGAGCAACGAGAGCGGCATGCGTGGCGAGGTAATCTGAAATCCGGGTGGAGCGCTTTGCCCTAAAGCCCGCCTGGCGTAAGATTCCGATCAGCCGCGTCAGCCTTGGGGTGATCCGGCCGTCAATTTCTCCAAAAGGGGTTGCCCCGATCGAAGTACCGACTCCACCGATGGCGCGGATCACGCTGCCGTCCCGCTTCCCCCCGCCAAACACAAAACCAAGCAGGACCCGCTCTTTACCGAGCGCATCAGTATAGATCTCAGGCCCTGAAGGGTTGTTGATCATAAAAACGATGTTTGTGGACCGGTTTTGAGCCAGTACCGGGAGAAGCTCGGGAACCTGGTTTTTGCGAATGACTACGAGGATATATTCGTAGCAATCTTCCGGATCAAGGGTATGAATGACCGGAACCTTTGTAATGCTGCGCGTTTTCTTGAAAGGATCCTCGATGACAATCCCCTGGTTCATGAGCTCTTCGTACCGCTTTCCCCGAGCGAGCACGGCCACCTCGAATCCTGCCTTGCAAAGCCCAACGGCGCAGATCGAGCCGTTCACCCCTGCCCCGATCACCAGGATCCGTGCGTTATCTGTGTTCATCCCGACCTCCTTTTCATTTTGAAAAGCACTCCCCGGCAGTCCGAAAGAAACCCTCGCGGGACCGTCTGAGGCTGACAACTTTGTAGGCGCTGCCGAGCTTGACAGGCCTTATGGATATGTTAGAATAAATTTTAGCAAAAAACAATCAATAATATTAGTATATACTAATATTATTGATTAATATAACATGCGGCCCATATTTGAGTCAAGGTGAAAAATGGCACAATCCACGAAAACCACAATCGAAAACCGCCCCACTCCGACCATTGAAGATTACCTGGCCATCCTGTATGTGATGGAACGCGATGGCGAGGCAGTGATCGCCGCCCGATTGGCTGAATCCCTGGAAGTGGCTCCGCCAACCGTGACCGTGACCCTCAAGCGCATGGAACGCGATGGTTGGATCGCGGTCGATCAGGACCGGGGCATTTATCTGACAGAAGCTGGCTGTGACGCTGCCAGTTCGGTCATCCGCCGTCACATGCTCACCGAATGGATGCTGGCGCGCATGTTAAAGGTCCCCTGGTCACGCGTCCATGCCGAAGCAGATCAAATCGAGCACTCGATCTCGGATGAGATCGAGGACAAGATGCGCACCAACCTGGACGACCCTCAACTCTGTCCACACGGCAACCCGCTGCCCGGCTATGAACATGTCGCGGCTGGCTGGCTCCCACTCACAAGCATTCTTCCTGGAGAGAAAGTGATCATCCGGCGCATTCACGAAACGGCTGAAGACAACCACGAACTTTTACAGTTCCTGGAGACGAATGGGATGACCCCGGGTGCTCAGGCCGAAGTGACTGAGGTTCTTGCCTTTAACCAGACGATCAGCCTTAAATTGGGGAAAAAGAAAGTGACGGTCGGTTTCCCGGCTGCCAAATACATCTTTGTCGAGAGGTCGATTTAATGGTCGCATCGACCACGAGGCAACAATGCTGCAATTGATGGAACTCGAGCCCGGCAGGCGCGCCGTTATCCGTCGGCTGGAAGGCGGCCGAACGGTCCTTTCGCGACTGGCCGCCCTGGGATTCACGCCGGGCGCTCCAGTTACCGTTATTCGCAACAGTGACCATGGTCCTCTCCTTATATCTTTACGCGGTTCGCGGGTCGCTTTGGGTCGCGAAGAAGCCGTTCACATCCTGGTATCCGCTGCCGGGAAAGAGAAAACCATCGCACCTGAGACAAAAGCCCGGCGCGGCTTTTCCATTGCTCTTACCGGCCAACCCAATGTAGGGAAATCTTCCGTCTTCAACTCACTCACCGGCTTGAACCAGCATGTGGGCAACTGGACCGGGAAAACGATCGAGTGCAAGATCGGAACGTTCAGATTCAGAGGACTTAGCTTTTCCATTGTTGATCTACCCGGGACCTATAGCCTGACAGCCAGCTCCGAAGAAGAGCGTTTGGCTCGCGACTATATTATCAAGGAACACCCCGATCTGATCGTCGCCGTCGTCAACGCAGCCACGCTGGAGCGCAGCCTTTATTTGGTGGCAGAACTCCTTCTCCTGCCAGTGCCGGTCGTAGTGGCGCTCAACATGATCGACGTGGCCGAACAGGAGGAGATCCAGATTGAGCCGAAGGTCCTGGAGGCGGCGCTGGGCATTCCTGTCGTACCGATGGTTGCCTCCAAAGGGGTGGGCCTGACGGAACTCGAAGAAGCTATTCTTCGCATGTCAAACCATGCAAGCCCTTACCAGCCCAAACGACCCTTGATTTTGCCAACCCACCAGGCTGTACTGGATCAGCTTATGGGCCTCATCGATTCATACGTCCTGCCTTCCTATCCAGAGGAATGGGTGGCTCTCAAACTACTGGAAGGGGACGAAGAGTTAACCAAGTTGATGAGATCCGCCATGCCGGCCGAAGCATGGGAAAATGTGCACGCCCTGCTATACCAACACGAGGATGCCATATTGGACATCGCTGGCGCCCGTTACGAGTGGGTGGCCCGCATCATCCGGGCGGCGATGGTCGAGCCAAAAGTGACCCGGGTCGGGATGACCGCCCGCCTGGACAAGATCTTAACCCATCCCTTCTGGGGCATGATCACATTGATCGCCCTTCTCGGCGGAGTATTTTTTCTGACCTATAAAGTTGGCATCCCGATTCAAGCCTGGCTGAGCCTGTGGATCAGCCACCTGGCCCAAATCCTGCGCAGCAGTTGGGTGCACGGTCCCGGATGGCTGGTCCAATTCTTTACGGGTGGGGTGCTGGGCGGCATCGGGATGGTTTTGACGTTCCTGCCGATTTTGGTCATTTTCTTCGCCATCCTGGGTTTCATGGAAGATACCGGTTATATGGCAAGGGCCGCTTATCTTTCGGACCGCTGGATGCATAGCATGGGCTTGCATGGCAAAAGTTTTATACCCCTCCTGCTCGGCTTTGGCTGCAATGTACCCGCGATTTTAGGAACCCGGATCATCGAGTCGCGCCGGGCGCGACTGCTCACCACGTTGCTGATCCCCCTGGTGCCCTGTACTGCCCGCATGGCGGTCATTACCATCTTGGCCGCGGTTTTCTTCGGCTCGAACGCTTTTTGGATTTCGTGGGGGTTGGTCGGCTGCAGTTTGCTGATCCTGGCCGGGCTGGGGGTAGTCCTGCACCACTTCTTCTTCGAGAACGAACACGTTCCCTTCATCATGGAACTGCCGCTCTATCATCTCCCCAACTTCAGAACAATCAGCATCTACATCTGGGATAACATCCTGAGCTTCCTGAAGAAGGCCGGCACCACGATCCTGGTGGCAACATTATTCGTGTGGGGATTGTCGTACTTCCCCACCGGAAACGTCATGACCAGCTACCTGGGTACGGCAGGCAAATTCCTGGAACCAATCGGACGCTGGATGGGGCTGCCCTGGCCTGTGTTGGTCGCTTTGCTGACCAGCCTGGTTGCCAAGGAAAATACGGTAGCCACCCTGGGTGTCCTGTATGGCAATTTAAACGTACTGAAAAGCAGCATGGCCCCGGCTGCAGGATTAGCATTTCTGGTATTCCAAATTCTCTTCATCCCGTGTGTCGGGACACTGGCGGCCATTCAGCAGGAAACCCGATCCTGGAAATGGACCGCAGCCAGTGTTGGGATGCAGCTGGCGTTGTCCCTGGGATTGGCGGTCGCGGTTTATCAGGTCGGGAGGCTCTTCTGATATGCTCTATGAATTTCTGAGAACGATCCGGGATAGAGATATGCAGAGCCTGCTTGGGATCGCTAGAATACTAAATATTTCCCCGGATATGGCGCTTCAGATGGCGAATGAACTGGCCGACAAGGGATATTTACAGGAAATCGGCGCGGATTGCAACACGCCCCGGACCGTCTGTTCAGATTGTCCAATCAGCAATGGCTGCCATGGACTCGCCAGGCGTTGGTTCCTGACGGAAAAAGGGAAGGTTGTAGTACCAGCATAGGGATGAGCATCCAAAAAGTTGCCTGACCAAGCTGATTTTTTGGATACCTTCAAGGGCAGTGAAATTTCAAGGGGAAGGGGGTGAAAGGAAATCCCCATTTTCCAAGCCGGGCTATATGCCTTGAAGAAAATATTAGATATCACCAGGATATCCTTCTGTGGATTAGCCGCTCGTCTTTTCGGGGTGGACGTCGTGAGGACGGAAAGGGGTTTCCGCTGTTTGATCAATACCATCGCTTTGAACACATTGGCGTTTTTATAACACGATCAAGGAACATCCGTATAATCCACAGGGGGGAAAAAGATTTTCTTTTGAAGAAGCAGCGGCTAAAATCCTCGCGAGCCATTAGTTGTATAATTCCATAACCATCGGATAATCCGTGATTCAATAATATCAAAACGGGCGGGATAGGATTTTCCCACCTGACAGCAGTGTAGATGCCATCGCTGTGAGTTCTCCTTCTTGATTCGATTTGCCAGATGGATGCGAGTTGGACAACGAGTGCCAGGAACCTCCATCCTCCAGGCAAGAAGATGAGACAGGATGTTCATACAAGTGCTTTTATTTACACTTTCGCTGATCCTTACCCTGCTTTTCTTTCTGTACGGATTCAATTATTATTACCTGCTGAACGCGGCCCGAAGTTATAGGACTCCGGTCCTGCCAGAACATACCCTGGCCCGGCCCACCGTTTCAATTCAACTGCCGGTTTACAATGAGAGATATGTCATTCGAAGGCTGGTGGCTGCCTGTGCTGCTATGGCGGAAGCATACGGGATTGAAAAAGCCAGAATCTTGATCCTCGATGATTCGGACGATGATACGACCCTGGAAGTGGATCGGGTTGTCGATGAATACTCAAAAAAACACCTCCAAATAGGAGTGTTGCGCCGCGGGAGCCGACAAGGGTACAAGGCCGGTGCCCTGCAGGCGGCGCTCAAAAGGACACAAGAGGAGTTTATTGCCATCTTCGATGCGGATTTCGTCCCGCCTGCAGATTTTCTCCTCAACACGATACCTCATTTTATTCAAGACGAACGGTTGGGGGTTGTTCAAAGCCGATGGACTCATCTCAACCGGGACTACAACCTGCTGACGAAAGCGATTTCCGCCCTTATCGATATTCATTTCGTCATTGAACAACCGGGAAGATATGCTGCCGGGTGTTTCCAAAATTTTAACGGCAGTGGAGGAGTGCTCCGAAAGAAAGCCATCCTGGAGGCTGGAGGCTGGCAGGCAGATACCCTTGCAGAAGACATGGACCTGAGCTACCGCATGCAGATCCTCGGGTACCGGATTCTTTATTTGAGAGATCTTCTGTGTCCAGGAGAGATTCCCCCCACGGTCTCCAGTTTCAAACAGCAACAGGGCCGCTGGGCATGTGGTTCTTTGAGGAACGCAAAGAAAATTCTTCCCGGACTTCTTCAGAATCGCAAAATTGGGTTCAAGCAGCGTTTTCAGGCATTCCTTCATTTGACAGGATATATGATCCATCCTCTGATGGTCATCTCCTTCGTGTTGAGCTGTTTGGCCGTGTTATTGGGAGTGAATACTCCCCACACCCCCCAGGTAAACACCTTGATTCCTTTTTACGATAACCTGTTTGCAACGCGAGCTACCCCTGTAATTTTCGTGCAAAATCTGACCTGGGGAGTCCTGGGTCCTTTTATAGCCCTCTGCACACTTGCCCCATGGATCTCTCTGGTTTCCACCCTGAAGATCCAAAACATTTCTCTGGTACGAAATCTGGCAAGCCTTTTGGTCCTACTGCTGCTCGGTTTTGGAATTAGTCTGAGCAATATGCGTGAAGCTGGCAAAGCCTTATTCACGGATCGTGTCTGGGAGTTTACCAGGACTCCAAAGTACGCCAATCTTCAAAATAAGCACGATTGGCGCCTGATGAAGTATCAGATACCGTTGGACCTCCTGTGGATATGGGAGTTGGTTTTTGTAATGGTTGGGCTCTGGGCGATAGGGACTGCTATAGAGCATACGAACTTTACCGTGCTATTAATTCTGGTTCCTTTTACTTTAAGTTATGGCTTCGTCATGGTGCTTTCGATCCTGCAGAGTCGAAAGGTGAAAGCCCGATAATATGGTTCATCCAGCCCCATCTCTTCAAGATATTCATCCGCATAAAAGATTTTCGACTCCCGGTCGACTTCTCCTGGCTTTAAGTATAATTTTACAAGTTGTCCTTGCGCTCTTGTTTGGGCATGCGTATGACATGCGCATCTTAATGGCCACAGGGTATCTGGTGGGCACGGGGCAGAATCCGTACATTGCTCAGAACCTGATTGCTGTTTTCCATAACAGCACTTTTCAGGGAATCACCACGTTTGGATATTTTCCTCCTTGGTCATTGGTGTTGGGGCTTATCTATCTTTGTACGTATAAGATCGTTCCCAATCTTCTCCTTTACAATCTGGCCATCAAGCTACCCATCATCGCCGCCAATCTTTGTCTTGCATATTTGGTGGTTTATATATTAAACAAATTGGGTGTTCAAGAAAAAATATCACGAGGAGCCTGGATATTCTTGCTCTTCAATCCGTTCCTTCTTATCACGTCATCCGCATGGGGACAATTTGATTCTATCGTTGCCTTGCTCTCTCTCCTATCTCTTTTTTTTATCAGCGAGGGGAAACTGACCAGTTCAGCAATCCTGCTTGCCCTGGCTATTTCCTTAAAACCCACCGCCCTTCCGCTCTGCCTGGTAATATTTGTGTACCTGTCAGGAATGTCGTTACAGCGCACGCTGCAGTATTTTGCAATATTCACGCCAAGCATCCTTCTGTTTTGCCTGGCCCCATTCGTCATATTTGGATGGGACCCATCACCGATTCTTCAGCATTGGAATGCTCATTTTACGGTGGGTGGCGGGTTGACATTCATGACCTTCCTGGAATACCTAAAAGGTTCTTACCAGCTGCCCGGGCTATGGTGGTTTGTGGGATGGTTATGGGTTCCGGCCCTGGGCCTCGCAACCTATGCTTTGAAGCCGGGCATAAAAGGACTCCGGGATTTACTAAAGAGCAGTCTTGCATTGATCCTGGTCTTTTTTTTATGCAGGGCATGGTTATCTGAGCCTAATATCATCCTGATCATCCCCCTCGTGTTAATCTTGACCAGCATCAACGAACTTGATCCCCGTTCTCTCGCTGCGGTCTGGGTGTTGCCGTTAATCTACAGCTTCTTCAATACATCCATCGCTCAGCTTTTCTTTCCCTCCATGCCCGGAACAATGGAACTGCTTTTAAAGTTTGCGGATGAATTCAGTCTTGCCAGGTATGCCATTCGTACAGTTTTCGTAATTTCATGGCTTATCGCAGGCTGGTGGATTGTCGTCAATTGTTTTAAGAAGCCCGCCTTCCCAAAGGAAACAAGAATCGGAGTTGATTGTTGAAAGATATCCTCCCCCACGTGATTCCCTTATGGATATTACCGTTCCGCTGTCTCATGGATTGATTCTAAAAATTGCCCACAGGCTGAAGGAGCAGGGGAATTATGCCACCTCTTGTTTGCCAAAAGGTTTTCTCCTGGTTTCCAATAGTCTGGGATTGGCTGAGGAAGCCGTGGGCTTTGGCTTTCCGGTGGTAAAGTGCGGGCTTCAGACCCTGTTTCCGGGCAGCATTGAATTGGCTTTTGAGCAGGAAGGTTCGACCTGGTCGGTACAGGCCGTTTTCAGGTTGAATCTCGTGGAAAAAATCTCCAGGCCGGGGAGTGGAACTATGGAGAACAGGATGCTCTACGCCACCAAAAATTTTATGGCGGCGGTTATCCGCCATTTTCCCGTAGTTCGCGGCCTGCTGACCTCCGCTTCCAGCATGTTGAGAAAACTGTTCCATTGGGAAACCATCTACACGGAAGCCGACTTCTCGACCGAGGTGAAGGTAGTTACCACGATCGAGGCGGAGACAGGCAGAGTCAGTGTCGAGGTCGATGCCAGCGCTCTTCCCCCGGAGATCACCGAAGTCGTGGCAATGAACGAGCAGGGGGCCCATTTCTTCGACCGCTACCGCGACACCTCTGGGATTCGCCTGGAGGGGAAGGCGATCGGCTGCTGGGATGAGGTCACCGCTGACGAAGCCTGGTTCGAAAGCAGCGCTTGCCGGGTCGCCTTCAGGCTCGGCCAGGTAGAGGGCGCCCGGCTTTTTCGAGGCAGGGAACTGATCGGTTCTCGATTGGCCTGGGCCGGCTTTGGGTATACCTTCCTACCGTCTATCCAGAAATTTAGGTATGAGCTGAAAATCGAAAGCCTGGTATGACGTCAGTCTTGCTCATCTATCCGTTTTTCCTCCCCCGCAGGGACCGGTCCGTTTTCCGCTTCCCACCCCTGGGGGTGAGCTATCTCGCCGCCAGCCTGCAGCAGGCCGGGCACACGGTGCAGCTGATTGACTGCACGTTCCTGGAGAGAAGGGAAGCCCTGGAAAAAGCGCTGGCGGTGAAGGCTGCGGTGGTCGGGATCTCCTGCATGGTAACCATGCAGGAGGATTGCTTCCGCTTCGCAAAGGAGCTGCGCCCGCACTGCTCCCTGCTGGTCGCCGGGGGTCCGCTGCCAACCTGCGACCCCGAACCATTCCTGGAATATTTCGATGTGGCGGTGCGCGGCGAAGGCGAACAGACCATGCTGGAGCTCTTGCGCGCTTTCGAAAAGAGCTCCGAGCTGGCCGAGGTTGCCGGGATCGTCTACCGGACGAACGCCGCCGGGGCGGCCGCAGACAATCTCGTTTACACCTCGGAGCGCACCTTCACCAAGGACCTGGACCGCATCCCCTTCCCCGCCCGCGAGCTGCTGCCCAACGAAAGCTACATCCGTTACGGCAGGAAAAAATACGGGTATTCGATCACAACAGTGATGAGCACGCGCGGCTGTCCGTTCCGCTGCGAGTTCTGCAGCAACGTGGTCTTCGGCGGCTCATACCGGGAGCGCTCGCCCGAAAACGTCGTCGACGAGATCGAGGCTGCGCTGGCGCTGGGTTACGACCGGATCTCCTTCGCAGACGACGTGTTCACAATGAAGCGGGAGCGGACGCTCAGAGTTTGCCGGGAGATCTGCCGCCGCGCTCTGGACTTCAAATGGGAATGCCTGGGCCGGGTCGACGCACTGGACGAACTGACTGCCCTCGAGATGAAAGCGGCCGGCTGCACGCGCATCTACTTCGGGATAGAGTCCGGCAATGAAGCCATGCTCGAACGGATGAACAAAAAGATCACCACGCAGGAGGCGCGCCGGGCTGTCGAAGCCGCCCATCAGGCGGGACTCGAGGTTGGGGCTTTTTTCATCCTGTGTTATCCCGGGGATACGGACGACACCGTTCTGCAGACGCTACACTTTGCGTCCTCGCTGCCGCTCGACTACCTGGGCTTGAGCATGCCCTATCCGCTTCCTGGCACGGAGCTTTTCAAGCGCACCAAAAACCGGATTACACGCGACTGGCATCCGGACGAGAGCCCGTTCGGCAGCCATGTGCTGATTTTCAACGCGGATTTTTCCGAGGCCAAAATGTGGTTTGGGATATTGAAGGGCCGCGCCCAGTTCGAAATCAAGAAAAGGATGGGGAAGCTGGCGCCGCTGCTCCTAAGCCTCTTCGAGAAGCCCACCGATGCTGTCTTCAGGCATTTGAGGTGAACGGGGCCCGATCCACAGCGGGGATAAAATCATTTTTTCTTTTCTGCAAATGCCTGCATCGTCTCGCCGATCCGGCGTCGCAACCAGTCTGCATCGAACTCTGATTCATAAAGAAAAGTGACCTCGTTCTCTTCATTCCAATCCTTGGTTTGATCCACTTTACTGACCCGCTCAAACAGCTGTGAACCGGGCAGCGGGTAGGGAACGTTGAAAGAGATAGAATCCAGCGGGAGTTCCAACGCGAATCGGAAGGTGTCTTCGATCGATGGAATGTCTTCCCCCGGATAACCGACAATAAAAAAAGCGGACACTTCGATGCCGGCTTGATGGAACAGGTGAACTGCGTTTTTTCCCTCGTCGAGGGTGGCTTTTTTCTTCATCAGTTCGAGCGTATTTTGATTGCCGGTTTCCATCCCCAGGTAAACCCTCCGGCAACCGGATGTTTTCATCAGTCGGGTAATTTCCTCATTAATCCCCGTCACACGCGAAAGGCAGCTCCACTGCATCTTCCGTCCCGCGATGCGCCGGCAGAACTCCCGAAGGAAGTTAAGATCCAGGCTAAAGTTATCGTCGGCGATCCACAGGCTGTCATACCCCAGGCGGCGAATTTGCTCGATCTCCTCGAAGACCCCATCGAGATTTCGGCGGCGGAACAGATTGCCGAAGACTGGCCGGGAGCAGAAATCGCAGTTGAAGGGACAACCGAGCGTGATCATCAGGGAGGTCGTTTTCGAGCCGTCCAGCTGCTGCCATACCCCCTGATAAGCCAAATGGTCGAAGCCGTCCCGGTCCGGAAGCGGGAAGGAAGCGAGCTCTTCTTCCCGATAATGGATCAGCGGGTTTCCCACCCGCAGTTCGTTTTGCTGGATGAAAAGTCCCTCATATTTTTCAAGCGGCAATTTTTTTAATTGGTACCGGTTAAATTTTTTGCTCGAAGACATCCTGGCAAAAACGGGGGAAACTCAGATCGGCTTCTCCCCGAAATACAGCGTCGAAGGATCCACAATATCGTTCCGGATAGAGAGTAGGTAAAGGTCCGCCGGCAACCAGCAGGCTGTCGGGGAGGCTGGCCCGCACCATCTCGGCCACCCGAAAGGTGCTGCGGCTCAGGGTCACCATCGAGTAAATCCCCACAATATCCGGCTGATAGGAGCTTAGCTTTTTTTGAATTTCAGCAAAGGACTCGAAAGTGCAATCAAATACCTTCGTCTCGATCCCGAGTATATGAAGTTGGCTGGCCAGGCTGGCCGCGCCGAGCGGTGGAAACAAAAGTTCTGTTGCGGATCTTGTCCGGAAGTACGGATAAACCAAAGCAACGCGGGACATGGCGTTTCATTTCTCCAATTACCGGGTCAACGAAAATTCGCTTCAGATACCGATGACAAACGCTTCGATGTAAACGATCACCCCGATCAATGTGGCCAACATATAAATCGCGTAGGATGTGCGCATAAAAAGCTTGTAATTTTTAAAACGCAAGCCTTTCGGCACCAGGCCATTCGCTCGCAGGACTACGAAGAGTCCCAGGACAAGGCCAATCGTGCCCACGAAAGCATGCAAAGTCGTGACACCGTAGTCACCCTCCAGAAGCTTGCTGGGAATCCCGGGGAGGATGTGGATGACGAATGAATTGATCATCGCGGAAAGGACAACAATCGCGTTTAAACTGGCAGCCGCCGTCTGAAGCCAGCGGTGGGCCTCGTAATGCTTCCGCCGCGCCAGCTGCCACCCCGCGGTAAACATGACGGCGGTAAGCAAGATCAAGACCAACGTCAGGTCGGAGAGCAAGGGGGCACGCGTTCCCAGAAACCCGGGGCGGTTGAAGAATGCTTGCATTGCCTTACCTAACCTTTGCTTATCCGGGCCTAGAAGGTCGGACAGCCTTCGCCAAGATCATACTAAATGCGGAATTTTCCCATCGCTTCGGTTATGCCTGAAACTCGTGCAACAAATCCTTGCTCTCCTGCAGCCACGTCATCGGATTCGTGGAACGCTTCAGATATTGAATCACGCCGTTCGGATCCACGATCACAGAGGCAGTGCGTTGGATCCCGATGAAGTTCTTTTCGAGTTCAAAGCGATGGTAGACCATGCGGTCAGAATCGGCCAGCACCGGGAACGGCGTTTTAAGCGTCCCGGCATACCGGCGGGCATGCTCCAGTGTGTTTCCTAGAATTATCAGAATCTGCGCCCCGGCTTTGACAAACTCATCGTTCATGCGCCCCAACTGGGCGACGTACGCACGGCACTGCATTCAGTTGTACTCGCGGACGAAGAACAGGATGATTTTTTTGCCGCGATAATCGGAAAGCCCAACCTCGCCGCCATCACTTGACGGGAGTTTGAAATCAGGCGCAGAAGAACCGACTACCAGTTCAGTGTTTGACATAATCCTCCTTCCTCAACCTGACAAATTGGACTCGATGCGAATAGCTCTTGGGGAAACCGTGGATCTCAAGGATGTGGACTCAAGTCTCCCATGGCGCACGTCAAATTGATAGGCCGTTTATTCTGCCTGATCCAGCAGATATTGATGGAGATGGATCATCAGGATGATTTCAAAAATTCAGAAGCCATGCAAATAAAGCTTGAGATCATTATAGGGAACCAACGATCGCATGTCAAGCAGGATTTCTTTCTACAGTGCCCATGGCTTAATGGCATAACGAAAATAGGCGGAGTTCACCCCCAAGGGAATATCGTATCTATGGAACACAAATTAGATGGAACAGAATCTTATTCTTACCTCGTGTTTTTGGATGGTCTCCCTAATTAGTGTTTTTAGCCTTTGTTGGTAAAGGCACAGTCAACAATAGCTCTTTAACAGTCCAAATATGATCGGTCAAGCCAGCAGCCATTGCTGGAGTTCTGAGGATCCATCTAGCCAGGGTTTTTTGGTGGGTTCGTAAGCGCAAGCTCTTATGCGGACGGACCAGGTTGTAGTAAGCATCTTCCCAGGACAGAGCGGCTTGGTGCATGGATAGGTCTTTCGAGAAAGCCAGGGTCTTGCGGGTCAAGCGGGCATTGAACAAGCGAGCGGTCAGGTGGCTGCGCTCAATGTAAGCGGTGCTCTTGCCGAGCAATGCAAGCAGTTCATCCAGTGGACCCCATACGGCCCGGAGTTTGATTTCTTGCAGATGACCATGCTCATCGCGTTGTTTGACCATTTGCAGATAACGCCAATCTTGACCTGGTTTCGGGCGAGAAGGTGGACGGCCTCGGCCAGAATACTCCGGCACCAGCCCATAGACCGCCAGGATGGCATCATCGATGCCGCCCCAGCCATCCGTGATCAGCGGGGGTGGACTATCGGGATGTCCGCGTTGCTGCAGGGTCTGAAAGACCCGCAAGCTAGCTTCCGTCTCGTCTTTGCCAATCCCGCGGGCTGCTCGCAAGCGGCTGTCAGTGTCCAACAAGGTGGAGATCCAGAAAGTTCCACGTTCAGCGCTTTCCGGATGACTTTTTTTCTCCCTTGTTTTGAACAAAGGACCACAATCCATCCAACTCCGCACGCTGGAGATGGAAATCCTTCATCAGCACTGCATCCAGTTCTTCCGCATGCCGCCCGGCTTCACGCAACCAGCGCAGGGTTGTGTCTTCCTTGATCCCTTTGACCCGCGTGATCGTGCTGATCCGGGTGCCTTCCGCCAGGAGCGCCAGCACTTCCAGTATTTCATCGGAGTGCGCATGCTTGTGAAAGAAGATCGTTCCAGTCGTCTCGGTAAAGGTTTTACCGCAGGTCTTGCATTGGTAGCGCTGCACGCCTCGTCTGGTTTTGCCTATCTTTTTAAGGTTCGCCTGGGCTTGATCGTTCTGCAACTTCCCGTAATCCGGACAGGTCGCATTTGGACAAAATTCTCCAGGATGGGCAAGTTTTTCCATGTCGTCTCCCTCGAATTGGGCTTACCCTGATATTACCCTAAAAGACACTATTGAGGGAGACCATCTGTTTTTGCAAAGTCAATTTATCAGCTTACCCAGTACGGAGCAAAAACTTTATTTTAACTAGGTGTGGCTAGAGTGACCGACCGGGGACTCGAACCACGAACCAAATGATTAATGTCAAAATCGTACCACTTATTAAGCAGTTCCTGTGGTATGATTAGTTATATTTATTATACAATCCATACTAGTAGGAGAAGTTAGCGTGAACACATTAAACGGAAAACACATTTTTGGGATGGTCAAAGTCGGAGAAAAAGGACAGATCGTGATTCCTAAGGAGGCGCGGACTGTTTTCGGCATAAAGCCGGGCGATTCGCTGATGTTGATCGGCGACGAAACGCAGGGCCTTGCCATTATCACCAACGACAAGCTCGTGCAGTTCTTTACGGGGATTATGAATGGGCAGGACAAACCTGAGGTGAAAAAATGATAGCCATCCAAACGTTTGACCTTGAAAAAAAGTATGGAACAAAGACCGCCGTGGAGATGCTCAACCTCTCTATAAAACAGGGGGAGCTGTTCTCTCTGCTCGGAGTGAATGGCGCGGGCAAGACAACCACGATCAAAATGCTGTCCTGCCTTATTCGGCCCACAAGCGGCGACGCCATTTTACTTGGCGACAGTATTGTATCCAATCCGAATGCGGTTAAAGAAAAGACAAACGTTTCACCTCAGGAAACTGCGGTAGCGCCTAATTTGTCTGTCAAAGAAAATCTTGAACTGATTGCCGGGATATACGGCAGCGACAGGAAAATCGCGCAGAAGAAAGCCAACGAGATGCTGTCGGCATTTAATCTTACGGAGGTTGCCAAAGAAAAAGCCAAAACATTATCGGGCGGCATGCAGCGTCGCCTTAGTATTGCGATGGCGCTTATCTCGAATCCGCAGATATTGTTCCTTGACGAACCTACGCTCGGTCTTGATGTCCTCGCACGGCGCGAACTGTGGTCTGCCATAAAAAAATGAAGGCAAAAATCACGATAATCCTAACCACGCACTACATGGAAGAGGCGGAAGCGCTTTCGGATCGAATCGGGATTATGTCAAAGGGCATATTAAAAGCGGTTGGAACGTCTGCGGAGTTAATGGTCAAAACAGGAACCCGAACCCTTGAGGATGCCTTCGTCGCCCTTGCGACAGAATCGGAGCCGGGCGTATGAGATTATTGGTGTTCGCTTCACGAAACCGCAAAGAAATTTTAAGAGACCTTTTGAACCTGGCTTTCGGCATCGGTTTTCCATTGGTAGTGCTGCTTCTGCTTTCCGCCATTCAAGCAAATATTCCGATTAGTTTGTTTGAAATCAAGAAGTTGGCGCCGGGGATAGCAGTTTTCGGGCTCTCGTTTATCTCTTTGTTCTCAGGAATGTTGATTGCCAAAGATAGAAGCACATCGTTTCTTATGAGATTGTTCTCATCACCGCTCTCTGCCTCCGACTTCATCCTCGGATACACTCTTCCGATTCTGCCAATGGCAATCATACAAGGTGCCATATGCTTTATTGCCTCCTTTTTCCTGGGATTATCCGTAGATGCAAATGTGATCCTTGCGCTTGTCGTTCTGATCCCTTCTGCCGTTCTTTTTATCGGTATTGGGCTGCTGGCAGGAAGTGTGTTTAATGACAAACAAGTTGGCGGTATCTGCGGCGCGCTGCTGACCAATGTAAGTGCATGGCTTAGCGGCACATGGTTCGATTTAAGTCTGGTCGGGGGCGCGTTCAAAAAGATTGCCTACCTGCTTCCTTTTGCTCATGCAGTCGATGCGACCAGAGCGGCTATTGCCGGAGACTATGCTTCGATTTTCCCGCATCTTTGGTGGGTGATCGGATATGCGCTTGTCATTTTTGCCTTTGCAGTAATCGCTTTCAGGAAGAAGATGACCGGTGACAACGCATAAATTTTTGAGCATACCTGTGGACAATTGACAATCAAAAAAGTCTGATGATAAGCGTCTTGCATAGGACAATGCATCCGAGGCTTATATCGTTCTTATCACCTATATATGCCGGTCTTCCTTAAAGTAATCGGCATAAGCCACAAAACATTCACATGGGCCGGCCTCCAAACCAAGGTTTATAATTCATGCCACAGGTGCGTCTATGAAATCAAACGGCCTCAACCAGCAAGAGAATACCCTCGTAGCGGCCAAGGCCGGCGACCAGGCAGCCTTCGAGCGACTGGTTGAGCCGTACCGCCGCGAGCTCTTTGTGCACTGTTATCGTATCCTGGCATCCTTCGAGGACGCTGAAGACATTCTGCAAGAGATCCTGGTGCGTGTCTGGAAACACATCGACTCGTTCGAGGGACGTTCTTCACTGCGGGCGTGGTTATACAAGATAGCTACGAATGCTTGCCTCGACGCCCTCGATACCCGGAAACGTCGTGGCCTCCCGAAGGAATTGTATGCACGAGGCGACCCCACTCTTCCGCTGCCGCAACCCCAGACGGAAGCCACCTGGATTGAGCCCCTTCCTGACGAATGGATCAGCGGACAACCGGACATTTATCCCGAATCACGCTACGAGAAACATGAGAGTATCACGATGGCGTTCGTCGCAGCCCTGCAGGTTCTACCAGGTCGCCAGCGTGCGGCCCTGCTCCTGCGCGATGTGATGGGTTGGAGCGCGGACGAGGCAGCAGAAATCCTGAATATGACACCGACGGCCATGAACAGCGCCTTGCAGCGCGCACGAGCCAGTATGAAAGAAATCGGGCGCAATCGGAAACTGCTCGCCAATGTACTGGACGAGCCGTTATCCAGGCTGCTCTCGCGCTATGTCACCGCCTGGGAGCAGGCCGACTCGGCTGCGCTGGTGGCCATTTTGCGCGAGGACATCGCCTTGACCATGCCGCCTATCCCTGTCTGGTTCGGTGGACGCGCGGATGTCCGCGTCTTTCTAGAAAATGTCATCTTCAAGAGCAGCGATCCGTTCCGCGTCCGGCTGGTCCCGATGAAGGTGAATGGCTCCCTTGCCTTCGCTGTGTACCAAAGGAATCAAAACGGCATCTACCGTGCCGCGGCGATCCATGTCTTGACGATTGAGAACGGGGAGATCAGCATTATCGACGATTTCCTTTCCTTCGATGGCACCCTGTTCGAAAAATTGGGGCTGCCGCTCATGGTTTGACCGATGAATTTAGCGAGTCCGCACCGTCTTAATTAGTGAGAATTGACGCCAAACGGATTCAATTAAATTCACAAGGAGTGAACCATGAGTAAAGATTTATCGTTATACCTGCTTTCCATACGCGGCACACTGGCCTCATCCACGTTGGAGGCCGCCCGCAAGCTGCACAACGATACAGCCGGCCACCCCGCAAACGTTGCCGCAGCGCAATCCCTTGGGGATATCAGCCACATGGTGCACATACCGACGCACAAGGCGGAAAACGGTGCCGGCGAGTTCCTCATCCTAGACATCTGGAATAACATGGATGGCCTTAATAAGTTCTTCGCCAACCCCACCGTCCAGGAGCAAGCCGGACAGATCTTCAAGCAGCGCGATCCGGTGGTGTGGGCACCCGCCGAAGGCTTTGTCAGCTACCACATCCCCGCCCCGTTCGGTAAAAATGATCGCATCATTTCCATCGCTCGCGGCACTATCCCGGGTGTCGATAAAGCAAAGCAGATCCATAACGCCGGCTCGGCCTCGATGATCAACAAAGCGCGCAAGGCCGGAAACCTGTCCCATGAGGCCTGGATACGGATGGCCGCGCCCGGTAGCCCCGAAGCTCTACAATGCCTATTTGTAGATGTGTGGATGAATCAGGATGAGATGAGCGCGTATTATGACCAGCCCGAATTCATGCAGACCCTAGACGGACTGTTCGTTGCCGAGCCAGATTTCTCGGTGTGGGTGCACCCCAAAGGTGACTGGATCGAGTGGTAAATTAAAAAACGGAATTTCAATGCAAGGAGAGAAGGGGCTGTCCCAGAAGTGGAGGACAGCCCCTTGTAAAGGTTCTAGCGATTGGAAGGTGCTACAGATTTACTATTGGGGCGGCATTCCATACCGCTTTTGCAGTTCAAGGTTGACTTGCAGTACGTTGATCAACTTTTCACCGGCAAGCCCTCCTAATGGAGCTGAAGCGTTTGCCTGCAGGATCTGTTCGATTTCTTGCCGGACTGTGGCCGGGTCGCGCTTCAGGTCAGCGGCCTATTTGTTGGCAACCCGGTCGAGCTGGTATTCGGCGTTCTCAAGGGTTATGTTAGGATCAAGCCCGGAACCGGAGGCGGTCACCATGTCGCCGGGAACATCATTGAGATCGGCATTGGGATGGTCCTGTCGCCACATATCAAAAAAGGTTCAATGTGGGGCAGAATTGCAGAATCGGATTGGGTGGATTTCGAATATACTTGGAGCCGGGAGTGACACTGCCGGCTTTTATTAAGAGAAGATATGACGTATATCGGTGAACTAGCTGCGCTCTTTACATCTTTATGCTGGTCCCTTTCGGCGATCGGGTTCACCAAGTCCGCCCAGCAAGTCGGTTCCCAGATCACCAACCGCGTTCGGGTGCTGCTCGCCCTGCTGGCGCTGCTCCTGATCAACGCCTTGCTCTATGGCCAGCCCATTCCCCTGCAGGCCGGGGCCTCCCGCTGGGCTTGGCTGGGTGTCTCGGGGATCATTGGACTGTCACTGGGGGACGCCTTCCTGTTCCAGGCTTACCGGGAAATTGGCCCGCGCCTCGGACTGCTTCTGCTCAGCCTGGCTCCGGTCTTCGGCGCGTCAATCGCCTGGGTATTTTTCAAACAGGCGCTCAGCCTCCTGCAGATTGCCGGGATCGTAATCACGCTGGCGGGTACCTCCTGGGTGGTGATGGTCCGCCCAGGGGATGGAGATATGCATGCCTACCGGGCCACCAGCCGTGGTGTCCTGTTTGGAACGCTGGCCGCCTTGGGACAGGCGACCGGGCTGGTTTTCTCCCAGCAGGGGATGACTGGGAATTTTTCCCCCTTTGCGGGCACGCTCATCCGCATGCTCGCAGCAACCGCCACGTTGTGGATCGCGGCCGTCTTCCAGCGCCAGGCAGTTGCCACCGTGAATAGCATGCTCCAGCGGCCGCGGGTGTTCGGCTGGGTCGCCTTCGGTGCCCTGATCGGGCCGGTCATAGGCGTCTCCTCGTCGCTCCTGGCTGTCCAGCATGCCAATATCGGTGTGGCCAGCACGCTGATGGCTCTGCCGCCGGTGTTCATGCTGCCGATCAGCCACTTTCTCTTCAAAGAGCGCTTAAGCTGGCAGGCCGTGGCCGGGACGCTCATCGCCATGGCCGGCGTGGCACTGCTGTTCCTGAGCTAGCTGTTGCCCTTTTCCCAGGTGCAGGGATATTCCAGGCATGCCCGTTCACCGGTGCCGAGGGGGATGATGATATGCCGGTTCTGCGCACGGCCATCCGGGTTTGGAGATCTTTTGATCAGAGGGTGCTGCAGTCTTTGGTCAAATCCGGCTGATTTGATCAAAGGATCAACAGCCAGAGGTATTCATAGGGCTGGAGAGACAGGGATAACCTCCCGCTAGTTTTACCAATCTCCTGGCCGATGAGTAGGTCCACCAATTTATCTCGAACATCTCCTGGCAGGGGACAGTCAATGATCTGGGGAAGGGCACTAAGGTTGTGAACCACGAGGATTTTTTCCCGGCTTAGTGTGCGTAGGTAAGCTGCCACCGCGGGCGTGCCACAATCCACCCAAGCCAGGTCTCCACAGCACAGGACCGGGTGACTTTTGCGGATGGTGATCATCGCCTGGATCCGTGACCAAAGCGACCCCGGGTCGGTGCATTCGGCCAGGACATTCACCTTTTCGGGGTGGTAAGGAGAAATGCCGATCACGGGAGAATAGATGGTCCCGGCATCGGTAAAGCCAGCATTCTGGCCCGGCTCCCATTGCATCGGGGTCCGCACGCCGTTTCGGTCCGGGAGACCGATATTGTCTCCCATCCCAATCTCGTCTCCGTAATAGATAATCGGGGACCCGGGCAGGGTGAACAACAAGGAAAACGCCAAGCCAATCTTGCGCGGGTTATTGTCCAGCAAGGGAGCCAGGCGGCGGCGGATGCCGAGGTTCAGCCGCATGCGCGGGTCGGGGGCGTATTCGTCCCACATCCAACGGCGTTCCTCTTCCGTCACCATTTCAAGTGTGAGCTCATCATGATTGCGGAGGAAAGTGCACCATTGGCAATTATCCGGGATAGAAGGAGTATTCGACAGGGCCCATTTGACCGGAGACGCATCCGCTCGTCCCAAGGCCATAAAGATGCGCGGCATGAGCGGAAAATGGAATGCCAGATGGAACTCGTCCCCATCCCCCAGGTAGGTGCGCACATCCTGCGGCCACTGATTCGCCTCACATAACAAGATCCGCCCAGGGTAGTTTTGATCAACGAAACTGCGGATTTCCTTGAGAAAGGCGTGGGTCTCAGGCAGGTTCTCGCAGTTGGTCCCCTCCCGTTCAAAGATATATGGGACGGCATCCACCCGAAAGCCATCCACACCGAGATCAAGCCAAAAGCGGATGATGCGCAGGAACTCGGCCCGTACTGCCGGGTTGTCAAAATTGAGATCCGGCTGGCTGCTGTAGAAACGATGCCAGAAATATTGGCCGGCGGCCTCGTCCCAGGTCCAGTTCGATCTTTCAGTGTCAACAAAAATAATGCGCGCCTGGCTATATTTTTGGTTCGTATCGCTCCAGACGTAGTAATCGCGGTAGGCTGAGTTCCGGTCGGAGCGGGCTGCCTGAAACCAGGGATGTTGATCGGAGGTGTGGTTGATCACCAAATCCATGATGAGGCGAATATTGCGAGCATGGGCAGCTTCAAGCAAGACCTTAAAATCGTCCAGGGTGCCATAATCCGGGTGGATGCCGGTGTAATTCGATATATCATAGCCATCATCTTTAAGCGGGGACGGATAGATTGGCAGGAGCCAGAGACAGTCCACCCCAAGGGACTGCAGGTAATCGAGTTTCTGGGTCAGGCCGTTCAGGTCGCCGTGGCCATCACCATCGCTGTCGTAGAAGGCACGAACGTAGACTTCATAAAATACGGCATTTTTATACCAGAGCAAATCGGACATGAACAAATCTCAACAGAATTTAGCCTTTCACGGAACCCGCCAGGATCCCGCGCACGAAGGAGCGTTGGAAAGCGAAGAACACAATCATCGGGACAATGAATGACAGGAAAGCTGCACCGGTCAGGATGTTCCAGTTCTGGCCGCGGGGGTCAATCAGGTCGGTAATCTGCACAGTCAACACAGGATGGGTCGAGAGGAAGATCTTGGCCACCAGGAAATCGTTCCATACCCATATAAACTGGAAAATGCCCAGGGAAGCGATGGCTGGCATGGACAGGGGCAAGGCCAGGCGGCGGAACGCGGTCCAATGGTTTGCTCCATCAAGATAGGCGGACTCGAAGATCTCGCGCGGGAGGGAACCGATAAAATTGCGGATCAGGTAAATGGCATAAGGCAGGCCAAAACCCGTATGGAAAAGCCAGATCCCCAGGAATGAACTTTGGATGCCGAGTTTAACATAAAGCTGGGCGATGGGGACGAGGGACATTTGGAGAGGCACGATCTGCAAACCGATCAGAAGAGCAAACAGCCACTGACGCCCTTTGAAGTCCAACCAGGCAAAGGCATAAGCAGCCAAAGCGGCAATAACGATCACGAGCAGGGTGGTTGGCACGGTAACAATAATGGTATTGACCAATGCCGCGCCCATTCCAGCCGGGTTGGCGATGTCACTCGGGTTGCAGTTGAAGACAGCCAGCGTGCTTGGAACCTTTTCTTGACAGTCCGATAAGTAATCCTTTGTCCCTTTATATCCGACGATAGCATCCACGTAGTTGCTGACGGTCAAGTGGCTGGTGGATTGACCCTGACCGGAAAGAGTCTGCAGGTATGTTATGACGGGGGTCAGGCTATTTAAGGCATCGCGGGGGATCGTCGGGAGAGAGGAGTTGACCAGGTGGGGCCCACCGTTGATTGGCTGGCGCAGCATGACCAGCAAGCTGGCGGCGCTCGGGAACTTGTTCACCAGCTCCGGGCTGGATAGGTCGGCAGAGGGAATCGCCTTTCCATTCGACCCGTGACAGGCGCCGCAATACTGGGTGTACTCCGGCTTCCCAACTGCCTGCGGTTGAGGTAAAAATGTCGACCACCAGCCGCTAGTGACAACCGCTTGACGCGTCCGGAAGGAAGTGACGAAAAGGCCCAGGGTTGGCGCGATCCACAGTACGCACATCGCAATCACGGCTAAATGGACCGGCAGCTTGCTGAAAAAACGATTGAGTTGAGCAAGTGGCTTCATCGCTCTGCCTCCTCCTTCCGAAAGCGCCGGACGTTGAAGATCATGATCGGGATCGTCAGAAGAATCAGAATGACGGCAATGGCGGTCGACTGGCCGGCATTGGTCACGATCAGTGCGAACATGCGGTTGGCGATGACCTCGGTACCGAAGTTACCGTCGGTCATGACAAAGACGACGTCAAAGATCTTCAAGATGATGATCGCCATCGTTGTTGTAACGACGACGATGGTTGGCAGGATGGTCGGAAACATGATCTGCCAGAAAACCTGCCATTCGTTGGCCCCGTCGACACGTGACGCCTCCAGAATTTCGCTCTGGACACCTTTAATTGCAGCCGACAGGATCGTCATGCAGAATCCCGCCCACAGCCAGACCCCCACCAGCATCAGGGAAATGTTGTTGATGGATGGGTCGCTCAACCAGGTCACAGGCTTTCCACCCAACCCGACAATGATGGCATTCAATAAACCGATCTGGGGACCACCGCCGCTCTCGACATCGTAAACGAAGCGCCAGATGATGCCGGCGCCGATGAAGGAAATGGCCGTAGGCATGAAGATAATCGACTTGGCGACATTCTCATAAGGGACCCGGTCGGCCAGGAGGGCAAAGAACAATCCACCGGCGATAGTCCCGGGGACCATCAACAGCAACCACAGGGCGTTATTGCGCAGAGCCAGCAACATGGCCGGATTGGTCAGGGCGTAACGATAATTCTCAAAAATCCCCCAACAGGGTTGATCTGGGAGGCAGGTGGTGGCCGCGGAATGGGTGCTGGTGGCGTCCAGCAGGCTTAACCGGATAGTGCCGATGGTCGGGTAGATAATAAACACGGTCATTAGAATCAGCGCCGGAAACAGGTATAACCACGGTGCGAGGCGGCCTTGCTTCATGATCTTGGGGATCATTTTTCCTCCTTGCGAGAATCCAGGTAATAGGCTGGGGCATGCACAAAGCATGCCCCAGCTTTATTTACCCTGTGTCGCTTATTACTTGATCGACTGCTTCTGAGCAGCTGCTATTGTTGCCAGAGTAGTGGGAATATCCGCACCCTGGACAACACTCACAATCCCTTTCCATTCCGCATCGTTGAAGGGCGCACCGAGGGCGTCGTCGGTGGAGAAGGCGAAGCCGGAGGTACTTGCCAGCATGGCCGCAAATTTTATCTCCTGCGGGTCGGTATAGTGACCGTTTGCCTGGAGATTCGGAGACAGGCTGAAGTTGGCCGCGGCCCAATTCTGAGCACCCAAAGCGCTGGTGATGTAGGCGATCAGGGCCTGGGCTGCCGGCTTGTTGCTAAAGGCCATCATGAAGTCAGCACCGCCCTGTAACCCCTTGGCACCAGGGAATTCGAAGAAGTCGTAATCCGTCCCATATTTCAGGTTGGGGTATTGAGTAGCGATTGAGCCACCGGCAAAGCCGGATTGCTTGACCATCAATGCCTGAGGCGGGTTGGCGAACACCTTGAAGATGGCATCCTGGAATTTGGTGTTGACCGTGCCATTCCCTCCACCTACCGTGTATTTCGAATCGGATGCCCACTTCTGATAGATCTGAAAGGCTGCGACCACACCCGGATCATTATAGGGCACGGTCCCAGCAATAAGCTTATTGACATAGTCCGGCCCCTGGGTGGCTAGAAGGATGTCCTCGATGAAGTCTGCCCCGGTCCATCCGTCTGCCGCGCCGCCGTTGTTGAAGCCCATGCTCCACGGAACATTGCCGTCGGTGACCATCTTATCGACCAGGGTCTGCAGATCGGCGAAGGTCGTTGGAACGGTGTAGCCGAGGGCTGCGAACTGGGTCGGGCTGTACCAGATAATCGTCTTGAGATCTGTCTTGGCCGGGATGGCCAGCCATTTGCCATTGACAGTACCCATATTAACCCAGAAAGCCGGATAGTTGGACTTGTCGGCACTGACCGTATCCAGAGGCAACAGTTTATCGGTATACAGCTTAAGTGGCGTTAGATCCGGCCAGAAGAGCACATCGGGTGGGGTGCTCTTGACCATCGTGTCCAGTACCGATGGATCGCGGGTGGACTGGCCATTGATTTTGATACCGCAGGCATCCTCTAATGGCTTGATGATGGTATTAAAACTCGCCTCCTCGCTGCCGGACCACTGGTAAGCGACTGATAGGGCGTCACCAGAGGCAGCCCCCTTGCAGTCGATGGAGCCCGCCGCCGCAGCGGTGGGTGCCATAGTGGCCTCCACCGTTGGAGCTGCGGTAGCCATCGCAGTGGGAGGCTGGGTGGCTGTAGATTGGACGGGAGCTGGGGTGGGGGTGGCTGGAGACGCGCAGGCAGCAAGAATTAAAGTGACAGCGACGACCAAGCTGAACAATCGTAATGAGCGTACATTCATTTCCTAATCCTCCTAATAAGTTGGAAATTGGGTTTACCTATTCATTTTTTCCTGAAAGCAAAACCACTAATTGATGGACCACCTCCTTTCAATTGATGCAAGTGGTCGGCAATAGTGAGAGGGACGGAAAACCAGTTGCGGATCCACGTTTGTGAAAACTAACACGTGTTAATAAACCGGATAAAAAAAACGGTCGGCTTACCGCTGGTTTAATCATAAAAACTTGACTGACGGATGACCAGCTCGGATTCTAGCAGCACACCGTCTTGATCAAGAACTTCACCCTGGACTAGGCGTACCAGGCGTTCCCCAGCGGCCCAGCCAAGGCCGTAAGCTGGGATGTGGACCGTGGTCAGGGGAGGATCGTAGTAATCCGCCATGGGAATATCGTCGAAACCGACAACAGCCATGTCCTGTGGGATTCTCAATCCGGCCTGCTTGATCGCTCGGATTGCACCCAGAGAAACAACATCGCTGGCAACGAAGATCGCGGTCGGGCGTGGGGAGGCTTCCAGCAGCTTTTCCATGGCAATAAACCCGCTCGACGGGGTGTAGGCTCCTTCCATCATCAGGGAATCGTCCGGTTCAATTCCAGCTTCCTTCAACGCATTTTGATAGCCTGTGCGGCGTTGTTGGGCAGATGTATATTCCTGGGGTGCATTGGTGATCAGGCCGATGCGCCGATGGCCATGTTCAATCAGGTGGTTGACGGCACGGGCACAGCCCTTAACCGCATCGATATCCACAAACGGGAGGTTGCTCCCGGGCAACTGGCCCATCAGGACGACTGGAAGTCCCTCCCGATACATGCGAGTGATCTCGGCTTCATCCTGACGGGGCCCCGAGAGGATAATGCCATCCACGTGGTTTTCGTTAACCAAACGCATATAGCCGTCGTCGTCGTGCGGTTCCAGCGGTTTGAGCAGGATTTGGAATCCCAAGGCGGTGGCTGCTTGTTCAATGCCAAGCAGCACTTGAGGAAGTAATGCATCCGCAAAGACCTGTTCATGACTCTGGCGGAGAACCAATCCGAGCGTGTTCGACTTTCCGCTAGCCAGTTTTCTCCCCATGGAATCTGGATGATAGTTCAATTCTTGTGCAACCTGAAGAACGCGCTGGCGCGTTTCCTCGCCGATGCTAATCCCCGAAACGTTGTTCAGGACGAATGAGACCGTGGTCCTAGAGACACCTGCCTTTTTGGCGACATCGAAGCTCGTGATCCGTTTTTTGGGCATCGATCCTCTATACTAACACGTGTTAGTAAATATAGTATATTCAAAAGAAGAAACTTTGTCAAGCCGTATGTTTTTTCCGTATGTTTTTTCCGTATGTTTTTTCTGGTCTATTCTGGTTTTCAGACATTATCCTTCTTGCGAAAGTAGATCAACATCCTTTGCTCAAAATGTAAATCAGATAAGAACTCCTGACTGGTTTTGTCTAAATCACCTACCCTAAACGGCATCTGTTATGAACCATATCCAGGCTGCCGTTTTCGCGTCACGGGACGGGTTGGCGGATTTGGGTCAGTAGTGCTCAGCCATATTCCGACCTTTTTTTCTGAAACTCTTTGCTCTGGACAAATTAAAAAATCCCAATAATTGGATTTCTTAAGATAGATGGGCCTGGCAGGATTCGGACCTGCGACCAAGCGATGATGAGTCATCGAGTATTACTTCAACAAACAGTTCCCAAAATCAAAAAAGCCCCGAAGGGCTTGAGTGACCGACCGGGGACTTGAACCCCGAACCAACTGATTAAGAGACAGTTGCGCCTAATTTCCATATCTTTTTCACCACCCATATATGGCGGTCATTATTTCAATAAACCGAACATATGAGGACGATTGTGCTTATTTTGAGGGGGTATCGCTTTTTACTGCTGCAACCGTACTGCAACCGGAGTGACCACTTCATCGATCTGCTCTGCGGCTTGATCCTGGGACCTGGACATGGAGTGGCCATAAATGTCCGTGGTCACGCTGGCCCTCGAGTGGCCGGCGCGCTGCTGGACGGTGGTTACTGCAATTCCCATGTCCATCAGTAAGGAAAGCGCCGTGTGCCTGAGATTATGAAACCGCATGTCCGGCAGGACGGCCTTCTCGAGCAGTTCCTTGAACTCGTCCCAGATGCGGTGCCCTTCGAAAGGAGTCCCGATCGAGGAAGTGAAAATCAGGTCGTTCTCCTGCCAATCACTTCCAGCTTCTATGCGCTCGAGCTCCTGCCTTTTGCGATGTTCAGCCAGACAGTCCAACATCCCCTGTCCCAATTTGATCTGGCGCCGGCCTGCCTTGGTCTTCGGGGGAACGAAGACCAGTCCCTTGTGCTCGATACGCTGCAGCTGGCGCTGGATATTCAGCACGCCTTTGCCCCAATCCAGATCGGACCATTTCAGACCCAGGAGCTCACCCTCGCGCATGCCGGTGGTCAGCGCCAGGTAGAACAGGGCTTCATGCCGATGTCCGGCCGTGGCCAGGAGGAATTGCCGGACCTCGTCTTCAGTGAGGGTTCTGAATTCCTTGTGCTCCCAGCGGGGTCGATTAACCGCATCGGAAGGATTGCGTAATATTGCTCCCTCTCGAACGGCCTGGTCGAAGGCGTTATGGAGCACCGTGTGGACCAGTTGCAGGGTGCGTGCACCGGTGTCGCCCTCCATGATCGCAGAGTACATGCGCAGGATGCGGGCAGGGCGGATATCCTGGATCAATATCTTCCCGAGGTGTGGGATGATATAGTTCTCGGCGATCTTGCGGTACTGGAAAGCCGTCCGTTCCCGGATTGAAAGCTGCTTCCCATTAAGCCAGGTGTTGATGAAGCTTTCCAGGGTAATGTGGACGCTACCGTACGTCAGCCCGCTATCGATCTTGTCCAGCATCGCCCTGATCCAGTCGTGGCATTCCCGTTGGGTCTTGCCGTACTTGGTCAGGCGATGCCCATCCAGGCTGACCTGGGCACACCAGAGGCCGTCCTTGCGGCGATAGATCGTACCCTCATTATTTGCTCGTCTTTTTGCCATGTTCATGTCTCCTTTCTGTGAATGCAAACGGATTTACGGGGGTGGATGAACATGGCTGCTTGCGCTATTCGGTTATTAAGGTGCAGGTTGATCATAGTGATTATCTCTCAAATTCACCAGCGATACCCGTAAAGATTGATGACATTATAGGGAACCATTGTTCGCGTGTCAAGCAAGATTCTGTCCACTGTATCCACCGCTTACAATCTTTTGAAAATTGATTGGTCCCCAATCTCTGGAGTGTTTTTTTCCCTGCTTTTTTAGCCATTTATTCTCTATCTTCTAATCGTGTAAATTTGCATTATAATTGCAAATATGCACAAGGAGCGAATGTGACCCAAGCCTATATTCCTCGCAGCCTGGAGCCGGTTATCAAGAAAGCTGTCAGCCAATTCCCCGTCGTGGTACTGGTAGGTCCGCGTCAGTCTGGTAAAACCACCCTTCTTAACCATCTCTATGGAAATCAATATCCCATCGTTTCGCTCGAACCACCGGATATTCGCATCGCAGCGTTGAATGATCCACGCGGATTTCTCAATCTGTATCCACCGCCCGTGGTATTCGACGAAATCCAGTATGCCCCTGTTCTGTTGCCTTATATCAAAGAGCAGGTGGATACCCATCGGGAACGTCCCGGCCAATATCTTCTGACCGGTTCCCAAAACCTGCTTTTGATGCAGCAAGTGACTGAAAGCCTGGCGGGGCGCGCTGCAATATTGAAGTTGCTTCCCATGTCGCGCTGGGAAGTCGATCGCCATCCGCAGGGAGCGCTGCCTTGGGAGAAAGGAAAAGCGCCCAGCCTGACAATCAAGTCGTCCCAGGAATTATGGGAGAATACCCTGCGTGGTTTCTACCCGGAAGTCGTCGCCAACCCAGATCGTGATGCCCGCTTATGGCAGGCAAGCTATGTGCAGACCTACCTGGAGCGCGATATTCGTAACCTGCGAAACGTAGGTGACCTGTCCTTATTCCAGACTTTCTTGCGTGCGCTGGCTGCGCGCAGCGCCCAGATTCTCAACCTGAGTGATCTGTCCAGAGAAATTGGAGTGTCGGTCAACACAGCCAAGAATTGGCTCTCGATCCTGGAGGCCAGTTTTCAGGTCATCATCCTGCGACCCTACTACGCCAACATCGGCAAACGGTTGGTAAAATCTCCCAAGATCTACTTCACCGATACCGGATTGCTCTGTTATCTGGTCGGGCTGCGAGACATCGAACATGCTGCCTCCGGTCCGATGGGCGGGGCTATTTTCGAGAACCTTGTTGTGGCCGAGTTATTCAAAATCTACATCCACCGAGGCGAGGAGCCGGCGCTATACTTTTGGCGCACCGCGGCTGGTTCCGAGGTGGATATGGTGATCGAGACACAGGATCAGTTGGTGCCGATAGAGATCAAGCAGTCTGAAACACCGCGTCCGGAGATGGCAAAGGAAATTATCAATTTCCAGAAAGATTTTGTGGGCAAGGCCGGCCAGGGTTATGTTATTCATCCAGGCACAATGACCCTGCCGCTTGCTAAAGGCGTTATAACGTTACCGTTTGCCGGCCTGTAGCGATTGCGGGCTGATTTAGCAGGTTGTTGGCCAAGAAGTAGTGTCAGCCACCGCACCTGTAATGCAATTACCCGACGGATCGTTATGATGGATAGGATTATTCAGCACAGACGAGTAGTGGTTAAGAGCTTGTGGGTTGAATTGATCTGTGCGAACACCATTATAAGGACTGCATAACCATAAACCTTCTGGATCGGTATTATTGATCGGATTTCCTTCAACATAATTCCAGGCATTCAACGATAGTGGTCTGTTATTATCGCCCTGCCAGACATCTTTGGTGAGGAAACGTCCGGTAGAGGTTATACGTTCGAGAGCGCAGGTCAATCGACTTAATGTAACGTTATTCCAGTTCTTGCAATCGACGGCGGCGGCGCAACTCAAATAACCTCCCAGCCAGCATGCCAAAGACAAACCCACCGACATGCGCCATATAAGCAACCCCTCCACCCGTATTCACCTGCGCAAGTGCCCCGACTTCGCTGAAGAGTTGGGTCAGGAACCACACCCCCACCATCAGGATGGCTGGCAGGAAAGTGACTCGCCCGAACCAGCCAAGGAATACCACGTACGGATTCTATCCCTTGGGTAGGTAATCAGGAAAATTCCCATCACTGCTGCAATGGCGCCGCTGGCTCCCAGGATCGTGAATATGTCCAGGAAAAATGTGAGGATCTGCATCAGCGACCAGGAGACTATGGATACCTCGCCTATATCAAGATCATTAGAGCTTACCATATTAGGCGAGGTAAGTCGTTTTATCGAATTATTGGTTCATTTTTCTACGATACAGTTATTAGACGAGATCGGATGGAATATTTACACCATGTTAGTATATCAATGCCCCTCGTAGGGGGCGGGCCAGGCACTTTTGGGAGTAGACTTCCCAGGGGTTAGGAACGGGGACGTCCTGCTCCGGGTGTGTGACGTATGGGCCAGCCGGTGTCCTGTATGAGATGTTTGATTAAGCTCGTCACCATGTTTGGCTGCCTGTTCGGATCCACTAACCTGGGAAGCTCATTGAGCAAGCCCGAGTCCGTGTGTGATGTCCATACCCAGAAATCAAGGTGCCCGGCCCTTTTTCATTCCATGCGGAGGCGTTGATATGGCAAGTGGCTTGACACGATTTTTCGGATTGGATATCCACAAGCAGTATTTTGTTGCGGTCGCGGTCAACCGGGATCTGGAGATAGTCTTCGGCCCCCAAAGGGTTTTGAATCACCAGCTGGAAGAATGGGCGGAGAGGGTGCTCACGCCCCAGGACGCAGTCGTACTGGAAATGACCACCAATACCTATCTGTTCTATGATACTTTGCTGCCGCATGCCCATTCGGTCGTCGCAGTTCATCCGCCCAATGTCCCGGAGGTCACGAATGCCCGGGTGAAGACGGACAAGAAGGCCGCCGAGACGCTGGCGCAGCTGTTGGCAGCCGGGATGCTCAAGGGAAAAGGGGTGTGGATCCCGCCGTACGAAGTACGCGACCTGCGCGCTCTGGTGGCCCGTCGGGAAAAGATGGTCCACCTCTCGACTATGGCGAAGAACCGCTTGCATGCCATGGGGCATCGCAATCACCTGGTTCTGCCAGAGAATCCCTTTTCGCCCGACCAGCGCACCTGGTGGGAAAGCCTGCCGCTCTCGACGACTGAAAAGCTGCTGGTGCGTTCCGACCTGGAAACGCTCGAATTTGCCCGGAAACAGGTCGAGCAGGTTGAAGACTGCCTGAAGCAGAAGAGTGCCCAGGATGAACGCATCCCTCTGCTGGTCCAGCTTCCCGGGGTGGCCATGCTCACCGGTATAACGATCCTGGCTGCTATCGGCGATGTTACTCGCTTCCCGACCGCCAAAAAGCTGGTGGGTTATGCCGGGTTAGGCACCCGTGTCCATGACAGCGGCATGACCCATTCCAGCGGCCGAATCACCAAAGCAGGCAGGCGAGATTTGCGCCGCGCCATGGTGAACGCTGCCAACCATGCCGTGGAGGATTATCCCCACTGGAAGGCAGAGCTGGAGCGGCTGGAACCTCATCTGGGCCGGTCCAAGGCCATTGTGGCCATCGCTCGCAAGCTCCTGGTAGCAGTCTGGCATGTGCTCACCAAGCAGGTGGTGGACCGTTTTGCGGATCCACAGCATGTGGCTCGTTCGTTCCTCGCCCATGCTTACAAGATCGGCGTAAGAAATCTACCCAAGGGACAGTCGGCGCTGGCTTACACCCGCGAACAACTGGATCGATTGGGCCTCGGGAAAGATCTGCAGGAAATCTATTTAGGATCCAAGTCCCGCAAGCTGCCGCCCTCAAAGCTGTTGATCGAAAAAGAGTGAGCGGTGTCCCAAGCAGGTCGGCGCTCCTGAAACCAGGATATATTCCGGACGCCCCGGGACAAAGACCTTAACCCGGTATTTGGAAACGGGCTCACCGCTCGCATCCATTATACATCGGGGGTCAAGTGACCGTTTCATTGAGTAATGAAACGGAATGGAAGGGTTTGTCTTTTTAAAGTTCGATGGCGTTTTCCAATAGCCGGGTGGTATTATAATCATCCTCCCCCCACAAAAGGCGAGCTGGCTGGTGCTCCACCCGTCAGCTCGTCTTTATTTTTGGCGATACTCTTGACACTTTATTGAGATAATATGGATAGCTTGAATTGAAAAAGCGGGTCGTTTCTGGTAAGCTTCTTTTAGCCAACATTAGAAATGAAAGGAGCTCATATGAAACCAGAAACAACTCGCACCATCAATGATACACCACATTCTCAGCACCTTAACATGGCAATCGAACTCAGCAACGAAACGTGGAAGCTTGGGTTCACCATCGGATTTGGGCAGGCGCCCCGTCTGCGCGACGTGAGAGCCCGGGATCTGACGGCATTGACAAAGGAGATCCGCATGGCCAAAGGGCGGTTTGGTCTGGCAGAGGCCGCACCGGTGCTCAGCTGTTACGAGGCCGGGCGGGATGGATTTTGGCTCCACCGCTTCTTGCAGACACTGGGAATTACCAACCTGGTGGTGGATTCGGCCAGCATCGAAGTCAACCGGCGCAAACGACGGGCGAAGACTGACCGGATGGATGTTGGGAAATTGCTGACCATGCTAATTCGTTACGATCAGGGCGAGAAGAAGGTTTGGAGCATTGTGCATGTTCCCAGCCCGGAAGATGAGGACCAGCGGCAGCTGCATCGTGAACTGATGGCGCTCAAGGCCGAGCAGACCCACTACATCAACCAGATCAAAGGTCTGCTGGCCAGCCAGGGTGTGGCGTTGCCCTTCCAGAAGGATTTTCTCTCCCGATTGGAGACGGTGCGGCTGTGGGACGGCTCGCCCTTGCCTGCTGCCTTGCATGCCCGGTTGAAGCGTGATTACGAGCGTTCCCAACTGGTCAAGAAGCAGATCGCCCAGCTCGAGCTCGAGCGGGCCCTCTGTGACTATAATCATGAGACAATCCCCTCCAATAATTTAGTGTGCAGGGCGGAGGAGAAAACCGATGGAAGAAGATCTGAAAGAGGAAGTACGGGTAGAGATGCCGAAAACAGAAGTGGTCGCCAAAGCGAAACGGCGGCAATACACTGGGGAATACAAGCTGCGCATCCTGCGTGAAGTGGATGCCTGTCAGGGATCTGGTGAAATTGGTGCCTTGCTGCGACGAGAAGGGCTTTACTCATCCAACCTGACCAACTGGCGTCGACAACGCGAACGAGGAGAACTGGATGGTCTGTCGCCCCAAAAGCGGGGGCCGAAGCCTGATCCGCAGGCCGTTGAATTGGCCAGGCTAAAACGCGAGAATGAGCGTTTGCGGGAGCAATTGCGGAAGGCAGAAGTGATCATCGATGTCCAAAAAAAAGTTGCGCAGATGCTCGGCGAGGCGGTCGAAGAGACCGACCAGGACGAACCGAACTGATCCAGTCGGCCGAGCAGTTGGCGGAGACGGTGGGTGTTGCCAGCGCTTGCCAGGTGCTGGACGTACCTAGGAGCGGTTTGTACCGCTCTCGTCAGCCGGCGGCAATTGAACTCCAGCCGTCACTTGAACCAACTGTTTCACCCCGAGGGCTTAGCCAGGCCGAGAAGGCCGAAGTACGTCAGATCCTTAACAGTGAACGATTTCAGGACCAGGCTCCACGCGAAGTGTATGCCACTTTGATCGACGAAGGGCACTATCTATGCTCCTGGCGAACGATGTACCGCATTTTAGGTGAAATTGACGAAATCTGCGAGCGTCGCAACCAGTTGCGCCACCCAAATTACGTCAAACCGGAGCTGCTGGCGACTAAACCCAACGAATTGTGGAGCTGGGACATCACCAAGCTGCTGGGACCTACCAAGTGGACCTATTACTACCTGTATGTGATCCTGGATGTCTTCAGCCGCTTTGTGGTCGGTTGGTTGATCAGTGAACGAGAGTCGGCCAACCTGGCCAGGGAGCTGATCGCCGAAACCTGTGGTCGGCAAGGTATTCATCCTGGCCAGCTTACGATCCATGCCGACCGAGGCAGTTCGATGACTTCCAAACCAGTGGCCTTCTTGATGGCGGATCTGGGTGTAACGAAAACCCACTCCCGGCCGCACGTTTCCAACGATAATCCGTACTCGGAAGCTCAGTTCAAGACTTTGAAGTATCAGCCCGATTATCCAGACCGCTTCGGGTGTCAACAGGATGCCCGCTCCTGGGCCAAAGATTTCTTTGACTGGTACGACTACGAACACCATCACAGCGGTTTAGGGCTGCTCACACCGGCGGATGTCCATTATGGCCGGGCCCAGATCGTCATCCAGCAGCGCCAGCAAGTGCTGCAAGCCGCTTATCAAAAGAACCCCGAACGATTTGTTAAAGGGTTACCCAAACCGCCACTCTTGCCGGATGCGGTCTGGATCAATCCACCGAAACCGGCGCTAAGACAGGAAGAAATGCGATCGCCGGAGTAGTCGTAGTGGTTGTGGAAAAGTGGGCAGCGTTCTTCTATCCACTTTTCCACAACCTTCCGGAACGAAAGGAGAAAATTATCTCACTAACACACAATCCTTCTACAGTAAATTCCAAAACAAGTTGTCTCAAATCATTGACACATTCCGGGGAGCAGGCGGTCCGCATTTCGACCGCCCCGGCCCTGGAGCAGGTGCGCCAACTGCTGCGGCTCAAAGGGATCGGGATGAATTCAGCCTGGCTGTTTGCGATGGAGTTCTTTTCCTGGCGCGGTTTCCACAACCGGCGGGAAGTAGGCTCCCTGGCTGGATTGACCCCCACCCCCTACCAGAGCGGTGGAAGTTCCCACGAACAAGGGATCAGCAAAGCAGGCAACCGCCGCATTCGCACGATGGCGGTCGAGATCGCCTGGGACTGGCTGCGCTACCAGCCGGATAGCCAGCTCAGCCGCTGGTATCAAGAACGCTTTGCAAAAGGCGGCAGCCGGGCGCGCCGCATCGGCATCGTTGCCCTGGCCCGCAGGCTGTTGGTCAACCTCTGGCAATACCTCGAGACGGGTACACTCCCAGAAGGCGCCTGCCTGAAACCCAGTTGATCAAGGCGCCCTATGCCTGTCCAATCCTGGTTGAACCACTTCTGGCAGAACGATTGTGCTCCCTCCAGCCACCCAGGCAAGGGATCGCTTCGCTCGGCTCCCTATCGGTCGCCGCCCTTGCCTGGGGCCCGGCCTCCGGGAAATCGCTCTGCTTAAGAAGTGGTTCAACCTGAAAATATCCAGCCGGATCCCTTCCTTCCACTCGCATCCTGATCCTCACAGGATTGGATCTTTGACAGCTTTCGGTATCCCTACCCCCGAAAGAATCACTTCCCCCCTGGTGTGAACTGCCCGTTTTACGGACGGGTTTCCCTCTGGGAACCGATACTGAGATGGGGCAGCTCCTCAAGAGCTTCTTTACTCGCTTTCAAGCGAATACATCATTAGGTGTCTGGTCATGGATCAGCACGGATAGAAGTTGGCCGGAGGAGATTTCTCCTCGACGCTTCGTGAAGCCGCCAGGAATGCAACCGCAAGAAGTGTGACCGTGGGAGTCGGGGAACGCTCTTGAAGAGTTTAGCTGTCGTTTGCAAGGAGTTCGCCCGCTGGCGGTCTGTGGCTCTATTGCTGACTGATCAGTGGGTCACCAGAAACGACCTATTCAAGGCCGGTCCTTTAAATGTTCTTATGCAACAGACCCTTGACAAAATCGCTATCATAGAAGTCCGTACAGGGACTCTTTATTCATGAAATGGGCCATGTCATTACGTTCAACCATCCAGATACAATGGTATATTTCATGAAGGAGTTAGGAACCAGTTGTAGTCCAAACTCTGGAACAATGGCAGGAGTACCTTACTGTTACGATCCCACAGGCACTTCTTATGATCCGGGGCCTTATAAGGGTGAGAACGACATTGCCCTGGCTTCAGACTACGTGACATATGGAAATTGGGAGGACTACGCGGAAACATTTCTTGCTGTCATCTTGAAATTCAATAATGATTATTTTTCGGGCCAAGAATATTCGAATGATTTCGAAGGTTACTACGATTCTTACATAAAATATGGTGCTATGTATCATGTTAGTGACAAGCGGAATGTGTCAATGATTTGAGACAACTTGTTTTGGAATTTACTGTCGAAGTTTTCTGTATTGGCGAGATCTTTTTCTCCTTTCTTTCCGGCAGGTTGTGGAAAAGTGGACAGAAAAGCACTGCCCACTTTTCCACAACCACTACGACGACGGCGATTGGGTTTCTTCCTGCCTTAGCGCCGGTTTGGGTGGATTGATCCAAACTGCCTCGGGCAACTCTGGCGGTTTGGGCAGCCCTTTAACAAATCGTTCCGGGTTCTTTTGATAAGCGGCTTGCAACACTTGCTGGCGCTGCTGGATCACCACCGCGGCTCGGTCATAATGGACATCTGCAGGGGTGAGCAGCCCTAAACCGCTGTGGTGGTGGTCGTAGTTGTACCAGTCAAAGAAATCTTTGGCCCAGGAGCGGGCATCCGGTTGACATCCGAACCGTTCGGGATAATCGGGCTGATACTTCAAAGTCTTGAACTGGGCTTCGGAGTAGGGATTATCGTTGGAAACGTGCGGGCGGGAGTGAGTTTTGGTCACACCCAGATCCGCCATCAAGAAGGCCACCGGTTTGGAAGTCATCGAACTGCCCCGGTCGGCATGGATCGTGAGTTGATCCGGTTGAATGCCTTGGCGACCACAGGTTTCGGCAATCAGTTCCTTGGCCAGGTTGGCTGTCTCGCGTTCACTGATCAACCAGCCGACCACAAAGCGGCTGAAGACATCCAGGATCACGTACAGGTAGTAATAGGTCCACTTGGCGGGTCCCAGCAGCTTGGTAATGTCCCAACTCCATAATTCGTTGGGTTTGGTCGCCAATAGCTCCGGTTTGACGTAATTTGGATGCCGCAACTGGTTGCGGCGCTCGCAAATTTCATTGTTTTCATCCAAAATGCGGTACATCGTCCGCCAGGAGCATAGATAGTGCCCTTCGTCGATCAAAGTGGCATACACTTCGCGTGGCGCCTGGTCCTGAAATCGTTCACTGTTAAGGATCTGACGTACTTCGGCCTTCTCGGCCTGGCTCAGCGCTCGGGGGGAAACGGTTGGTTCAGGGGACGGCTGGCGTTCAATTGCCGCCGGCTGACGAGAGCGGTACAAACCGCTCCTGGGTACGTCCAGCGCCTGGCAGGCGCTCGAAACACTCACGGTTTCAGCCAACTGTTCGACCGACTGGATCAGTTCGGTTCGTCCGGGTCGGTTTCTTCGACCGCCACGCCGAGCATCTGAGCAACTTTTTTTTGGACATCGATGATCACTTCGGCCTGCCGCAAACGCTCTCGCAATCGCTCATTCTCGCGTTTCAGCTTGGCCAGTTCAACCGCCTGCGGATCCGGTTTCGGTCCTCGTTTGCGGGGCGACAGACCATCCAGTTCGCCTCGCTCGCGTTGCCGACGCCAGTTGCTCAGGCTGGAGGAATATATTCCTTCCCGACGCAGCAAGGCACCGATTTCACCCAACCTCTCGCAAGCATCTACTTCCTGCAGGATCCGCAGCTTGTATTCCGCAGTGTATTGCCGCCGTTTTGCTTTGGCGACTACTTCTGTTTTCGGCATCTCGAATGCTTTCGCTTTCAGCTCTACTACCATTGGTTTTCTCCTCCGCCCTGCTCACTAAATTATCGGGAGGAGTTGTCTCACTATTATAGTCACAGAGGGAAGAGGTTGAATGTAATGCTGGACATATTAAATCCGAATTTTCAAAACATAAGGAAATTTTGATGAGAAAGATAATATTCACCTTTCTTATATTGCTCACTGCCTGTACCTCCAGACAAAATCTCACTCCCACGCCATTTTCCGCCTCTGAGACACCTTTTTCCTCCTCTCCTTCCCCATCTTCTGTCTCTCCGGAGGATCGTGTCAACATCCTATCTTCATTGGAGTATGACAAAAAATGTCCTCATGGATGTTGGCTGGGAATCAATCCAGGCGTAACCACAGAAAACGAAGCAATGTCTATTTTGAAGGCGTCCGCTGAGATTGAGCAAGATTCATATGTCCAATATGACGACTACACTTATATGAAATGGTTCATGGAGAAAACCCCTGGGTATGAATTCCCTATTCAAATCGTGTTTGAAAACAATTTGGTGCAGAGGATATATATAACAAATATTATCCCTGTTAGCATCAGTGATCTGTTCAAAATATTCGGAGAACCCAGCGAAATCAATATAACCTACGAGCTTCCTCCCGACACACCGCGTTTCGTTAGATATTCTGTTTATTATCCACAACAACGAATTCAAATTGATGTTGCACCAGCCTTCTGGAATGAACCAGTACCCTATGATCTTGTTCGAAATTTAAGTCTTAATGTTGAATATCATCCTGTATCTACAATCTCCGCAGCGCTCCAACCCTGGCTGGGTTTTGGTCATCTCAAAGATTATCTTCCTGGAATTGAAATACCAACCGGTCAATACTCGATTACGCCTTGATAATTTAAGGGTAGCGCAAGGTTTTGATTTTATTGGCGAAGTAGAGTATATATTAGAGTTTAGACTATGTGGCAATCTCTCGGCATGCCGAGTGGCTGATTAGAACCTTAAAAATCCAATATCAAGCGGTAGCAGCGGCCTTGGAGGCTGAGAAATGGTGTTTTTTCACCACATCGAAGCGCTCCCGGCGAGCCCTCAAGCGGCCTTTCTGCCAGCCCGGAGATTTTCCTCTGGGTTTTGGCTGCCTGGCCGGTGTGCCGATCTGAGCGAAAATGTCGTTCATGCCCTGGCAAACCCGGCCTGGCGTCAATTCTGTCTGCTTTTTCTGCCAGGGGAGCGGTTTGTCCACACCCAGGGGACGGGCCAGCCAGAGCTCCCAAGTGATCAGCGGCATCAGGTCGCTCCAGCGTTCTCCCTGCTCAGGGGTGCTGAACAGGGGCAAAGTCCAGTAGAGGCGTTGTTTGGCGAAGCGATACCAATGGTCCACCGTATAGCGGCGCATGTAGATCTGCCACCAGGTGCGCGGCTCAGGCGGTTCTGCGCCGATCCAGGCGATCCAGATCACCTTGGGCAAGCGCCGCGTGCCTTTGCTCTCCAGACGCTCCAGGCGAGCAATCCGCATCGGACAAGTGGCCGCTTTGCGCAGGTGCAGATCATTCCAGAGGGTGACCTGGATCTTGCCCAGATCCGGATCGTCCATTTCAAAACGATCGTCTGGTTCTCGCCAGGTGGTGGAGTCCTTGAACTTGAACTTCGCCCCATGGAGGGGATGTCTGCCTCGTCCTTTGTAAGGCCCAGGCGGACCCGCCAAACACAGATTCGGGCGCAAACGGATCACCTTGTCGGTGGGGATGTCTGCGGTCGTCAATAAGAACGGCGCACACCCATATTCGGCGTCCCACAGCGAGATGGCCCGCACCGGCAGCTGGCTTTGCACACTCCGCAGATGAGTGCCGCCTACTTCAAAGGGTGTTTGCTGGCTGGCGATGCGTTCGTGCAGCAAGGGCAAGGCCCAGCTCCCTTTCTTCTCGGGCGTCCAGACCAGCGTGCTGTAGCCATGCCCCAGGGTGATCGGTCGATTGCCGGGCACCGGCGTGGGCTGGTGCTCCACGGTTCGATCCCGCAGCGTATAGGCCGATGGGCGGGACCAGGCAGTATGATCACCGACCAGGATCGGGCGCGCCTCCACCTTCACATTTTGACAGTAGAGGCGCATCAGCGCCAGCCGGTCTGGTCGTCCATCCTGCAAGGCTTCATAGACACTCGGCCAGCGCCGGTGAAAGTGCTGCGAACAAGACAACTCCGCAAACGAGTTCGCAGCTCCTGTACCGATCACGGCATCGCTCAATTCAAAGAGCGCATCCTTTGCTGTCCCAAGGTGCTGGTACGCCGCTTGACGAAATTGGATTAGGTTGGTAAAGTGCTTGGTGGCAGTTGAGAAGTGTTTGCTAGACATTCCTCAATTTTGCCACTGGGCGGCTTGTGCGAACAGGCCGCCCTCCTCTTATCAAGAATTAGTCTAAACTCTAATATATATAGAATATGAGTATTCAATAAAACTTATACCGGCTACAACTTTGAAAATGATATGCCTTTAACCAAGTCGCATGTAGCCAACCGAGAATTACAGAAATACAATCAGGCAAATTCCAAAACTTGGCTTTAAAAAAAAGAGTCTCTGCTTGAGAGGCTCCTTGTGACCGACCGGGGACTTGAACCCCGAACCAACTGATTAAGAGACAGTTGCGCCCAAATTCCATATCTTTTTCGAAGCCCATATATGGCGGTTATTGTTCTTCCAAACCGGATATATGGGGGTAATCGAGCTATTTTTGAGGGGGTACCGGTTTTTTATACTGCAATTCTACTGCAACAGGAGTGACTAATTCTTCCATCTGCTCTACTGCTTTCTCTTGGGACTTCGACATCGCATGGCCATAAATGTCAGTGGTCACACTGGCCTTCGAATGACCAGCCATCTGCTGTACAGTCGTTACTGCAATTCCCATGTCCATCAATAAAGATAATGCTGTATGCCTAAGGTCATGGAAGCGCATATCCGGCAGCCCGGCTTTCACGAGCAGTTCCTTGAACTCGTCATAGATGCGATGCCCTTCGAACAGCCTCCCGGTCGATGATGGGAAGATTAGGTCGTTTTCCTGCCAGCGGCTTCCCGCTTCTTGTCTCTCCCGCTCTTGGCGTTCGCGGTGCTCGGCCAGTCTGTCCAGCATGCCTTGTCCCAGTTTAATCTGCCTTATTCCAGATTTTGTCTTTGGGGGAAGAAGAAACAATCCTTTATGCTCAATACGCTGGAGTTGACGCTGAATATTCAAAACACCCTTGCCCCAATCTACATCAGACCATTTCAGACCAAGAAGTTCGCCCTCTCGCATCCCGGTTGTGAGCGCCAAGTAGAATAAAACCTCATATCTATGTCCGGCTGCGGCCAGGAGGAATTGCCGGGTCTGGTCTTCAGTGAAGGTTCTGAACTCCTTGGGCTCCCAGCGTGGACGTTCCACGGCATCGGCTGGATTTCGCAATATGACTCCCTGCCTGACCGCCTGGCTGAAAGCATTGTGAAGGACTGTGTGCACCAACTGCATCGTGCGCGCCCCTGTGCCGCTCTCCTGTAATTGGGAATATATATGCAGAATATGAGCCGGGCGAATATCCTGAATTCGCATTTTACCGAGGGAGGGAAGGATGTAGTTCTCGATGATCTTGCGGTACTGGAAGACTGTCCGTTCCCTGCGGGAGATACCTTTCCCATTGAGCCAGGTGGTGAGGAAGCTTCCCAGAGTGACTTGAGTGCCATTGTACGTCAGGCCGCTTTCGATCTTCGCAAGCATCTCTTTTATCCAATCGCGGCATTCTAATTGGCTTCGAGCGTATTTAGTCAGACGTCGACCATCCAAACTCACCTGGGCACACCAAAGGCCATCTTTGCGCCGATAAAGGGTACCCTCATTTTTAGCTCGTCTTCTTGCCATGTTCACGCCTCCTTTCTGCAAGTGCAAATGAGTATAAAAGGTCGGATGAACATGGCTGCTTGTGCTATTCGGTTGTTAAGGTGCGATCTGCCTTGCAATAAATTGTAACCGAGGGTCATAAATAGAGAAAGATCGAATAGAGATTGAGTTAATCGTCTAAGCCTCAGGATGAGGAAGATACTCAGTTGGTTTATCCGTAGATGTAGAATGCATTTCCTGAATATAATGTTCCAAGTCTCCCGGGAGAACACGCACCGTGTTTCCCACGCGCACTATTGGGATATCGCCTCGTCTCATCAATAGATAAGCATATGCACGGCTAACCTGCAGAATTCTTGCGACGTCATCACTCTTTAACAGTTGCTCTTCCATGTGAAAACTCCTCAAATCACGATGAGTAAAATGACGGCATTATAGAAAAAGATGAAAGAAATGGAAAACGACAAGTACACAAATCACAGGGACTGCCCACCCAATCAATATCTGGAGCGGGGTGTGATGCTTCAAACAAATCCTGGCCCATCCGACCAGCAAAGCGAACAGGGCCATTGCAATACCTAAAGCAGGTACTGTCAGGAAAAAAACTGTGGTGCAGCCAGCCACACCAGCTGAGTGCAAGCTTAGTTTAGTGAAATAGTGGTTGATTGCGAACCCAATCAAAGCGGATGGAACAGCTGAAACAATACAGGCGACCAGACTCAATGGCGCCTTCCCCAGCACCAATATCACGAGGAGCAGCACCAACAAAATGCTGCCAAGAGCATAAATTCCTACACGCTGCTCCCGGATAGAGACTGAGGGATCGCTGTAATGGCCGATTCGGACACCAACATAAATCAAGATCAACATCGGCAGAATCACCACGCCAATCGCCAATGCTGTCCAAAGAAATGATCGCAAGAGAGTGTTTCCCTGGGTCATCATCGCGATCACCATCGTCGGTATTACCACGACAAATGGATGAAAAACGATTGACACCGCCTCTGCGAGACGGTCGAGACGATCAGCCCTATCAACTGTTGCCATTGATACCAATCTCCCATGCCGGATTTCGATCTTGACCCCGGGACAGGCTCCTACTGGCATGCCTGTATTCATTCACGAGCTCCCAGAAATTCCCTGACGGATTGATGGATTGCAATACCCGTTCAACGCGGACAACTTCGCGCGCTTTGTCCCTTTCCCACAACGCCGGTTCTCCTGAAAGCGCGCCTTCGGACAGCAGGTCATCCAATATGGTCTTGCCATCCATAATGGCAATGACTGCTCGATACAGATAATATTCGGGATTCGATAAGAATTTCCAAAAAGACGGGTCGATGATTGGCGGCTTAAGATCCGGGCATACAAGTAACAACCGCCCCATAAGGTATTTCAAATCCCGAAATGTTCTCCAATTCTTGATGCTTCTTGAGGCCATCACAAAACGAATGTACACCTTATTGCTCAACAGCCCGGAGAAATGTGAAATGGCTGACACCACCAAAAGCGCCAGTGATAAATTGATTAAGTTCTGTGAAGCCAAGGGAATCCAGAAGTAGCCTCCTACGGTCAATATCTTGATCAGGAAATACCCACAGCCGATGAACATGCTAACGATGATCAGGATTGCCCTTGTGCGCATGATTGGGGATGTCTCTTGAGGCAGATAAGCCAGATATACCCTTCCAAGAGTAATGCAGAGAAATCCGCTAAGCGAGAACATGATAAACATGAACACCGCTTCCGGAAGGCTTCGAGGAATGTAATAGGTGATATTCGGAAGTTTTGACAAATAGACCGAGTAAATCACGATCAGGGCAACGATTGCGACCAAGAGGGCTGCCCACAACCAATGGCTCACTCTCCTGTCGGAAGGTTTACCTATCGCATCGATGGATGCAGTCACGCCAGAAGTTATTCCCGTAAGAACCGCGGCATAGGTGATCAACCGATCGAGATTATTGAACGTGTAAGCGTCGAAAAGGTCGTTGAACTTCGTAATAAAAAATAATAAGGCCGTCGAAAAAAACACCATCATCAACCAAACACGAAGCGCAATTCCATGGTCCGCTCCGAGCCCCATCCAATGGATCGTCCTCAATCTGGACATGGTCAATATCCACGCCATGAGACAAAGAGAAAGTTCAACAGAGAAGTTCATGACAGCCCCATCGTTTTCAAGAATGAAACAACTCTCTCTTCGGAAGAAAGGTCGTTTACAAGCCGATCCAAATGGGAGCAATGAACAACGCATTCCTGGATCAAGCTGGCCAGTATTTCAGCTTGTGTCTCGCACTCAGACTGCGCCGGAGAACGCAGTCGAGGTAAATCAGCGAAAGGTAGTGAAGCTTTTTTATCCATCACGCCGGCGATAATTTTTTTGTTTATTTTAAGGGTCGGGTGCCCCAGGAGAAAATGCGAGAGTTCATGCAATTGAATATGGATCTGGTGAATTACGGGAACGTTGTTCCGGTAAAAAATATATTCCTTTGGCTCCTCACTATCGGACATCCAAACTCCAAACAGCATCGAAGGCATGCTCCATGGAACAGTGATGATCTCCCGCCCTTTTTTCTCGCTCACGAAGGAAATAAATCCACCTATCGTGAATTCCTTAAAATCATATCGGAGTTCCTTCAGGATCTCCTCAGCTCGTGAATTCCTGTCCATCGTACGCTGTCCTCTTTGTCGCTAAAACGGTGCTCACTTTTTGGATTTAAGAATCGACTCGATCATATGGAGAACTGCTTGTTTTGCGTCATCATCCAGATCGGGCGATCTTAAGGCAATTTGATCAAGAAAAGCATCTCGCTCTTGATTCTCTTTTGCGAGCTCCGCCTTTGTCTCGTCGCTTTCAAAAAAATAGCTTGGATCGACCCCAAAGAACTCCGCAAGAGCCTGGATGACATGAAAGCCCGGGTTGGAGGCCCTGCCTGAGAGTAATTTCCAAAGATAAACACGGGTCAGTACCCCTTTGGTATTTTCAACAACTTCCGTTTGGGTGTATTGAGTCCCGTCCGGCTTTCTTTTTTCCTCGAACAATCGCTTGAGTTTTGCGGCGAAATCCTCTTTTTTGACATTCATTCTGCATTCCTTCTCGCGTTATTGATAGTAGCACTCGAACACATCAGAGATAACTTAAGTTAGCATCATATCAAACAATGAATAAAAAATCAAGAGGCAAATCCGAGAGGTGGATTGGGCGATAACCTATGTCTGAGCAAGCCTATTTACCACCAATTCGAATGACAGAAACCTCGAACCTGGCGGTCAACAGCCTTTAGGTTTGATGTACGTCAAATTAACCCCAGCGAGGAGCCAGGTCAATTGTGATAGCATAATCAGTGAAACAATAGATGATGAAATTTCCACCGAAGCTAACCAGTTTATGCGGGTTTAGCAAGCATTCCGATTGACAAAAGCACGTCTCTCAAGTATTCTTAATTCAGGGAAAAACAATACCTCGCACGGCTGGTACCCGGCGAGGTAGCTATGGACTACGCGATTAGAGCGCGTAGCGACTATATTATGTGCTGCCATAATAGCACAGATAGGCCGCCCGCGCAAATAGCTGGGCGGTTTCTTATTGGTTGTCACAATATTGGGGCAATGAACATTCGAGTAAGATCCGTTGACAACTGTGGTGAAAAATTACTGAAGCCGAAAATCATCTGAGAAAGAAAAGTTATGTCTAAATCTCGTTTCTCAACTGTGGTGCCAACTATTTCCGTGGAACGATTATCAGCTATGGTTGAATTATTCCCGGAAATTTTTACTGAGGGAAAAATCGACTTCGAGAAATTGAGAATCGCACTAGGTGATTCGGTCAATGACCGCCCGGAGCGTTACTCCTTCTCTTGGGCCGGCAAAAGGGACGCTATTCGGCTACTGCAAGTAAACTCGCGCGCCACGCTCATCCCAGCCAGAGACGAGTCTCTCGACTTCGACACTACCCAGAACCTGTTCATTGAGGGCGATAACCTGGAAGTGTTGAAGCTGCTCTACAAGCCCTATTTCGGACGGGTCAAGATGATCTACATCGACCCACCCTACAACACCGGCAACGACTTCGTGTACCCCGACAACTTCGCTGACCCACTCGAAACTTACCTACAATTGACCGGACAGAAGGACAGTGCTGGCAACCTGCTGACCTCCAACCCCGAGACCGGTGGGCGCTATCACTCGGCTTGGCTCTCAATGATGTATCCACGCTTATTCCTGGCGCGCCAACTTCTAACCGATGATGGCTTGATTTTTATTAGCATTGACGATCATGAAGTGCATAACTTACGGCTGATAATGAATGAGATTTATGGAGAGGAAAGCTTCTTGGCTTGTTTTATTTGGCATCGACGACAAATGGCTGATAGTCGCAATCAAGATCGCTCATCAACCGATCATGAGTATGTCTTGGCTTATAGAAACAGCAAAGCAACATTACGTGGAAAAGATATCGATGTCGAAAAATACTCTAATCCAGATGACGATCCTAGAGGGCCTTGGTTTAGTGCAGATATAACAGGTCTTGCTACCAAAGAACGTAGACCTAACCTTCACTATGATGTTGTAAATCCTGAAACAGGAAATGTATATCACCCGTCACCAACAAGAGGTTGGTCGGTATCAAAAGAAACATTTCAAAAGCTAATTGAAGAAAACAGAATACTCTGGCCAGCATCACCAACAGGAAGGCCAAGGAGAAAGAAATTTCTGAATGATGCTACAAGCCTTGTTACAAGCCTTTCGACAATACTGGATGTTGGGTTTACCACTGAAGGCACGCGAGAAATCCAAGAATTATTCGGCGAGAAGATAATCCAATTCCCTAAACCTGTTAGCCTGCTCAAAATTCTAATTAAGCAGGCAACAGCGGCCGATGATATTGTTCTGGATTTCTTCGCCGGTTCCTGTACCACCGCACAGGCCGTGCTGGAGCTTAACCGCGAGGATGGCGGGGATCGACGGTTCATCATGGTACAACTGCCTGAACCAACTGGAAATAAACAATTCCTGACCATCGCCGAGATCGGCAAGGAGCGTATTCGGCGGGTTATGTCCCGCATGAAGAAAGAACGGGAAGGTCAATTGGCGCTCGACAAGCCAAAAGGCCTGGGCTTCAAAGTCTTCAAGCTGGTACCGTCCAATTACAAGCAGTGGGATGGCGCGCAACCGGATGCCGCCGCCTATGCCCGCCAGGCCGAGATGTTCGCCGATCCACTGGTGGAAGGCTGGCAGCCGGAAAACGTGCTCTTCGAAGTGGCATTGAAGGAGGGCTATGGATTGAATGTCCAGGTTGAAACCACCCAGGTCAAAGGCATTAAACGTGTCACTGATCCCGACAAGGGTCAATCCTTCTATCTCACCCTGGCCGCGAAGATCGCCTTGAAGGACTTACGTCCGCTCGATTTGAAAAAGGACGATCTGTTCATATGCCGTGATTCCGCTCTCGATGATGAAGCCGCCGCCAATCTGGCGCTTCAGTGCCGGCTGAAAACAATTTGAGATTGGCGACTAATCCGGTGATAAACCTTCATAAGTAGATTGATGATGGACAAGGATTTCTTCAAAAAAGTTAAATTGCTTCACCTCGTTAATCCTGCTGAATTGTATACATTCGAAGAATGGGCGGAGTATCTTGAGGCATTATTGAATGGGATGTGTTCAGTTCAGGAAATCGATGGCAAATTAACGCTGTTCGAAATAAGAGCTCGCGTTGACACAATTCGAGGATTGAGCATCGAGATATATTCAAAGGAACATGCTCCACCCCATTTTCATGTTCGTTCAGCAAATGTAGATGCCAGTTTCAAGATTGAAGACTGCTCGATATTAAAAGGGAAAATTTCTGAAAGCGACTATAAAGCAGTACGTTTCTGGTACGAGTGTTTCAAGCCCAAGTTGATCGATTTTTGGGATTCGTCTCGTCCTTCAAGATGCACAGTTGGTCCTTATAAAGGCAATTAAGAGATACTCATGCAATTTAAATTCGATGCCAACCAGGAGTTCCAGTTACAGGCCATCCAGGCGGTCACCGGCCTGCTCGAAGGCCAACCGCGCCTAGAGAATGAACTGCGCCTGTCGTTCGGCGCGAACCTGGCCGCCATTGCCAACCGCCTCGACTTGGACGAAGTCGATCTAACCCGCAACCTGCGCCAGGTCCAGGAAGCCAACCAGCTGCCGCAAGATGAGGCCCTGCAGGTGATCGAGTCCGAGATCGAGACAGCCGAGGACCGCAAGGCCGTTCGTTTCGCCAACTTCTCGGTCGAGATGGAAACAGGCACCGGCAAGACCTACGTCTACCTTCGCACCGCCCTCGAGTTATACCGGCGCTACGGGCTGCGCAAGTTCATCGTCGTTGTACCCTCGGTTGCCATCCGCGAAGGTGTGCTCAAAACTTTGCAGATCACCGAGACCCACCTGCGCGGCCTGTACGATAACGTCCCATGCCGCTACTACGTCTACGACTCGGCCAACCTGAGTCAGGTGCGCCAGTTCGCCCTGTCGGACGGGGTCGAGATCATGGTCATGACCATCGACTCGTTCAACAAGGCCTCCAACGTCATCCGCCAAACCACCGACCGGCTGCAGGGCGAAACGCCCATCCATCTGGTGCAGGCGGCGCGGCCCATCTTGATCCTTGACGAACCGCAGAACATGGAAAGCGAACTGCGCATCCGGGCACTTTCCGCCCTCGACCCGCTCTTTGCTCTGCGCTACTCGGCCACCCACCGCAACCCCTACAACCTGGTTTACCGCCTGACGCCTGCCGAGGCCTACCGACAGGGGCTGGTCAAGCGCATCGAAGTGGCCGGCGTCGAAAGGGAAGCCGACGAGAACCGGGCCTTCCTGCGTCTGGACGAAGTGCGCAGCGAGAAGAAGACCCTCACCGCCCGCATCGCTGTCCATAAGCTGATGAAGGGCGGAAGGGTTAAGGAACAGGTGGTTACCGTCCGCCCGGGCGAGTCGCTCGAAGCCAAAGCCAACCGCCCCGAATACGCCGCTTTTGTGGTTGAGGAGATGAACGCCGGTAACGGCACCGTGCTTTTCAAGGATGGGACGAGCCTCAGCCTGGGCGAAGCACGCGGCGCGGACAAGGAAGCCATCTTCGATGCGCAGATCCGCTACACCCTGGGCGAACACTTCCGCAAGCAGGCCCACCTGCGCGAGCGTGGCATCAAGGTGCTCTCGCTGTTCTTTATCGACCGAGTGGACAACTATGCCTTAGCCGATGGCCTGATCCGTCGTCTGTTCGAACGCGCGTTCCTGGACCTGCGGCCGGCCTTTCCCGACTGGAAGGATGTCGCTCTCGAGAGCGTTCAGGCTGCATATTTTGCTTCCCGGAAAACAAAAGAAGGCCAGGTCATCTACGAGGACAGCAAGACCGGCGAATCCGAGAAAGATCGCGAAACCTACGACCTGATCATGAAAGACAAGGAACGCCTGCTCTCTTTCGACGAGCCAACCTGCTTCATCTTCTCCCATTCCGCCCTGCGGGAAGGCTGGGATAATCCCAATGTCTTCCAGATATGCACACTGAATCAGACGACCTCCGAAGTCAAGAAACGCCAGGAGATCGGCCGCGGTGTTCGCCTGGCCGTGAACCAGGATGGTGACCGGGTGCGCGACGAGCAAGTCAACGTGCTGACGGTGGTCCCCAACGAGAGTTACATACACTACGTATCTCAATACCAAACCGAAATTGAAACCGAGTTTGGACGCGAAGGCCTGCCGCCCCAGCCGACCAATGCCCGCCAACGAGGCGTAGCCCGTTTGCACAAGGAGTACCTGCTCAAGACAGAATTCAAGCAGCTCTGGGAACGCATCAAGTATAAAACGCGCTATGCCGTACAAATCGACACGCCCCAACTGATCGCCGACGTGGTGGGGGAGCTAAACCAGGCCGAGATCCGACCGCCGCACGTGGAAATCCGTAAGGCGAAAGTGGAGACGGAAGGCGAGGCCTTCGTGGCTGTCCAGGTAGCCGAACGCGGCACACCTTACACCCCAGAAGCGCAACCTTTCCCCAACCTGGTCAATGTGATGTCGGCTTTGCTGGAGCGCACCTCACCGCCGGTCCGCCTAACACGCCGCACCTTGTTAGAAATCTTCAAGAAAGCCGGCCCTCAAATCCAGGTGGCTGCGCTCAAGAACCCGTTCGAGTTTGCCACCGTGGCAGCGCACATCATTAAGACTAAACTGGCTGACCAGCTTGTGAACGGCATCCAGTACGAGAAGATCAACCAGTGGTACGAAATGACCCAGTTCGAAGACATCCCCGGCTGGTCCGACAACCTGGTACCGGCCACACGTTCGGTTTACGACCACGTGGTCTACGAATCCGAGATTGAAAAAGCTTTCGTGGAAGGCCTGGAGCGACGCGATGATGTGAAGCTGTATGTCAAGCTACCAGGTTGGTTCACAGTTCCGACGCCTGTCGGCGAGTACAACCCCGACTGGGCCATCGTTCTTGAGCCGCGTGATGAATTTGGGAAACAGACCGGGGAAGAACTGCTCTACCTAGTGCGAGAGACGAAAGCCACCCTCAACCCAGATGATTGGCATCCTGCCGAAGCTCGTAAAATCAAATGCGGGGAACGGCATTTTAGAGATGCCCTGGATGTTGATTACGATGTAGTGACAAGCGTAAGGGAAATTTAAGTATCGGGAGATATCATGGATGAAACTATCAAACATAAGGTGAGGTCAAATTTAGTTTTGGAATTAAATGATTAGTGAATTGCCAACGCTCGCTAGATAAGGATTGCATAAGATGGTTGAAAACAAACGAAAGTTAAGCAGAGGTAAATTGAAGTTTTCAATTGACAGCAGTTTACTCTTCCAATTAGGTGAACAACTTGTAGCGAAACCATCTATCGCTCTTTCGGAATTGGTTAAGAATGCATACGATGCAGATGCTACTCATGTGGTTGTAAAATTAGACAAAATCGGTAAAATCGGCGGTACCATTACCATCACGGACGATGGACATGGAATGACGTTCGAAGAAGTGAAAAACTATTGGATGAGAATTGCAACAGCATCGAAGCACGAGATAGCAATTTCGAAAGTTTACGCCAGGCCACTTACAGGTGCTAAAGGCATAGGGAGGTTTGCAACGAGACGATTAGGAAGCAAGCTTACACTAGTATCCATTGCAGCGGGAGAAAATGGAACAAAGGAAAAAGTAAAAGCTGTTTTTGATTGGAAGGCTGGGTTTTTACCAGGCCAAGATTTAGAGAAAGTTCCAGTGAAGTATACGCGAGAGCTAATGCCTGGAGATTCAGAAACAGGGGTCAGGTTAATTATCGGTGAAGCAAGAGATGCTTGGGCAGAAGAAGAAATTCTTGAACTTCGAAGGGATCTCCTGAGTCTACAAAGTCCCTTCCCCGATCTAATCATACGACCTAGTGACGATAACAAAAAGGGACGTCAAAATGATCCTGGTTTTAATTTTGAACTTCAAATATCTGGGACAGAAGAACTAGAACAACTTTCTGGGGGGCTTGGAGATTCGTTCCTAAAGGCTGCTTGGGCGAGGTTGGATGGCTATATTGATGAAAAGGGCCATGCCCACTATGATGTTCGAGTTACCAAAGCTAAAAGAAAAGACTCGTTAGTCGATAAAGATAATCTTTACCCGGGCTTACAAAACGCTCGATTGAGGATATATTTCTTTATATATTCGTCGGAATATTTCAAGGGCTCAGACTTCAAAGTTAGTGATATTTCTCAAAAGGGCAGGGAAGAAGGTGGGGTAAAAATATATCTTGATGGTTTTCGCGTTTTTCCTTATGGTAGCCAGAGCGATGACTGGCTTAGGCTTGACGAGTATGCGGTTAGAAACGTTGATATGGCGACAGCTATATCTCCACCAAGTAAAATCATTGAGTTATCAAATTCAATATCTGGAAGACCTTATCTCCTAATTCCTCGGAATCGCCAGCTTTTTGGGGTTGTTGCTGTTTCCCAATCCGCGCATTCCAACATTGAAATTAATATTAGCAGAGAACGATTACTAGAAACCCCAACAGTGGCATTGTTGCGTCAATTCGTTCAAAACGGTCTCTACTGGATGACTTTGAAATACGCTGCATTTTTGGCAGAAGAAAAGGAAAAGAAAAAAAGAGAAAAACCTCAAAAGACAATAAAGGAAATCATCACCGAGACTAAAGATACAATAGCGTCTGTTTCCCAGATTCCAACCGAACAGAAAAATGTTCTTAATTTGGCCCTCGATGAAGCATTGCACCGTGTTGCCGAAGCTGAAGAAGAGAGAATTAGTGAAATATCTATGTTGAGAATATTGGCTTCAGCTGGAACAACATTGGCATTGATGAATCATCAGCTACAGGCATTGATAGGGGCAGTTTCACAGACCAAGCAGGACCTTATACGGTTGCAGACGAATGTACCCCAGAGAATAAGGGTTCCGTATGACGATATAGTAAGCCAAGTTTCAGAATGGCATGAAATGGTCAGTCTCCAAGTATCCCAGTTAGGATTCCTTTTATCACCGGATAGCCGGCAACGAAGGAAACGGCATCCCTTATATGAAATTGTTGAAAATGTACGAAAACCGATGACCTATTACATCAACAAAAATGGAGTTAAATTCTATAACAATGTCCCTAAAAGTCTAAGAACTCCTCCAATATATCAAGCTGAATTGTATTCTGTGTTGATAAATGTATATTCAAATGCCCTTAAAGCGATCTATGGTCAGCCACGTCGGGAAATATCTGTTGATGCAGATAAAATTGATGACACGCTCATGATTTGGATGAAGGATACCGGTGTTGGCTTGCCTATCGAAAGAAGAGAAGTTTCTTTTCAGCCTTTTGTGACGACCAGTCTTCCAAATCCTATTTTAGGCATTGGAACAGGGCTGGGGCTTAAGGTGGTTAGAGATATTCTTGAGTTGTATGGGGGAACGGCCCATTTCATCGATGCAACGGAACCATGGAAAACTTGCATAGAGCTAGTACTGCCAGACAAAGGAGCATCTGATGACAATTAGAGCGCTGTATATTGACGATGAAATCGATCGCCCAGGAAGGGATGCGCAAAAGATACGCGAATTATTAGCCGTCCCAGGAGAATTAGAAGTCAATCTCCAATATCCTCCTAAATCTTTTATAGGGTTCGATACAAATTTCGATGTTGTTTTAGTGGATTTAGACCTTAGTACGCCTATGCCTGATGGAGGAGTTGTCGGTTATTTTGGGACTACACTGGCGTCAGAGATAAGAATGCGTAATCCATCATCTCCAATAATCTTAATAACCAGACCAAATGTAATAAGTGGAAAGACGCAATTATTACTGGACGATGTCGGCATAGATTATATTGTCTATAAGGATGATATAAATAAAGATCCTTTAAAGGTACGAGCTAAGATTTTAAGTTTATGTAATGGATTCGCCGAGTTGGCTCACGCACAAAGTCAAGATTGGCCTACTCTAGTGAATTTAATGGGAGCAGACGAAGAGGAAGCAGAATCTCTGCGAGAAGCTGCACCTCCTATGGAAAAAGGGAAATGGGATATCCCGCAAACATCAAGATGGATCCGCAACATTATCCTTGAATATCCAGGTATCTTATATGATGAGTTAACTTCTGCTACTCGATTAGGCATTAGTACTGCCTCATTCAATCTCCCTGCAGTTCAGGGTTTATTTGAAAGAGCAAAATATACTGGAGTATTCAATTCGTACAGACAATGCTGGTGGCGGGGGAGACTTTTTTATATCGCCCAACAATTAATTCTCAAGCATACAATCCAAGGGTCAATTCCCGAGAAATTCCGAGTTGCATTCCAAAAGGAATATGGACTAGAACTTGAACCTTCGATCTGCGTTTTCGATGGTGAACCAACAGCTGATTGGGTTTGCTATATTCTAAATCAACCTGTCAAGCAAAGAAATTCCATTCCTTATTATCCTGATAGACGGCCAGCTGTAATGGATCAAGCTAGAGTCTCTTTTAAGGCAATTCAAGAATTGGGGGATTTTGATGAAACCCTCGTTGATGCTCAGAGTTATGAAATTGTTAAGAGCCTTTGGAAGTAAATAGTAGCCGTTTTGAGGAGGGGTTCCATGGATGTAAAGCGAGTAATTAGCTCGCTCCAGCTAATTGGGAAAGTATACAAGCCAATACTTGACGAATCGGCCCAATATGTGATTCCTCAAGCCATTGCTTCAGTTCAAGCTAGCAAAGAGCAATATGATTATGCCCTCCGAAACCAAGTACGTGGATTTTCACCAGTGCCGTGGGGATACACAATTCAGCACGAGAGCCCTTTGAAGTTCTTATCCGCGATTGTTCCAAACTCCTTAGAACTTCAAGTAGATGTGTATTGTGATATTCGATGGGCTGAAGAGGACGCACCAGTTACTCAAGACATCAAAATAAGAATTTGGAGTAATCACGCTGATACAATTTTTGATACTAACCGAGATTCGCAAATCGTATTGGAAGAACTAACGAGGGCTGACCGAAGCTATTCCGGAAGAGTGGTGTCAAGAATTCACTTTGATAGAGCAAATCTAGGCAAAGACCCAGGTAATGTTCATCATCCTGAATATCATATGCAATTCGGAGGCGCTCCTGAGGATTATGAACTTTTTTGGCACCCCAAAAAGGTCAATGTTCCCCGACTAATTTATCAACCTCTAGAGTTATTCTTGGTTTGTCAGATTGTCGCTGCCAATTTTTTCCCCGATATATACAGTAATCAAATAAGAGAAAGAGCTGAGTGGAGACAGGAATTAATACTCTATCAAGACTTGATTCTACGTAATTACTACCAAAGATGTTTGGATACTATCACCAAAAAAGGATCGCTCTTGGATGCTCTAAGTATCTAGTTGATTCTTCTTCGTGGCTGTGGCAATTGTTATTAAGTCATCGACTAACTTGGTTACCTGCCCCTGTACATCATGCGATAAACCGAGTATCTCAAAAATCGTTTTATCAATCTCTGAGCGATCATGATTTGCACTTGCAAGATAGCCTCGATAGGTCTGCTTCAACAACTCGCGCTGAGGGGCGGCGATGAGATGAGCTCCAAGAATAGGTATTTTTCGAATTTGTCCTGGGTTGACATTATAAGTGCCACCGCCATAGACTTGTGCATAAGCCCGTAGCATTATTTCAGTTACCGAGCTCGTTAAAATTGCTAAATATACTTCATTGTCAATTTGATGTAATGGCAATGGAAGAAATTCGATAAATAATTCACCAGGCACAAATAGGGCTTGGTTCCAGACAACGTTATAACTTCGATAAATCAAGCGAGGAATGAGAATCTTGGCGATTCCTCTTCTTTTCAGATCTGTGGCAAGGTCGTACCAATTAGAGCGGTGTGCATCCATAATTCTTTGCTTGCTTTGGTAACCAAGCACAGTTGTTTGTTTTCCCCTAATTCCGACAACACTATTTTCGGCATCAGAGATGTATTTTAAAGCATATGTGTTCTCTAAAGAATCCTTGCCCTTGGAGCAATAGAAAATGAAATAATCAGGGTTGGCATTTGGATATATTACTGGTTGGTTGGAATAGCGAGGAGATTGAGCCAGCGGCTTAAGAAAACGTCGTTCAATCATTGTTTCTCTTACTTGGTCGGGTGTTAGAACGAAGAAATCTTTTGCGAGCGTTTGTAGGCCAATCCTCGTTTGTGCTACAGAACTAATAGGAACCATGAAGGGGTGTGTTACAAGCATGTCATAAATCTGAGGCAATTTAAAATGCGTTCCCCATGGATGTTCACAATTAAGATCGTCAACCTTTATTTGCTGAACAGCAATATCTTGATGTCCATTAACTTTATCGGATAGGACATCAATATAATGACCAACCTTTTTTATTGGCAACCCATTTTTAACTCTGATAAAACGTACATAGTTATTATTGTCCGACGCGTTTTTTTTCGTAGCAAGTATCATCACAGGCTTGACTTGAGCATCTTCAAATACTCTTCTATCCAAACTGATAAGAGAGTCGATAATAAATTCTTTCAATAAATACTTCTTGAGTATTTTTCCGTAACCCACATTTAACCACGAGTCAGCAGTGATTATAGCCACTCTACCGCCCAGTTTTAATTTTGGTAGAGCAAAAAGCAGAAAATAAACATATAGATCAGTGAGTCGCGATAATTGATCCTCTTTGATCGCTGGGTTGCTATGAACAACTTTTTTTCGAATATCATCGGATGATGATATGTTCATCCGACGAACATAAGGGGGGTTGCCCACAATCACATCCATTTGTGGAAAATCCAGATTGAAAAAATCCGCATGATGGACGTTGGGAAATTTCACATTTGATTCGTTAGCACTATTGAAGAATTGTGTGAAGGCTTCTTCTTCAATCTCAGCACCATAAAGTTGCATCTGAGCCATTGTCGAATCCGCTCCTAAGTCGACGAGACGTTTATAGGCCGAGAAGATAAAGCTACCAACGCCGACCCCTAAATCCAATACCTTTTCCTCCGGACTCCGAATTGCCCAAGCTACAAGGAAATCAGCAAACGCTGGTGGGGTATAAATCGAGCCCAGCTCTGGCGTAACTGGCTTAGTTGGAACAGGTGGCAATTTGGTCACTTCAGGTTTAGTTAACACAATGCGAATCGAGTGAAAGTTGGGGTTATGGGTTGCATAAGTATACTTCAGCTTTTCTTCAGATTAGTTGCCCTTACCGGTTCAAGGGTCGAAGCATTATTCTCCGGCGCATGGAATGATATATACCGATCATACATGGAACTGACCTCCTTCATGTCATCTGAAGCATCAGGTAATACCTTTCCATTTACTCGTTGATGTTCAATCCAATCAACCAAATTCAATAGTTCTAGGTTATGCCTTCGCCGATAATAGTTTGATCGTTGCCAGGATCGATATTCTGAACGACAAGCTTTACATAAAATCGGAACAAACGAGCCAGGAAATCGCTCCTCGACAAAACTATTCCCACACCAAGAACAAGACCAAGTTACTTTTGAAAGGGTAACTTTACGACGATAGGAGGCTACAGTAATTGTTCTATCTGTCATAGCAACTGTTATTGTACTATGGTTGTATCCATATTACAATTCATTATCTTCTATATCGTCAGCCTTCCTATGATTGTTAATCGAGTAGGAGGGCGGGGCTAGCGCCCTCCTCTCACACCACCGGACATGCGGGTCCGCATCCGGCGGTTCGGTCAGTGTCAGGGCAATGCCCTCTAGCCTTTGTTGATGGTCTGTGCCAGGAATAGCTCAGCCCTCTGGTTCATCCCGCAGGCTTCACCTGCTTCGCTACCCAGAAGTTTCCCTATCCGGGGAAATTCTGCTTTCTGCGCTCATTCCAACGACTTTCCATTCCAGGCTCACTTTCCGTTCAGCCCTTCCCAGCGGATTGACTTCACCTAGCTGGTACAAATATGGCCTCTGCTGACTCCTGTTGCCTCAGCTTGTCCTCTCGGCCAAGGTTACTACTTCAGTAGCCCGACAACAGGTCTCCCCAGGTAAGAACGTTGACTTTCCCTGCATCCTCGCCGCATTTACTTCCCCAAGCCCTTGATCGCATTGGGCTTCGTTGTCCGTTGCCAACTCGCCCGACTTGGATAGCCTCACATGCGGTTCGTGTTCCTCAAGTCGCAGGTTTGCTTCCGACTTCCTCCAGACCCCACCTCACGGTGACGCCCTTGCCTTCCGCTAATGGTTGGTGCGATCAACCTCCATATGGGTCTTTCACCCGTTAGCCAACGCCCATGCTGGGCGCACAACACAAAACGGGAGGCGATTGGCCTCCCGTTTTGTCATGCAACAAGCCGGCGCGGGATCAAGGCAGCCCAGACCCCGGCCAGGTCGTCGAGCGATCTTACCTCGACAACCTTCCCGGCGATCGCTTCCGCAATCGACCGGATATCCTCCCGCTGATCGTCATTGTAGTTTTCCAGACCGATCAGCAGGGCGGAAGTTCTTGCGCGGCAGGATTCGGGGATATAGGCCGGCAGGCTGCCTGCGCCGTCCGTGAGAACGAGGACCTGGTGGTCCGGGTAGCGCTGCCACACTTCCGGCAGCCACCCATAGCGCGTGGTCGAGCCTTCCGCCCTTTCGAGATTCACGCCTCCGCCGAGCGCCCTTGCAAAGAAGAGCGTCCCGGCGTCGAAGTCGCGGGTGTGCCAGGCACAGCCGGCAAACAGCAAGCCGCGCACGTCGCCGCCGTCAGAACGGAGGGCGAGCGTGATCGCCTGTGCGGCTGCCAAAGTGGCAGCCCAGGGCACGCCGTCCATACTCACCGACCAATCGGCCGCGAGCACAATCCGGCGCACGCCGGTCTCCTTCAACCGGGCGGGACGCTGGCATTGCATCGAGTATGGCACGGGCTGGTCGCGCAAGGCGGCCATCCGGTCGAGACGACCGGGAGCCATGACGCTCTGCACACCGGCGGGAGCCGCCCAGCGGTTCTTCAGCCTGCGGCTCAAGGCCAGCACGTCGGGAGACGGTGGAACTTTGCCTGAGGCCGAGACTTCCAGGACGGAACAGGGTTCGATTGCCTCCCCGCCCGGAACCTGGAGCTGAACGACGTTAGGGATAGTCTCATCCCCGCCATCGGCCTCTCCGGCCATGGGATCCCCGAAGGGGAGATCCGGCCTCTGGCAGCACAGCTCGGGGTAGTTGGCCGCAAAACCGGCCAGGGCGTCGGGCAGCTCGCCGGAAGCGAGCTCGCGAACCGCTGCCACCTCGTTCAGCAGAGATTTCAAGACGCCCGAGGTCGTAGGCCGCTTTCGGCCTGGGAGCCAGGGCGCCTCTCTGAAATCCTATCGCCGCAACGTGGAAAGATTCGTCGGGGCGGACACAGTAGCGGCTGTACAGCAAAGCTGCCATCGCCGCGGTCACGAAGTCCTCGGCTTTCCGGAATTCCCGGCGGTAGCGCCGGGCCAGGTTGTCGCCAACCAGTTCCCGTACAGCCTTGATCGGACGCTTGAACAGGGGGAAGATCAGGCCCGCCTGGTGCTCGCAGTGTACATCCAAAACGATGTTCACAAAATCGTGCATCAAGCCGGTCTCCTTTTCGACGGCTTTGATCTCTTTCACCGGCTGAAGCCAGTGGCCGACTTCGTGGGCCAACAGGCCCAGGAAGATCTCCGGCCGGCCGTCTTCCAGGCCGACGCCTAAAAAATTGCGCGGCATCTTCACCACATACTGCCCGTCCGTGGACGCCGTTTCGGCGTCTTTCAGGACCAGGCGGGGGCGGTATGCAAGGGACAGGCTGCCCAGCAAGAAATGGGCAACCAGGTCCAGCTGCTTTTGCAAACTCGCCCAGGTTTCGTTGAAAACATTCGTGGCGGCCATCAGAAGCCTCCGGACCCTTGCAACAGAGCATCGAAGGCGGTCCGGGCCGCCGGATCCAGGACGGTCAAGCGTGAGCGGTAGCGCTCCAGGATCTTCGTGTCATTGGGGCTTTCAGCCCGCACCAGCTCACCGTACTCCAGGGGCAGGGGCAGCGTACCATCCTGCGTCCCCGTCCAGGAGAGCTTGATCGCGGTGGCGAGCCGTGCATCGAACAGATCGGCCACGTCGAGGGCGAACTCCACCATCACCGGCACGGTGCGGCGCACCAGGGCCGGGTCGAGCGGCGTTCCCCAGGGATTGCAGGCCAAAGCGATGTGGACGGCCTCCGCCGGCGCCCATTCGTCGCCCCAGAACGGGGCGGACGTGGCGCGCACTGCGCCGTCGTACTCGATGCCGAGGGCCTTGACGACTTCGGGGCCGATCGGCAGCAGCAGCCGCATAAGCGACTCCTGCGCCCGCATGTGGTAACGGGTGAACTCGTCCAGGAACAGCAGGACGGGTTCTCCCAGCTCGCGGGCCTGGCCGAGGGCCTGGGCGACAGGACCCGGCAGACGCAGACCGGAGGGCATCATCACGCCCACCAGGTCGGAGTCGGTGTACGAGTCCGCGCCGGCGTGCTCGACCAGGCGGCAGTCCAGGGACTGCGCCACCCGGCGGATGGCCGAGGTCTTGCCGCTGCCCGTCGGGCCGACCAGCAGGGGAACGAGACCCTGGTCGAGGATTTCCCTGACCTGGCCTGCGATCCGGCTGATGGTCTCGTCGATGGCGCCGGCGATCCGGTTGGCGAACGGGGGGTGGGGGGCGGCTGCCGGTGTGCTGGCAGCCGGCTGCGGTGCGGCGCCGCCTGCGGCCCCAGGGGCAACGTGCGCCTCCGGCTTGATAGGTTGGAGGCTGGGCGGAATCTCCGTCACGATGGCCAGGGCCAGCAGGTGCTTGCAGGGCCGCTTCTCCGTCCAGCCGCCGCTCTGGAACCAGTCTGCACAGGTGCAGGCCGGCGTGACGCTGGCGGTATTGGTGGGCGGGTTGACGGCGATCTTCCATTCGACAGTGTAGCTGTGAATGGTCGTGCTGACGGCGGAGTTCAATTTCCCGCCGGTCGGGTGGCGATGCGCACCGATCGAGAGAGCGAGGCTTTCTGCGCGCTTGAGGCGCTTTTCCTCGACGAGCAGGCCGGCGAAGTTCTGCTGCGCCAGCCAGGCAAAGAGGGACATTGTGGACATAGGTTTCTCCTTGAAAGACTTGGGTTGGACTTTGCGCCAGGCGGATGGCCTGGCGAAGTTGCCCGGACCGGAGTCGAACCGTTCGCCCGCGCCCGTTCCCCGAAGCGATGGGGCTGCGCGAGCGGGCAGGAGAAAAAACCTACGTGTGGTACTGGGGGGAGAACTCTTCGCTCCCCGCTACTTCTTTTCGGAAGGAAGCATCTGCCACTCGACCGCCACCACCTCGGTGACGATCTGCTTCACTTTCATACTCTTTAGCTCCTCTGGAAGCTTCAGCCCTTTGGCGATGGAGGCCAGGGAGGTTTCCCGATCGGCGTTGCGGACGAAACCCGTGATGTGCAGCTCGTCGCCTGCCTCGACCTTCTGGCCGCGCGTGACGGCCTCCGGAAGGATGACGTTCACGAGGTCCGATGGTCCATCGGAGCGGACCGGGAAGAAGGCGGGACGGCGCATCTGCAGGCGCACTGCCCGGTCGTTGCCATACGACCAGGTCTGCAGGACAGTCCCGACCAGGATGACGTGATTGACATGGTGGGTCATAAGAAGCTCCTTTGGGAAAATTATGATGAACCCCGAATGATTGAATTCGGGGCTAGTTATTTTGCGAGTAGACTTGTTGATTGAAAGGGATTCTGTCGGTTAGGCGGAGGTCACAGGTGCAATCCCAGGAATCGAGGAAAATCTTGCGAAAGCGGTCGTGCCCGGTTGGGTGATAAAGAGGCTGCTAGCAGGAGCGAGTTTGATTCTGGTGCGCCAAGAAAGCTTGGCGTTTCTTGCGGGGTGAAAGTCCCCGCTGGTCAGAGGGAACCGTTGGACCGCAACCTTTCGACTTGCCATTCGTATGATGTTGAGAATACCATCTTCCATCCCTCTATATATTAGAGTTTAGACTAATTCTTGATAAGAGGAGGGCGGCCTGTTCGCACAAGCCGCCCAGTGGCAAAATTGAGGAATGTCTAGCAAACACTTCTCAACTGCCACCAAGCACTTTACCAGCCTAATCCAATTTCGTCAAGCGGCGTACCAGCACTGTTAGCCCAAAGTAGTAGAGTCCCCTTCTACCAAAGTTAAAATGTCCCCTTCGGAGGACGAAGAAGTGGAGCTACTAACGATGAGTGAAAAGGAAGTGAACCGGTTGGAAGTGATCCAGCGAGTAGGAGAAAAGCGGCTGAAGCAGAAAGCAGCGGCCGAACTGCTGGGAGTGAGTGAACGGCAGGTGAAACGGCTGGTGCGGAGATATCGGCAGGAAGGGGCGGTGGGAATGGTGTCGAAGCGCCGAGGGAAGCCGAGCAACCATCAGATGGGCGAAGGGAAGCGGAAGGGAGTGCTGGACCTGCTGAGGGGGAAGTACAAGGGTTTTGGGCCGACACTGGCATGCGAGAAGCTGGTGGAGCAGGAAGGGTTGCGGATCTCGGACGAGAGTGTGCGGCAGATCATGCTGGCGGAAGGGTTGTGGAAAGCGAAGAAAGCCCGGAAAGTGGAAGTGCACCAGATGCGAGAGCGGCGGGCGAGCATGGGGGAATTGGAGCAAATGGACGGGACGGATCATGACTGGTTTGAAGGGCGAGGGGAGCGCTGCACATTGCTGGTAATGATCGACGATGCGAGTGGGCAGTTGGGAACGCTGTCCTTCGTGGAGGAGGAGAGTTTCTTCGGCTACTGCGGGCTGCTGAAGCAGTATATAGCGGCCCATGGGCGGCCAGCAGGGCTGTACACGGACAAACATGGCATCTTTCGGGTCAATATTCCCAATGCGGGCGGTGGAGGCAACCTGACGCAGTTTGGGCGGGCCATGCAAGCGTTGGATATTCCGATCCTGTGCGCCAACACGCCCCAGGCCAAGGGGCGTGTTGAACGCGTCAACCAGACCCTGCAGGATCGTCTGGTCAAGGAGATGCGCTTACGCAAGATCAACAACATGCAGCAGGGCAATGCCTATCTGCCAGAGTTCATCGCCGATTTCAATGCCCGTTTTGCCGTACAGCCGCGCAGCTCTGTGGATGCACATCGCCCCCTGCTTCCACACCAAAATCTGGATCGGATCCTGACCTGGCAGGAACCACGCTTGCTCTCCAAAAACCTGACGGTCCAGTTCAGGAATGTCGTCTACCAGATCCAAACCGATCGCCCCGCCTATGCCTTGCATAAAGCCTCGGTGACCGTATGTCAAAACGAGCAAGGCAAGGTCATGATCCTGTATAAGGGCGAAGAACTCACCTACACTATTTTCCGCAAACAGGAACACCAGGCGGAAGTGGTGACCTCCAAACAAGTGGCAAGAGAACCCTGGCATCCCGCCAAGGACCATCCCTGGCGCCGGAGCAATGCCGTTCTGGCGGCCGCAAAGTAGAGATGTCCCCCCGCGGGGGGACATCTCTACTTTGGAAAACAGGGGACATTTCTACTTTGGGTTGACAGCGGCGTACCAGCACCTTGGGACAGCAAAGGATGCGCTCTTTGAATTGAGCGATGCCGTGATCGGTACAGGAGCTGCGAACTCGTTTGCGGAGTTGTCTTGTTCGCAGCACTTTCACCGGCGCTGGCCGAGTGTCTATGAAGCCTTGCAGGATGGACGACCAGACCGGCTGGCGCTGATGCGCCTCTACTGTCAAAATGTGAAGGTGGAGGCGCGCCCGATCCTGGTCGGTGATCATACTGCCTGGTCCCGCCCATCGGCCTATACGCTGCGGGATCGAACCGTGGAGCACCAGCCCACGCCGGTGCCCGGCAATCGACCGATCACCCTGGGGCATGGCTACAGCACGCTGGTCTGGACGCCCGAGAAGAAAGGGAGCTGGGCCTTGCCCTTGCTGCACGAACGCATCGCCAGCCAGCAAACACCCTTTGAAGTAGGCGGCACTCATCTGCGGAGTGTGCAAAGCCAGCTGCCGGTGCGGGCCATCTCGCTGTGGGACGCCGAATATGGGTGTGCGCCGTTCTTATTGACGACCGCAGACATCCCCACCGACAAGGTGATCCGTTTGCGCCCGAATCTGTGTTTGGCGGGTCCCGCCTGGGCCTTACAAAGGACGAGGCAGACATCCCCTCCATGGGGCGAAGTTCAAGTTCAAGGACTCCACCACCTGGCGAGAACCAGACGATCGTTTTGAAATGGACGATCCGGATCTGGGCAAGATCCAGGTCACCCTCTGGAATGATCTGCACCTGCGCAAAGCGGCCACTTGTCCCATGCGGATTGCTCGCCTGGAGCGTCTGGAGAGCAAAGGCACGCGGCGCTTGCCCAAGGTGATCTGGATCGCCTGGATCGGCGCAGAACCGCCTGAGCCGCGCACCTGGTGGCAGATCTACATGCGCCGCTATACGGTGGACCATTGGTATCGCTTCGCCAAACAACGCCTCTACTGGACTTTGCCCCTGTTCAGCACCCCTGAGCAGGGAGAACGCTGGAGCGACCTGATGCCGCTGATCACCTGGGAGCTCTGGCTGGCCCGTCCCCTGGGTGTGGACAAACCGCTCCCCTGGCAGAAAAAGCAGACAGAATTGACGCCAGGCCGGGTTTGCCAGGGCATGAACGACATTTTCGCTCAGATCGGCACACCGGCCAGGCAGCCAAAACCCAGAGGAAAATCTCCGGGCTGGCAGAAAGGCCGCTTGAGGGCTCGCCGGGAGCGCTTCGATGTGGTGAAAAAACACCATTTCTCAGCCTCCAAGGCCGCTGCTACCGCTTGATATTGGATTTTTAAGGTTCTAATCAGCCACTCGGCATGCCGAGAGATTGCCACATAGTCTAAACTCTAATATACGTGTGATGTGAAATCGAAAATCTGTTGACGAAAAGAGGGAATGCCCTCAAGATAAAGTTGCGACACTCAATCTTGAAAGGACATTCCCGATGACAAGTATAACCATTTCTGATCTTTTGACCATCATTTTTGTTCTCGTCGACGATTGGTACCAGGTTATGGGCGTGAAGTTGCTCCAAGGGAAGCCGGGCAAGAAACCCAAATTCACGGATAGCGAAATGATGACTCTCATGTTGGCGCAAGACTACATTCCGTATCCGAGCGAGACCCAGTATGTTGAATTCATCCGCGCCAACTACCATGACCTGTTTCCCAGACTGGTCGATCAAAGCCAGTTCAATCGCCGAGCGCGCTCCTTGCGGCTGTTGGTCGAGAAGTTGCGACAGTATTGGATCCTGCAGAAAGGCTGGAATTGCCAGTCCAGTTACCTGCTGGACACCAAGCCGGTGCCAGTCCTGGGCTACAAGCGCAACAAAAGCCACAGCGATTTTCTCGGAAATGCCGATTATGGCGTGTGTGCCAGCCGAAAACTCAAGTATTTCGGCTACAAACTGGTCACCGTGACCACCTTGAGAGGCATTCCGGTGGTGTATGACCTGGTTCCAGCCAACCTGGACGAGCGCCTGGCGGCAGAAGCGATCATCGATCACCTTTCTGGCTGCGACCTCTTCAGCGACAAAGGCTTCCTCGGCCTGGAATGGCAGACCCAGATCTTCGATCAGACCAACAACTTGATCTGGACCCCGCGTCGTTCCAACCAGTACGTTCAGAATGCTCGCAACCTGGATCGCTGGTTGAGCAGCATCCGGGAGCGCATCGAAGGCGTTTTCCATGAGATCCAGGACACCGGCCGGAATATCGAACGCTTACTGGCAAAGACCATTGTTGGCTTGTGCACTCGGGTGATCACCAAGATGACCAGCCATCTCTTGCGTCATTTGCTTTTGATCGATTTCGGTGTTAATGTTCAAACCTTTGAGATCTTTCCTGCTTTTTAGATCAATTCACATCAAACGTAATATATAAGGAGATACCATAATATGGACAACCATACGACCAAAACCAGGACTTCTACAGGATTGGGCCTTTACAGAATTGCTGGAATAGCTGCCTTGCTAGCAGTGCTGGTTGGAATTCTCGAGATTGCCATCAATTTCCTGCCAGGAGGAAATGCCCCTCACGAGACTGTTATCGCCTGGTTTATGCTATTCCAGAGCAATTGGTTCCTTGGCCTTCGCGATCTGGGCCTCTTGAATATTGTCCTCACCGCATTCGGAGTACTCATCTCTTTTGCCCTCTATACCGCCCACCGGCAAGCCGACAAGGCATTTACCGAGTTCGCCCTGATTACATCTGTTCTTGGAGCAGCGGTATTCTATGCTACGAATCGCGCTTTCTCCATGTGGGACCTGAGCAATCAATATGCAGTAGCTACAACCGATGGACAGAAAATGCTATTAGCCGCAGCGGGTCAGGCGATATTGTCGGTCGGTAAAAGTCATACGCCTGGCACGTTTATCGCCTTCTTCCTTACCGAGATTTCCAGCATAATGATGTCGTTCGTGATGCTACGCAGTAGAATTTTCAGCAGGACAAGCGCCTATGCGGGAATATTGGGATTTGGGCTTCTGCTCATCTATGAAGTCTTCTCCTCCTTTATCCCAGCCTCCAAGGATGTGGCGATGATCGTTGCACTTCTTGGCGGGCTTTCAAGCATGGTTTGGTATATCCTAATTGCCCGAAGGTTTTTTCAGTTGGAACAAGACAAATCAGACTGAGCAATCAATGCCAAGCTACACCGTTATACAATCAATTCGATAAAAAATGTGGTATCTTCTCATTAAGTAGGGGTGAGGTTAGGCAGTAGCCCAACACCGCCCCAGGTTGAGTTCACGGGCGCGCTGCTCTACCAGTGTCGCCATCGGCAGGATCTGGTTGGTAGCGGAAATACGATCATGAACATAGGCATAGAAACTGATCCCCAATTTCCTGGCAGTTGCCGCCAGGGTCATGAAGGTATCCCAGGCATGCACACCCTCCTGGGTGCGCGGGCCGAAACTGACATCTCGTTTGCGGACCCGCTGGCGGACGCCCAGTTCGGAGGCGTTGTTATGCAGGGGCAGTTCGGGGTACTGCAGGACCAGCAGCAAGGGTGTTTTCTTTTCTCTGGTTTTGGCGATGCGCTGGTCCAGGTCTTCATAACCGGTCTGCGTGGCAAACAGTTGATCGAACCCGGCTTCCAAACGAGCGCATTCTTCTGGAGTGGGGTCCTGGCAGTAGCTCAACAACTGATCGTAATAATCCCAAAAACGCTTCAGGAAGGCGTCCAACTGCTGCCGGTGCAGCGGGATGACCGGCATCAGCTTCTTGTAGGCTCGCCCTGCATGCACCCAGCACAGCATCATGGTCCGCGTCAGCCAGTTGAACTGGGGCGCATCATCACACACCAGAGTATCCACCACCGGGACATCTTTTTCGGCATGGTAGGCAGCTACTGCGGCGGCATCGATAATGGCCTTGCGCTGCTGGGTATTCAAATCGGGCAAAACGCTATCCAGCCTGCCCAAAAAGGCGACTTCGTCCAGATCTTGTTCGCTGCACCAGCTCGGCAAGACTTCCCGGGCTGCTTTCGACAACGCCACCTTCTCCAGATACCCGAGAGCCTCCCCGTTCAGCCGGAAAACACGTTTCCGCCCCTGGCGCAGCACATCCAGCACGGTCAAGCGGTCTTTCCTGGGACGGGTATGGAAGGAAGTGTAGGCCGGGTTGCACACCACGTGGCAGTGTTGGTTCTGCCCATCCAGCCGCGTCAGCGTATCGTCCGTTTGCTGATAGGGACTGCTATGCAGCCCCGCATCATATACCGCATCACTCTCCGCATGAAAACCATCCTTGTCTTTGATCAGCAAATTGGACACTTCCCCCTCCGAGATCTGCACGCCCATGTTCTCCAAAAACTCCCCGATCTTCAGCTCACTCGTCCCCATCCCAAAGTACATCATCACGATCAGGGTCTTGATCCCAGGACCAAACTGCCCTTCGTACCCTTTCGGCAGCTCCGCCAAATAGGTCTTCTTCGTCGATGCCGCATAATACTTCTGCTTGTGAAAACACACATTGTCCGTGTGTACGATCAGATCCTGCACCACCACATCTTCACTACCCTTCGGCTCCGCATCCGCAGGCAGTTCCCTCCGATCCACCTCCACCAGCTCTTCCCGGTCAATATGGATCTCGGCCTTCTTGCTGCTCTTCATGTGCCGTTTGCGTTTGTGCCGTTCTTTCTCCAACGAATGATCCCCCGCAGGCGGCTTGGGCTTGTTCCCTTTGATCTTCGGCTGTCCCTGCTCCCCTTTCAAACGGTTGACTTCATCTCGATAGCGTTGCGTCTCTGCACGGGAATCCCGCAAGTCCGCACTCAACTGCTCCACCATGTTCAACAACCGCTCGATCAACTCTCGAGCGTTTTCCTCATGGATCGCATTCAGATCAACATCTTCAAACATGGCGGCGTTAGTTTACCCGTTTATCTCCAAACCGGGAAGCGTCCAATCTTTCCCACGCTTTCCCCTACTTTTTGAGAAGATACAAAATGTGAATAAAATAATGCCTAAGGAAAAGAGGCCCCTCAGCTTATACATAAGCCGAGGGGCCTGGTTGGGCGGATAGCCCTAGAATGGGGGTTCGACCAGGGAAGGGTCGAACTGATCGGCAGCCGCTTCGACGATCGAGCGGATCGTGTCCGGGATATCGTCAGAAGGGGCAGCCAGGGTCTCGCGCACGGTGGCATTGCAGGCAGCCTCGCGCTGCGTGTTGCAGGCAAGGCAGCCCTCCTGGCTGGCCGGGTGAACGAAGCGATCTTCACAGCGGCACTCCCAGGCGAGCAGCGTGCGCGGCTCACCGTGGCGACCGTAGAACACCAGGGCTGCCAGGGGCAGCTGGTTGGTCAGGGCGGCGAGATGGGTCAGGACCGGTCGGACCTGCACCGGTTGGCGCTGGATTGGCAGCGCAGTGGACGTGTTGAGCATTTGCATACCTCCGTTTTTTGAGTTAAATCGGATAGGTCATCTCACGAGAATCCAAGGCCTCGCTCTTTGAGCGAGACGAAAAGACCGTTGCCTCCAATGATCAGGTGGTCGAGCAATTGGATATCCAAGAGCTTGCCGGCCTGGAACATGGCACGCGTAACTGAGATGTCATCAGGCGAGGGGGAAGGATCAGAAGACGGGTGGTTGTGGATCACGATGATTGCCGGCGCCAGGCGCTGGATGGCGGGTTTGAACACCTCACCCACGCGCACTTGAGAGCTATTGACGCTCCCATGGTAGACTTCGACGATCTCCATTAATCGGTTGCGGCTGTCCATCAGGAGCACCTTGAGATATTCCTGCTCCAAGAGGCTCATCTCGTATTGGACCAGGGCGGCTACATCTGCCGGGGAGTTCACCACCGGCCTTTCTTCTGATGGCTCGTGAAGCTTTAGCCCCAGCGCCAGGGCCGCCCTGAGACGCACCGCAGTCTGCTGGCCAATGCCGTGGACCGAAGCGAGTTCGGTGACGCTGGCCTTGTAGATGCGCTGGATATCCCCGCGAAAATGGGCAAGGAGACCCTCTGCGATTTCGATCTGCTTCGCCCCGCCGACCACCGCGGCCAGGAGTTCAGCCAGGCTGCAGGCAGCCGAGTTAACGCTGACGCGATAGGCCGGTTGATCCCGCAGGGGCAGGGTTTTGAGTTTGGCGGGAGCATAAAAGTTTTTGTCCATTGGGACATACCTCCGTGTAGGATTTTGAGCAGCCCTCAGGCCGCTCTGACTGGTCTCGGCAAGACCAGGCAGCGCGGTCCGAAGCGAGCATCCATTGCCAGGATTGGGTCATGCATCCAGCCCGGAGAGTAAAAGGGAATGGAGGAATACGCTTTCGATGGGAATGTTTCAGTTGTTGTGTGACGGGGATTGATGTGTGATAATAGCTAGGATCGTGCAACAGGCAGCGAATGGTTGGTGACGAGGCAGGTTCAGTGCCGCATAATTCAAAATATCATACCGGAGAGAAGTCATGGTTAACGATGGCGATTCTATATGGACGAAGAAGGGGGCCACTTTGAGCGACGTATCGGCTCAAAAAGAATTTGGGTTGACCCGCTCCGAAATTATTGAGGCCATCCGATGCGGCAAATTGCAATACCGAGAAAACAACATTTACGGAAACCCGTATTTCCGGTTAATTCGCAAAGAAGTCGAAGCGTTCGTCGTGGAGAAATATGGAAGTGACTACCTGACGCGGAAAAAACTGAAGAAGGAGTTAGCGGAAGTTAATCGGACGCTAAAAGTCCTGAAGACTCAGGCGAATTCTCTGGAAAAAAGGAAAGTCGAACTTTTGAGGTTGTTGGGAGAATGGGCTTCGGATCGGCGATAGCTTAAACGCGTTCGCTTTATTCTTGGAATGGGAAACACCGCCCAATCCTGGCGGACAGCGGCCTCACCGCACGCGTGCAGGCGTGGTTTGCAGGAAATGGTGCGAAAGTAGAAGAAGTCGGCCGAAGGAATAGAGCTGGAGAAACAAGGGATGAGCAAGAAATCCATTGAGAAAAATCTTAGAAAAGCGTTGCTCGAAGATGGGCCACTGGCCCAAGCCTTGTTTGAATATGAACTGCAGGAGCATGTGGTGGAATATAGACGCTCAAAGCGGGCAGATGGTGATAAGTATTTCTTCGCAATAACTGAGCATACCAATGACGTTGCCATGCTTCTAATTGATGAAAGCAATCAGCTGCATGTCAACGAAGATGCACGCACTATGCTGAAAAAGCTATGGCGGGATGCGTATCGGCATAATTTGGAGATACTCATCCCGCAAATGGTCGGAGAACTAAATGCTGGATACCTCTTTACAGCAGGAGTCACAGTAACGGCAGCAGGTAGGCATGAAAGCAGCATAAGGTAATAAGGCCGATGGCCGCAAGACTTTGGTCTCATCAACATCATGGCTTCACACCGCCCAACACCAGCGGACAGTGGCTGCGGTGCATTACCAGAAATGACATGAAGAAGACAGTGTGAGTCTCGCCGGTCCCGCCGCTGCCAAATCGTTACCGCTATAACAATAAGGAGAAAAGGATGATCAGCGCCATAATCAAACAAGATGATGAGACAGTTGGTTTGCTGGCAGTCGAGGAGAAGCAATTCAAGACCGGCTCCAGGGGCTTTTTCGGTATAGGGAAAATCAATATCGGAGAGAAGCGTTACCAGGTACAAGTGCAGTTAGTGGAGATCGGTTCAAAACCAAAGAAGGAAGAGGGAGACGAGTAATCTCCCTCTTTGGCAAATGGTGCGTGGAGGGCGAGGTGTCACCCTCATGGCGAATGATGAAGAGAGAACGAAGCGTCCTCTCTATGGCCTCGAAACCAGGCATACCTCCTTGGCGTTGCAGTAGAGACGGTTTTGCCGGCTCTCGGCTGACCTCTGTGAGGGCACCCGAGAGGGGACAAAAGGCAGGGAGGGAGGGTAGCCCTCCCTGCAAGTCAGCGAATTCTATGGGGTAGCGATCACAATGAGACGTCCCCAGGATTCGTCCCATGTAGTCCCGACATACTTTACGATGCCGGCTATCAAAACGACCTGTGATCTCAATAAAGATTAGCTCTATAATTAGGGTGGTATTCTCTAAAAGGCAGTAATAGTAGATAGAGTCACTCTGAAAGAATGTGAACCAAGCAAATCATAAGGTTAAGAGATGAATTCAATCAATAAGATCAAAGCGTTTGGTTTAACTGAAAACGAATGGCATGACGATTCTGTGGTATTCTCGCCTGATATTCGACAAATACTTTCCTTCAGTGGGGAAAACCGTTCTGGATCCCGTCGGAAAGATATCCTGTTGTGGGATTTGCCAATGGGGAAATTGCTTCGTCGTCTCGATGGACATAAAGGAGATGTCGTCTATGTATCATTTTTACCTTCAGGCGTAAACGCTATTTCTGTAAGTGAAATTGGCGAGATTTTTTATTGGGATTTGACAAATGGTACTTATCAAAGCATTATCGAAATGAGTGAAGGAGAAAAGACTGGGCAGTTTAATAAGATTTATGGGGCATCGCTAACCTTAGATGGGCGATATCTATATATATTTTACAAACTTAATGATTTTCAAGGACTTAATGATTTTAAAGAATTTGATTTGCTCAACAAGAAGGTAATTGGAAGCTTTCACATCATCCCTGAAGATATCCGAGGGGTTGTCGATATCTTACCAGATGGGTCATTATTCATATGTTTTAGAAGTAAAGAAGTAAAAATTCGGGTATATGATGATAAGAAGCAGGATCAATCTAAAAAGTTTAGGATCAAATACTTTTCACCAAAGCAATCCAAGAAGTGCAATAGCATTAAATTTTCCAAATACGGTCGTTATGTGGCTATTGCTCAGGTTGAATTAGACGAAGACGGTGGTTTTGAATCTGGAATGGTGGATATTTGGGATTCGTATAAACAAGATAAAATTCAATCTTTTCGTCTTTACAATTCGCGTCTGCAATTTTCACCAAACGGCAAATTCTTTACAGATGACTCAAGCATTTGGAATATTAATAGTGGCGAAGTAATAATCCATAATATATTTCTTTCTAATGCAACTTGTGCTGGTTTCTCACCCGATGACAGATATGCAATTTTTATTCCATCTGCAGGGGTGGGAACTGCCATATTAGTAGATCTTGAAAACGGTGGAAAGCCGATCCAGTCAATCGGTGGTCACGGGGATTTCTCTACTATCTATTGTGCGTTGTTTAATGAACAGAGCAATCAGGTAATAACATCGGAAGGTATAGGTACAGTTTCTTTACTATGGGATTTAAATAGTGGTTATAGCACACACATTTTAAATAAGGAGTATCGTAGGAGTACTATACCCATTGCTATCTCTCAAGACGGTGGATTCGCTGTCACTTATTCATTTCATGAGAAACAATCACAAGATCAAGGGGGTTTCGACCTACAGATATGGGATTTAACAACTGGTGAACTTATCTCTGAGAAGCAAAGCTCTTCGATTAAATGCGTACTTACACCAGATCAGAAGTATTTGTTATCCTCTGAAGCTATTTGGGATGTAAAAAGTTGGCATATTGTACGTAAGTTTGCAGGCCATAAAGAATACGATGGTCCTATCTGCTTATCGAATAATGGATATATTGTGTTGTCAGGGTGTAAGGATAACTCAATAAGCCTGTGGAGCATACTCACTGGTGAAGAGATTCATCGGTTTAAGGACACATCTAATACATGCTTCTTAGCTTTGTCTTTCGATGATAAATATGCCATTTCCCTAGGTGGTAAAGGTGTTCGCTTATGGAATTTAGAAAGTAAATCATTAGAAGGATTATTTGATAAAGATAATGAGCATGTTACCTGCGCGGCATTTATACCCAAAACCCAATATATTATTTCTGGTGGGGAAGACAAGAAATTAAAGATCTGGGATGCAAAAAGCGGTCTCAAAATCCTGGAGCGGGATCAACCTGAGACGATTGTAAACCTAACCGTATCTCATAATGGCAAATATCTTTATCTAGCAACGTATTCTGAGATTAGCACTTGGGAAATTAAACTGTTAATCAATAAAGGAGGGGAAGAAAATTTTGATAAAGAAGCTGAGTATACCTTCACAGGTGGTGGTAACAATAGCAATGATGAGGAAGGCAATAATAGTGATCCAGAAGTTTTATTGGGCTTTGAAGAAGATGAAGGATTAGACGAAGATGAGTATGTGGATGAAGATAAAAAAATGGATATAACTGCTTATAGGACGACCAAAGAAATCTTCCAGAGCGGATTATTTACTCCTGAGGAAAGACGAAGGGAATATCGCCGGCGCGGTAAATCTCCTTCGGGCGTCATAGACGGTGAATATAACGACAACTATTTAGAAGAGGGTGAAATCTATAATGACTCTGACAGAGATTGGGATGCTGATGCCTAAAGCAAAGTATGGAGCAGGTTAAGATAAAGACAGGATCAGGGAGATGGTACAGAACTAGATACCGACGAACAGATAGCGGATTGACAAACCTCCGTCTGATTGAATCTTAAACGGTCACAGCTTGCTACTCCGATGATGAAGGAGTAGCGGGGGGAATTGGTGTGACTCGGCTCCTCCGGCTACCTTTCGATTATCTGGCGCAGTAGCGGGCCAGACGCACATTGATGCGCGCCTGGCGACGATTGTGCCGGACAGCTGTCACGACACCACCGGTGAGGGCGGCGAAGAGAACGACAGCAGCAGCGATGATCACTAACATGGTACACCTCTCTCTGAAAAAAGTAGGGCGGGTAGCCCTCGAAGAGGGTAGGCCGAAAGGCCAGCCTCCCTGCGAAATGGCAACTTCCACTCGTTGCCATCCCGGAGGGAGGTGAGGAGCTTTACAGCTCCTCACCTGGGGTGAGAGAGGCGCAGAGCACATTCACGATCATCTCGGACAAAGCTTCGTCGATCAAAAAACACCGATCCCCCCTGCAGGTCATCCCGCCGGGGATCGGACCCGGCAGCCTTGCGGCTTTGCTCCTTCTTGGGATGCGGTGGCACAGCATCCTGGGGTGCGCGGGATGAGGTGTCCCTGCTTTTCAGCAGGGACGGGCGTGATGTATGTTCACGCCCTGGTGCAGGCGGATAGCCTGCTGTTCAATTGTGGGTAAGGCGGCAGATCAGTTACGCCGGCTCGCCTTCGAGCTGCTCTTCCTCGGCTTCCGCCTCGGTGACGAACGGCTCGATGCTGGAAGCGAAGATCAGGTGCGCCCGATGTTTGACACCATCGTTGCCTTCCCACTCTTCCATGCCCAGGCGGCCCTTGACCGTGATCTTGTCACCCTTGGCGAGGCTCTGCAGCGCGGCCACCGGCCCCGCGAGTTCTTCCGTCTTGCTGAACGCCTTGACGGTGAACCAGAGCGAGGGCAGGAATTCGCCGGACTGCTTGTCCTTGCCCTGCGAGAAGAAGGCTTTGATCTTGCCCCACGGTTTCCCGCTGGCGGCGTATTTCACCTCGCCTTCCCCCGCAGCCTGCAGGGTGATACTCACGTAATTCTGACGCCTGGCCTTACCATTGCTGTTGTCAGTAGCCATATCGGCATACCTCCGGTTAGATTTCCGCTTGCGCGGATTTTGGAAACGGGCGGATGGCCCGTAACCCACAAAGGGGAAGGGGACCCTCGGCCTGTGTACTCGCCGGGGGTCCAGGTTGGGAACAACCAGCTGTTACTGCGAAGCGCAGACCTCTGCCAGGGGGCAGAAGCCGCACTCCCAGTGGCCTTCGTCGTCTTCAGCGAGGACGGGCAGCAGGTCCGGCGCGAGCAGCACTTTCAGGCGATCCTTGAGGAAGGCGAGGGTCGTGCTGCGGTCGTAGGGGACGGGGCAGCGCATGGGCAGGGTAGGAGGCAGGTAGAGCACCTCGCCGCCGCAGATCGGCGGATCGCCGGCCGCGCCCAGGGCTGACGCCACCTGGGGGAGGTTCTTCTCGATCAGCAGGCCGTACAGATTGGTCTGCATTGCGTGAGTAGAACGCGCCTGGGCGGTTTCCACGGTCCGATAGGCGGCGGACCTTGCGATCTCGCCACAGTTCGGGCACAGGAATTTCGTGCCCGATTTCTTCACGGCTAGATTGCAGCCTGAGCAGATCCAGGTTGTCTTGTCACGCGGAGGGTTCTCCGTCACCTTGAAGTCGGTGATGAACAGCCCCTCCGGGCGCAGCTCCACCAGGTCCGGCATGCCGGTCAGGGTGACGATCCGGCCAAGGAACTTGAAGGTCCAGGCCAGGCGGGACTCTTTCAGGCCGCCGGAACAGCGGCTCAGGTACTCGTGGACGGCGATACCGCGCGTCATGCGGTACAGGCCCTCGGGCTTTTCGTACCAGGGATGATCCTGTTCCAGCCGCTGCCGCCTTGGGCAGTGCAGCAGCTCGGTGACGGAAAAGCCGATCTCGGCGCCATGTTCGGCGGCCACCTGCCTGGCCAGATCCGGGGGACGGATGCCGGTCAGGATGGCCTCCACGACCGGGGCGGTCAGGGGACAGCCCGTGTTTTTGGCGCTTTGAGCGCATGCGAGACAAGCGGCGAAAGCCACCGGGGAGCCGGTGACCTCGCAAATAAAACCGGCCAGGCCGTGAGGCGGGACCGGTTGGGCAGAAACCAGGGCAGCGGCAGGAGCGATCGTAGTCATGTCAGCCTCCTTGCTGCTGCAGGTCGCTCGACGGGGCGTCATGCCCCCGATCTTGGGGGGTGAACGATCCGTCGGAAGACTCGACCCGTTTCCAGTTGATGGCCGGGGCGCTGCCCATGAAGTTCTGGGCATGGGCGTAGCCCTGGCGGGTAATGCGCCGGCCGCGCGGCGTGCGGGCGATCAGGCCCATGAGCAGCAGGGCCGGCTCGATGACGTGCTCGACCGTGGCCAGGTCCAGGCCGGCGTTGGCGGCCAGGGAGCGAGGCCCGACCGGGCCGCCCCGATAGGTGGTGACGAGCGTGACCAGGTACTTGCGGTCCGCATCCTCAAGGCCGAGTTCGTCCAGCCCGAGGAGGGGCATGGTCGAATTCGACCAGGCTGCCGTCCACGATGTCGGTGCCGGCATTGATGGCGGCATCCACGCAGCGGCGGAACAGCCGCAGGGAAACCCGCGGCGTGCCGCGGGACCGGACGGCGATCCCCTGCAGGGCCGCTTCGTCGGTCAGGTAGCCCAGGGCATCGGCGGCGCGCAGTGCGACCGCTTTCAGCTCGTCCAGCCTATAGGGCTGCAGGTAGAACCCCTGCCCGAAGCGGGCGCGCATCGGCTCCGGCAGCAGGCCGAAGTCGGTAGTGGCGCCGACCAGGGTGAAGGGCTTGAGGCCCATCTGGATCAGGTGCTCGCCGCCCTCCGGCTTGAGGGAGATCTTGAAATCTTCCATCGCCGAATAGAGCATCTCGGCCAGCTCACGGCGCATGGCGTGGCACTCGTCCAGGAACAGCACGTCGCCCTCCTGGAGCATGACCAGGATCGAAGCCAGGTCTCCCGGCTTCTGGATGGACGGCGCAGCCAGCTCGTGAAAGCGGGCATCCTGCTCGGCGGCAATGATCGCCGCCAGGGTGGTTTTGCCCAGGCCCGGACCGCCGTAGAACACGACGTGCTCCAGGACGGCAGAGCGCTGGTGGGCGGAGTCGAGCATCAGCCGCAGCGTCTTTTTCAAGTCGCCCTGGCCGATGAATTCCTCGAGGGTCCTCGGGCGGAAGTTCCGTTCGTCGGAAATGGAATTGCTTGATTGTTGGGTGGTCATAAATGACATACCTCCGTTTTGGGATTTTTGCCGCTTGTGCGGCACGATGTAGAACGACCACCGTCGTTCTCAGGGGCAGGGGAGCCTGGCTCGGATGCCTGTGAGAACGGCGGTGGAGGTCAGCGGAGGTTTTATAATTGGAGCATGCCGACAGCGTTCTATTACTGCCCGGAATGCAATTACAAAGCACTTCAGATCGAAATCGTCACCTTTCCCGATGGCGTGGTCCAGTCGTATGCGTGCAAGTGTTTGGCCTGCGGCTACTGCTATGCGTCCGATGGCCGGGAAAGTGAGGGGGAAGGTATTACCGGGGAGCTGCCCGATTGGGCCAGACGCAAGCTCAGGGATCTTGGAGTGATCTTTCAACGGGTGGTGGCCATCCACCATGGAGACCGGCTGATGTGTCTGCCGTGCAAGCCGGACGACCCTCAGCGGTCCAGCTGGGCAATCTTTTCCATCAACGCCAATGGAAGCCTGAAGCTGAAATTGTTCGGCAACGATCTGCTGGCTGTGACCAATGCTCTTGAACCCCCTGATTCAGATTAAAAAACATCCTCTCGTCCCCGTGAGAGCCGTATACCGAAGGCCAGGGAGAAGGAACATGCCGCGGTCGCGCCGGAAGAGATGACCACCGGTTAAATTTTTGTCTATATTGAAAAACCAGCAATTCCGTTATATAGTATTAGGTAGGATAGGCAGATAATTGCGCTGGTCGGAGGGTGGTGAATTTGATCAATACACTTTTTCCTCCAGTTGTAGTTTGATCGCTATACCTTGCAACTAGTGGGTTATGATGCCCTATCCTTTTCTAAAAATGACCAAAGTCCAGAAAGGATTATTTACATGGACAAAATATCAGAAAACAAGGAAATCGAGATAGAGGAATACTCCACCGGAGGAGCGCTTACAGGTCAAGAACTTTTTCCTTATATTATTGTTGGGGTTTTGTCTGGATTCCTTAGTGAGATTGGGAAGGATCTTTGGATATTCACTAAGGAAAAGATATGTAAACGAATAATGGATCTTGAACACAAAACCGGGGTTAGTATTTCCTCGAGTGGCCGAAAAGTATCGAGTGTCTTTTTCCCAATAAAGAATAGCGTTACCCCTATCATCTACTATATCCATACAGAAAAAGGGAAAGTTGATTTAGATTTTGATAACGAACAATTAAAAAAGGCAGAGTGTGATATTGTACTTTTAAATCAATCAGGAAAAACAGGCGGGATTTATTGGGGCATTGATCTCAAGAACTTGGACAAAGGTGGCTATCTATGGCCTTTTAAAGAAATCCCTTCCAGGCTCAATAAAGATAATTACTGCCTCCTTGCAGATCAAGAGGTTTCAGCCCAAGAAAGAATTAAGTTTTTGGCCCATGTGCAGGTGGCAGCGCTTTTTGTAGAGATGGAAAGATATGAGGTTGCAATAAAGCACTGTGAGATAGCCGCAAAAATCGCGCCGCAAGAACTTGCTCCATGTTTATTACTTGTAAAAATATATGACAAACTCGTTGATGCAGATAAAATGCTACAAGAGTTAAACAAGGTAGTGATAATTGATAAAAAGAATCCGGATTATCACTACTTGATGGCGGATATTTATGCGGGGAAAGGAGACGCCAATAGTGCTATTAGAGAACTCGAGATTGCGGTTGAACTTGGGTTTAACAATGTTGACGCTGTGACGAATGAACCAAATTTCCAGCCGTTTTTGAGCGATCCGAGGATGAGAGCACTCATCGAAAAAATGAAATCCAATTCCTCTCCCCCAATTAGCCTGGATAGTTTTTAGGGGATTATGCCAGAAGAAGAGACTCTAACTCCAGAAGAGGCCGAATTCAAGGCAGCGATTAAGGCCATTCTACGGTCACCCGCCCGCAAGAAGCTTGTAATAGCTGGCCTTGGTACCGGAACCCTATGACCGCAATGGCGGCTTTATCATAATCAAATGAGACAGAATGAGAGAAACACGAGTAATAATCCTTAATGTTTTACTGAAGTACATGGTAGGTAGCAGAATAAAGCTCAAAAGAAGGCTTCATAATGCCATAAAAAGGTGCCAATAATACTTCGTACAATATGTATTGTCCGATGTTTAATGGTACAATTCTTCGTGAAACTGGCCTGAAAAGGCCTGGAATCACCCCAAATAAACTTCGTATAATTATTTTCCCATTTTCAAGACGGCAACATGGACCTTTCAACTCTTCCCCCCAGCGTGCAGCAGTTTGCAGTTTGGATCACAACCAACCCACTGCCCGGCCGCCATCACCAGGGGAGCCAGATCACCATCGGCGGCTACCTCAACGACATGGCTGCCTTTGCCCGCTGGTTCTTGCAGACGAACGGCAAGGATCTGGCCGCGGACAGCCTGCATTCCTCGGACATCCAGGAATACCTGAACTGGATGCAGAGTGTGCACAAACTGAAGGCTTCGACGGTCCTGCGGCACTTCGCCAGCATCCGGGCCTACTGCCTGTTTCTGATGAAAACCGACCCGCGTGTCCTGTCTGATCGTTCGGACGGCGTGCAGCTTCCCCGCCGTGTGGACGTGCAGGAGAAGCGCGGCCTGCGACGTGCGGAACGCCGCCAGGTGGAGGATCTGTTCCTGCTCGAACCGAAAAACCAGGCAAGGCAGACCGCGCGTCCGCGTTGGCTGCGGGATCGGGCGATCATCCTGACTTTCGTCTACGTTGGTCTTCGTCTCGATGAGCTGTTCCATGTGAAGGTCTCGGATGTCACTCTGGGGGACAAATCCGGGATGATCTTCATCCCGAAGGGCAAAGGCCGCAAAGAGCGGTACGCCCGAATTCCGAAGGAAGCCCGCCTGGCGCTCAGGGATTGGCTGGCCTGGCGGAAAGGGCTGCCGTGTTCCCATGATGTTTTGTTCGTCCAGATCCGCGATGGAAAAAAGAATACCTTCGAACCGCTTGGTCAACGATCCATGCAAGCTGTTGTTGCCGATGTGGGGCAACGTGCTGGCATTCCCGATCTTTCTCCCCACATTCTCCGCCATACAGCGGTACGCATCTGGCGGAAACGGGTAAAAGATGATCGGGTGGTGGCAGCCCAGATGGGCCACAGCATCGCAACGATGATGAAATACGACGCGATCTCGAATACCGACCTGGATCGCGGCGCTGAACTGGTTGACCAGCCCAATGGAGAAGATGATTAACGTTGCGCTAGGCGGGGGTGAGCCTGGAAGTGCGGGCCGAAGGTCAGGGAGAAGGAACGCGCCGTTGAGGCGCTGGATGAGATGGTCACAGCGTGAATTTTGTTATCATATTGCAACACTGAGAGTTTCTTAATGTAAGTAATATGTAGTGATAAAAGGTATTTGTGTTGGTCGGAGGGTGGTCAATTTAATGGAACACCATTCCCTCTGGTTATTCGAAGAGATGCATCTATCTCGAAGAACAGGTGCGGATTTTCCGCACATTGATAAAAACATAATGGGTGGTCTCCCCTAAGGGATTGGATAGAAACGTAACCTAATTACTGAGAGGATAACAATAAAGTATGAAGAAAGGGATTGGTGATTTTAATAGCTTTGATACCAATAAATGTATCAAATTACAAATCTGCTCATAAACACATAGTCGGCTTATCATAATGAAAAGGAGGTGCGCAACACATTACAACGATTTTTTTAGCGAGACATTCATTCAAAAAATAATAAAAGGGAGTAAAAGAATATGAACGACGTAATTGCAAAAACATCTAAAGGACATAAAGTGGGTTCGGCAGGGGCTGCCTTAGCAATAGTCTGTTTCTTCCTTCCCTGGATGCTCGCTTCATGTGGCGGTCAGACGGCAAGTTTTAACGGATGGCAGCTTGCTGCAGGTACTACAATGGGCGGCTATTATGCACAACAGGTGCCCGGTAAGGCAGTTTTATTCTTGGTTTTGCTGGCCGCCTTAGCAGTAATAGCGCTTGCTTACCTTGCATGGAGGCGAGGGCATCTTACGCAGATAGATGGTTATGGTCCGATCGGATTAGGTGGACTCGCCCTCTTGATATTGCTCATTACATTTTCAGGAGCTAAAGGTCAAGCAGCTCAACAAGGGGTTGATATCGAATATCAATACGGCCTGTGGGGAGTTGTAATTGGGTATATCGGCACGATCATTGGAGGGGTTTTAAACTTGAGAGAAAAAACCTAAGATATCTTTATTAACCCATTGCCCGTTTTACATTTTCCTACCTCCCAAAGCGAGTAGATGCTTTGACTGGCTGCAAGTAAATTCAATACAAAATCATACTCTAGCTGCGGGAGGTCGTTTAATATTTCAAATATCCTTATTTCTTTCTAAACAGCACTTTATAGCTAAAAACGAGGCAACCATGAAGCAAAAAATATTGGCGGTTTTACTTGTGGCTTTATCGTTCCTTTTAGTATCTTGCGCGGATACCCCTGAAGGAGCAGCTAGAGCATGGCTTAATGCTATGATGAAGCTTGATGGGAATAAAATCCTTGATTTAACCTGCGCAACTCAAGTAGAAAACGTGCAACAATCTGGCTTATGGGAGTCTGCTTTTGCTTTAGTTCCACAGTTATTCGGTCTTAATGTACAGTCGAAAAGCGACATTTCAGGGCTAAATTTTGTGACTACAAGCTTGAACGGAGACAATGCTACCGTCCATGTTTATGGCAATATGCGAGTCGCTGTACTAGCTTATGCACAAGCATATCCTGTTGATGAATTATGGCAAATGGCGATGGAGAGTGGCAAGTGGAAATGGTGCGGCGAAGCAACTCCATAGGTCTTTTGAATATACCGATGGAATAGCCAATAAAATCCCAACTCTGGATCGCTTGTTCCTATGACGGCCGTGTAGCATCCCCGAATGGAAAGACCAACCCCGTAGTTGGGGACGCTCGCTGCCAGCTGCTAAAACTCAATCCCTTTTGCCTACCCGCGTCCAGCGCGATTTCGGACGCATTATTCGCCTGATTGGGACACCTGCTTCGCTCCAAAGACAGGGTTATTACCTAGGTCGCCGGAGATGTACCATTTTCGCCCACCGACCAAGTCTCCCAGTGTCGTGTTCAAGGATTCAACCTGACTAGGATCGGTTCGCAGGTTCAATTTTTGGGCGCTTTCCATGCCCATCCTAAAATGGGCCTACACCAATTTGTATAAAGTCAAATTACAGTAACTGCCCTCGAAAGCCAATCCAAAATAACAGTTACTCTTGGATAAAATCGATATTTACCTCCGATCTTCTGTCATCGAAAACCATAGGAGCCGCCCATTATGAAACCCCTAAAATTTGTTTCTGCCTTTTTCTTGAGCATGCTAGTTTTTATCTTGAATAGTTGTTCCCCCATGATAAACTCAACTACTTCGACAGCACCTGGTCAGGATTCTCCTATCCTTATAAGGGCTCAAATATGGGTACAAAAGAAAGTTCCTTATGGCTCTTTTGGCTTTCATAACAATCCGCCCTTTCATGATGGTTACAAGACTGACTGCTCTGGGTTCGTGAGTTATGCCTGGGGATTAAAGGCGCCTGGTATAGGTACTAATCAATTCGTAAATGAAAATTATGCAACGGTAATATCCATTTCTGATCTACAACCAGGCGATGTTCTCAATAATGATCAGGCAGATACTGCTGGTCATATGGTTATTTTTGTAAGGTGGCTTGACCGGACAAAAAATATTTTCGATGCCTACGATTTGAATACCGATCCGGGCTACACGTCAGAGAAAACATACACACTTGTCCAAATTCCCAATTCTAACGATTGGACGATATCCGAAATCGATCCATGGGCTCATGGCCCATACCGAGCCGAGCGATTAAATACTAGTGGGTTTGGCGCTACGCCAGATTCAAATAATAGTAAATCAAGCTATTTTAATGGTCAGTGGAAGCTGTACTATAATCCTTCAGGAAGCCAGTCACCGGATATGGAATTTCTCAAGAATAACATTGTAATAGTGACAGGCTATGATAATTCACAAATGGCAACACAATATCAAATCTTGAGTAACAATCGCATCCAAATCAGCTCTCAGATTTTTCAATATTCTATCTCAGATGAGAATACATTCACGATAAGAGATTCTAATTCAATAGAAGGCGATATCTCTCAGACATTTAGGAGAATGGCAGGGAGTCAAATCGATACAATTAATCAAGTGGAACAAGGATGTTATTTAAAACTATCACCTCTAAATTTAATATGCAACAATTACCAAGTTTCGCTCAATTTACTGAACGAAAGCATGTCTTCAATACTTAATGAATTTAATAGCCAAGGTAAAGTAGCCTCTGAAATTGGGATCGCCCACACAGCTGCAAATTATGTTCTAATTTATTATACGTTTGAAAATAACCCACAGAATCCAAGTTTTGCAATTGTTTTCAACTCAGCTGATCAATTAATAGTTCCTGTTGGGAATTTAACCGATTTAAATCAGGAAGGAATCACCATTACGTCATACGAATTGATCTGGAAAAAATAGTGAGTAGGCGGGTAGCCTACTCACAGGACGAGGTTGATAGCCTGTCCACGTAACGTTCCCTGAACTCTGACTCGGGTGAGACTCCGCACCCTATCGCCAGGAGTGTGCCAGGGGAGCGAGTGTCCCGATGGCACGGGGATGGGGGCGAACATGGAGTCTACCTCTGGAGGAGTAAAGAGAAACGCAGTGGGTACGCTAGTTCTGCGCACCAATTCCCCTGGCAGGTCTCGGGCCTGCATGGGACGCATGGATACGTCCACAAGGGAGGAAAATCATTCTTGCTCTTCTTTTTGCCGTGATCCCGCGGATGCGTAGACGATCACCGAGGAGACAACGACGTGCAAAGACTCCTGCTGGGCGGAGATCGTGTGCAGCTCGCCTGCATTGGGAAGGCGCTGCAGGAGATCCGTAACCGCCGGGCTGCCGGTCCCGACCAGCATTTCGTGGAGCGTGCGCCGGTAGCCCCGGTCGTGCAGCTCGCCGGTGGCGCGCAGGCGGTCCTTCGGGCGGACGCCCACTTCCCGCCCGCCGGTGGTCTTGCCGCCCGGCAGCAGGAGGGTGATGTAGTGCGGCAGCCGCCGCGGACGACCGTAGTTGCCCTTCTCCTTGGTTACCCGCGTGTATTGATCGTAGACGGCCAGGCGAAGATAGGCATCTTCGCTGTGCGTCCATTGTTTGGCGACCACGCCTTCCAAGACGACACGGTTGATCGCGCCGCCCTCAGGCATGACGCTGCCGTCCAGCAGCTCGAGGGTCTCCACGTTGAACATGGTGTTGACCCGTTTGAACGTGATAGCCTGCCAGGCAGTCCGATCTTCCTGCGGAACGTTCTCCAGGAATTCGGGCTTGCGTGCTGCTTCGAGAAAATTGCGGATGGTCTCGTCGAATTCCGAATGGGACAGATGCCCGCTCACGCGGACCACATCGCCGGGCTGCAGGGTCAGGTCGTTTCCCCCGACCATTCCGTTGGCGAAGCGCAGGGCGATCAAAGAGGATTGTGCGTCGTCATTCTCGACCAGCTGGCCGCGCCTGGAAACACGCAGGCGGGCGAACACGTCGCTACCGTGGCCCCATAATTTCTGGACCACGCCGGCCAGCGTGGCCGAGTTCATATCGAACTGCTCGTCCGGACGCTTTCCCCTTGCGGGGACAGGCGGGCGAGGGGATGTTTTAGGCATAGGATCGCTCCTGAACAAATAGTTTGGTAGGTGCTTTGGAAGCACTATGGAAAGGGACATCCGGGATGCCCCTGAAGTTTAGACTCGTGTCTAGGTTGTTAAAGTCCAGTGGTGCGGTATCGGGAGGGCTGTCTTTCGTGCCTTCCCAGGGAAGTGTCGGATCAGGGAGATCGTTAGTCTCCCTGAAAGGGGTCAGAACCGTTTGCCGGTTCGCCGAGACTTACGCCGCAGTGGACTGCGGTTTGTGGCCGTTGCTGCGTACAGCGACGAGGGCCTGGGCAGCCTTCTTCAAGGCTTCCTTCTGGGCATCGCCGCCGGTGGTCATCTGGTCCGCGTACCACTGGAGCACGTTCAGCGCCTGGTCGGCCAGTTTCTGGCCTTTGCGCTGCCCGATTGGGATGATGAAATCTTCCACGGTCGGTTCCGCAGCCGGCTCGATCTCCTCGATCTCGTCGTCTGCAGCGGGCTTGGCCTTGGCCGGGGCTGGCTGTTTGGCAGCCGGAGCTGGCTTTGCAGCAGCCTTCGGGGCAGGAGCGGGCTTTTGAGCCTTCACAGTCTTGTGGGACCGGTGGCCCAGGTAGACGCTTTCCTGGAAGCCGATGTTCGAGGCTGCGTTGCCCAGGGCGTTGGTGATGGCGCCCTTCATGGCATAGGAGGCGCTGCTGTTGTCGCTGCCTCCCGAGGCATCCACCGTGCAGAGGGAGCTCTCTTTGCCGTCCGTGACCTTGTACCAGAAGCGCAGGTGCTTCAGGGCGGCGACGATCACCGTGCGGGCGTTTCCGCTACCCTGGCGGGTCTCGCTGCGGGTTTCCATGTCGGCAGGGTCGTATTCGTAGCCCCAGCCGAGGCCGCACAGCCCGAAGACCTCGTTCAACACCTTGCGCATGTAGTTCGGGTCGATGTCGGTCAGGTCCGCCCCGCCGGGTACGGCGGTGTAGGCTTCCGGCGGCAGCTGCTCGTCCAGCTTTGCAACTGCTTCAGCCACGCTCAGGCCGGTCAGGGTTTTGACATTGTTGATGTCCATTTTGGATTCCTCCGTGTGAAAAGATGGCGCGTCCCGGACACAGCGGGACGCAAGAAGTGGTTTGCGCCCATCTGTGCATGGGTGAGCGGAAGCAGCATCAAGCCGCCATCCGCCATGCCGCTGGCGCAGGCCAGCGGCTCCGGTGTCACTGGCATCGTGCCAGCGACGCGCGCCTTAACAGAGGTCTCCGTCTCGGCGTTTCGGTTGGTAAGGTTCTGCTTGCTTCGGGCGGGTAGCCCGGGTCAGCCCGCTTGCTTGATCGCAGGTGGGTTCACACCGACTACCAATCCTCCAGCCAGAGCGGGGTTTCTTCGCTAATGATCGAATGCTTGACCTTGACCAGCGTCTCCAGGTCGGTGGCCATGCCGGAGAGTTTGTCGAGCCGGCAGTCGCCTGCCAGGCGCTTGCGTGTGTCCGGGGTGGCCGCGGCGAGCGCCACCTTCCCGCCGTTGAGTTTGGCCTGGTTGCGCCACTTGGTAGGGCTTTCCTTCCGCCCCAGCTCGACCTCGACGTAGAGGGTCTGCTCGCCGCGCATCACGGCCAGATCCGGGACGGCTTTGGTCCCTGTGACCGGCGGCAGGATCTGCGTGGCCCAGCCGCGCTTGCGGGCGTGCAGGGCGAAGATCAGCACGGCCAGGGTGTGCTCCGGGAAGCGGTCGCCCTCGTGCAGACGCACCAGGCGTTCCCAGTCGGTTTCCTCGGGGTCGCGGTCGAAGAGGATCTTGAACAGGCGCACCCCATCGGGAGAGAGCCGTAGCAGGCGCAGCGAGCTTTTTGGAGGATTGATCTGGAGGGTCTGGCCGGCCAGGATCCCGGCCCCCAGCAAGTCGTCGATGATCCGGCCCAGGCTGCCGGCCCGTGAGGCCATCCCACCGACCATCGCCAGGAGATCTTCGATCTCCAGCTTGGCGTTGAGGAGGCAGCCGCCGATCAGGTACAGCGTCAGCCAGTAGCGCTGGTAGGCTTTCTTCAAAACATCCCCGGTCCTCCCGCCGCCAGCCAACTGCTTCAGGAATGCCGCCGGGCAGTTGGTCGGCAGGGCGCTCCACACTTCCCGCGCCCTAGCCAGCAGGCCGCCCAGAGGCGGGGTCATGCCCGCCGGCAGATCGAAAGAGACCGGCAGAGGCGCAGGCAGGTTCTGTTTGGTCGCCTCCTGGCGGGTCCAGCGTTTGGACGGCTGGGGATCCCGGACCGGGGCCTGTATGATTTGGGCGTCGGCCGCCGGTGCGGCTGCCGGGCGGACCAGGGCTTCGGTCTCCGCCAGGCGGGCTTTCAGCTCGGCGAGCTTGCGCTCCAGCTCGGCCAGGCGTGGGTTTGTGGCGCTACCCCAGCTGTCTTTGCCCGGCAGGGGTGTTTGGGCAAAGAAGATCCGCCAGTCGTCCGGAGTCCAATACATCGGCACCCTGGGGTCTTCCCGGCGCAGGGCTTCCAGCCGCGCGCCGTCGAAAAGGGTGGCGACTTCCTGCAGGACCTTCGCCAGCTCGCGCGCCATTTTCTCGGCAGCCTGGCGCTGGCTGCGTTCGGCCTCCGCCAGGTCCCGTTGGACACGCTCATGAGCATTTTGCAAAGAAGAAGCAGTTATAAGACCAGACATAGAGTACTTGTAAGGTATTTTATTTCAAGAGATCGGTGGCGGTCTGAAGCGAAGCGGCCGCCGTATCCCGGTCCAGCGCCCCGGCGCTCCAGCTGGCGACATCCTGGGCAGCCTGCAGCAGGGCGGTGCGCGCACTCTGCAAAGCCGCGGCCCCGCTCGCGGTATTCCGGGTAATGCGCTCTTCGAGGATCTGGGCAGCCACCGGGTCCGGGGCCTGGTTCAGGAGCGACGCCAGGGCGTCATCCTCCGCGCGCAGGAGGTTCCTTTCGGCAGCGTACTCCCGCTCGGCCTTGAACAGCTGCCAGTCGTCCCAGGTCAGCAGGCGTGCGTCTCCGCTTGCTGTAACAGGCGTGTAGGGCCTGCCAAGCACTCCCAGTCCCAGCAGGGACAGGAGCGACCCAAGAACGAGAAGTACATAAACGGTGCTGCGGTCGATCGTAATTTCCATAGCCGTGTTAAGGGTTCGACGAGACGACCTGCATTTGTGAAGTTGTCTCGACCACCGCCGTCATCGGCGGGGTCAGGGGGATCAAGGGGGCGACGCTGGCCGCTGCCTGGCAACGGGCAACCGTTGCGCCAGGGAAACCCACCGACAGGGAAGGAGTGAAGCCGACCTTCGAGGCATCCGGCAGTGTGCCGTAGAACACGATCGAAGCCTGGTCGCGGGCCAGGGAGGGATCGATCTGCCGGACGCCGGTTGCCTGAAATACTGAGACATCCAGGGAGTTGGCGGCGGCCTGGCAGGCCGCGTCCGCTGCGACCTGCAGGTGCGTACGCACGTACATGCCGCGCACAACATCCACCGTCAGGCTGGCCAGGGGCATCCCGATGAAGAACATGGCTACGGCAATGAAGGCCCAGACATCCGCCCGGCGGTCCTGCCGGAAGCGCCTCAGCGTCGCCAGCATCACCAGCCCTCCTGCCGGAAAGTGGCGGAAGCCGTGCCGCCGAGGTCCCCCATCGAGCCGCCAAAAAAGGATACGATCGGGGCCATGTAGTTCGGCACGCTCCACTTCACGGTGACGAGCAGGGTAGCTCCGGGGAACCCGCCGCCGGAGACCGAAACCTGGTAGCTTCCAACCGGAGCGTAGGAGATGGATTCCATTGCGGCCGAATAAGCGGCGCCTGCCGAACCCTGCTGGTAGACGCTGCCGACGCGCGCGCCGTGATTGGCAGCGTTGGCCGCGTTCACGCTGGCGAACCCGGCCAGGGCCATGTTGAACAGGGCAACAAGCAGCAGGACGACCAGCGGAAAAGCGATGGCGCTCTCGGCGAACTCATCCCCTCGGCGGTTCGTCATCCTGCGCAGGTGGGCTGTGAACATGCTGCCTCCTTACAGCCCGCTGGTGGCCTGGTTGATCAAGGCCAGGATCTTCTGGCCGAAGGCGGCAAAGGCCGCAATGCCGGCGAGGACGACCAGGATGACGATCACGGCTTTTTCGGCGAACTCGTCACCCCTGCGGTCTCGCAGGAAGCGGTAGAAGAGTTGAAAAGTTTTGTCGGACATAGGTTCCTCCTGGGTTAAGGAAATAAAAAAAGGCGCGACTCGAACTCGAGTCACACCTCTTTACACGGTCATTTTAGCACAACGAGAAAAAATGTCAAGTGCAAAATCCGATTGAAAAATCTAGCTTCGTTAACTCATTCAATCGATCCTTGTTGCCAGCCATCTTGCCAGGACAATATAACTCCTGGTACAGACATTGGAGGCTTGTCAGTTCTCTAGGTCACTGTTTAGAATTACCAAAGAGATTCTCAAAGGCTGCCGTTGGTTGTTGGTGAAGAACCTAGAGAACTTGACCGAAGAACAAGAACAGGATTTGACGGCGATGCTGGCAGCTTCTCCTGAATTGAAATGCTGCTATGAACTCAAAGAATCCTTTCGAGATCTATTCAACCAGAACCTGAACTACACCACAGCGGAAAGATCCTTGCTGGACCGGATTGCCAAAGTAGAAGCCTCCGGGTTCAAAGCCTTGAAGGCGTTCGTTGCCACCTTGCGCAATTGGTGGGAACAGATTTTGAACTACTTCGATGGCCGCTACCATATTGGCTTCGCAGAAGGAATAAATCTGAAGATCAAAATACTCAATCGACGTGCTTATGATTATCGCAATTTCCATTCCTTTCGCCTACACGTTTTAGTCGCCTTTGGCCCGGTTTCCCGTTAAAAACGGTAGAGCCATAAAATTCTATTATGTAAGATCAACATCTTGCCATCAATTTCAAGGGAATTAGTGGATGATGTTTTCGAAGTAATAATGAAAGATAGAAGAAAACGGGTAGCATCGATCATCATAGCGTCCTGCAATTAACTTCTAGGTCTCCATGTGTCTCAAAACTAATGACGCGAAACAACTTTACCTCTCTGGGCATTTTCTACCCCAACATCTCCTCCAGCAGACAACAGATCTGCTCCTGAGATAGTGCACCGAACGGTTAGGAGTTGTGCGATGTCCCGATCTGGATTAAATAAGGGGATTTAGGCACATCTGTCCGAAATAATTAGAGTTGTCATCTGAAAGGGTACACCTAGCCGCTCCAAAGAGAGTGGCTTTGGTTGTGTGGGGAGGTAGTAGTAGTAGTGGCTGTGGAAAAGTGGGCAGTGCTTTTCTGTCCACTTTTCCACAGCCGGGCGCGGGATTTTTCGCGGTTTTTCTGAAATTTTATGAGAATTTTGCCACCTATTATAATTCCACAATAAATTCCAAAACGAGTTGTCTTAAATTATTGACCCATTCTGCTTGTGTGTTCAAAGGATGGGATAATCAGTGGCGTTTTCTCTTGCGTTTGGCAGCGGGGGGTTGTTGGCCTCCGGTCTTTCCCCACTGTATTATGGTTAAGTGAGCAGGGTGAGAAGGGTCGGCTGCCACTGCTTTGACCTGGTTGTAATGCGCTCTCAACCGGTATAGATAGGCCGGGTCGCTGTTTAGGTTTTGGGCGATCTGCTTGAACAATGCCTGAGCATACGGGGCGGTGTCTTCAGAGAGATCCAATCTAGGGTTGGGTTTTTCATTCAGGTCCAGGCTGACGCGGATGTCGGCTACCCATTTTCCAGACGTATCGGAGATAACCTCGAGCAAGGCTTCCTGGCAATGGCAAGCGGGGTTGGGGCAGTACTTTTCCTGCAACTGATAGGTGTCAGTTGGGATATCGGGTTCATCGGGGAAGGCCAAAACACGGAACAGGACTTCTTCGCCGGGTTTGAGAGCTAGATCATAGGGAACAAGATAGGACATCGAGATGATTGTAGTCGATTTTGGAGGCACGGAGCAAGGGTACGGAAGCCAGGTGCGGCAGAGGCATTGGGTGTGCGGCCTGGGGCGTTGTCAGTTGTGCGGAGGGGCGGATTGTCTAATCGGGCACGGGTATTACCTGCGGAAGCCGAAAGGGAGAATATCCCGTAAAGACATCGGGAGGGTGTGGATCAAGCGCTGGTTCTGCAAGCAGTGCCACCGGACGATCTCAGCGCTGCCGGATTTTCTGTTGTCCTTTCGGCATTATGTAGTGCCGGTGATCCAGGCGGTGATCGAGGTGCGCTGTGGCTGCGGGAAAACGTGGGCCGCCTTGGAGGCGGAGTGCGCCGAGGCGGGTGCACCTGCCAGGCGGACGATGCAGCGCTGGTGCGGGTCATTTGCGCAGCAGGCCAGCCGCTGGCTGGGGGCGGTGCAGGCAACTCTGGCGCAGCAGGACAGTGGTTCAGGCTGGCTGGACCCGCACGGGGAAGCCCTGCAAGCGGAGGATCCGGCGCAAGCCTTGCTGGGCGCCAGCGAGCACTTGCTGGCCTGGGGCAAAACGCGCTGGGCGGAAGCTGCGGAATACGGCCGGAATGATCGAGTGCGTTTTTTGTGGTGGTGGAGCTCCGGGCGGGGACTGGGGCGGCTGGTCTAGGGGGAGCCACACACACAGTTTGACAATGGGCACAGCCAGTGCCCAGGGATACGATCAGGGCCACCCCAAAAACTACCCGAGGAGCCCAGCATGTCCCGAAAATCATCCCCACCGAACGACGCTCAAGAGCGGAACACCGAGATTGCCCTGTTCCGCTATGGGCTGATCAGTGCACTGCTCTTCGACCCGCTGGCGGCGGGCCAGTTGGAGCAGGCTTTACGCGCGATCGCTGCCAAGACCTATACCATTCCCTATTCCAGCCGCACCCGGGTGAGCATCTCCAGCCTGCGGCGCTATCTCCAGCTGTACAACCAGGGTGGCTTCGAGGCCCTGCGTTCGAACCCACGCTCGGATAAAGGCATCCCCCGGGCTTTCCCACCCGAAGTTCTGGAGCGGGCCATCGCCTTACGGGAAGAGCAACCTGCCCGCACGACCAGCACGTTGGTGGACATCCTGAATCGGGAGCAGGATCTGCAGCTGGAGCGCCCGCTCAACGCCCACACCCTGACCAGCCAGCTGCGCAGGTGCGGCAAGACCCGCCGTTTGCTCTCCCAGGAGTCGCGCACCTACCAACGCTTCGAGCGGGAGCATACCAACTCGCTCTGGCAGGGGGACATGCTGGTGGGTCCCTGGCTGCCCGACCCGTATGCCCCTGGCAAGAAGCGCCGGGCCTACCTGTATTGCTTTCTGGATGACCACAGCCGTCTGGTCCCGTATGCCGAGTTCTTCTTCGACGAAGCCCTGCCGCGCATGGAACGGGTGCTCAAGGTGGGGATCCTGCGCCGGGGGGTACCGAAAGCACTCTACGTGGACAATGGCAAGGTCTACTCGTCTACCCAGTTCGCAGCCGCCTGCGCGGCGCTGGGTATCCGGAGAATTCACGCGGCTCCGTATAGTCCTGAGGGAAAAGGAAAACAGGAGCGATTTTTTCTGACCGTACGTCTCCAGTTCCTGCCGGAGGTGGAAACCTCCGAGATCGCCCGCCTGACCGAATTGAACGAGTCTTTCTGGGCCTGGCTGGAACTGGTCTACCACTGCCACGAACATTCCGAGACCGGGCAGACCCCGCTGGAGCGTTACCAGGCCGGTCTGCAGCAGGTCCGCACCGCTGATCCGGAAGTCCTGCGCAAAGCCTTCCTGTGGCGCGAGTTCCGCCAGGTGCGCAAGAACGCCACCCTCGACTTGCAGGGCAATACCTACCAGGTCGACCCCAGCTTGTCCGGCCGCAGGCTCGAGCTGCGCTTCGACCCCTTCGATCTTTCGCACCTCGAGCTGGTCCTGGACGGCAATCCCATTGGCAAGGCCAGCGTGCTGGTCCAGAACAAGCAGCGCCATATCAGCGTCGAGCGTCTGGCCACCCAGCCGCCTGCCCCTGCCCGGCCCAAATCCTCTCTGGACTACCTGACCGCCTTGCGCTCTGAGTATCAGGAGCAGCAGCGCAGAGCCGCCGGACCGCTGCAGTTCACCCGCCTGACCCCCACTGAAAAAGACAAACCCCAGGAGAAATGAGATGTTTCAACAGTTCTATGGCTTTACCCACCTGCCCTTCTCCAAAGACATCCCCCCCGCCGATATCCTGGCTACGCGTGGCCAGTCCGAACTGGGGGCACGCCTGTCTTACCTGATCAACGAACAGGGCATGGGCCTGGTCACCGGCGAGATCGGCTGCGGCAAGTCCACCGCCGTGCGCAGCTTCGTCGCCTCCCTCGACCCCAACCGCTACCTGGCCATCTACCTGCCCAACCCCACCCTGGGCATCACTGGCCTCTACCGGGATATCCTGGCCGCCCTGGGTTACGAGCCCCCCTTCAGCAGACCCAGAATGGTCGCCCGCATCCGCTCTGCCTTCGAAGACCTCATCCGCACCAAGCAGCGTTTCCCCCTGCTCATCCTCGACGAAGCCGACCTGCTGCCTCCCACCGCTTTCGAGCAGTTCCGCCTGCTCCTGAGCACCAACATGGACAGCCGCTCTTTGGCCACCCTCCTGCTCATCGGCCCCCCCGTCCTCAGCCAGACCCTGCACCTGTCCATCCACGAAGCTTTCCGCCAGCGCCTGACCAACTCTTACCAGTTCCCTCCCCTCGATCTCAAAGAAACCCTCGAGTACATTCAGCACCACCTGCGCATTGCCGGGTATGTCACCGGTTCCCCTTTCAGCGACGATGCCCTCAAACGCATCTTCGAGTACACCCGCGGCCTCCCCCGCCAGATCAACCGCCTGTGCATCACCGCCTTGATCGCTGGCCGCATCGACCAGAAACAGATCCTGGATGACAGTACCATCCTCAAAGCGATCGCCGAAATCGACCAGGGCTAACTGCCTTTTCCTAACCAGCAAAAACGGGCCCTTCTCGCGAAGCCCGTTTTTTCTTTCTCGTGTCATAATTTATTTCAGACTTACTCCACCAAATAGCTCGGCCGCTTACAGTGCGATAATTCAAGAGTATTTTTGACAACCTACCACGAGGAGCTGTGCTTGTCCGGAAATAGAGGGTGTAATAATCTTCCTTGAGCAATTCGTAGCATAATCATCTGCCTTGGATCTGGTAAGATGATGAAATGAATTTACAATGACAATTTACAATGACAGTATGGAGAAAACAAATGCAGACAACCTACGAAACACTTCGGGCTTTTGTCTCATCACCAGGAGACGTCGCAACAGAACGTAAAGTTGTGGAGAGAGTCATCGCGGCTATTTGCAATTCTTGTAAAGAGACTTTAGGTGTTGATCTTGAGTGTGTTTCTTGGGAAGACTTCGTCCCGCAAACTCCAAAGCTTCCAGAAGAAAAATCCAAGATATTTTGAATGCCCAGATCCTGAAATGCCAGATTTACATTTTGATCCTTTGGAAACGATATGGCTCTACAGAGCCAGGAAAAACGAAATCTAATACAGAGAGAGAAACGGAAATCGCGCTAAACTTGCTAAAGAGGGAAAAGAAGATCATGTTTCTGACCTACTTTCGTGATCTGTCGCCTAACGAAGATGTTGGCCCACAACGGAAAAGTGTTGAGAATTTTCGGAAGATACTGCAGGAACAAGGGGTTTGGTTCAAAAGCTACAAATCAGTTCCCCAGTTTCAGGAGATGCTAACCCATGATCTTTATCGCACGATCATGAGATTTCGTCTATCCACCAAGAAACATAGAGCTCTTAGCAAATTCTGGGTATTTGGCACTCCTGATCGACCTACGTATCCTAATCTTGCAATTATTTATCCTTCGATGGAACGAGCCTTTATGGGACCGCAAGACGATCCAGATGTTTGGCTTAACCGCCTCGAGCCCAATATAGTTTTTGAAGACCACAAAGCTCTCCAGAAACTGGAGAAAACCCTTCGCCTTCTTAGTGTCAGAGACTTCCGTATATACAACAGTGCTGATCTACCATCCGATATTCAATTCATGAATAGATTATGGATATGCTTGCCGCGGAATGCTCATGGTCTTCGGCAATTGGATAATTACAAGGATGTTTCTCGCTTTAGGATTATTCCCAGAAAGAATAGAGCAGATTCTTATTTCCTTTGGAAATCTTCTGTCCCATCCGGTGAACCATTTATAGTCCATTCGCCGCTAGCAAAGTATCTGCGAGCACAACGATCCAAATTGGATATATCCGGAAATTGGCGTTTTGAGATGGATCTTATAGTCGCGAAGGACTATGCTGTCCTTGCTCGATTTAGAGACACTCACAATACTGTTGCTATGAATGATCATTACTTGAATGATTACTTCTTATCAGGTATTCGTGGCCTTGGAACATGGGGAGCTGCATGGTTTGTGGATAGAAAATACCAGATATTTGAAAACCTTGACGAGAAGGAGGATTTCCAGTTTCTCTTCGAGGTTGAATATCGTGATGGTCGCATATTTGATGTAAAAGATGTTTCCGACAAACCTAAAAAATATTTCGATGAGCAAAATAGTACGCATATCATCAGGGAAAACATCGCGGCATATTCAAGATGAAAATTTCCTCTTCGTAAGACATAAAGACACAAGGCTCTTGATTTTTACGGCAAAGTATGTAATCGAGTGTCGACGAAGCTATCTGACTTGGAAAGTTGAGATACCTCTAGGCTCCGTATCCCGAATCTTTAGATTGAACAAGTACCGGTATCCTGGAAGGGCTAATGGTGTTCCTATTACGGGAAAATATTTAGGTGGAGCGCTATACTAAACACATTTGGAGATTCTTAAGATCAAGCTCGATGTTACTTGTTTTTCAAATGGAAGCATTGGATAATACCTAAAAAAGAAACACTGCAGCTTTTCTCAACTTTGATTTGAGTAAACTGGGCTCGACCTGAAAACATCGGAACCCGTTTTTGGTCGATCTCTTTGGTCTTATCATTTTGCCTGAATTCAGATTACCATTTCCCAGCAGCGAGTCTTCACCCTCGCGAGAATCTTGCAAAATTAGGATTGAAAAAATGTGGTGCCCAAATTGTTCGGAGAAGATACCAACAAGCCAAGTACTCTGTCCAGCGTGTCATGAAATCATTGGCGAGATATCACAATTAGATTCTCATCGACGGAAGAGCATCATGTTCTTTATGGCCAACCAAGCACAAGCCCAACTCTATTGGAGTCATATACCAAGCCATCTTTCGGATCGAGTAGGTTACGGATTCTATGCTGATACTGCTAATGCATTCAAAGAGATTACACGAGGCTCCAAAGGATTATGGGATTTACTTATCATCGATGAGCCACGATGGGAGGTCAATAAAGAAACCATAGAAGAATTTATAGGGGAAAACCCTGGAATGACGGTAGCTATACTGTTTAATCCTGATTCAGAATTTCCCTTGAAATTACCATTTAAGAATGTTGTATTAATAAAAGTTCACGAGAATGATGATGGAATCGTCATGTTACAGCGTGTGCTTGATATTAGTCGTACCAGTCGAGCAGAGTAATGTGACCCTTAATGCTCCAGAATGGTTTTGAGTGAATTCTTAAGCAATGCTTCAGTTTTGAACAACTTTTATCGAGATCATAACGGCTTGACTTCTGGGTATTGTATGCTAGAATACACTAAACATGTATGTGGAATGATCACTATTGCCTTAGCCACAGTGATCAATATGGATGCCCATGGAGATCAAACAATGAGAGTAGTATTGCAGTTGTCAATGGATCATAAATTGAAGGAACGACTCAAAAACATCAATGAGCAAACCCACGTCCCGATATCAAAGATAATCTCTGATGTACTCGAAAAACATCTGCATGAAGTGGAAGAGTATTATGGAGTTCAGCCGCAATTGCAAATAACTGGGCAGGAGGCTAAAAGACGATGATGCATCAGAAACCACATTGGCGCGTTCTCCTAATAGGAGGGGGGGCTCGCGAACATGCAATTGGCGAAGCCCTTTGCCGTAGTGGCAAAGCACAAATCCTTGTCGTCAGTCATAATCATAATCCTGGGCTTGCTCGACTTGCCAGCGCCTTCTTCGAGTGTCAGGAAACCGACGTAAGCCGAATCACCGACTGGGCTAAAAAGCAGGGAGTGGATTTTGCAATGATAGGGCTTGAAGACCCCCTAGAAGTTGGACTTACTGACGCTTTGCGTGAAACAGGAATACCAACCGTAGGACCGACCTATGAGGCAGCCAAGCTTGAAACATCCAAGGTCTTTCTTCGTGACCTCATGCGCCGTCACGGAATCCCTGGACAGTTAAATTATCACTATTTTTCTGACGCTAGGTCGTTGGGGGAATTCCTGAATTCATCTAGAAAGGAATTTGCCATTAAACCAGTAGGCCTGACGGCTGGCAAAGGGGTTAAAGTGATGGGTGTGCAGCTGACCTCTATGCAAGATGCAATACGATATGGTGAGAAGGTTATCAAAGAGAGAATCGGTGGTGTCGCTGGTGTAGTCGTGGAAGAGAGGGCCATCGGCGAGGAATTCTCACTACAGAGCTTTGTCGATGGCAGGACTGTTTTGCCTATGCCTCTTGTGAAGGACTATAAACTTGCTTTTGAAGGCGATAGGGGACCAAATACTGGAAGCATGGGCTCCTATTCGCAGGCCAATGCTCAATTGCCGTTTGTTACTGAGGGAGAGTATGCCCAGGCAATTGAAATTGAAGAGCGGGTTGTAGACGCACTTAGATCCGAGGGAATTATCTACAGGGGCATTCTCTATGGGCAATTTATTAAGACAAAAAACGGGATTAGATTGATCGAGATAAATGCTAGGTTCGGGGACCCGGAAGCTATCAATGTCCTCCCATTACTACAAACTGACCTCGTGGATATTTGCGTTGCCATCCTTGACAGTGAGCTCCAAAATCTGGAGCTTCGTTTCACGCGAAAAGCGACGGTATGTAAATATATTACTCCGCCGGGGTATGGAGAAAATCCTCGAGCAGGGGAGGTGTTGAAGATCAATAGCCGCAGAATAGAATCTGTAGGTGTGAAAGTCTATTACGCCAAATTGGAAGAGAAAAAAGGCGATTTACTGACAACGACGTCTCGATCGTTGGCGTTATTGGGGATTGGCGAATCTGTAGAGGACGCGGAAGCATTGGTCGAAAGAGCCTTGCCCTACATCCAGGGTGCTTACCATATACGACATGATATAGGAAGACTGCAGGATGTGTATAATATACCAACCCTTCTTGAGCAGACGGTAAGTTGATCTCAATAACAAGATATCGATAGAGAGTAAAGCACTTCTTCTTGTGGAAGCAAGGGAAGTGCTTTCTTTATGGCTTGGAGGGAAGAAGAAAAAGGCATATTTTTGTCACGGAGTTATTACTTCGAGAGGGTTACTTTTGTGCTACACAACGGCGTTGGTGCATAAATATTTTTCTCCCCCACAACTCATTCTCCTCAAAAAGCCGATTTATGCGCCAAAGCCGCATGTATCATCCGAATCTCTCCTTCCATTCCTGGTAACGGCTGTGCCCTGTGCTTGGGTAGCAATCAAGGCGTCTGATTTTTATTTATATGTATAAGTCGCGCCTGTTATAGGTGAAGTACGCCACCGCCACGCAGACGACGATGATGATCCCAGAGAGAAGTAGATAGCCACCGCTGATTCTGCCGTCTCGTAAGAGGACAGCAGCGTCAAAATATTTGAAAGGGGTGAAGTACTTGAGGAAATCCAGGTTCGACTGCATGGCCGATATGACGGACAGGAAGTAAGTCACCAGGATGATGGCCACCGCGGTTGAGCCCGAGCGCTTGTATTGCTTCATGACGCAACCCAGCAGCAGGCCGACAGCCAGGAAGATCAATTCAATCATGAACATGCCCTCCATTTCAAGGGCCAGGAATTTGTAGAAGGCCTGGTCGGGCTTAAAGGACTGCGCTGCCGCAATGGAACACGCCCAGGTAACCAGCACAAAGGCGATGCAGTCAACAACGGCTGCCAGTACCTTGCCGGTGATGACCCTGCTGCGGGAGACCGGCAGAACGAGCGAAAACTCGACCGTCTTATCCCGCTCTTCCTTGGAGATGCTGTCGGAGGCCCACATAGCCGCCGCGATTCCTCCCATCAATGCAAAGTAAATGAACAGTATGCCAAAGAACCCGTCCAAGGTGGTCGGGTTAAAACCACGCATGCTCATGGCATCAATCATCGCTTTAGGCATGGCATCCACCATCTTCAGCATCGAGGGCTCGTTGTAAAAGGCAGAGAATTTAGCCGTGACGAGGAAGACGAACAGCAACAGGACCCCGCTCCAGGTTAGCAGCGATTTCAGATTGGCTTTCAGCTCACGGAAAAAGATGTTCAAGAGGCGTCTCTTTTAATCTATAGTGATCCTACGGCTTCGGCGCATAAACACGGCGCATAAATAGTTGACAAAGAGGACGTTGCGGTGTAATTTGGGTTTATGCCGAAGCACAAGAATGCACGATCGTGCCCAAAAACATTATACCGTGTCAGAAACTGGTCTGAATACGACCAGGCGCTGGTCCACCGTGGCTCGATCACGATCTGGTTGGCGGAGGATTTTGGAAAGAACTGGCATTATGCAAGAGAAAAGCAACGTGGCAGCCAATATGAGTATAGTAAGCAGGCGATCACGATCTTGTTGATGATGAAGAACGTATTTCACTTGCCCAACCGAGCAACGGAAGGTTTTGTGTGTTCGATCTTTGCCATGCTTGGGATGCGCTTGCCGGTTCCCGATCACACCACACTGTCGCGTCGAGGCAAAGGCTTGGAAATTGTCTTACCGAAGACAGCCAGCAGGCACATTGATCTTGTCATGGATAGCACCGGATTGAAGATCTATGGGGAAGGCGAATGGAAGGTGAGAACCCATGGCAAGTCGAAACGGCGCACCTGGCGCAAGCTGCATCTCGGTGTCGATCCAGAAAGTGGCGAGATCGAAGCGGTGGCATTGACCGAAAACAGCGTCGATGATGCCAGGATGGTGGAACCCTTGCTCCAGCAGATCGATCAACCGATTGATCGTTTCGCCGGGGACGGCAGCTATGACAAGCGCAAGGTGTATGACACTCTCAACCGCCTGGCTCCTCAGGCCGTGGTGCTGATCCCGCCGCGTCAGAACGCACGTATCTGGCAACATGGCAACACACATGACGAACGATTGAAACGGGATGAGAATTTGCGCGCCGTTCGCAAACTGGGACGAAAAGCCTGGAAAGACAGCTCTGGCTACCATGTGCGCTCTCTGGCGGAAACTGCCATGTTCCGTTTCAAAACTATCTTTGGTGAGCGCCTGTCTGCGCGCCTGTTGGAGACACAAACCACGCAAGCCCGGATCTGCTGTGCTGCCCTCAATCGTATGACCCATTTGGGTATGCCGGATAGCTATAAAGTTCCCCGCGAGGGAGTGGTCGCTTGACCTTTTCGACAACCGATGGGCGCGTTCTCCCTGTCCATCGATTTATGCACCAAAGCCCTACACAACTAAAACAGCAATTAAAACCAATTTATACAAAGGCTAGACATTTATATGACTGACTAAACCGGGAGGTTTCTACATAAGTCATATAGTAGTTGTCATTCGTGTTCTTATAAATCCGAGATTATTTTAGTCAAGCTACTTTGTTGACTTAAAAAGGAAAATATACAATAATTTAAGAAGTACAGAAATATACCCTTAGTTGAGGGCAATTATTACAAGGAGGAAGCATGTGTAAGCCTGCTGAGTCTCGTAAACGTCTTTTGAGTATCATCCGAAACGCAGAAAGTCCTCTGCCAATTAAGCAAGTACGCGAAATTGAATATAAAGAAAAACTTTGGTTTGGTCCTGGTATAGATGCTATAGATTTTTTGTTTGCGAAAGAAGCCTTGGGGGTTATTCGGATAGATCTTAAGAATGATCTAGTTGTTGCTACGAGATAAAAATAAATAATCTTTGAGACAGCATTCAACAAAATAATTTGCGCGAATTTCCTCTACGTTTCCCTATGTAAGAAAAGATATTGATTTGGACAGGCGAAAAAATAGCGTTCCAACAATTTTACAAAGTGAAGGTTCATCGATAGAATGAAACAAATAAGGGATCAGCTCTATAATTACATTCCAGTGTCACCTCTTGAAGTCGAGTTGTTAAAACGGCCTGAAATCCTTCGGCTTCACCGGGTTCTACAAAATTCCACAATATTTGCCACTTATCCATGCAACCGTGCATCTCGGTTTAGTCATAGCCTGGGTGTGATGCACGTTGCGGGTCAAATGTATAAATTCCTGATATATAATAGCAATGGAGATTTTGTAAAGAGGGTTCATAAAACCCTGAGGGATCTTGTAAGAAAATTGAGTCCAATCGGTTATGATGATCTTAAAAGTTGTCGAAAATATTTAATCAATTCTTACAGTAGGGTAGGAGGTAAAGGAGAATTTTTCCTTACCCAAGGCTGGAGTGTAGGCGGGGAAGTAGGAAAAGAGGAAGCGCATAGCAATGGAGAATTAGAAAGTGACGAAGAACTCGAATTTCATTTGTACTACAACACAGTCAACAATATACTATTCCAGGCAATCCGATTAGCTGCGCTTGTTCATGACATTGGTCATTTACCCTTCAGTCATGTTCTTGAATTTAGTTTAAATGATCTATGTTATGGAACCTTGTTAAAAGCAAGTAATCAAGAAGTCAGCGCCAACATCGAAAAGTTAACTGACCGATATCTAACTGTAATTGCTAAACGAACTATCAGCTCGGATGCAACAAGCGAAAGTGCAAAAAAAGCGGGGATACTCAAAGGGGAATTACATGAAATGATTGGAACTGTTTTGATCAATGAAATTCCACCCGAAATTAGAGGTGAGCGAGCAGTTGAAGATATTTTTTGGAGAGTTTCCCTCCAAGCGGCCATTCGAATCCTAACCGTAGATCAGTTAGGCCACTTCGAAAGTGGCCCTTTTAATATCCAAGCGAAGGATGAAAAGTCGCGCCAACTATTAGAATGGTATGCGCTTGGCTCTATTATAAACGGTCAAGTGGATTGTGATCGTCTAGATTATTTACGTCGGGATCCCCTCAACTCTGGAGTAACTGAACTTGGCGATTTTGACTCAATTAAGATCATATCTAATATCACTCCAGTAAAAGTGAATTTAAAAGAAGATTTGAATATCGATGTTGAAGGTGATTTCTTTGTTCCTGGTTTTGACCGTCGAGCTCTTTCAGCTCTAACTGATTATTTTCATGATCGAATGAGGCATTATCGGTGGCTGGTAAATCATCATAATGTAGTCCGAACCGACTTAGCTTTAACTCGATTAATTATCAAACTTGCAGATATTTATGAAAATAATAAAGGTGGACTCATAGGCAAATATCTCGTAGAAAATGGATTTCAAAAGCTATGGACTTGGGATAACCTAACAAAATCATATCGGTATCTTGATGATGCTTGGCTCGATACTCTCTTACAAGGGCTTTACCAGAAAATTCAAGATGCAACTTTACCAAAGGATGAATATGAGTGCCGATTATTCCTTGAAATACTCTATGACAGAAAAACGGAAAATATGAAACCTGTTTGGAAAGGAATAGATGGATTTGTGCCTTTCGCAAATGGATTTACTAGAGGGTTTTATCAAAGATATTCAAAAAAACCATTATCTTTCATTACTACTAAGCCAGAATTGCAAAATTTAGATTTTTTAAGTGATAATGAGGCAACTAATATCTATCAATACCTTCGCCAATTATGGACTGATGGAAGGTTGGAAAACCGGGTGAATGGCACCCAAACGGGCGATTTGCTCAAAAATGTCAGCCAATAAAACGGCATCAGGTTTTTCCGGAAGCATTTTTATTGTCTCGACTGCATATCGATAGCCGTGATAGTGCGCCTTCAAATCCAGGATACTGAAATCCGGATTGTTCCGTTGAAAGCGGCGCAAGAGCACCTGGGAGAGATTGACCAGGAAGAAAGCCAGATTGGCGGCATTGGTCACAGCAGTTTTTTCGATGTTCATAAAATCTTCCAAGCCCCAATATTGTTTGGCGTCGCGGAAGTTGAACTCGATCTGGAAACGAAGACTATAGAAGTGGATAAGTTTGGCGTAGCATAACTCCAGATCGGTGCTGAACAGAATGACATGGGCCTGGAGTTGAGTATCCAGATTGGTCTTAAGCATGATGACCACATTGAGCGGCAGAGCAAATTCCTTGTTGAGCAGTTCGGCTTGATAAATATCGGTCCGGATATTCTTTTCGGTGGTGCTCTCTTTCAAATACTTCGGATCCATCTTGCGAACGATCACTTTGTCGCCATATTTCGAATGAGGCCCAGAGCCTGGATAAGGACCCGTATAAGAAAAATACAAGGCCGCATCCTGGCGGAGTTTCGAGATCAACTGCAATCCGCTCTGGGTCACCATCCATGCGCTCGGATAATTGCCGAAGTGACCATCCATGACCAGGTATTTGAGCGCCAGAACCTTGCCAATTTGCTGCAAAAACGCCTTCAACGCCACCTGGATCCGCTGTAACTCGGCATTCAACACGACTTCGGCACTCTTTTTGTTCCGGCTGCCCTTCGGTCGTCCACGTTGGCGCTTTTCTCCAGGTTCCTTCTTCTTGGCCTGCTTCTTGGCTTTGCTGGCAGCCTTCTCCGCGTCACTCCGCACGACCTGATCGATCTGCACCGGGTAGGATTTCTCTTCTCGAACATCGATCAGCGAAAAAGCAAAGAAGGCCAGCCCCGCGATCGGACGTTGTTGGATGCTCGAAAAGAAGCGATCCAATCCATAGGTCTCTTTGCCCGCTTTGCCGCACACCACTTCGTCGCCTGCCAGAATGTACTCATCCTTGGGATCCCACAGCCATTTCTGGAAGAAGCTCCACAACACTCCTGCCCAGGGAATCGCAGTGTGATATAAGCGCTGGATCGTCCGGTAACTGCCGCCTTTGTCGGTCCAGCGCGAGATGCCCAGCATCGTTACTCGTCCGGTCATCATCAGCATTCCTAAAATGATCCGGCTCAACTGGCGCAAAGTCGTTTTCGAAATCAGAGGTGCTATGCTTTGTAAAAGTGCTAGAATGTCTGTCATGGGCTTCTCGGGTTTGGGTTGTTGGTGACACTTCAACTTTACCCGAAAAGCCCTATTTCGTCAGTTCATTTTTGGCGAAGGTATTGATCTATTGCACAAATTTAGTTTTGAGCTTCTGGAAAAAATCACAACATGATATCAGTCATTATTCTGTTATGGAAAGGATTGAAGAAAAATTAATAAACAACTCGACGAATACAACCTCAAACTTTGTCTTTGCATTAAAAACTCTAACACCATATAAAACAGTTTTTGTAGCTCTTGAGGAGGACAAAAAAATTGAACTTAAAAAGATATCAAGTTTGGTGGCAGGTTTGAATGAAATATCGGATAAAGATGTAAAACTCTTTGCATTCGAAATGCCTAAACAATATAATAATCTGGGTATTGGAAATTGGGATTCTAGAACCCGTAAAGAACTTGGCGAAAGGGTAGGGAATGCATTATACGAGGTAATAAGTGAACTAGAAAAAGATGATGAGGAGAATTTGACCGACCTTTGCTGATTTATCCCTATTCCATGTTCTAATACATATACATAGTCCACGCGACAAAATTAGGGTACAAGTTAAGACACTTTACTAGACCGAAAAGACCTGTATCCGACTTGCCGTTGCTTTCCTTCTTTCGATATTTACGTTGATCGGCGTTCCTTACCTAGCACATCATATTTGATAGTGATGTCGGTCATAAGTTCACAAATCGCCCAATATCTCGTGCCAAAACTCCTCAGGAATTGTATTATTTAATTTCATTAGTATTCTTTTCATTATGGAGGAGTCATACCCAGTGATATTATGGCTCGGATCATTTGCCTACAGTTTGTTCCGTAAATGAGTTTTCGCTAGTAAATAAACCTTGTCGATCAATGTGTTTTATTCGACCTTCCCTAGAAATAATATCCGAAAGTAAGATACTCTCAATATATTTTATTTTTGTCTAGGATGATATCATTGTGTTTCAATCCGAGAAATAGCTATTCTCATTATCTTTGTTTCAAAAAACAAAATAATCTGTTCGCTATATCAATCAATTCTCAATTCTATACAACGGGGATAGTTGATTAACAGATCGCCCCGCAAAATTCGGATTTTAGGCCAAACGATTATATGTCGCCCGCTCTAATTTCTGAGCCACAGACCTGGATGAGAAATGGTATCAACCTATTACTAGTAAATAATTACCTTATTGGACAGTAAGATAAGAGGTAATGACTTCAGAATTCCCTGATTTCAATTGCTACAGCAATTTTACTGCAATTCAATATCGATTGCGACCGACCAGCTCCAAATTCACATGCGCAGTTTCCTCCTGAGAGAGCTAATGAATTATTGGTGTCCTTACTTGCTCGAATAAGCACTGGCTCAATCTTTTTAATAAATCCCCTTCAAGATGCCTCCAGCACTGATTCTCCGGGCGGGTTCGAACCGAGGGAGGTAGGCGATGTCTTCGTGCAACAACTGGCGAAATCGCGCACAACCATGAGAACATGTAGAGAAGGCAGGTCGCCCAAAAGGGGAAGTCTCAGGGCTATTGGGCCGGACACAATTCGTAATTGTTGCTCGAATGCATACGGACCACCTACCAGGAGGTATTTGATTTATCCGCCTCGATCAGACAGATTTCCCAATAATCAAGCTAATTCATACTCCTGACAAAATTTTCTGGAAGTCACCAACGATCTACCGGGTGTATCGAGGAGGTGTAGGAAGTCCGCTCGAGATAAACCCCACCGTGAAAGCCGCAGCAGTGTCGGCTGCGAAACGCTTCCATTTGTCCCGCTCTTGGGCGCCGGGTATTTCCCTCTTCTTCCTGGGATTGGGTAAATCCGAAATGCCCCGGATCATCATAAAGCCGATCGAGGCCCCCAAGGCATGGGCCTGTTCGACCGCCAGGCCCATGCCCGCCCCCTCCATCTCCACAGCGAGGATTTTCGGCCAGGTTTTTAAAACCTTCCGAAAAAACTCCTGGGTCGGGTCATCGATGACTTTGTCGCCGGAGGCGATCTCGCCTTTGACCACTTTGAGAGGGCACGGCTCTGGAGGATCGATATGAATTCGAGTACGCCAATCCTCCTTCAGGGCGTAGGCTTCCGCCCCAGACAGCAACCCGAGGTCGGTTTTATACGTCCAATCGTCGCGCGGTATAAAACTTCTTTCGATCTTTCCGTACTCGTACCCGTGAATGACATCCGCGATCTCGACATCGCCTTTCCTCAGGTCCGCAAATCCGCCGGCGATACCGGACAGGAAGATATAACGAGGCCGCCATCTTTCGATGGCATCCATCGTCGCCAAGGCACTCTGACTGGTGCCGGCCCTTACCATCATTCCCACCGCGACCCCATACTCGGTGCCGCTTTGAAGGCTGGGCACCCTTCCCAACTGCCAGGCATACAGGTTGGGATGCCTCCTTCTGCCCGGCACAGGGTGACAACCCAGAAGCTGCGTGCAAACACCTTCGTATTCCTCTTGTAGAACCGTCAGGATGACCACATCCGGAGGCAAATCCGCTTCGGTGTGGGGCGAGCCGTAGGATCCGGTCGACCCTCGGGTTTGATCCCAGGCAGACAGCTTACTCGCCAGATCAGCCAGCGTGTAGTGCAGCCCATCGTCTTCCGGCCGTCGGTTGCTCAAAATATTCAACAATATAACCAGGGCATTTTCCCCTCGTTTCCCTGTCCGCTCCTCTATTAGATAGCTGATGGTTAAATTCACTCGCCAGAGGAGGCTGTTCCCTTCAGGCAAATCCTCCTTCCAGCGTTTTAACCGCCCGTCCTCGAAGACGGATTTTAAGCGCGGCATGTCCTGGAATTCGGGACAGGCCCGCAGCGCTTTGCGCAACGAAGGAAGAAGTTCACTCGGTATCCCGTTCATTGGACGTGGCCCTCCTCTCCTGCCTTTCCATGATGCCGCTATGCAGCCGCGCCATAAATCTTTCCGGAGCCGCCAGCAGCCCCTCCGGAGTTTTCTGACCTCGCACCAGACCCGGAATATCCAGGGCCGCCCCGGAGGCCAGCTCCAGGGAGATCTTCAAATGGCTGAAAAAGGGCATAAACCCCGCAAAATCCCAGAGATTCAGTCGCCGGGTCAGCACGCCGATCGCCAGCCCCCGCACCAAGCAGGCCATATGGAAAACCGTTGAGCCATAGGCCTGCAAACGTGGATAATCGATATTGTAGCAAACATGGTGGTTGGAAGCCACCGCCAAGAAGGTGAAATCATCCTGATACTCCTGATCGGGCGGGAGCTGCAGGGGGCGGCCGTTCCGACAGGCTCCGCCCACTCCACACCAATAAAAATCTTTCATGGCGGGGAAAAAAATAAATCCTTCGAGCGGTTCACCACCGCGCAACAGGCCGATCGAGATCCCCCAGAATGGCAGCCCTCGCAGATAGGGCTTGGTGCCATCGATCGGGTCGATGACCCACAGATATTCGCTGGAGGGGCCCTGCAGGCCGCTCTCTTCGCTCAGGATCTGATCGTCAGGAAAAGACCGCCGGATCCTCCCGATCAGCATCCGCTCCATCTGCTGTTCGACCTTTGTCACCGGTGTCCGGTCAGGCTTTTGATAGACCTCCGGGTGGGGTTGGTCCCTCAAGGCCCAGCGCCCGGCCAGCCGCATCCAGCTCAGAATCTTCCAGGGGTCATCGCGCGTCGGCTTCATTTCGAGAGGGGGATCCTTCCTCCTGCGGATTATCTACCAGCAAATAGCCCTTGCCATGAGAATTCCGGATGTATTGAGGACGGCCCTTGACCGGCTCGATCTTTTTGCGGACCTGCCGAACCAAATTGGCGATCGCTTCATCGGAAACATCCTCACCGCCATACACGTGATCCCGGACGGCATCTTTGGTCACCACCTGGTTTTTGTGCTCGAAAAGAAGGGAGACGAGGTGAAATTCACGATCGGATAATTCCAAAGCAGGGATAGAGCCGATCTGCACCTGGTAGGTTTCCGGAAGGAGTCTCAGCCTCTTCGGCTCGGCCGTCAAGCCGTTACGAATATAGCTGGCAAAGACCGGGCTGAAGATGAGGCTCTCCCCGCCCGATGGATGATAGACCAGGTGCTTCTCCTGCAGTAGCTCCAGAGCCCGGTTGCGGAGTTCGAGCGAGGCATCCTGCGTGACCTGCAGAAGCCCGTTTTTCTCGTCCTCACCAAGGCTGTCCCACAGCCTGCGGCAGACCTGCAAAACGAGGGGCTGGTTGAATAAGGTTTCGGGTGAAAGTGCCCGGGGAAGCGGGTGAGCCTCGAAGTCCAGGCTGTCAAAGATGGCGCTGATTAGGCCGGGGTGGCCTCCGCTGAGCGAAAAGATCGACCGGCGCAGCGAGGGGGTCAGCTCCTTCTCCTTCCGATACTCCAGCTGCCGCAGCATGGTCTCCGCATCGGCGTCCGTATAAGGTCCCAAGGCCAGAGTGTCGTGGGAGATCAGGGTGGTCAGCAGATCCTTGCTGTCTTTTCGCAGCCGATCCGGGAAATCCTGCAGGCACAGGCCATAATTCACCCGGTACTTGTAGGCATTGCGGATCGACCGGAAACCTGACAATTCCAGCTCGGACAGATTCTTATACAATTCGTCAAATTCACTGATTAGGAAATAAATTTCGAGGCCGGACTCCCCGACCAGCATGCTGACCGCCATTTCAAGATTGCGGTAAGCCAGCACGGCATTCTGGGTGGTCAGGATCTCCCTATGGAGCGCCTTGAGCTCTGGATACAATCCGGCCGCCGCCGGGTGGGAATGACTGCCTTCGATCAGGCTGGCCAGCATCAGCTCGCACAAACCCCAGCGGTCCGTTTGCTCCCGGCGGTTGGCATCCACGTGCAGCAGCAAGAGCGCAGGCAGCCCGCCAGGCAGGTAATGCTGCTGAACATCCGGGCGCATCACGAAATCAATCAGGCGGGTCACGCCCATCTGGGGCACGCTCACAAGCACACAGGATTCGTGCTCGGCAATCCTTCGATAAATCCAGCTCACTTCTTTGCGGCGGTAGGTCAGGGGGTGTTCGGGGCCAATTTCTCGCATAATTCCGATCCTATTTTTTGGAAGGCGGAGCGATCCCGCCAACGGATTGGGAGATGATATTTTCCAGCTCTTTTTGGGTCGCTGGGTCTTCGCAGCTGGAGGCGACCTCCCGCAAAAACAGGGCCAGCAGGCGGCCGTCGGGGGCATCCTTCTGCAGGCGCTCCAGCACCCAGCCGATCCGCTCCGCGGTCGTCTGAGCCTCGGGAACCTCCGCCCGCAGATAGGAAAGTTCCGTGGCGACCAGCATCGCCCGCAGGTGAAGAGGGCTCTCGAAGGCGCGGGTCCTGGCCAGCTGGTCCTTCAGATCCGGTGGTCGGCGAGAGCGCGCCGGGCGCGGGATCGCGGGGTGTACCAACCGGGCGGGGGATGGCCAGTCTTCCGGCGGCCAATCCTTCTGCCGGACGCTTTCCTCCTGGTCGAACGCATCCAGGCGGTGGCAGAGGATGCTGGCGAACATGAGCGCCCGGTTCAGTTCGCTCGAGGAATTTCCCTCGTCCAACAATAATTTCGTTCGAAAGAGGGTGTTGAGCAACAGCCCCCATATATATTCTTCCGTGCCGAGGATCCCGGTTAATTGAAAGGCAATCTGCCGGATGTGGGCGATGATATGAAAAGCCAGGCTGAGACGCGGGTTGTCCGACCAGGTCGGCAACTTGGCATTCAACCGGGAAGGCTGGGCGACGAAAATGCACAACTGGTAGAAGAGATTGTATTCGTCCTGGTCGAACTTCACCAACCGGTTGATTATATCCGTTTCCAGCTCGGCAAAGTCCTGCAGAATAGGCCCATAGCCCGTTCGTTCAAAATCGATCACCCAGGCAATTTTTGAATCGATGTCCATCAGCAGGTTATCCCCGTGCAGGTCGCCGTGGGTCATGGCCAGTTTAATCACAGGAAAATACCCGGCGCGCCCCAACTCCACCCGATTGATCAACCAGCGCACCGGATCGGGCCCTCCATAAAACTTCTGCTTCGAACTGGAGGCAAAGATCTGCCCGATCCTGCCGGAGCGCTCAACCTCGCGGAGCTGTTCATACCAGCGGGACTCCCAAACTCTGCAGTAATTTTCAAACAGGGTCTCATTCTGCTTCTCCTCCACATTTTTCGTGTAATGAGAAGCCCAGGTTTTCATAAAGAAGTCATCCAAGCAGGCGATGATTTGCGTGCGGTGCTCGGTGAAAAATAAATCGGACAGCAGGCGGATGTTTTCAAAATCGCCCACATATTCATAGGCGGCCCCGCCGATATCCCACAGGACAATGTCATTGTTCATATGCGGGACGCGCATCCCGGGCAGCCGGTTTTCTACATATTCCCGGAAATTATGGATCTCGCGCTGGATCTTTTCCCGGCGCGCCAGTTTGACGATCATCGGCTGCAGATCGTTGACCTGGACCTGCAGGACCAGGCTGCGCGGGCGGGGGGCAGATGTCAAGTTGGAGCGGTCCTCGCGCAGGATGCGGATGGAAATCCGTTCCGCTTTGGGAAAGAGCTGCACTAGGACATCGTTGGCCTCGTCCTCCGGAATGGGCCCCGTGTCGGAAAACCAGGGCGGAAAGAATATAGCAGGCACGATGCCTTTCCAATCAAACTGGGCGGGATGCCGGCAGGCGCACAGCAGCTGCGCCTCCTTGTCGATCAGGGGACGTAGGTGAGTCGAGATATTGGGCTTGGCGACATACCCCAGGGCGCGCTTTTCCTGAATAGCCGCCACTGGGGGAAGCCAGCCCACTGAGGAGCTGACGACAATGGAGCGCGTCGGAAATAACTGGGGGACCAGATCCAAGCCGCTCTGATCGTCCTCATCCTTGTCATGAAATAAATGCATATCCACCAGCGCCAGCTGGCAGCGAAACGCCTCCGCCTTTTCCCGGGCATCCCGCAGCAGATCCTGCCCCTCCCCTTTTGCCACGACCGCCTGATACCCCCACTGCTCCAGAAAGTATTGATGATCATGACGCCATCTCAGATTATTCTCCACCACCAGCACACGCGGGCAGTTGGATTGATAGGGGCTTGAGTCATCCGGATTTTTTCGCATGCTTTCCCTTCTTCCTGGGCGATAGATTCCCGATCGGCAAACGAACGCTGAAGACCGCGCCCTGTCCCGGTTTCGATCCCAGGAACCGGATGCGGCCTCCCATTCCTTCCACAGCCTGCCGGGCGAGCAGCAGGCCATACCCCCGTTTCTTGCCTTTTGTGGATACCGGCTCCTGCAAAATCAGGTGCTGGATGCTTTTATTTACCCCGGGTCCGCTGTCTTGGACTTGGATCTCGAATTCCCTCCCGGCCAGACGGTGCGTCCGGATGGTCAGGGTACCCTGCCTATCCATCACATCGATTGCATTGTTGACCAGATGGCGCAGCACCCGCTCGAGAGCCAGGGGGTTCACCCGGACTACCAAGTCTCCGCAGCCCCTCTCAAAATGGAACTGCACCTGCGGAGCCTTTTCCAATAGCTCTTTGACCTGGGTCTGGATTTCCTCCTCCAGAGGAATGCGCTTCTTGCCGGATTTTTCTCCTCCGCGGCTGAATCCTTCAAGAGGCCGGGCCAGCGCCACAATTTCACTCCCCCACAGCCGGACGCTTTCCGCCTCCCCGGAGTGCTCCTGGATCCACATCGCGCGGTTGCGGATCCATCCAACGGTGTCCCCGATGTCGTGCGCCAGATCGGCCGCCCAGGCCGTAACCTGGGTCACCCTCTCCTTATACCGCAGTTCGGAGAGATACTGGCTGCGTTCGATTGCCAGGCCGATCTCCCGGGCAATCCCCTGGGCCATCTGCGCCTCGGTCTCCTCAAAGGCGGAAGGGAGCGGGCTTTCGAGCATCAAGATGCCGACCAGGCGGCCTTTGTTGACCATGCTGATGTACAAGACGGACTGCGTGGAACGGACCAGGAGCTGCTGACCGCTCAGCTGGGATCGATCCTCCACGATGCGGGTCAACGAAGAACCCTCCTGCAGGGTTTGACGGGCAATTTCACAGGCCAGCACGTGCTCCTCCAGCCGCAGGAAGGAGCGCAGGAGGTATTCAGGGTGATCGACGGTGTAAAACTCCCGGGAGGGAGGCGCAAAATCCAGGTGCTTCTCATCCGCATCATAGATCAGGAGGCAGGGCATGACCTTTTTGGCAGCCATATGTTTCTGCAGCTTCTGAAGGATCACGCGCACGATTTCATTTAAATCTAGCGTGGTACTGATCGCCTCTGCCACGTCCACCATGGCCGCCACGCGGTTCTTCTCCTGCTTTTCCCGTTCCAGCTGGTACGCATTCCGCAGGCTGGAAGCGACGATTTCCGCCAAGACTTCAAAAAGTGCTTTTTCCTCGGCGGTAAATGGGTGCAGGGCAGAGTAGTTGAAAAAGATCGCGCCGATCGGCTTGCCGTCCGAACGGAGCGAGAGAGCCGCTGTGGACTGCACATCTTCATCGAATACAAAACGCCTAGCCAGGATTTCATGCTGCTTGGAATCCTCCGTAAAGATCGGATGCCTGGAATGCATAACCTTCCAGACGATGGTCCCCTCCAGAGGAATTTCGCTTTCCATTTCGCGTCTCTTTTTCACCCCATAGGAAGGACCCAGCGTGATGCGGCCGTTGTATGGGCTGGTGTACCAAATGGTCAGGGAGGAAAGGCCCGGGAAGGTGTTGACCGCCGCATCCACGATGGCCTGGAGGGTCACATCCAGTTCGATCGGTGCGGTGACTGCCTTCGCCGCCTCGAGCACGCTGTGCAGGTGCACCTGCCGCTGGACGTTGTCCAGGGCCAGGTAGGCCTGCAGGGCCAATCGGACCAGGCCGCTTTTCTGGCCAGGCGTAAAGGGCTCCGCCAGGCTCCGAACCAGCAACAGGCCCAGGCAGCGCTCTCCATATTTGATGGGGGTCAGCATATCGTGGTTGTTCGTGTTGGAATACGGATGGCCGGTAGAGAGGGCATGCTGGATGTGGGCGGAGTCCAGGTCGTCGGGCGGTTTCACCTCCACCACATTGTCATTTTGGATGGCATAGTAGCAGAGGACCTGCTGGAGCCCCCCGTTGCTTTTCGGACGCATTTCTTCCCGCGCCACCCAAGCCTGGAGGTCGGTGCGGTTGAGCAGGGTGGGGACCGCATTTATCAGAGCCTTAATGACATTCAGAGGCTCCACACCCGACAAGGAGGCCTTAAGGACTTTCTGCCAGATTTCGAGCTCGCGCTGAGCCACCGGGCTCTTCAGATTCGTCTCCTCCAGGCCGCGGTCCGCCTTTTGTTCCGTGTGCCAGTTGAGGATGGTGTTGGCGGCCAATCCCGCCAGGGTATCGGCCATGTCCAGATCTTCCTTGGAAAATTTCTGCACATAGGTGAAATCCAGGTACATGACCCCCAGATTGGCGGCGGTCTCCAAGTCGGTCAGGGGCAGGCCGATAAAGGCGCGAAATTTTTCTCGCAGGATAAAGGGATGATCCGCCAGTTGAACTCCATCAATCGGAGGGTTGTACGCCAGGACATCTTCGGCGACCACCCGCCCAGTGCGCAAAATATGGGCGGAAAAGCCGAACTGACGGGGCTTGTCCTTGACCTGTTTTTCCGGATAGGTCAAGTTGCCGTCCGAGCCGATATTAGAGGTGTCATACTCGTGGGACCGGCCGGCCAGCCGGAACGGGAAAATGACCACCCAATCCGCGCCCAGGATCACCCGCGTCGACTGGCAGATCTGGGCCAGACGATCCTTCAAGCTGCCGCGGCCCGACTGGCCCGAGACGGCCCGCGTGGCGCTCAGCAGGGCCGCCTGCTCCCTTCTCCGGCAGAGGCTCTCCCAGGCCAGGCTGGAGAGGTTCAGGATGGTCTCCAAGTGATCCAGCTGTTCTTCCTGGATGAGTTTGCCATCGTGCTTGTTGTCGATCACGACCAGCCCGACGCTGCGGTCGCCGGCCCGGATGGGAACGACCGCACAATCCCCGGGCTGGATCTCCCGGACGAAGGACTGCGGCAGCCGCCGCGCCGCAGCCGAAGCGGAAAGGCGGATGCGCTTTCCCTGTTCCAAGACCTGAAACAGGACGTCCCCCGCGTCCTCCGCTCCCCGCTCGAAACTCAATTTCCGGACCAACAGATCCACTGGCGTCGGCCGCAGCTGGCTGGAGTACAGCTGCTGAAGGAATTTGTCGTAATTCATATGATTCTTCAAATCCTGCTCCCAATCCCGGCGGGCAAGCCGCGGGTCGATGTGCCCGATCCCCGCCCGGCCGATCAGGCGCTGGTTGTCCTTGGAGGCTAGGAACAGGCTGGCGCGGTTAAACCGCAGGCCGTAGTTGGCACTGAGGATGTGGAGCAGGGTCTCCCACATCCATTCTTCGCTCTGCGTGGCCAGCTTCATCAGGTCGACGCTCGCCAGCTGCAGCATCTCCAGCTGGCTGTGGTCCTTTTCGATTTTCAGGGCTGCAGAAATCGCACCGGCTACCTGATCGGCGACGATCTCCAAGAGGTGCACGTCATCCCGCCGGTAGGCGTGGGGCTGGGTGTAGTCCTGGACGATCATCACCCCGACCATCTTCTCCCCCACCCATAAGGGAATCCCTACCCAGCACTTGTCGGGTTTCCCGCGGGGATGAATCCCCTTCTCGTGAATAAACTCTTCCGAGCCCTCCGGGAAATATAGGGTATCGCGAATCTTCTCCCGGACTATGTAGCCGGTCAGCCCCTGGCCGATGGGCAGAAAATGGCGGGGAAGGAGCTTCCCGTTGTCATAGTGCAGGCGAATATCGATCTTCTGCTCGTCTTCATTCACCAACGCAATGATGAAGTTGGAAACATCCAGGTTGCCCTTGATTTGAGCCGAGATTTCCTTCAAGAGCTTCCCCAGATCGTCGGTGTACAGCGTAATCTGGCGCTCGATCCGGTTGAGCAGTTCGATTTCCTGCCGGCGGTATTTTTCCAGCCCAAACAAGCGGACCCGGCCCAACGTGAGAGAGATCATGCGCGCGAAGATGCCTAGCCCGGATTTCTGGGTTTCGCTCAGCTTGATCTCCCGTTCCGCGTTATCCATCGCCAGCACGCCCGAGTAGCGTTCCTCCACCCAGATCGGGATCAGCACCCATTCCCCCACCTGCGGACGGTAGCGCTTGGCACCGAACTCCAGCTCCGTGAGCCCAGGGCCCGCGGAGCGACCGTTGAAAAAGAGCACCTGGGAGGACTGGCTGGCATCCTGCAGGTAGCGGGTATGGGAGTGGAAAATATGATCCTTAAATTCCGGCAATTGATCCTGGCCGGCGATGGCTATGCCCCTCATCGTAATCGTGGAATCCTCTTCCTGCTGCGGAGACCAGTACAGGCGCGCCCGTTCAAAGCCCAGCCGGAGCGCCCCAGCGACGATTCTTTCGGCAGCCTCTTGGAAGGACTGGCACTTTTCCGTTTCCTGGTGGATCTCATTGATAATCTCCAGACATCCTTTGTCCAACTGCTGCTGCTGCCAGCGCTGAAGCCTGGCGAGCACTGTGATCAGCTCCGGGATCTGCATGGGTTTGTTCAGGCAGTTGGCGACGCCCACGCTGTAGGCCCTGGACTGCCTCTCCGGGTCGATCACCGCAGAGAAAATCACCCCCTCCGCATCCGGAAGGATCTTGTGCAGCTCTTCCCAGACCGCAATGCCATCCACCTCGCTGTTCAGCCGGTCGTCGATCAAAAAAATCCGGATGGGTTTTCCCTCCTGGAGCGAGCGGCGCGCAAGGTGAACGGCGTCCTCCCGACAGCTGGCGGTTTGGACATCCAGGCGGATCTCCGGGCGGGGCTGCCGCAGCGCCTCACCCAGCGTGGAGCAGTAGGCGGTGTCGTTGTCGAGAATCAAAATTTTGCACATTTTTTCTCCTAGATTCGATGAGGCAATTCGATGACAAACGTGGTGCCTCCCAGGACACAGCTTTCCTGAACATATAGACTGCCGCGCAGAGACTGGAGAATGCCCCGGGAAATGTAGAGGCCCAGCCCGCTTCCATCCAAACGGGTGGTATAGCCAGCCTCGAAGATCTTCTCCCACAAACGACGGTGGATCCCCGGGCCGTTGTCCTCCACCAGGATGCGGATGGTCGGCTGCTCTGCGCTGGAGGTGGATTGTTCGATGCTGACCCGGATCGCGCCCCCTTCATTGGGGCGGGTTTCGCTGATCTGCTCGATCGCGTTCAGCAGAAGATTCCAGAGCACCTGCATGATCAGGGAGCCGCGCCCGTGAAGGAACAGCAAGCCTTCCGGGCTGACCGAATTAATGGGCACCTTGTAACGCTGGCTGATCTCGCGCAGCAACCGGATGGAGGTCTGGATCAGCTCATCCAGCCGGATGTATTCCTCCTTTTTCTGGATGAAGGGCGCACTGAACAGCCGCGTCATGTTGTACAGCACGCCCAGGGACTGCCTGGCGTTTTTCAAATCGGCGATGGGGGGAAGAATATCTGCTTCCGTAACCCCCTCCCCCGATCCGATCTTCATGTGGATCTGCTCGAGCCGGAGGGCCAGGGTATCCAGGCTGGGATCGAGCAGGCTGAGCGAATGGTTGATTTCGTGAACCAGATTGCTGGCCATCTGACCCAGGAGGGCTACCCGGTGAAGGTTGCGGGCCTTCTCCTGAAAGATCTTCTTGTCCAATATCGTGCCGACGACCAAGGAGAGCGCCTGGGCAAAGGCGGTCTGCTCCGGGGCGATTGGGCGCGCCTTCCGATGGAAGAAGAACAGGGCCAGACGATCCTGTCCCGCCTCCGGCACCTGCACGCCCAGGCAGGCGGAGAAGCGGCAGAATCTCTGCAGGTAATTAAACTGGGGATTGGGTACACCCTCGGGTAGGTTTTCCCGGCTGACGACGATCCGCTCTTCCGCCACGTCGCGAATGGGGCTGTGCACTAGGTCCCCAATCATGGAAGGATCGAAAGCGGCGCGCGAGGTCTGGGCCAGGATTTCCACCTTGTGCCCGGAAGGATCGATCGAAAATAACATAGCGTAGTCAAACTTCATCTCCCGGCAGCCCATTTCCAGGACCGGGGTCAGGGCTTCCAGGCTGGCGTAGGAATCCAGGGCCGGGAGGGCCAGCTCGACGGAGGCAGACGCTTCTTCCTGGTTCACTCGGGAGGCGGGATCCGGACGGGACCCGAGCAAAGCATCCATCAGGTCCTCCGGCAGGATTGGTTTGATCATGACCTGCATGCCCGTGGACTGCAGGGTCTCTATTTCGTCGGCGTGGCTTTGGATGCGCATCCAGTCTGTGGCCAGATAGCATCGCGTCAGAGGGCTGGACTGGCCCAGCTCTCGAATCATCTCCAGACCGCTCATGCGGGGCAGTCCAAAATCCACAATGGCGATATCGGGGCATTCTCTCTGGATGAGATCCAGCCCAAGCTCCGCGGTTTGGGCCGTGACCGTCCGTTGGCCCAGTTTGGTCAGCCAGGATGTCATGAGCTTGGCCTGCTCCGGATCATCTTCAATGACCAAAACCAGATGGGACTGCTTCTTGACCAGTTCTTCCAAAGAAAACGGATCGTTCAATAACCGGGTAGGCTCCGCATCCCCTTTCAGGTAATCTTTCCCCGCGGATATGCCCAGATCGCGCTGGGTGCCCTCCATGCTGAGATCAATCCTGCGGCTTTTTTCGTCGATCCGGCTGATTTTCACGCGTGCATGGTCGCCCGGCCAGAACAAGTCGAGCACATCCAGCTTCCTGGCCCAGGAAGGCAACCGAGAGCTGTGTAAAAGGCCCGTTAACCCCCGTTCGATCTCAATAAAGGCGCCATAACGCTTGACGCCCGTCACGACCCCTTCCACGATCTCGCCGGACCTATGGTGCGAAAAAATGTTATCCCAGGGATCGGAATCGGCAAGGCGGAGACTCAGCTCGAGATTCCCTTCCGGCTCCACCCGGACAATCATCGCCTCGGTGGTCATCCCGTTCGGGTAAAGTTCAAGCGCCTGAGTGCGTTCCATTCTTTCCCAGGAGATTTCCCGCGTACGTACAATTCCGCGCTGTCCACCGTCCAGCTTGACTAACAAGCCATACGGTAAATGCTTCAGCACAGTGACTTTCACGATCTGCCAGGGAGCAAATAGATCCTTCATTTTTCTTGAATCCATCGATCCATAGACCTGCCGGATTGGAGATGTGCGTGGAAATCTGGTCGGACGTATGGATCCGATCCAGATTCCCGGCCTTTGATCTATTTGTGCACCGATAAATATCTGACTAATATTCGATCATAGATTTAATAGTGTGCAGGCGCCCGGTAGGCGATGTTCGTTTCCATTATTGACATACACCAAAATCGGTTAATATTGGATACATGACATGGTATCCGAAGAACCTAACCCGAGACCAGATGGCAGAGAGGCGACAGGAAGGGGTACGTCTTCTGCAGGCTGGAGAAATAAACCAAGCGGAGATCGCCAGGCAGTTGGGCGTAAGTGGAGCGATCGTGAACCGCTGGAAGAAGCAATTGGAAACAGGTGGAGCGGAAGCTCTGGAAAAGCGGAAGGCAACCGGTAGGCCGCCGAGATTGGATCAGAAACAGAAGCAGGTCTTGGTAGAGAAGCTGAAAGCGGGAGCGCGAGCCGCAGGTTTTCCGACCGAGCAATGGACGCAGAAACGTGTTCGAGAAGTGATTGAGAAAGAGTTTGGAGTACATTACCATCGCAATTACATGAGTCGACTATTGAAAGATCTTGGTTGGAGTGTCCAGAAGATCGAGCCACGAGCCATGGAGCGGGACGAAGAGCTGATCCGCGCCTGGCTCACGCGAGATTGGACCAGGGTCAAAAAAGCGCGGCGGCTCGGTGCAGAAATCCTGGTTGAAGACGAGTTTGGCCTGTCATTTTCTGAACCCATCGGTTTCACCTGGGCGCCATGCGGCCAAACGCCCCGCTTGAAGCATGTTGGCAAGTACCGGAGAGAATTGTCCACCATGGCAGCCTTGACGATCTCCGGCAAGATCTACAAGAAGCATTTTGCCGGGTCGATCAATTCTGAAAAGATCATACTTGGTCTGGAACACTTTCGTCGTCACGTTCGTGGACCTTTTATCTTGATCTGGGATCGCTCGCGCACCCATCGATCAAAACGGTTACTGAAGTACTTGCAAGAGCATTCTGAAATTCATGTTGAATTCTTGTCTGCGTACGCACCTGAACTTAACCCGGAAGAATTTTGTCACGGGAATGTCAAACGCCACATCAGGAATTCCGTGTTCCTATCCGTCAAAGAAATGCGCACTTCCTTGGATACTGGTTTTGCTCGTTTACGAAAACGTCCGGATATTTTACTCGGCTGCTTCCATCATGCCGGACTAGACCTTAACCAACTTTGGTGAATGTCAATAGGTTGATCGGGCGGTCGAGGCTTTTGGTTAATTCTATCCGAATTTTATCCAGCCATCCGTCCCACTGCTCTACTTTCTCCGGAATCTGCGGGCCCTTCCAGGAAATATCCTGGAGCAGGTCGGACAGCCTCGCCAGGCAGTCCATGAGGTCATTTTCCAGATCATGGTCGTAGGCCTTCCAATCTGGGAGATCCGGCGTAATGAGAGGCCCTCGCTTTCCCAGGGCGACCACCCGTGGAGAGCTATCCGTCAGGGCGCTTTCGGCCTCGAGCAAGCGCTCTTCCAGAGAAGAAAACCTAGTCAGAAGATCCGGAGTAGTATTCATGTTCTTTTCCTCCTATCAGGGTCGAGGTTCCTGATTGTCTGCGCTGATCCGCGATAGTTCATTCTGAAGCACATCGACAAGCTCCTGCTGTTGCAATAAATCCTCATGCCATATACTCAGTGTCATCTGGGGCAGTTCAACATGCTCACCGTACTGGAATTATCTTTTCATCTCTTCCAGGTTTCTGGAGTGGAATTCAAATATTTTTATTTTCTCTTCTGTTCGAGACCGAAGATCTTTCTTGTAGAATAAATCGAAGGTCAATGTTGTGATCATATTTGTAATCCAGTTCTCTTAGGCTTTTCTTCGTGAGCCCGGCCAGGATCGACAGCCTCCTCACCTAGGTTAATGGCCCCGCCTCTCGAAGAGGGCCTGACATTGAATACAACGCGTTGCGGTTGGCCTCGCCCTTAAACGAGCCTCTGGGATGGACCGTCCACAATCCTCGCACACCTTGTCCAGACCTTGCTGTTTTCTTTCCTGAGCATATATGGCCTGTCGTGTTGTTTGTAGCTGAAAAGCGCTCAATGCGTTTTCGGTGAAAAACTGCGTACACCATAAGGCCTGATCGATTATGTCAGAGGTTGAATCCGACGAAACAAAGGCATGACCTTCACATTCCAATAATGAAGCGTCTGTTTGCTTCATGTTAACTAAGGGAGTTGGCTGGAATGTTTTCCCTGGGTGAATTTGGATTTTATTATTCACAACACACCTCCTGACCAATTGAGCATTAACCCACAACGAGCTTGATGTCTGTCAACTTCCATTTTCAGTATAACGAGTCTGGATCACCAAAGCTTGAGAATTCCCCGCTAATTCATTGCCAATTTGGTAATAATATTGATAACTATATTCAATACCTTCGCCAAAAATGAACTGACAAAATAGGGCTAATCGGGTAAAGTTGAGGTCTCACCCAACAACTTACCCCGAGAAGCCCATGACAGACATTCTAGCACTTTTACAAAGCATAGCACCTCTGATTTCGAAAACGACTTTGCGCCAGTTGAGCCGGGTCATCCTGGGAATGCTGATGATGACCGGACGAGTAACGATGCTGGGGATCTCGCGCTGGACCGACAAAGGCGGTAGCTATCGGACGATCCAGCGCTGGTATCACACCCAGATTCCCTGGGCGGAAGTGATGTGGAGCTTCTTCCAGAAATGGCTGTGGGATCCCAAGGATGAGTACATTCTGGCAGGCGACGAAGTGGTGTGCGGGAAAGCGGGTAAAGAGACCTATGGATTGGATCGCTTTTTTTCGAGTCTGCAACAACGTCCGATCGCGGGGCTGGCCTTCTTTGCTTTTTCGCTGATCCATGTTCGAGAAGAGAAATCCTACCCGGTGCAGATCGATCAGATCGTGCGGAGTGACGAGGAGAAGGCTGCCAGCAAAGCCAAGAAGCAGGCCAAGAAGAAAGAACCTGGAGAAAAGCGCCAACGTGGACGACCGAAGGGCAGCCGGAACAAAAAGAGTGCCGAAGTCGTGCTCAATGCCGAGTTACAGCGGATCCAGGTGGCGTTGAAGGCGTTTTTGCAGCAAATTGGCAAGGTTCTGGCGCTCAAATACCTGGTCATGGATGGTCACTTCGGCAATTATCCGAGCGCATGGATGGTGACCCAGACCGGATTGCAGTTGATCTCGAAACTCCGCCAGGATGCGGCTTTGTACTTTTCTTATATCGGTCCCTATCCAGGCTGTGGGCCTCATCCGAAATATGGCGACAAAGTGATCGTTCGCAAAATGGATCCGAAGTATTTGAAGGAGAGCAAGCTTGAAAAGAATATTCGTACTGATATTTATCAGGCCAAACTACTCAACAAGGAATTTGCTTTACCGCTCAATGTGGTCATTATCCTAAAAACCAATCTGGATACTCAGGCCCAGGCCCATGTCATTCTGTTCAGCACAGATTTGGAGTTGAACTACAACAAACTGATCCAGTTCTACAGCCTGCGCTTCCAGATCGAGTTCAACTTCCGCGACGCCAAGCAATATTGGGGCCTCGAGGATTTCATGAACATCGAAAAGATCGCAGTAACCAATGCTGCCAACCTGGCCTTCTTCCTGGTCAACCTCTCACAGGTGCTCTTGCGCCGTTTTCAACGGAACAATCCAGATTTCAGTATCCTGGATTTGAAGGCACACTATCATGGCTATCGATATGCAGTCGAGACAATAAAAATGCTTCCGGAAATACCTGATGCCATTATTTTGGCCGACATTTTTGAGCAAATTGCTCGTTTGGGCATGATTCACCCGGCTTTGGAACCTTCCATTTCAACATAATTGGCGAAGGTATTGTATATTACGTTTGATGTGATATCGAAATGTGTTTTTTCTATATGGACTTTCTGAATCTCTTTTTACCAATAGTAGGTATTAATTGGCCGGTGTCAAAAAAGAAGCATCACCTGGCTGTTCGGCTAGATGATGGGTAAAGAAACAGTGAGTGCGGAGAGGCTCGAACTCTCAACCAATGGCTTAAAAGGCCCTTTGCCTTAACACCTCGCGTTAGAGGAAAGAAACTTGTCAGTTTTAGCGAACTAAATCATTAGGTGTCATCCATCAACACATCGTGGAAAAAGTAGAACTTTAACAACCGAATGAACCTTCAAGGCATCGTAGACGGGGCAGAAATGGGACGTTGAAACAGGATGCGGAAAATCTGCGACCAGGATTTCTGCTGGGTTGCCATCGGCCTAAACATATTTTGCAAAGGCACTACAGGCTCTTTGAGTGGAAAAGGATGCTCTACCAGGCAGCGTCGATTTGACGCATCGGGGGCAGCGTCATAAATGCGGAGCTTGGCGCCCTTGAGCGTGAGAAACAACGTTGCCCAAACGCCTTGATCCGGTTGAGCCAGTTTGACATCCCATTTTTTGTTCAAGATAAGTACCTGGCATTCGTTGCTCACCGCTCGCATGAAGTGGACCTGTCCTTCGGTAATGGGCAGTTTCTTAGGGATGGAAAAACCGGCGGGCAGTTTGCGAACGGGTGTTTGAGATTGGACCTGCTGCGGAGACTTACCAGCCAGGGCGGAGTGATGATGGCTACTGCGATAATTTGGGAAAAACAATTCGGAGCGCTGACGCACATCTGCCAGGTTGCCCAGGAGAGCTTTTTTCCAGACAAAACCAGAGTAATCCTGGTGAAAACGCTCGACAAACCCATTGCTCTCTGGATGATAGAAGGGCGAGAAGACTGGCTGGGTCCCCACGTAGAGGGCCAGACGAACTGCCTGACCTACCACCCCGGGATGCTTGTACCCGCCGCTGAAACAACTTTCGTTGTCCATTTGCAGGTACTCCGAGATGCCCAGCTCGTGCCAGACATGCACAAGAAAATCGGTTGCCTCGCCTGAACGCTTGTTTTCATACTGCTTACCCGCCGGATAACGAGAAGCAATATCGATGGCGTTGAAGCAGGCGATACTGGTGCCTCCCTTCAAATAATGCGGCACAATATCTACCTGCGTGAGTCGGTGAGCGGCGCTGAAATGCAAGGTCGGATACTCTACTTCCTTTTCCAACTTTGGCTCCCGGGGCTGGGTCACACCCGCCTGACGTAATATCCGCTCAATCGTGCTGACCCCCGGCGGAGAAATCATCGCCTGGCTGCGCAGACGCCCAAGGATGGCATCTGCACCAATATAGGACAATCGATCCGCCAACAAGGCTTCCGCTTCCAGTTCGCTGCGCGTTCTCAAGATGGCTTGCCGTACTTGCTCGCAGGTCTTATGGGCAATCCGATGAGGAGTGCGGGATTGCTCTTTCAACCCTTCCCAGCCTGCCTGCCGATAGCGCTCTTGCCATTTGTAACTCCACGAGACAGACCGCCCCAATTCTTTCGCCGCTTCTGCTGGGGTTTTCTCGCTGCGCAGCAAGTGGATTAATGTTTGACGTTGAGAATCATCTACTTTTCCCATCTTTCACCGTTCCTTTTGTCTGGAACGATGAATAATAGCCTCGTTTTCCACGATCTTATGAAGGTTTCGGTTGTTAAAGTTCTGTCTACGATCTTATGAAGGTTTACCCTTTAGAACTTCCACGATGTTATGAAGGTCGACAATTAGGTAATAATTTTGATCTCAAAAATCAAGTGAGTTTGAAATATATAAATAATTTAATCAAAAATTGAAATACCGTGGCATAAGCCACTGTGATAAGGGCGGGGATATGTTCCTTTCCTCGCTTGCGCAGGACCAGCACAAGCCCCCACAGTCCCGTGCACACCATTCCCAGAATACCAGCCAGGGGCCACAGCCCCCACATACCAACCAGCCACCCTGGCGTCCGCGCGGCCCAGCCCAGTCCGTTGAACTACTAGACGGTCAAAAGAAAGGCGTTAACGAGGGAAAAAGTTAAGTGCAAAACCTGGCCTGTTCGGTCCTAATCGCCTTGTCTCCCTACCAAATCCGTTCTACAATAAATCTATCATTGCAGGCAGGGAGAGATCGATGAAGAAGAGCAATAAAAGAATAATCGTTCTCGTCTTTATCATCATTGGCATTGTCCTAGCGTAACTTTTGCGCAATCAGAAGGCAAAACGTTGAATCAGATTTGATTTTGTAGGGCTACGGCCAGGGCTGGTAACCTCTGTGGGAGCGGAGGTACCAGAAATGGCGACGAAATCATCAGACTGGCCGATGGCCAACACAGCGCATGGCATGTTGGTGGCATTTGGTGAATTCTTGAGCCAGCATGGATTGATTGAGCGGCTGATGCAAATACCGATTGGGCAGAAGACACGCAAGTATCGTCCGCAGACCAAGCTGGTGGAATTTCTGGCTGGGATCACGAGCGGCATGGAACATCTTGAAGATCTCAATGATGGCGTGCGGCCGTTGGTGAAGGACGAGGTGGTGGCGCGAGCGTGGGGGCAAGCGGGTTTTGCGCACTACAGCAGTGTGAGCCGGACGCTGGATGTTTGTAACGAGCAGACGGTGGTGGCGGTGGAGAAAGTGATCGAAGAATTCAGCCAACCGTTCATTGCGAATCGAGTCCATGAATTGCTGCGACGGGGTGCGGCGATCGTTTACGATTTTGATCTCACCGGACAGGCAGTGAGTTCCACCAGCACCAGCTATCCAGGAGTGGCGTTTGGATGGATGAATGACAGTGTGAAGCTGGGCTATCAATTGGCGCGGGTCTGTCTGACGGATGCGGGAGGCGAGCGCTTGTGGCTGGCAGGCTTTCATCACCCTGGGGACACGATTTCGTCCTCCTGCGTGAAAGAACTGGTTCGAGCTGCGGAAGCTCAGACCCATATCCGGCCGCGTCGGCGAACGGAATTGGTGCAACAGCGTTTGGAGGTGCAAGAGGCAAGGGTCGCACGGACGCGTCGTTTGTTGAACCAGCAGGAGGCCCAACGAAACCGTCTGCAGCAAATCCGCCAGAGGCTCATTGGGGAGGGCTATCACGCCGAGCAGACCCTCAAAAACCCCATTTCCCGGCCCCAAAAGGCCCTTTTGAAGAAAAAAATGACCGGTTGGCGCAAGCGTTTGCCGCGTCTGGAAGCGCAGATCGCCACGGCGCAGCAAAGGATCGGCAAACATCAGGATCATCTGCACGAACAGATGGGATGCCTGACTCAATTGCTTGACTGGCAGGCCACCCTTGAGAAAGACAACCTGGCCAATCCTGATCCCCCACCTTATGTGGAAGCGCGCACGGATGCCGGTTTCTCGTCCGGTGGAAATCTGACCTGGCTGTTGGAGATGGGCTATTGTCCCAACACCAAGGCTCCCAACGGGCAAACGGCAACCGCCTTGTGCTCCCGCCTGAAAAAAGGAGTTCCCTGGGTCAAGGTTGGAGAGAATGCTGAGATGACAGTCTGGGGACAATGTCAGTTGCGCGACTGTCCCTATCCCCTGACCGCCGCCATTGAGCGCTTCAAAATCGGGCGCAGGTATAAGTATGCAGTCTTGATCCTTTACCGCGACGACAATGCCATCCCATCCTTGCCGATTTGGTTCGAACATTACAACCAACGCCAAACCATCGAAGCCGGAAACAAAGAGATGAAAGGAACGTTCTTCGTCCAGCATCTCATGAGCCGCTCTCCGGCAGGCATCCAGTTGCAAGTGCTGTTCACTGGACTGGCGGCTAACATGGTGCGCTGGTGTGTGCCCTGGCTCAAAGAGTGCACTGTCCATTCTTCACTCAAGCTGACACGAACCTTGAACAGTCCCAAGAAGTTGGTTCGTGTCGCTGCCAACAGTGCCGCCCTTGTCCAACAAACATCCTCTGGCACTTCTCTGCAATTCGCACCCGATAGTTCCTTCCCTGGAATCGTCCTGTTCTTGAAAGGCGTGCCCGCTTTTCAGCTGCCGTTGGGCTTCAACCAGCCGATTAAAATTGAATCTGGATAAACAATACCTTCGCCAAAAATGAACTGACAAAATAGGGCTAATCGGATAAAGTTGAGGTGTCACCCAACAACTTACGCCGAGAAGCCCATGACAGACATTTTAGCACTTTTACAAAGCATAGCACCTCTGATCTCAAAAACGACTTTGCGCCAGTTGAGCCGGATCATTCTTGGAATGCTGATGATGACCGGAAGAGTAACGATGTTGGGGATCTCGCGCTGGACCGACAAAGGCGGTAGCTATCGGACGATCCAGCGCTGGTATCACACCCAGATTCCCTGGGCGGAAGTGATGTGGAGCTTCTTCCGGAAATGGCTGTGGGATCCCAAGGATGAGTACATTCTGGCAGGCGACGAAGTGGTGTGCGGCAAAGCGGGTAAAGAGACCTATGGATTGGATCGCTTTTTTTCAAGTCTGCAACAACGTCCGATCGCCGGGCTGGCCTTCTTTGCTTTTTCGCTGATCAATGTTCGAGAAGAGAAATCCTACCCGGTGAAAATTGATCAGGTTGTGCGGAGTGACGAGGAGAAGGCTGCCAGCAAAGCCAAGAAGCAGGCGAAGAAGAAGGAACCTGGAGAAAAGCGCCAACGTGGACGACCGAAGGGCAGCCGGAACAAAAAGAGTGCCGAAGTCGTGTTGAATGCCGAGTTACAGCGGATCCAGGTGGCGTTGAAGGCGTTTTTGCAGCGGATTGGCAAGGTTCTGACGCTCCAATACCTGGTCATGGATGGTCACTTCGGTAATTATCCGAGCGCAGTGATGGTCACCCAGACCGGATTGCAGTTGATCTCGAAACTCCGCCAGGATGCGGCTTTGTATTTTTCTTATACGGGTCCTTATCCAGGCTGTGGGCCTCATCCGAAATATGGCGACAAAGTGATCGTTCGCAAGATGGACGCCAGGTACTTGAAAGAGAGCACCACCGAAAAGAATATCCGGACCGATATTTATCAGGCTGAACTACTCAACAAGGAATTTGCTCTGCCACTCAATGTGGTCATCATGCTTAAGACCAATCTGGATACTCAGGCCCAGGCCCATGTCATTCTGTTCAGCACCGATCTGAAGTTGAGTTACAACAAAATCATCAAGTTCTATGGTCTTCGTTTCCAGATCGAGTTCAACTTCCGCGACGCCAAACAATATTGGGGCCTGGAAGATTTTATGAATGTTGAAAAGACCGCTGTGACCAATGCCGCCAACCTGGCCTTCTTCCTGGTCAATCTCTCCCAGCTGCTCTTGCGCCGCTTTCAACGGAGCAATCCGGCTTTCAGCATCCTGGATTTGAAGGCGCACTATCATGGCTACCGCTATGCAGTCGAGACAATAAAAATGCTTCCGCAAAAACCTGATGCCATTATTTTGGCCGACATTTTTGAGCAAATCGCCCGTTTGGGCATGATTCACCCGGCTTTGGAACCTTCCATTTCAACATAATTGGCGAAGGTATTGGATAAACGATTTGCCTTCTGATTGCGCAAACCCTACGCTAGTAATCAGTGCAGTTACATTCTGGATCGAAACCCTGACATCCAGCAAACCGGGGGGGTCGGGACACGATCTGCGTGACTGGTTGACCACCCTTGCAGCATTGATTACCATTGCAGGGTTGGGAGGCACCATTAAGGGATGGATAGATCTGTTCAAACCAGACACTTCAACGACACAGATCAAAGTGAATGGTGGCTCTCCTCAAATTTCTACAGCGGCCCATGCTCAGAACATCCAGATCGATAAGCTGGTTATCGAGCAACATGAAGACCTATCTCAACCGGATAAGCTTCACCAACTCCCATCTCCGCCGGCTGATTTCACCGGACGCGAGAAGGAGATCAACCAGATCATAAAAGACATCCAGCACGGCGCGACCATCTCCGGACTGCAGGGATTGGGGGGAATCGGCAAGACGGCCTTAGGCCTGGTCATTGCCCATCAGCTGAAGAATGATTATCCTGAAGCGCAGATCTTCCTCGACCTGCGCGGCACACAAGGGCAGGAAGCAATGACCCCTGCCCAAGTCATGTCGTATGTGATCCATAGTTTCCACCCGGAAGCCAGGCTCCCGGACAACGAAGCCGAACTTCATTCGATCTTTTACTCAATCTTGCATGACAAGAAAGTTCTATTGTTCTTTGACAATGCCCGAAATCGGGAACAAGTCGAACCGCTCCTTCCGCCTCCCGCCTGCCTGACATTGGTGACCTCACGCCAGCATTTTGACCTGCCAGGGTTATCCGCCCTCAACCTGGAATCTCTGACTCCCAATGATGCCCAAACACTCATTCGCAAGATTGCCAAACAGGTTAAGTTAGAAGAGGCCGAAGTTATAGCAAAGCTGTGCGATTACCTACCCATGGCATTGCGCCTGGCGGCCAGCATGCTTAATACCCGCCCAGACTGGACTCCGGCGGTATTGACCGAGAAACTGCATAACGCCCTGGTCATTCTTGGTCCTGTAGAAGCTTCTCTACAATTGAGTTATGAAATCCTCGACGATACGATCAAGATGCGTTTCCGCCAGTTGGGGGTGTTTCCCGCTCCGTTCAGCCAACAAGCTGCTTCCGCTGTGTGGGAGATCCCTCCCGAAGGAACCGATGCCGCCTTGGGTATTCTCCTGCAGGCGAGCCTGCTCGGGTACGACCCAGATTTCCGCAAGTATGTTCTGCACGATCTAGTCCGACAGTATGCAGAAAAGCAATTGCTGAAAGACAAAAAGGAAGAACATGCCGCCCGGCTGCGCCACGCCCAGTATTATTCTACTATTCTGGAAGCCGCCGATGACCTTTATCTCAAAGGAGGTAAAAATATATTGCGCGCCCTCCAGCTCTTCGATGCGGAATGGGCGCACATCCAGGCCGCACAAGGCTGGCTTGCTAACCATATCGATTCAAACGACGATATTGCCAGGCTCTACATCCGGTTTACGGACGCACCATACTGCTTAGACCTACGTCTGCACCCACGCGCTCGGATCATCTGGCTCGGAAAAGCCATCGAAACAGATCGAAGATTGGGCTACCGGCGCGGCGAAGGGGTTGACCTCGGCAACCTGGGAAATGCCTACGCCGAGCTGGGCTACGCCCGCAAGTCCATCGAGTTCTACGAAAAGCAGCTAGTGATTGTGCGCGAAATTGGCGACCGGAACGGCGAGGGGAACGCCCTCGGCAGCCTGGGAAATGCCTACGCTGCTATGGGCGACGCTCGCAAGGCCATTGAGTTCTACGAAAAGGCACTGGTCATTGACCGTGAAATCGGCGACCGGCGCAACGAAGGGAATACCCTTGGCAACCTGGGAAATGCCTACACCGATCTGGGCGACGCCCGCAAGTCCATCGAGTTCTACGAAAACGTGTTGGTCATTGCCCGTGAAATCGGCGACCGGCGCAGCGAAGGGAACGCCCTCGGCAACCTGGGCATAGCCTACGCTGCTATGGGCGACGCCCGCAAGGCCATCGAGTTCTACGAAAAGAGAATGGTCATTGCCCGCGAAATCGGCGACCGGCGCGGCGAAGGGAACGCCCTTTTCAATCTTGGACTTGCTCTTTATGAAATTGGCAATAAAGAACAAGGGATCGAAGAAGTGAAACAAGCATTGACGATCTACGAGGCGATCGAATCACCTTACTTAGAAGCAGCAAAAAATAAACTCAAGGAGTGGACGGCACTATAACCGATATTGCATCCGGTTTCCCTTAAACAATCTTTTCCAATCGGATCGTAGTTGGGATACGAGGTTGCATGGAATTACGAGCACCCGTCAATATTGATGGGTGCTCGTATAAGTTGCTGTTCCTGGCTTGAGAGAATCAAATCCCTGGTCAAAAATAAGTCAGGTACCTCTGCATGCCTGTTTCAAAAAGCGATGACGTAACCACTCGACGATATTTCAGATGAGACCGCGCAACTTGAAAAGTTCAACGCCAAACTGAGTCGCAACGCCGAATGCCACCGCAACGAGAGCAGGGAAGCGCTCCTTCCCATGGTGATGCAAAACCAGCACCAGGCCCCACGTTCCTGTGAATACCATACCCAAAAGCCCGGCCAGGGGCCACAATCCCCACAGGCCGATCAGCACCCTAGCGTCCGCGCCGCCCATCCAGTTGAAGTACCAGGCGGTCATGATAAAAACGCTGATTGCGAGCGGAAGAAGATCCAGGTGGACGGCGCGCAGAATGGCTGCCCACAGGCCCATCACGAAGAGCGGCCAGGTCAGCCAGTCCGCCACTTCGCGCTTATGCCAGTCCTGCAAGCCGGCCCAGACGACCAGGGCGGCGGTCAGCGCGTGCAGGGCGGTCACAACCTCAGGCTGGGAGAACATAGAACCACAAGCGCGTCGGCGCGCCCCACTCCAGGCTCAAGCCCCGCCCGCAGGCTTCGGCTTCCATGTCGAAGAATTCGCCGCCGTCGGACATCGTGCGGGAGGCGTTCCAGACCCGCCAGTGCCTCCCCAGGAGCGGGGTGGCTGCGAATTCTGAGAGCCGGGCAGTCGCACCCTTGCCGCTCGAGCGGCGCACCTGCTTGTCGTAACGGCGCAGCGCGGGAAGTGTCTGGGTCGAGACGAGCAGCCGGCGGCCATCTCTGGAGCGCAGCTCGGCAGTCTCAACATCGGGGACGAGCCGTTTGGCCGTGTCGGTCAAGGCCAGCGGGGCATCGAGCAGGGGGTTGACCATCTTTTCCAGCCAGCGCAGCGGCTCGACGTGCAGCTCGCCCGCCTTTTTTTCACGGCGGTCCTGGATCTCCCTGGAAGCCCGATCTTCTTCGAGACGGGCCATATACTCCAAGGCGTGCGCCTGGCGGCGGTTGTAAACCGTCAGGATCAGGGCCAGGCAAAGGATGAGGAAAAAGGTTGCGATTTCCATTGTTACCTCCGTCAGGATTTTTGGTTTTTGATACGCGCCAGGCGGCGCCAGGCCGCCGGCCGCGGGTCGAGAAGAGAAAGGGACAGGAACAGCACTACCAAGCTGCCGGTGAAGGCCGCCGGCCAGGTCGCTTCCACGGGCTTCGCAACAGGCGTGGGAGCGGGTGGTTTCGGGATCGGGACGACGGCGGGAATTGGCGTCGGCGAGGGGACAGGGGAAGGCGGGAGGGCCGTTCCGGTTGGCTGGGCAGCAGGCCGCCCGGCAGTGGCGGTGGCAGCCGGGGTCGATGTGCTGGTGGGAGTGCTCGTGGCCTTGGGCTGCGGCGCCGGAAGCCAGACGGTCCCGGAGTCGTTGGCGTGCTGGCCATAACCATCCCAGATTTCCACCCGGACCGTGTATACTCCGAATGGCGCCGAAGCGCCTTTCGAGGTGAGGCCATTCCATTTGAAGCTGGTCGGCGGCATGCTGGTGTAATCGAATGACTGGACAGTGTTGCCGTTGATCGAATTGGAGATGGTGATCTGTCCGCCAGTCACGGGCAGGGTGCCAGCGGAGATCTTGATCGCAGCCGTTTGCCAGATGACCCAGTTCTTGGTGATGCTCACGGTAGGACCATTATTTCCGACCGTCACCGTAATATGAGCCGTGTGCTCCAGGTTGCCAGCTACGTCCGTTCCGCTCACCAGGACTTGATAGTTGCCGTCCGGAACTTTGCCGGTATCCCAGACATAGGCCCAGCTACCATTCGTTACCCCAAGCGGCGCCCAGCTGCTGCCGTCGTTCAGCGAGATCTGCGCCCCGGCCACTCCTGAAGTTGCATCGCTGGTCGTGCCGGTCATGACAAAATGATTGCCGATGGCAACCGCGGTCGATCCTTCCGCAGGCGAGACGAAAACAGACTGCGGCGGGATCGTATCCACCTTCACGGTGTACGGTCCGGATGTGACGGAGTTGCCTGCCCTGTCGGTGCCCTGAACCGTGAAGGAATGGACGCCGTCGGACATCGTGGCGAGAGACGGTTGGTATGGCCCGCCATCGAGCGAGTAGTCGATCGAGGCTACGCCGGAAGTGGCGTCATTAGCTGTGACGGAGACTGCCGGCTGGGTGGTGTACCAGCCGGTCGAGGTCAGCGGCAGAGTGACAGACATAGTCGGTGGGGTGGTATCCAGGGACACGGTCGTCGAGGTGATCGAGCTGAGGTTGCTGGCATTGTCCTTCGCCTGGGAATAGACGGTAGTGACGCCATCCGTCGAGATGTTCAGGGAAGAAGACCAGTTACTCTGGTCCAGAGAGACCTGCTGGGAGGCAATCCCGGAGGTGGCGTCCGCTCCATTGGGCGTCACTGTGAAGGCTGTCTTGTGCCAGCCGTTCTGCCCGTCCGGGGCTGGGATGGAAAAGCCGGCCACGGGCGGCGTGGTATCCAGCCAGATTTTCCCGCTGGCTGAAGCAGTATTTCCCGCAAGGTCGGAGACAGTCGCGGTCAGGGCATATTTGCCGTCGGCGATCGCCGTGAAGCTGTCGCCTCCGCCGTTGATGCTCGGCGTTCCGGAGAGCCCCGATGTGGCGTCAGTAGCCGAGACGGAAGCCGTCACGGGGCCGGAAGTAAACCAGCCGTTTTGCCCGTTCGGGGCAGGGATGGAGAGCGTCAGGACCGGAGGAACACTGTCCAGTTTCATCTCCGAAGTCGTAGCAAAGACAGAGGTATCCCCGAAGGAAGAATCCGCCCATAGGTTGAATGCAGGGATATCCCCTTGCGGAAAGGACCAGACACAGTTACCCAGGGTGTTGGTGCCGTTCCCGGGGCAAAGCTCGCCGAGGTCGCTGAAGATATCACTGATGACATAAGGTGGCGACCAGGGCTCGCTGGCGGAGAGGGTGAGCGCGGCGCCCCCGCGGCACCAGCCGTTTGCGCCCGGCTTGGCACAGTTCTCGGAGTTGATAGTGACGGCGGCAGGATTCTCGGTGACGGTCGTAGTGACGGTTGTGTAGTGAGGGGTGCAGCTGTCTGGTTGGTTTGCCGACCAGTAGGAGTTCGTTGTACCGTCGCAACAGTAGTAAGTTTGCTGCTGCACGGATGGCGGGTTCGAGCAAGAACTTGTTTGGAGGTCGCAGGAGGTCACGCCCGGGCATTCCGGAGGAGGAGCTGTGTCGGTAAGATGCCATGTGCCATAATCTTCGACTTGCGTGGTCGTCGTCGTGGTCCTGTTCCCTGGCCCGGTATAAGCGCCAGCCAGGACCGGGATACCGATTGCCAGGCCGAGGATGCCGGCTGCCAGGAGCGCCAGGGAAGCCCGGCGGGGGTGTAAGAGAACCCCATAGCCCAGGGCTGCCAGGGCGAGCGCGGCGAGCAGGGCGATATACAACCAGGCCGGCAGGCGCAGAGCCGTGCCGGTCTGCAGCCAGGCCAGCAGCGCCGCAGCCAGGCCAAAGCCTCCCAGCAGGGAAAAGATCGAACGAAAGCAAAATGAGCGTGTGCGTGTCATGCGCTCCCCTCCTTACTGTTTTATGTTCCCGTTGAGATGATGAACGGAGAGCCAGGCGGCCGCGTGTTCAAACCAGGCGGGAAAGACGAGCATAAAGATCGACAAAATAATGACAAAGACAATGAGAGGCAAATTGGGGACCAGATCGATGGCCCACCAGGAAGCGGTCCATGACCTGCGCTCTTTTGAACTGTCGATTTGCTTCATACTGCCCTCCTCACCAAATTCCCAGCAAGAGCCGCCACCGGACGACTCTGGCATAAGCCAGGTATCCGTTTTGATTCAGGATCTTTTCTTCCCAGGCGATGCGCCACACAATCGATCCTGCAAAGACCAGGAGGAGACACGTATTCCAGAGCCGGACCGCCGCCAGCAGCGCGCCCGCGAGCGAGAGCAGCTCTCCGGCGTACATGGGATGACGCAGCCAGCGGTACGGACCCTGCGTTACCAACCCCCGGGCTGCGGGGGCAATCCCGAAGGCAGACCCCAAGGAGGCAAGCGCCCACAGGTTCAGCGCCAGGCCGGGGACGGGCAACAGGCCCTGCCAGGACAGGCCGGATGAGGGCGTGATGAAAACCAGCGGCAGTGCGGCGGACAGCCAGGCCACGACCTCCACCCATCTGGGAGCGGACACGTCCGCCTTCCAGCGGAAGATCAGCAGCAGCGCCGCCAGGCCCGCCTGGGCGAAGAGCAGGATCCCCAGGGGTGTGATGCCCGCCTTTACGATCCAGGCAACCCGGACGATGGCCAGCAGGACGAAGAGGATTGCCCCGATGATCGACATGGCTAAAAGGTGTTGAAGATGTTGACCATCAGCGGGATAAAGATCGCCGCCATGAAGGGGATGAAAAAGAAGATGGTCATCGGCATCAAGAGCTTGTTGTCCAGGGTTTCCGCGGCGCGCGCCACGGTGACCTGATATTCCAACGCCAAGTCGCGCGCCAGCTCGTTCATGCGTTTCGGGCCTTCCGTACCGCGTTCAGCGACCGCATCCATGCGGGCGGCGAAGGTCTCCAGCGGTCCGAAGCGCAGCGCGGCGAAATCGCTCACGAGCACGCCAGTGGCACCGGCCTGGGAGAAGAGCAGCGCCCCCTCGGAGCGCGTCCGGTCCACAGCCTGGCGCAGGAGCTGCCCCACCGGCCCCGGCAGGGCAGAGGCCCGCTCCACGGCCAGGGGCATGGAATTCCCGGCGGACATCTCGGCGGCCACCAGAGCTGCCGCCTCGGGAAGACCGCGCTTCACGGCTTCCCGGGCCGTGTCCGCCCGGCCGCACAACCGCATATACGGGTAGTAGGCAGCCAGGACGACCAGGAGCACGTAGACCAGGCCGAAAGCATGAAACAGGAGGATATAGATCCCTCCGAGGCCGCCGAACAGGACCAACTGGCCCAGGACACTGCCCACGGTTTTGGGCTGGCCGTCGGCGGTGAGGTAGCTGCCGCCGATCTGCGCCCAGCGCAGCTCGTGCTTCCAGGACTCCAGGCTCAGGCCCAGCCGCTCCACGAGCAGGTCGCCCAGGCGGTCGATCGAGCTGCGCCGGTCCTTGTTCGCAAACGATTCGATGCGGCCGGCAGCGGATCTCTGGATGGTGAAATCAGAGCGGCGCACGACCCAGAAAGCGATCAGGGCGAGCACCAGGGCGGCAGTCAGGGGGATAAAGGCACGAAGATCCATTTTTGCTCTCCTACACAGCGTTCTCGATCATGCTGTTGATCATGGTGTACCCGTACACGATCATCAGGAAAATGGCGGCATAAGCGCCCTGCACCAGGGGGGTGCGCACGGAGGCGGCCATGGCCGGGTTGCGGTTCAGGAAGACGATGGTGATGAAAGCCAGCCCCATGAGCAAATTGGTCGTGCTCTGCGCCCCTGAGCCGCGGGCGCGCGCCAGGACGCGGGCGCCCAGCACGTCGCGCAAATTGTCGGCAGCGCTCTCGAACGCCTGGGCGTAGCCCGCTCCGCCGGTGGTCCACATGCGCCCGATCAGCTCCACGCAGACCGCCAGTGACGAGGAGATGGCAGCGGCCTCCTTGCGCAGGCCCTCGAGGCACGGCTGCCCTTCGGCGTGCATCCGGGAGGCAGCCTTCTCCGCCCAGGAGCGCAGCGGCCCGCCGGCCTTCAGGGTTTTGGCGGTATCCGCCAGGGCCTGCGGGACGTTGGGGGCGGTGGAGATAGCCGATTTCAGGCCGGAGAGAAGGGTGGGGATCTCGGCTTCGACGTCGGTACGCATCTTGTTCCAGGTGCGCTTCACCAGTCCGTCCACGAGCACATAACCCGCCACCAGGCCGATCAGGCTGGTGAGCAGCGGCAGTCCGGCGATGAGCAGGAGCAGGATCAAGGCGGTGCCTGCAACGATCCGGGCGGACCATAGATAGAAGCCCTCGCGGCCGCTGGCGTCGATCCCGACCCGGGCAAATGCCAGGCGGAGCCGGTGGGCGGTGCTACCGACCGGGACTGCAGCGGCTTTGGGGTTGGCCGCCGTGCCGGCGAAGGCCTCCAGGCGGTTGACGGAGCTTTTTCCGCCGAGGCCCGCAAGCAGGCGCCGGCTTATCAGGTAGCCGATCATCGCCAGGGCAACTGCGGCCAGAGCGGGAAGAAAGTTGTAGAGGACCGGTGGAATGTGGAGGAGAGTGAGAGTCATACGGACTCCTTTGCAGCGAGGTCGTTGAACAGATTCTCGACGAAGCTCAGCGAAGCGGCCCGTTCGTCCACGTCCTCGCCGGCCAGGCGGTAGAGCAGGGCAAAGACGACGCTGCCGGCCTTGAGCGCCTTCTGGACTTTCCAGATGCCGACGATGTGCCGCCGGCGTTTGCCCTGCGCATCCAGCCGGAAGCCAACCTGCACGAGAAGGTCGATGGCCTGGACGAACATCTCCTTGGCCCCTTCGGCGCGCACGCCGACGTCGTTGAACAGGAGCAGGTTGAGCCGGTTGATGGCCGCCTCCGGGCCTTCGGCGTGAAAGGTCGAGAGGCCGGGGTGATCCGACATCTGGGCGCGGAAGAGGGCCGCGGCGGCATCCCCCCGGCGCATCTCGCCGACGATCAGCCAGCGCGGCGACATGCGCATGGCGTCGTCCACGCCGCTGGAGAGCATGTACGAGGTGACCGCCGTGCCGAGCTGGGCGGGACGCGCTTCAAGCGTGACGACGTGGGGATGGTCCAGCCAGATCTCCTCCGGATCTTCGATCTTGAGCACGCGGGCGGATTTCGGGATGCCGTTGCAGATGGCCGAGAGCAGGGTGGTCTTGCCGCTGTTCGTGCCGCCGATGACCAGGATGCGCAGCCCCCGGCCGACCGCCTCGACCAGGGCATCCACAATGGACTGCGGCGCCATGTTCCACTCGACCAGCTGCGCGGGCGGAACCGGCTTCGGCTCGAACAGGCGGATGCTAATGGCCGGATAGCCCTTGCCGGGGGCGATCACGGGATGGCAGATCTTGACCCGGGCGCCGCCGGGCAGTCCTTCCTGGCGGGGCAGCTTGGCGTCCACCGAAGGCGAGGCCTCGTTGCAGGCCCGCCCCAGGGGGGCCAGGAGCGCCTCCACGGCGCGCCACACATCGTTCTGGGAGGGGTGCAGGTCGAGCGGGACGAAGTCCTGTTCTCCCTTGGGGACGACCCACACCGAGCCGTCCGGGTTGAGAGCAATCTCGCTCATCCCGCTGTCCAGGCGCAGAAGCGGGGCGAGAAAGCCAAGCCCGCCCACCCGGGCGACCACTTCCCTGGCAATCGCATCGACCTCGGCTTCCGGGATTTGGATGCCCAGCTTCCCGGCGGAAGCCAGCACGCCCTGGATGGCGAGCGGCACGAGCTTTTCCGGTTCCTGGCGCAGCTCCTCCAGGGGTTTCCCTTTAAACGTCCCGGCCACGTCGTCGATGATCTGCGCCCGCTGGTCCGGCTCGACCTGGGGGACGACTGCGCTCCAGCCTGTTTTCTGCGGCATGACCTACTCCTTGACCTTGACGGACAGCCCGCCCAGGCTGAACTTCCTGCCGGATTTCTTCCTGGAATCGGCCGGGCCGCTTCCGCCGAAGAGCATGTCGGCCAGGCCGTGGATGGGTCGGGCGAATTCGTCGTCGCTGTCCAGGACCGGCCGGCCGGCGTCCTGGCTCAAAGGGACGCCCGGGACGAACGGGATCACTGCCGCCACCGGAGGAAACCCGGTGGCGAGGCCGATCTTGCGGCAGGCCGAGTCGGCGGCCTGGTGCCACTCGTTGGGGGAGAGCATCCCGGAGCCGCGCATATTCAGGACCACGAAGATGTTGCCGGGGGCGATGCGGTGCTGGCCGGCGGCCCTCTGGGTGACGGTGCGCAGCGCATCCACCGAGGCCCAGGCGTCCGCCAGGGTAGGGCGGGCGACCAGGACCCAGGTGTTGGCGGACAGGATCGCCAGCGTGGCGATGCTCGAGGAGGCGGGAGCGTCCAGCAGGATGGCGGCATAGCCGCCGTAGGCGGCGGTCGTGACGAGTGAAGAGATCGAGTTGCGGTCCTCGGCCTTCTGGCCGGCGTCTTCCGCCAGGATGTCGGGGAACCCCGCCAGCACGTCGAGATCCCCGACCTTCTGGATGGAATTCTTGAGGCCGGCATCGCTCGGGTTGGTGAACCAGCCCAGGATGTTCGGCTCGGCTTTCAGGCTGAGGTGGAGGGGCAGCACGTCCGGGGCGTCCAGCCCGACCAGCAGGGAGCGCAGGCCCCGCCGTGCCACTGCCAGGCCCAGGGCGGCTGCGATCGTCGTGCGGCCCACCCCGCCGACGCGGTTCCAGACGGCGAGCACGCGCATCCCCGTAACACTGGCCGCGCCCTGGCTGCGGTTCGCCCAGGACATCGGCGCGGCGATTGTTTTTCGGAGCGCCAGGGCGTCGCCGTAGGCGCGGGCGAGCAGGTCCGGGATGGGCGCATCGCCGATGAAGACCTGCTTGACGGACGGGATGGTCTTGAGTTTTCCGGGAAGCTCTTTGACTTCCGCATCGTCGCTCGTGCCGACCGAGGCGGGCAGGATGACATACACGGCGCCGGTGATGGAGGTGAGGGCCTGGGTCAGCAGCTGCGGCCCCTTGAAGATCAGGGCATCCAGGATGAGCACTTCCGGGCTGTAGCTGAGCTTAGCCTGCAGGTCGTTCGGATCGTTGGCCAGGGCCGCCATGCGGAAGCGGGCATCCAAGGTCACCGCCTGCTGCCAGGCGAGCAGTCTTGGCCCGACCTCGCCGGCCAGGAGCACGCTGACGGGGGTTTCGCTGCCAGAGGCAGGCGCAGATTGCGGTCCCCAGTTGGAAGATGGACTCATGGCGTGCTCCTCTGTCAGGGTTTGGGCGTGGCGGTCGGCGCAGGCGCCGGGGTGGTGGTGGGGGTAGGGGTCAGAGTGGTCCCCGGAGTGACAACCAGGTTCGGCAGCCACAGGCCTGGCGAGGAGAATGGATCGGCATTCTCGCCAGGCATCAGGTAGAGCGTGATCTCGGCGCCGCTCGTTGAATCCAGTCCCGCCAGCAGCTCGAGCACATTGACGGAGCGGGTTTCGGGGGCCGCATTTTCCGCGCTGAAGTCGTAGGTCACGGGCTGCAGCCCGGTGGGGACTGCCAAAACCACGAAGCCGGTCTGGGCGCGCTCAGAGGTCGTGCTGATGCCGCCAGCCCCGGCGAGGAGGGAGTTGGGTGTGCCGACGGCCTGCATGGAGGAGTCGGAGGAGCCCTCGGCTGCAAAGCGCGGGTCGAGGTACAGCACCCGCAGCCCTTCGAGGGTGACTTTCGAATAAGTCCCCTGGATCTCCTGCGACTGCATCGGGATGGAGGCCACGATGCCGACCTCCTGGCCGGGGACGAGCAGGCCGACGAGACCCGTCGTGTCGGTGACTTTCACCGCAACGGCGCGCTCGTCAGGCTGCAGGGCGATCATCTCGCCCAGGTTGGAGGTGCGCAGGATGTCTCCCGCGCCGCGGTCGATCTTGAGGGTTTGCCCGACAGCAAGTTTCATATCCGTCAGGGCATCGGAGGCAACCGCGCTCTCGGGCATGGCCAGCAGGGACAGGTCGCCTGCGACCAGGGTGTGGCCGGCGCTGAGGTCATGGGCTGCCACGACAACCGTTTTGGACGGCGCCGGGCGCAGCAGCACCAGGGCTGCAAAGAAAACAACGATGGCCAGGACATAGGGAAGCACTTTTTTGATCATGGGCTACTCCTTGGAGTTGGATGTCTCGCCGGGCAGGACCAGGGCGAGCGCTTTCAAAACTTCGGGGGCGGCAAACTCCCAGTTGACGAGTTTTTCCTCGCCGGCCTGCCGTTCGACCTCGAGGACCAACCCGAAGACGACTGCCCCCTGCGGCATGGCCTGCAGGGCCTGGGCCAGAGCTTCTGCTGCGGCCTCGCTGTCGGGATCGAAAAAGACAATGGGAGAAGAAGGCATAAGAGGGTCCTCACCGGGGAGTTGGAGTGTTGGATGATGTCCCCTCCGGGGAAGATACCCCCTCCGGGGATGCTACGGGCATAAGGGTCGTCCACCAGCCGTTGGCCGGGAAAAGGGGGATAGTGGGGGTGGTCGTGGCGATGCCCTGCGCGCCGCTCCAGCCGTTATCCTGGACGACAACAGGCTTATGCAGCACCATGATCGTCGCGGCGATCAGCAGGCAGGTGAGCATTCCCACACCGAAGCCCCCCAGGAATTGTTTGGAGATCTTCATAGGATGATCCTCCCGAGCCGGGCGACGATCTCGTCGTCGGTGGGCTCCGGGACGTCCAGCATCAGCGGGCGGAACAGGACCGGGCGCTGGAACTTGCGGGTTTCCGTGTAGGGGAAACGCCCGATCGCCATGCCGACGGACATGTCATCGACGAAGCGGCGCCATTCCTCGTCCCGGAAGCCTTTTTCCGAGCGGGCCAGGGCCGAGAGGGCCAGGTCCTTGTCCTTCGGGTTCTTCAGGTAGTTGATCACGAGGTTCGAGCAGGACGAGATGATGCTGGGGTGGATCAGGCTGGGCGACTGGGCAATCACCGAGAAGCGTACGCCGTACTTGCGGGCATCCCGGAACTGGGCGCCGAACTGCTCAGAAACATCCGAGCCGCCCCCCTCCTCCCCGCTGCTTTTCTGCGGCTGGCCGAAGATATTGTTGGCCTCCTCGTAGACGATGTGCAGCATCGGCTCGGTCGAGTGGACGTCGTGGACACGGGTGGCCACCCGGTCCATGTAGGTGTGCCAGCCGACCCAGCCGAGCAGGAAGGCTCTGCCGAACTCGTCCACGAACTTGCCGCCTTCGATGACGGCGATCCCGTTGGGCTTGCCGAGGTCTTCGACCGGAACACAGTCTTTTCCAGGGGCGTACTGCACCGCCGCGGCTCCCTGGATCAGGGCGTTCATGCGGTAGAGGATGCCGTCGAGGACCCCCGTCAGCATGGTGTCGCGCGGCGGGACCGCCTCCCGCCGGGCGGTGATCTCCTGGTACAGGTCGGCCAGGCCGATCCCCTCACTGCGCTTCACCGCCAGCACCTGGCGTTGTTCCGGGGTCAGGCTGCTGAGAGGCAGCCCGGCAGCTGCACTGATCAGGGCCGCTTCGTCCGGCTGGACCCTGCCCCACTGGGGATCTTTGCGAACATCCGAGTCGTCGATCAGGACGCCCGCGCGCAGATAGCAGTTCCGCAGGGCATCGAGCAGCTCCTGCTTCTGGCGCTTGACGCCCAGCTGGGTGATCCCACCGAAAACGTCGGCAAAGGCCCGCCACTGGGTTTCCGGGGCGATGGCCCGCCCGATCTGGAGCGGGTTCCAGCGCATCGGGCGGACCGCACCGGGCCAGAGCTGCAGGATGTCGACGCGTCCTTCCAGGCCGGGGGCGTTGAGCAGCTGGCGCCAGCCGGTGCCGAAGTCCAGGACGATCGTGCGCCAGTTCCACTCCTTCGTAGTCTCGTACACGGTGCGGAGCGCCGCCACGGACTTGCCGAAGCCGGTGTCCCCCGCGTAGAGCGTGTGCATGAAGCTTTCCGGCGAGAGGCGCACCTGGGCGTTGGTCAGGTCGGCGGTCTCCGGGCTGTACTGGTGGCCGATGACGACGCTGCCGGGCATGTCCGGGATGAAGCCCATGCCCTGCGGGATGGGCGCCAGCACGGTGGATGCCACGCCTTCCTCGAAGAGCGCCGGGGCGGTCAGGGCCGCCATCTGGGGGCCGGTGAGCAGGGTGGCGTAGCGGGTCCACAGCTCCCCGTTCAGCGGGTCGTTGTCTTCCCCGCCCCGCCAGGGGACGAAGGACAGGGCGTGGGCGCGCAGCGCCTCTTCGTCGCCTGCGAGCGGGGCGATGGTCAGGACCGGGGTGGCCACGTCCGGCCCGTGGAAAGCCTGGGCGGCCAGGGCGTCGGCGGCCGAGGCGCCTTCCATGGACTCGGTGAAGATCAGGGCGTTGGTCATGAAGCCGCCTTCTTCGGAAGCGGTGTTGACCAGCCCTTCCAGCTTGCGCAGCACTTCGGTCAGGCGGTCCGCCACATCGTCCTCGGTCTGCCAGGAGCGCCCGATGTTGATCCCCGGCATCAGGCCGGTGGAAAGCCCGCCGGTGACCCCGTGCATCAGAGCCTCGCTGAGCGCCTGCGAGCGGGCCAGGCTCTGGGCTATGCCCTGGCCGTACCCTTCGGACGTCCCCCAGGCTTCGGATTGAGTGTCGGACGAACCGTGCGATACGGTATCGGCCACCATCCCGCCCTGGGACTGCGACTGCGAGCTTCCGTCGGTGTGTGCCTGCATGGTCCCGTCGGTGTGCGCCGAGCCGGTTGTGGTTGCCACGCCATGCGACACGCTCTGGCCCTGGCTCCAGCCGAGGCTCCCGCCCAGGCTGCCACCCACATTGAGGCCCGCACCCAGGTCGCCGCCAATTCCCGCCGGGGCAACGTCCAGATTTCCGCCCAGGTTGCCTCCGGCATTGACTCCGGCGCTGACGCCTTCGCTTGTTCCCTGGGAGGAAGACACGCTTTGCGAGTCGGTCACGGACTGCGAGGTGGTGTTCGAGCTGCTTTTCCCGGCGGTGTCCGAGCTGCTTTTCCCGCTGCTCGTGCCCCAGGAGCTGCCCACCGTGTGAGACTCGCTTTCCGATACGGTGTGCGCCTGGCCGATGGTGTGGCTCGAGCCCCAGGTGTGCTGGGCGGACTGGGTAGTCCCCTGCGAGAGTCCCTGGGCGGCGCCCTGCGACCCGGCCAGGCTCTGCCCGACGGCGGCCATCAGGGGGATCCCCAGGGAGAAGCCGACGTTGATCGACCCCCTGCGGCGGGAGGCGACGGCGGAAGTCATCTCCGCCACGCGCATGAGGGTCGCCGTCAGCCGCGGGCGATCGACATGCTCCGCCAGCACCTGGAAGACAAAGTTCTGCCGCAGCTTGGCCAGGCCCCGGAAGAGGATCTCGTTCTGCTCCAGCGCCAGGTCGTCCTTCGAGCCGTCGCCGATCGCTCCGTCCTGCGTGCCTGCGCCGCGTCCCTGGCGCGGGTTCGGGTGTCCCAGGACGGCGGCGATGAAGCGGCCGCGGCTGGTGATGAAATCCAGGTACCAGCGCAGCCAGTCCTCGTTGGGGGGCACGAGCCGGGACTGGTGGTAATTGGCCAGCACTCCCTCGACGGCTGCCATACCCCGCAGGGCCTTTTCGGCGGCGGCATGTTCGTCCGGGCCTTCCCCGGCGGCTCCGAAGTACTGGATCAGGCCGACGTGCTCCGGGGAGAAGATCCCGGCATTGGCGGCCACGAAGTTGACGTTGGCATTGAACACGCCGCGTATCGCCGTCCACATCTTGCCGAGCAGGTTGTAGTCTTCCCGCTCGGTGACCGGGAGGATGTCCAGCTGCTTCAACGCCACACAGCGGTAGGTGGGCGTGCCGCCATCCTCCGAGACCCAGTACCAGGCGTAGCGGAACTGTCCGTCGTCGATCTTCAGGCCGTTATCGAGGATGGTGAGCATGGGGTCTCCGAAATCTCCCTGCAGAGGCACTTATCTATAGAATCTAGCCGACGCGCTCTCATCGGTGTGATTAGCCGAAGGCCCCTTAGTAACGAGAATTAAATAACCATCTGGTTCGCAGGGATGGCTCGATAGTTCCAGGCTGGCAGGATTTCGTCGAAGACGATGCGCATATTTTGCTTGAAATCCTCGGCGACCTTTCGTCCGGTTTGATAAACGGTATTTACAATTTCGACCACCACCCTCAGTCCCTTGCTGGTCTTGGTCTTTTCCATTAGTTCTTTGACCAAAGCGACGCTGGTAAAGAGCACACCCTGACAAGCCCGGGTCACGTGCGGGAACAAACGATGCTCAATCGGGTTGTACTTGGAACAATACGGGGGATAATGGGCAATGCGGATTTCGATGCCCAATTCATCGACCAGTTTTTGCAGGTCTTCTTTGAAGATATAGTGACGAGAACCATTGCCTCCGCCGCCATCGCAGAGCCCCAAAATTGCGGTGGCCTGGGGATAAGCTGCCCGACCATGCTCAAGCCACCAGGAGCGGATGCAATCGCAGACGAACTGGCTGGTATCTTTGCTCAGACCCAGATGCAAGTAGCCAAGATTGCGCTGCACATCGTAAATGCCATGCGGGATGATCACTTGTTCCGCGAAGCTATTGAAATCGTGGTCGAAAGCGTGTAGCTCTTCACGGGTGTAGAGATGCCCGTCGCGGTAAAAGTTACCCAAATATTCCTTCTTTTTGACGTCAAAACTGATAATTGGATTGCCAGCGGCTCTAAATTCTGCCACCAACGTTTTGATCTTGACAAACTGCTCATCCCGATGTGGGACCGATTTCATCGTTTTCTTCTTTTGTGCCTTCCGACGACGATAGTCATGCTTCTTGAGCAGCTTTTTCACCACACTCTTGCTCACCTTGACCTGATGATCCTTCTCCAACAACGCCGCAATCTCTTGGGGCGTCAAATCCGTCCAGATCAATTTCGCATTCATCGGGTCACCCGCCGTATGATCTTTCAGCACATCCAGAAATTGCGCATCGATGTCCACATGATGGGTCAGGTACCCCTTTCGCCCTCCTCCCGCTTTGCGGATGGCCAACTCAAATTCGGGTTCTTCAGGAAGTTGGGCCAACTCTTTCAACCCCCGGCTAACCACCTTTTCACTACATCCCAACACCTTCGCAATGTAGCTCTGCCCACCATGCCCTAATTTCAACGCTTCTACTGCTGCGTAGCGTCGTCGATCCTTTTCGCTGAGCGTGGCATAATATTTCTTCATCGCCCGTTCAATTTCTGGATGATAGGTTTGCATCAGTTAGTCCGTCTCCGCAATGAATTATACTCAGCAGCTGATCAACTTCACCAACTTCAATAAATATAAATTCCTGTTCCGGATGGTTATTTAATTCTCGTTACTTAGCAATGCGTCGGCTTGATTAGCCGGGGCTTTTTTGGGTACTTCCGTCTGCTTCCAGGGTGCTTCCACTTCAGCGGCCCTTTCCCCGTGTGCGTACCCAGGTGAGCAGCTCTTCCGGTTTTCCGACCGGCGGATGGGCCAGCGCCGACTGGGCCAGGAGCACCACGATCCCCAGGGGGATGACGTATATGGCGATGCCGACGAGCGCGTTCAGGTAAGTGGCTCCCTGGGCCATCAGCGGGTCCGCCTGGATCGTGTCCGCCACATCCAGGCCTTTCCACAGGGCGAAGCCCAGCCCGGCCAGGCTGTACAGGGAAACGGAGCGCACGATGTTCCAATGCGCCGCCGGGCGGTTGTAGTGCTCCAGGTATAGGGCGGCTGCCGAAACAAGCGCCACCACCACCAGGAAGACCGGGACCGGCTCGGGCGCGATCAGGCTCGCCGCGAAGGCCAGGCCGCTTGCGCCGAGCGCCCAGGAGCGCTGGGAGGGGGGCGTGATAACCACGAAGGCGGCGGCCGCCGGGATAAGCAGGAGGGTGGCCAGATGGTCCGCCAGGAAGAAGACGATCACCAGGAGCCCGTTGACGACCCAGCAGGCCGCGTTGAGGACGGGGGTCATTGGATGATGACCGCCTCCTCAAGGTAGACCGGGAACGTTCCGCCGGTTTTGGAGAAGCCGCGCCAGGAGGAAACCGGGGTCCCGCTGGTCGCGCCGGCCACGATCAGGTCGAAGTAGCCCGGATCGGCGACCTGGATGCGGTTCTGGGTAAAGGTCCAGACGAAGGTGTCCCCCTGGAAGGAACCTGTATTTGGGTCCCCGTCGAAGCTGAAATCCGGGTGGTGCAGGTAGTCTTCGGGGTATAGGAGGCTGAGCGTGTTGAGGATCCAGTCCCGCGAGGTCTGGCTGAGGAAAGCCTCGGCTGTGACCCAGTTCAGCCCCTCAGGGAAGAGCTGGGTATGCTGCTGGCAGGAAGTTCCAACGACCTGCTGTTGGAGAATCCCCGGTTCCCCCTTGGATGTCGTGCAGTTCGATGAACCCTCCTGCCCGTCCCAGGTCACACAGACGTCTCCCATGATCGGGACGGAGACGCCATAGAGATAGGAGGTCGGCTCTACGGTCACTTCCCAGGTCAGGTCTGCGCCGCGCATCGCGGGATCCTGGCCGACCACGAGCGAATAGGGTGGGGCAATCTTGCTGGCTGTGACCGTGATCGCGCCGGGCATGATGACCGGCGGGATGCAGGAAGGAGGCACGGGGGTGGAAGTCGGCTCGCCCGGCTGGCTGGCGCTGGCCGGGCAGCCGCCGGGGATCACGGAGCACTGATCCTGGGTGTAGAGCAAAAGCGTGGTATACAGACTCCCTTCGGTAGCAGATTGATTTGCCAGGTCCCCAAGAAAATTTGCTGTCTTATTTGCCAACACCGACCAGAGCCAGTCCGGGTGCCCGTTGATGACGTCGGTGAAGAAGTCGTTCGGGGAAACATAGTGGCCCGTGACGTTCTGGATGGCGGTCTCCAGGTCGGAAGTGGGCAGGACGGTCCCTTCCACCATGCTCTCGAGGACCTGGGCGCCGCTTTCGATCTCCGTGCCCGTTCCCAGCTGGAGCGTGTTGGCCTGGGCCAGACCGGACGCCTGGGGGTTCAAGGCCATGAAGAACAAGGTGGTGGCGCTCGGCATGGCGACGATGTCCCCGTCGGGAGCCTGGTACTCGTGGTACGTGGCCTGGAGGCTGCCAATGCCCGGGATGCCGGGCATCCAGCTGGCGGAGGGGTGGATAACGCCGAGGTCGGTCAGGTTGGAGTAGCGGATGTTGCCGTTTTGGTCCACCACCTGGCCCCACATGCTGTTCGGATCGACCGCAGGCGGGGGGTTGCTACCCTGGGCACAAACCGGGGCAGGCAGGGCAAGAAGCAGAAGAAAGGCAAGAGAGATCAGGATGCTTTTCATGAGAGTCCTCCTATGGGGTGGGCGTCGGGGTTCCGAAGCGGGCTTCCGCCTCCTGGTCGAACAGGATGCGGTTCAGGAGCCAGGTCCCATTGCTCTGGGCGACCTCGGTGTAGACCGGGGTGGTGGGTTTCTCGCCCGGCCAGGGGTTGCTAAGCGTGACATCCAGCAGCCAGGTGTGGGTTGCGCCATCGTTCTCGACAATGCGCACGGCCTGGACCGTGCAGCCGGTCTTGATCTGGTTGGTCTCGACCGCCTGGCGCACGGCGGGAGCATAGAGTATCTGGATCAGCTGGCAGCCGTCCGGGGTGGCCAGGGCGCACACCCGGCCCTGCCACTGTTCTATTGGTTCGGTGTAATCCAGCGTGTAGAAAGCGGTCAAAGCTTTGATGGCAGCCTGCGCGTCGGTGGACTGGGATGCCTGGGTGGGCGTGGATTGGACGCCTTCGAGTTGGGCGATGATCCCGGCCAGCCGCGCAGGATCACGGCGCAGGAACAGGCCGCCCCCTACGACAAGAGCGATGACGACGATCAGAAGGATGATCGTGTGGATGGTTTTGCGGGAGATCTGGATCTCTCGTTTCATGGGACTAACCCTCCTCTTCCTGCCTTATGGGCGCGATTAAAACGAAAAACGTGCGCGCGAAAACTCGCGTGCACGTCATCTTGATTCGCGGCCTATTTTATTCGTCTTCCGGATTCTGTCAAGGGTTGGAGGCCTGGGGGATTCTGCAATATGTATGATATGGAGGGAGAGAGCCATTCATGGGGAAGGTGGAGATACAGATAGGTTGAACGAGTTTTTTGAAGAAAATTGGGGCTGGAGGGGGTTCTCCAGCGCAATAACTCGAGGGTGGCTGCGCAACAAGTCGGCAGCAGGCCCTGTGCGAACCGGAGATTCAGGGGCAGGCGGGAATTAATTGGCCAAGCCGTGGACGAGGAACGCAGGGTAGGCGCGTGGAGGCAGGCCTGTCGGGGGCGGAGGCCGAAAGGAAAGGGGGGAAGATCAGCGACTCATGGAGGCGCAGGGAGGGTGGCGAGGGAGGCTTCCTGGACGAAGCGAGCCAGGTTGAGCATGAGCGAGAGGGTATCGCCAAGCGTGGTCGCCTTGGCAGAGTTGGTCAAGCCGAACCAGGGGGAGCGTTTCAGTTGGTAGCGGGCCTGGGAGGCATTGCGGCTCTCGGAATAGGATTGGCGGCCGATGCGCAGCTTCCAGGTGTCGGAGCCGACCAGCATGTCGCGGGCGAGGCGGATGGAGCCATCCGGGAGGGTCAGGCCGGTGGTGAGGGAGGTGCCAAGTGGGTGAGCCGGATCTGCGAAAGGGCAGGCGGTGCGCGGGGTTTGCACCTCCAGGGAAAGCTGGACATCGGGTTGGGGTTGATGGATGCATTTTCGGTGGCAGACCCACTTGGTCGTTCCGTGCTGGTAGTCGTGGCCATTGCAGGACAGGCGGTAGCCGAGGGGACACAGAGGGATGCCGCTCTCATCGTAACCGCGGCGCAGGCAGGTCAGAGGCTGGTCATCCCCTTCGGCGTGGCGCAGGCGGATGGTGCGCAAGGCTTGCAGGTCGGTATGGACGTAGCGCAGGATATCCTCGAAGCCTTCCCCGGCATCGCCGAGCAATTCGCCGATCGAGAGATCGGGGAAGCGCTGGCGCAGGGTCTGCAAGCCGGGGACCGTTTGCAGGTGGTCGTTGCGGTCAGAGGCAGTGAAGGGGCCACTGATCGGCCAGAGGGCGAAGAGACGGTCGTCCACGATGTTGAAGGCTTTGGATTTGTAGCCGAAGTGGTGCTTGCCATGCGATGTGGCCGCCAGCTTGCGGTCCCTGGAAGCATTCGGGTGGTGGCCGGGCTGGTTGGATCCGGCGTAATACACGTAGGCGGCATTGGGGTCGCGGAAGGTGGCGAAGCGGCAGTGGTTGAGGCAGGCCGGGGTATCGCAGGCACAGCCTTCTTTGCCAGCCTTGCGCGCCGGGCAGGGGCGTGCGGCAGCAGGCTCGGAGCAGGCCGGGACCTGGTGGCTGCAGCGCATGTGCGAGCGCGCGGCAACCAGTTGAGAGTCGGTGGAGATCGTAACCCCCCGCTCCGGGGGATCCTCGGGAAAAGTGGAGTGGGAAGGGACCAGACCATAGGCCATCAGGCCCAGCAGCAGGCTGTCCTGGCAGCCGCGCAGCCAGTTTTCGGGGGTATTTTGGCAGGCCATGCGGAAAGTGGAGGCGCAGGGCAGGTCATTTTTCTTGAAACCCAGGCTGCGGCGGTAGTCGTGACCGCGGTTCGCCTGGCATAGTTCGCCCTCCAGGGTAGCCCAGTCCCATTTACGGTAACGGGCCAGGAGCATGGCCAGGCCCAGGCTGAGCGGATCGAAGCCAGGCGGGCCGAAGAGACTCTTGAAGCGCACGCCGAAGTAGGGCCGCCATGGGGAGAAATCAAAGAGGACCAGGCACAGGTCGAAGGGATCCAGGCCCACCAGGTCGGCACTGGTATGGAGACGGTCCGGCGGCAGCCACCGGTAATAGGAGCGGCAAGCGCGGCCCGGCCAGGACGGGGGATCGCCGGGGGTGGGTAACTGGAAGGGCAGCAGGGGCCGGATGGCTTCGAAGCGGAAAAGCTCCACGAAATTGGGGATCCGCAAGCGGCGCTCCGCCGCCGGGACCGCACGCGTCTCGGCCAGTTCAGAACGCATAGGACGTTGTAACTGATGGAACGGGCTGTCCGGCATGGTGAAGGCTGGCACCAGGGGGGCAGCCGGAACCAGCAGCTTGTTCATCGGTGCCTCCTCTGGCTGCGCTGCCAGGTCCGGTTCAGGGAGCGGGCCAGCAAGTAGTCCGCTCGGCTGTCCTGCTCACATAGACTGCGCAGATACAGCGACAGGGCCGGGAGCCGCAGCTGCACCAGAGCCCGGTTGCGCAGCTGCCACACCCTCTCTCGGCTGATCCCCCACTCCCGGCCAATGGCAGCCAGGCTGTATGACCCCCGCCCGTCCAGCCCATAGGCCAGACGAATCAACCGCCTCAGCCGGGCCGGAAGCTCCCCCACCACTTCCAGCAGCGCCTGGCGCACCTGCCCCCGCCACTCATCTTCCTCAATCTCATCGGCCGATGCCAGCCAGGCTTCGGCTTCCCCATACCCCCAGGATTGGTTGGCATACCCCAGGCAGTGCCACATCTGATGCTGAATGGCTGCCCAGGCATAGCTCGAAAAGGCATAGCCTCGTCCAGAATCAAAATGCAGGATCGACTGCCACAAGGCGATCCGCCCTTCCTGAACCAGTTCCTGGAATTCCACGCACCCGATCTCTTGCTGCCGGACGATATAATAGACCAGCCCATCATGTTCCTGCATGAGTGCTTCCAGGCAGTCCGGGCAACCCGCCTGGGCGCAGGCAAAACTAGCCACTCCGCAGGAGTGGCAAACGGGTAAAATAGCCACAGCGGCATCTCCTTTCAGGATTTGGAACGTTGCAATTCCTATTATCCTGTGAGAAGGTGCCGCCGTGTTGCCTCGGAGGGGGCTAAAGTTGAGTTGACTTCTTCAATTTTTTGAGTTGAGTTTTTTCCCCCGACATATTGCGCAATCCCCCTGGGCTGGCCGGGCGAGCATGCTCTGAAGTTCCGCCGGTGTGGGAATGTTCGGCTGCAACCGGCAGTAGGCTACGGATGTTTCGGGGGCATGCTGGGCCGAATTCCAAACATTTTTTTCATAAGTGTTCCACAACGCAGGCAAGGAGCTCCAGAGTGTCACATCCTTCGGGATTTCCTCCCGGTCTTCCGGCGCGACGAACTTTACCAGGTTCGGGTAGGCGCCGGCCAGGGTGTAAAAACCGGCAAGCGGCAGTTTAAGACTTAAGTCAACTACAGTATTCACGTCAAAGCACATGTCCAGCCCCCCGCCCATCTTCGCATTCGGGTGGGCAGCCTTGTATTCCACAGCCAGCTCATGATAGGCGCCCTTACGCCACTTCAGGTATTGGTAGTAGCTCAGACTCTTGAACTGGGGCAGGTCTATCGGCTGGTCCGCGCGCCAGGCCAGATAGCCAACCGGCAAGACGATGGTGGCTAACACGACGATCAAGAGAATTGCCCCAATGATCTTCAATAAGACTTTCATGCCGTTCTCCGCTTTTCCTTCGCGACCCACCGGTGCCCCTTTGCTTCCCATCCCTGGGAGCGTACGATCCGCCAGGCGGTAACCGGCGAACACTCAAACATTTCGCCCAGTTCCCGGGTCGGAGGAACGTAACCATTCTTCTTGATCCAGGCTGAGATTTCTTGGACAAGACGATCGTATTCGACAAGAGTGAGTCGGCTCATAGGTTTGTTTGCAGTACCTTTCCTGGCTGGTAGGCCAGATAACTGATCATCCCGGGTTTAATAGGGTCAAACGACTGGCCGCCGGCCTACAATGCGACGTATCGAAACATTTGTTTCCTGATACCAACGGTCGGACGACAGCGTTTCCCGTCGGCAAGAACGGTGTCTTCCCGTCGGAACCATTGAAACATTTGCTCCCATAGTACGTCAATAAATGAGAAGAGTCAAGCCCTCATTACAAAAAATTTCGAGCTGCTGTTTTTGATTTGAGAGGATCAAATCCCATATCAGTATTAACTATTGATAATGTATTAAGGATTGATGTGGCGCGGCATTCAGCAAAGCACCTATGTCGTAGAGTAGGCAGCCGCCACATCAATCCAGAGTTGAACTAAGCCGAGCGCAGGGATTGCAAAGCTATTTGGAATTTAAGACAGGATGATTGGCAAGATAGTTGCACCGGGGGGAATTCTGGAGAGTTTTCAGTACAAAGATCATCGAAAGACATCACGGGAAGCCAGCCGCCAATCAAATATGTTTCGAGATTGAGCTTATGAATGGTATTTTTTTGCCAACTAGCAAAATGAGGCCAGGAGCACGATGGAAGATTCATCGCGACTGGGATCCATAAAAGAACCATCTGCTCTCCTCCCTGAGTTTCATGGAGGCGAAAGTCCAGAGGGCGGGATAGGAGAGCCGGGTAGCATCGGATGGCCGCAGATGGGACAGTGAGGGATTTGAGGAGATGAAACAAGTTCTGTTGGTGGGCCATCAACTTGGGAATCGTCATTCAGGTTATCCAAGAGAGAAGGAGGAGCGGAAGTCGTCTCCTGTAATTGCTGCCGGAGAGCGGCGAGTGGCTTTCGCAGACCCGGACTGAATAAGCCGTAGTAGCGCACCTTCACGAAGCCTTTCGGCAGCACATGTTGTAGAAAACGGTGGATGAAATCTTCAGCCTCTAATGTACAAAATCGTTCAGCTCCAGTCTCTGTGTCCCGATAGCGAAAAGTCACCCGGTCATCTTCCAATTTTAGGATGCGATTGTTGCTGATGGCCACTCGAAAAATGTAAGGCGCAAGATATTTCAAGGCGCCCAGGCCGGTTCCCACCGGTTCACAGTGCACCACCCACTCCTGCTTCCATACTTTTGCCGGAATGCGTGCATAACAATCCGTACTCCGTAAAGCCTGATGGAGTTTGCCGCGGAAGATTCTGGAGAGAGCTCTCACGGGCAAGAGGAAATTTTGGCGAGCGGTCAGCCAGGTCTCTCCATTGAGAGCCAAGCCTCCGGCAGGCACGAGATAGTGAATGTGGGGATGATAAGCCAGGTTTCGTCCCCAGGTGTGAAGAACTCCCACCATCCCGATCTGTCCCCCGATAAAGCGTGGATCCTGAGCCAGTTGTTGAGTTGCCGCAGCTGAGGTTTTGAAGAGCAGATCATAGATCAGGCTCTGGCGGCTGCGAGCAACCTCATTGAAACCAGCAGGCAATGTGAACGTGAGAAGGAAGTAAGGCACAGGCAGGAGAAAATCCTCTTGCTTCTCCAGCCAGTGTTGTGCATTTTCGTTCTGACATTTTGGACAATGCCGGTTACGGCAGGAGTGATAACTGTATTGAACGTGTTTGCAATCCGGACAACGGTAGACCTGCCCACCCAGAGCCTCCGTCCGACATTGTTCAATCGCCCGCATGGCCTTGAGATGAGTGGAGGGCATGTGAGCGGCATACTTCTGGCGGTACGAATTCCCATAACGCCGGAAGATCTCCGCCAGCTCTACTGCCATAAGTTTTCGATGAGCTGGTTAATGACCAACAAGGCCTGCTCATTGCCCTTTTGGGTCAGGTGGGTGTAGATGGCCGTGGAGGTGGGGGAAGCATGCCCGAGGTAGGTCTGGATGACCCTCAAATTAACTCCCGCCTCAAGCAAATGCGTCGCGTAGGAATGACGTAAAGTATGAACGGTGGCGTCTTTCTGCACACCGCTTTCGAGCAGCGCGGCGTGGAATGCCTTGCGCAGGGCATCTTCGGTCATGGGCTTATTCGCAAGGTCCGGGCGGTGTTCAACGTCCCAGTGCGTGGGAAAGACCCAGACCGGGTTGCGGTGGGTCAGCCAGAACTGGCGCTGCATCTTGAGGATGCCTTCGGGCAGGGGGATGTTCCGATCTTTTCCCCCTTTCCCGTTGCGAATATGAATCACTTCTCCTTCGGCATCGATATCTTGGACCTGGAGTCGGATGCCCTCCTGGATGCGCAGCCCGCAGGCATAGATCGTGCTCAGGCATACCCGGCAGCGCAAGGTATGGACACAGGTCAGAATGCGATGCACTTCCTCCTGGGTCAGAACAACGGGCAGTTTGTTTTCACGGGCAGGACGGACGAGATCCAGCGTGATCCACTTCCGGTGCAGGGTGCATTCGTAAAAGAACTTGATCGCACATAAGTAGACCCTCAGGGTGCTGGGAGAAACCTTTTTGTCGTTCACCAGGTATAAAAAATACCGGCGGAGCTCTTCCTCTCCAATCCGGTCCGGAGGCTTTCGAAAATACTCCGCCAGTAAACGCACGGCTTCCACGTAGCGGTATTGGGTGTTTTCGGATAATCCGTGCAGCTGCAGATCCTCGATCATCCTTTCGCGCAAAGTGGTCATGGCTATCTCTCCTGTATCGAATTCCAAACCGATACAGTTAATATAGCCCTGGCAAGGGATCGTGATCACCTAATGCAATGTATTACTGACGGGGAAGACTGCGGTCGGGTAAGGAGGCGGTGTTACCACCGCCCCCTCCCCTAAGAACCGGACGTGACACTTTTCGCGTCATCCGGCTCAAGCCTTTGTAGCGCCCCTTGCGGGACGTGGTTTCACAACAGATAATTTCTGGCAGTGCACTTTGCTATGGCAGTTCGGATGAAGCAGCACCTGGTTTTCTGCCGTATCTGTTCCGCCTTTTGATCGCCAAATTATGTGGTGGCTGTGCCACCCAGTTATTTCGGTGATCTTCTGACCACAGATCGGGCAGAGGCCGTTTTGGGATCTCCACAGGTTGAGCAGTCTTTTTCTGCCGTTCAAGTTCGTTTCCATCTTTACCCCTAAACGGTTTTCAAAGTAAGTTTCCCATTCAGGATCATAGGGGTTAGCTTCGCCTCTCACTTTGATGTGCCGTTTGATAGGAGTGTAGGCTGTTGAGCGCAAATGGACTGCATGGTTACTCCCATCCGGCATTTTGATTGTGCCTGAGAAGACCCAGTTGCGATGTCCAACGGATTTAAAATATTTAGCTTTTATCCATCGTCGGCCTTTATTCCTGTGTCTTCGCTTTGCCCATTGCCACAATTTCTCGAAGATGGCGCTGTCAACATCGGAGTAGGTCTGCTTGCTGCAAACGTGGTGGTGGTAGTTGGCCCATCCTTGCAAAACAGGATTAAGGCGAGCAATCAGGTTGTCAGCGCTTGCAGTTGCGTTCGTTTCGATGATACTCCGGACCTTTCTCAAGAAGGCTTCGGTATTCTTCTTGGCTGGTTTGATAATCAACTTCCCATTGTACTTTCGCACGTTTTGACCGAGAAAATCGAAACCGTCCTCTATACGAGTGATGTGGGTCTTTTCCTTCGAGAGTTCCAGACCCCGCTGGCTTAGAAAGTTTTCCACGAGGGGGAGCACTTCTTCCAGCACTTCTTTGGTTTTGCCCGTAATGATGAGGTGAGTGGCCCGAGGGAATTTCACCCTCGGGCTCTCTCAGAACCGGACATGAACCTCTCAGCTCATCCGGCTCCCATTATCCAGCCGAAGGCAGAATTCCCATCTGCCAGTGAACAAACAATTCAGGCAGATTTCTCGCCAGTCGTCCCATCCAATAAATTGCTCTGATTTTGTGCCGCGCCAATTTCTTGTATTTCCGCCGCGCCCATAGGATCAGCGCATCATTGATATGGCGTAACACTGGATAGAGTTGCGATTTATAGAAGTGGCCGTAGTAATTGACCCAGCCTCGGATGATCTTGTTGAACATCTTCGAAAGGTCATCGATCTCTTTGTCCGATTTCAGTTGCATGCGCCAACCTCGGATGGTTTGTCTCATTGCTTTGCAGGCTTGGTTGCTTACCGCTGGTGTGAAATTGATAAAATATTTTCCCCAGCGATTCTTTGATCTTCTTGGCCGAAAGGTATAGCCAAGAAAATCAAAGGCCGTTACTGGATAATCCCCTCTTCGATCATCATCCTTACAGTACACGATCCGGGTTTTCTCTGGGTGCATTTCCAATCCGCACTGTTTCAGCCGTTCCTCTAGTTTTGTCAGTAAGGCTTCAGCTTCCTCTTTCGTTCGACAATGGATTACTGCATCATCAGCATACCTTGCCCACGGATTTCGTGCGTTTTCTCTGCTCATCCACTGGTCAAAGGCATAATGCATGAATAGATTCGCCAATATCGGGGAAATCACCCCTCCTTGAGGGGTTCCAGCGGTTCGTTCGATCATGGTTCCATCCTGCATCTGGAAGGGCGCTTTTAGCCACCTCTCAATATAGAGAATCTCCCACGGACTGTCTGTATGTTTCCTTACCGCTTTCATCAACAGTTCGTGATCGATCCGGTCAAACAGCTTCTTGATGTCAAATACCAGCACCCAGTTGTAGCGCCAGCATCTCGTTCGCGTTATTCCTACCGCTTCGACAGCCGATTTCCCTGGTCTGTATCCGTAGGAGTCTGCCTCAAAGTAGGGCTCCACCTTCGGTTCAAAGTGTATCTTGACTGTCATTTGCGCAATGCGGTCTGAAACGGTCGGTATCCCCAAGATTCTGGTCCCTCCGCTTTTCTTCGGTATTTCCACTGCTTTAACCGGCGGGGAAAAGTAGCTCCCTGAAGACATCCGATTCCAGATCTTATACAGATTGCCTTTCAGATCTTCTTCGAACTTTTCGATCGTTTCATCATCTATTCCAGCCGCTCCTTTATTCGCTTTGACTCGCTGGTATGCTTCCCACACTGTTTGTTTGGGAATATCATACGGCTTCGTTTTGTCCATGGCTCCTCCTACTTTGCAGTAGTTGACACATCTTCAAAACAGGATAACTCAACCTCTTCGCTCCGCCACCTTTTTAGTGGGTTCTTCGCTACTACAGGTTGATCCGCCCCTATACTCCGCATTTGTACTTTCATCCTTGCGGGGTTTCCGCTTGGATTTTTCCATTAGCATCGGAGTCGTAGGTTCCCACGTTCCGTACCAAAGCCTGTGTGATGTTCACGTCGCCTTCATGCCGGTCACCGTCTGGTCAGTAAACAGGTTTCTTCCAGACTTATCCCAGGTCAACGACTCTACCTGGTTTTGATGGCTTCCCTACGCTTTCGACACTTTATCAGCGATTCACTTGTGTTCGTCTCCATCACACTCACCTGACAGAGTCTTGGCTCTGCCTTTTCCGTAACGCTCACGACCATGGCTTTTGGCCACAGCCGCTTACGGTGGTTTGAAGCCTCCACCTGTATGGCGACTCCGAGGGGCCCTCCCTCATCTTTCGTACAGCACGGCTCTGCTTCCTCCTTTCTCTATGAGCCTTCGTGGCGCACAGTCGTCTGCGTACTTGACGAAATTGACCTTGTCTCCTTGGTTTCTGGGAAAGTGCTTCCTTAGTTCCCTTTCCAGCCCATCCAGGGTCATATTGGCCAGGACAGGGGAGATAATACCGCCTTGAGGCGTACCTTCATCTGTTGGATGGTAGACGTGCTTTTCGATGAACCCGGCCTTGAGCCATTTCTTGAGAATGGCTTTATCCATTGGGATGTGGGCCAGTAGCCACTCATGACTGATCCGGTCGTAGCATGACTTGATGTCGCCTTCCAATATCCAACCCGCCTGATTTCCCTTACTGAGAAGTTTGAAGCATTGTTCAATAGCATCTGCCGTAGACCTTTCTTTGCGAAATCCGTAGGAATTCGGGTCGGCCACCGTTTCTGCTATTGGGTCGAGCGCCGAGAGGTACAACGCTTGCATCGCTCTATCCTTCATAGTCGGGATACTTAATGGGCGCAACTTTTTTGGGTCACTGCTCTTGGGGATGTATATTCGTCTGAGTGGTGAAGGCCGGTAACCCCGCTGGCGTAACGAGAGTACTGCTTTTGCCTTCTTGCTGGGAGTGTTCCAAATTTCTTCGTCCACTCCTGGTGTGCTCTTGCCTTGATTTTCTGTCACCCGTCGGACGGCGAGGGCTTTGCCGCTGAACGAGTGGGTCAGCAAGTGTTGCAAGGCTTTGACCTTGCCCCATCTGCCTTCCTGCGTTGCCTTCACGATACGCGCCTGGAGCCGACGCACGTTTCGGTTTCCTTTCCGCCAATCTATAGCGTGCCAGTCCACCTGTCCGTGGGAGGTCGCACAAGCAACTGTTTCATTTGCTTTCATCTGCCTTCCCTCCTCAATCGGTTTGCCAAACTCTCTCGTGATCAAAGACCATGCGGAAGTCTGCTCACTTTCGTGCAGGGCGATGTTGCTTTTGGCTCAACCCTTATCCGTTCCGTTACAGAACGGCGTTCGCTTTCTCCACACTCCCATACCCGCACTCCCATCGGCTCGCCTTACGGCTCGCTTTCCTCTTGATGAGGAGAATTACGGGCTTACCACGTTCCGTTCATGTGACACTAACAGGTTAGGTCTGTCCTCTCCGCCGACAGTGTTGTTTGCCCATGACAGGAAAGCTTCGACTTCCTGTGCCCACTGCTTTGCCTTTTTGGCTCAAGCCTGCTACCCGTGCCTTCAGCTTGGTACTAATAACGGCGTTTCACGGACATTCACATTTGTTGACCATACTGCCAAACTCTAGTCCTCTCCCCTCAGACACTTTTGGGGAACGCACTTGTCTCACGATTTGTGCGCTGGCTTTCGCCATGGGTACATTGTTGGTGGAGCTTTGCAAGGAGAAATTGCTTCCTCCCCACATCCACTTAGGGTACTGCCGATGGGACGGCAGGTCTTGTCATGATACGACCATGCAAGACGGTCACAAAAACAGCCTCGTGTCGCACCGAAGCGCTTAGTTCAATGGATCTTCTCGATAACTACTTTGTTTTCATCTTCCCCAATCATACAAGGAAAGCCACAGCTCAAGGCCAGGACGATAAGCCGGAATAGCTGTTTTATCATTTGAGTCTCAAGTTAATTTCTTTCCCCCTATGGAGCTACATTCCACAGAACGATCAGACCATTATTTCCTCCGGCGGCGAGGGTCTTCCCATCCGGTGAGAAGGCCACACTATTCACCCAACCACCGTTAGCACTAAGTAGATTACGAGCGATGCTTTGCCCTGTCTCCACATCCCACAAAATCACATATCCATCGCGTGACCCGGAAGCCAACAGCTTCCCATTCGGCGAGAAGGCCACACTGTATACAAGATCGAAGTGACCCGAAAGTGTTTGCGAGACCGCGCCTGTTGCCACATTGATCAGGACAATATTATTACCAGGTGCTTCAGCAGCCAGGGTTTTTCCATTCGGCGAGAAGGCTAGGTAAACCACCCAGTGATCACTACGAGTTTGGATCGTTCGCAAGAGGTCCCCGGTGGCCACATTCCAAAAAATGATATCGCCGTTCTCCAGGCCGGCCGCCAGGGTTTTTCCATCCGGTGAAAAAACTATGCTGTATATGTTCAGTCTCGTCTAACTCCGGGCCGGACTCAACATATTTGAAGGGGAAAAATAGCAAGTTTCTTGAACGAGTTAAAAATTTTCTCCCATAACTCCGGACTCGTGGCAGGAATCTCGTATAACTCCGGACTCGTGTAATTTCAAGCTTTTTAGGATGGGCTTCCCAATCATCCAAGCCTTCTATATCCACATTTGAGCCCAAGGATACTGGCTTACACCACAATACCTACCTCGAAACCCGCAGGATATGGTTTTTGCACCCTGCGGCGTTGTGACTGCCTGCATCTTCGCCATCTCTATCGGCCTATGCCCCAGATGCAACAGTCTGATGACTGTACACCTTTGCCGCACTTCAGGTCGTTTGTCGTGATGAATTGCGTTTTCGACAATCTGCAATTCTTGTTCGTTGAGATGGTAATCTCTCGCTTTTGGCATGCCCGAAGTGTATCACTTCTGGCCCACTTCTAAAAAGTCTTTCAACTGATTACTTAATAGCTTTTCCTAATCCCCATTCAAAAAGCGGTTGAAAATATCTCGAATATACTTTCTTTGGATAATGGCCATGCGTAGCAAAATAAAAGCAAGAAAGATTAGAATCATTGCTAACAGGGTACCTAATGCCCCAAAAAGGAACGAGAATCCACTACCCAATTGTTTCCAAACACTAGATATGTACTCTTGGTTCAATTGATACATATCTGCCCAAAAGGATGGCAACATAAGGAATGTCAATGTAAGCGAAGCAGCGGCCAGACCCAGCGATAACACGGTCGTTTTATCATTGTTCTTCTCGGAAAGGTCGGTTAAGTATAATTCATCCACATGGTCTACCATGCTGGCAATGCTGACAATATTCCTTTCTAGGTGCTGAAGAGTCAAAGGAACACCCAATTGGTCGAATAAATACTGGGCCTTCTGGATAGCGTACTCGGCGCGACTCCATAATTGAGGATGGCTTAATGATTGACATAATGCTGCCAAGCGTTTCACATTGGCAGCATTGGCGGCCAACAAGCGCATTCGGGGATAAATTTTGATATCGCCAGAGAGCAGTTTATCGCGCATCTGATGAACGATCTCTGCGATTTCTTCCAATAGATCATAAGATGAACTTTCAAGTAATTGGGCGAGAACCCGTACCTCAACAATAAATTCAATCATGCGCTCGATCGTGCCCCAATAGCGCGGATATATTACTTTTAATGTTGAGCTTGGGACAGTCGAGACTGCCAAATCATAATTGCGCCATTGATGTGAGGGAATGATGACAGCCGTGCGCGAGGCGAGCAGGCACAATTCATCATTCCAAGAGGCCTGATTCTGCTCAAGGATTTTATCAACGATGCTCCAGCGCGGATTAGGGAATACAACCTTCTCGGAATCTAATAGATTATGGGCAGACGAATTAGCGTTTTCATCTCCATCGTCCCGCATACGTTCTTTCAGCACCGTGCCTTCTGCCAAGTTTAACTAATGCTCGTCGGAGCGCGTGTGCTTTTGGATGACGGATATCGTATACTGTAATGGGAATCTGAACATTGGCTTGTTCCTGGCTTTTTTCGTCGGATTTGACCAAAGATGGGTCAGCCAGTAAGCCGTCAAGGTGATGAATAACATAGGAATCGTGCAATGGAATAGACAGCCTCGCGCTTGGTTTCGCCAGCTTAATCGGATTTTGGCCTGGAAGTGGAATCTGGTAACCGATCTTGTCTGCAAATAGTCCTGCCACTTCCATCGCGATTTTCCACTGTACAGGATAGTAAAGCAATTCGCCGGGATCCTCTTGTGTCACGCCAATCCATTCCAAAAATGCCTCGACAGACTCTTCTTTAACTGCCAGCAACTCAGGATCATTTTTGTACTGTTGCCGCGCACGTTCACGCCATTGCCATGCGCTGCGCACATCTAAAGATTCTTGCAAGTTCAAAACATCTTGAGCCAAGGACAGCAAAGAACGCGGACTCTTTCGATAATCCTGAGTAAGCCTTATAGTGAAAAAGCCGGTGAACGATGGACGGATATAAACACGCCAGCGATCCCAAGCCCGCTGGAAAAGAGCCTTAAACTGGAAATTGGCTAGCAAAGTGTCTGGAAATTTAACTTTTTCCTTATCTAAGGCATATGTGGGGAAGGTGTATTCTTCTATCATTACAGAACGGAAGATGCCTGTAGCAAAGCCTATTTGCTCAGTGGCCATTCTGTCATCTGATGTTAATTTCCTACTCTCCCGTTGTGCCAAGCGCCGTTTTTCTTCTTCAAGTGAGATAAATGCATCCTGGTCAGATATAGCTGCTGGCCAGTTCTTGCGCAGGATATCTGCAAATTCCTGTTTACCGCGAATGGTCTCGAAACGTTCTTGGTCAGCTTGTTCAACGAAGCGTTTCATGTTAAGAACGAGGATAACATTCGTATATCCTCTAGCAGAAATGTTAGCTTGCATTTTTGCTCCCCAAAAATAAGCTCACAGGTGTGTTACTTGCTCTTTGCTTCTCTTTCACTAGTAGTAATCGTCAGTATCTTTCCTCTCGAGTCAGTCACAATTTCATAACGAAAAGTATGAAGGATTTTCGGTTCGTTTCCATTTTTGGATTTCGGTGCATTCTTACCTTCAGCACTAGAATTATTTGTCTCTTTTTCCCAGCCGATTACAAGAGTCAACTTGCCATTCTCGGCATCCCAGTTTTTGGAAAGCACATCAATACCTTGGGCAGGAATATTCAAATCGGCATCCTTTTTTAGTCTCCCTAATAGCAAGCCAGAAAAATCATACTGTTGGTACTCTGGCTCTCGTAACAGTACATGAATTTGATCAATTTTGTTTTTAAATAGTTCTTCAACAACCAATAGTAGAAGCAGTACCGCTCCAAATGTCAGAATGCCGCTGGAAAATTCTAATAGGATTAGCAGGATAAATAATCCCCATTTGGTTGTCGCATTAGGCAGAATCCCTGCAATATGGAAAACATATGCCAGCCCACACAGGCCAAGCGCCAAACTGGCTTGGATCCACAGGTTTGGGCCAAAATCGCGCAGGTCTCGGACGCGCTTTGTTTCCCAGGTGCTCGGTGCCCTAATTAGCAACACTGCTCCGACCAAAAACGATGTTAAACCAACAAACCATTGGTAAGAATTTGGGATGGAAGATCGATCTGCGGGGTTAACAACCAGAATAGATTCTAGGCCTATGACAACGGACAACGCAATCAAAATTAGAATGCTTAATATAATCCAAAGTACAAATTGGCCTCTTTCGCGAGGTTTAACTTGATTGTCTGGAGTGGACATTGAAATCTCCTTGTTCTGTAATGGCGTAAATTATGGTTCGACTCTTTTTTTCCATGATCTGCCCCGGTTGATATTAAACTACAAAGAGCCTGGAACCATTTAGAAACTCAGCCCTTCGATTCCTTTCCTCGCGATGGCCGTTCGAACTGGATGTTTGCACTGTTAAATCGCCATTCAATATCACGATTGATTTTATGCTGGACTTCAAGCTTACGCTCTAGATAAAGAGCATAGCAACTTAAGGTAAGGCGAACATGCCCATCATCCGAATACTCTGAAGAAACGGAGGGTTCCTTGGCCAACTCTTCAATAACGCCATCCAACTCAGAGCGTACATCTGGATATTGCTCACCAATTGCGTAAATGTAATTTTCGAGAGTGGCGACATCATCGCTGATAAGGAGCACGATGCCCAATCTTTTAAATTCCAACTCTTTTAGCTTTCCTCCTATTTTGTCAAGAGTATGTCGGTTAACATCGGTTTTAGTTGATTTGGCCCCGGACAGAAGCAGTAATACCTTCAACAGTTTTTTCTTATCAATGCGCTCACGCAGAGAAATATCTCTAATCATCTCGCTCAATTTAGCTTGAGACGGCATAGATTCTGAAAAGACAGCCTCGTTGACTGCCCGGCGGTAGTTTCGTAACATTTCATCCGATTTATCGCCTTCCGATTTCCTCACACACCTTAATAATTTTTCGTTTTCTTCACTGAGTACTTGCTGGTAGTTTCGCCTCGAATCTTCGATGCGCTTTAATACCTTCCTCCACGGGTCCTTTTGCGTATCTCCATTTACGTCAAAAACAGGTTCGGGCTCCGCCACACCACCTCCTATGATCTGCGAAACAATTGTTTTGCGGATCTTGACATGCCTCATGACAAGACGTTCCATGCCATCCTCAAGCGTTGTTCGATTGGCGCTTAGGACTAGATTTTTCTTCATCTTGTCGCGTTCGTTGGAGTTCAACTCGGCGCCGAACACGCGCATTTGATCGACTTCTCTCTCTAAATATGCAATATCCAGTAGGATGGCGCCAGCAATTTTAAGATTACGTGCTCCAGGAACAATCCAGGCCGGAACCGCTATGCGTAGTTCCAAATCGGGGCGCGATGTATTTTTAATGATCATTTTTGCCATCTCGGAGTTTGGGACGGACACCTCACTGTGCTCTGTCACGTTATACAAAACCGTGCTCCGCATCCCAACATCGCGCACATCACAAATCTGTCCATCAGGCAAAATAATGCGCTCGCCACGGTCAAATGGTTTTTCGATTTGAAGAAGCAAGCCCCCAAAGAAATTTTCAAACCCTGCACTGGCGGCATAGCCCACTATGGCTGTCAACACACTTACAATGATAGTGTACGGAAGAATAATGTTGTCAACTCCGGTTGCCTGGCTAAGAGGACCATTGAAAAGAGCCAACGTAGCCCCAATTCCGATGGCAAGCAGGATGAAAGTGCCAAATACTTGAACCAGTTTAACAAACATATCATCGTAGATCTGTGTAGTCCGTTCTGCCCATTGTTCCAATGCCCAGACAACGACATGGTTTAGAATAAAAACAGCAAACCACGTTCCCACAAGAACCACCACCAAAGTCCTTGAGACGTTCGCTGTTGCTTCATGCGCTATCCACGTTAGGAAGGGGCCAAATTCGACAGGAGGTGTTCCTGGCCCTGTAAGGATCTCCAGCGCAATGAGCAAAGATATCGCCGTCGCCAGGCCTGATAAAGGACCAATGATCGCGCTGACAATGACATCGTCAAGATCTGTCCAGGTTTTTTCTGCCACCCAGTAAGCGAATGAAGCTGCCCAAACATGAACGATTCCATACGCTACAAAGGCCACTCCAACCCATAGAACAGGATTACGCCAAAAGACTAGCTGATTCCCCAATGTCTCACCGCTTACAAATTTCCAACAAAAATTGAGAATGGTAAAAACTGCCAGAAACAATATGGGGGTAATAATAGATGAATATGCTAAATCATTGGTATCCTGTCGAATAATTCGTCTCAATTCTCCATATTGATTCCTGATCGACAATTCCAATCCGCCCCACCCCTTCTCTTCCTTGTCTGTTCGTTCTTTGCATGTCAATGCTAGCTTGTATATCAAATTGGAGATTTGTAACCATGGGATCTCTTCGCGATTGGCTTTCAGGCATTTGGACATCAGTCTTCTATATGTTTCTGATACTTTTGAACTACGTGAAACATCCGCCGTGGAAAGCTCTGAATTTGCGACTTCATCATCAATGCGTCTTAGGATTTCATCCTCTTCCTTTAGTACCTGTCCAGCGCGTATCTTTTCGATCCACTCATTTTTGAGTTTGTCTGCATCGGGTGCAGTCCTCTCCTTACGCATTTTTTCAAGTCTAGTCGCAAAGGCTTTTGTTAAAACCAAAGCCACAATCACTTGAAGCAGGATGCCGAAGATAATGATTAATTCGCCATCTAAAGCTTTGAAACCAGCCGCTTCAAATTTATCTCGGGCAGTTTTTACATCATTTTCTGCTTTTATTAGAACATCTTCGGGATTGGGATAGCTCCTTGGATTGGCCATAATGATCTGTTTGAGACGATTTAGTTCATCATTTGCATCTTCCCAAGCGCCCGTACTGCCAATGAGGAGATCAATTTCTTTAGTCCGTCCCGCAGAAGTGGTTCCATAAGTAGAAGCCGCAAACCCCCAGGCAATTATTAACAACCCCAATATGGCAAAGATAACAACCCACACGTGGAGAGGCCAATGATTTTCCCACCAGTTGAATAAGTTTTTCCGCTTGTTGCCCATAATCTCCTCCAGTTAACAACGGGAAATAAAGCTATTTGAATCCACCATTTCCATCAAACAGATATTATGGTATCTGCTTAGGTTGAAAGCGTACTTTCAACATACACATTTTTTGGAGATGAAGTAAATTTTTTCTCCCGAGCGAGTGGTTATATGTTCAAGGAACAGCGAAATGAAATTTCATCCAAACTGCTGAGGGGCAAATTTCATATTTTTGGGCGATGTGCTTCCAACGCGCTTCGAAACCAAATATCCGTTTGTGGGAATGGAATTTCAATATGTTCTTGCTCGAACCGTTCCGTGATCCATGTTCTAATTTTTGTAGTTATGTCATTTCCCCTTTTAAAATGGTCCCCGGAAAGATCGTCGATAAAAAACTCAAGGCGGAAGTCGAGGCTCAATTCGCCGTGATTGACAAAGTTGACATCCGGCAATTGCCATTTTGGGACGGGGAGCAAGAATATACCGTTAAACCACACTGCCAGGGCATTAATCTTGTCATCCACCTGGGTCTGCTCTTCCAACGGCATTCGGCGCAGGTCGGTCAATTCTGCTAGTTCACTTCGCAAGAAGTGGAACGCACGATACCAGAATTTGTAAAGCTTTTCAAAATCTTCAACCACACTAGAAGTTGGTTGTTGCGTTTTCCACTCCAAAGCAAACGCCTCCAGCCTCTCTGGGGACATATCGCCGATTGATTCAAAGAAACCCATAACGGCAGGAAGCAACCCTCCTCTCATCAATTCGGATTTTGCATTGTCGTCTCTTCCAATACGTTCTGCCAACCAGGGAATTTCCTCTTTCTCAATTTTAGTCCTCACTTTAATAATATCGTCGAATTTAGCACTATCTTCATCCTTGTAATGCGCAGCAAGATAGCCAATGGCTGCCAGCCACTGAGTGTACAATCGTCGCAGATCTCTGACTTGAGCGATAATATGGAGCGCCTGCTGTTGAACGGCTAATTTTTCGTTCGGGCTTAAACCATTCTCTTCAATCGCACTGACGAATTCTCCCAGCAGGATCAATTCTCGGCTGATAAGTTCGCCGAGGTCGCGCGCCTCGTATTCAGACCGTAGGCGTTCAACCTGTATTTTCCACCAATCCCTGCTTTCACTGGGTATTATCTTCATCTGCGTTTCTATCGCCTTTTGTTTCTTTTCCCAGATTCCCAAGACATTGGGGTGTGAGTTGGCAATATCTGACAAAAGTTCAGATACTTTTGTTGGATCCGAGCTATAAGCGATGCCGATCGTTACCGTCGCCTTAAGTTCCGTATTTGGCTGAGTAAGATTGATTAGACGCTGCCCTGACAGATTGCTGTTTGGGATGTGAGCCACGGTGTGGTCATTGAGGTTATAGAGTCTTGAAACTCGCGCGCCAATACGCTGAACCTGGTAAGTTGTCCCATCGTCTGTAATGATTAAGTCATATAGTTTGAATGGGGCATCCATCCATAAGTACACCCCGCTGAATAAATTAGACAAAGGCTCTTGGAACAATATGATGAGCAGGAAACTTAAGCCCCCCAATACACCCAACAGAGTTGTAAGTTTTATGCCAAACACATTGAGTGTAGCTAATATGACAAATAGTATAACGGCTATTCTCCCAAACGTGCCCATGATGGGTACGATAACATCGTCCACAGCGCTTTCACTCTCTTCTGCCTTCCTTTGAGCAATCTGTAGGATTACCCTGGAGAGGATTTTCCACGCAATGTTGGTGACAACGCCGATGATCACTACATCATCAAAGTGGGCGAGCGTGTCAAACCATCCTGCGGGTAATACAAAAGAACGTAGAACATCCAGAAAGCCAAATGCAATGAGCAAAATGCGGACAGGTTCACGCAGTATTGAGAGAATTAATTCGTCGACTTGGGTTTTGGTATGGATAAAAATTCGTCTGAGAATTTCGATGAGGAGTTGGTATAACCCCAGTATGATGAGCCAAGCAACCACAGTATATACTGGCATACTGCCGATGAAACTTGGGAGGATGGATATTCCGACCGAATGACCTAAAAGATAGAACATAAGAAAAAACCTCCTCATTTCGGTTCTATGGTATTGGTCGAATATAGCTATGCTAAAATTGCAGGCCCGTTTTATTATACAAGTAAACTGCATTTTTTATTACGTTTGGAGGCATCTATGACCACAACCCTGACCTGGTTCGGACATGCTGCCCTCGGACTTGAGACCGGCGGTAAAAAGCTCCTGATTGCCCCTTACTTCAATGGCAACCCGGCTGCTTCGACCACGGCCGACAAAGTTGGGGCGAATTTCATTCTGTTGACCTACGGCCACGACGACCTACTCGCCATCACCAGGCGCAACGAGGCAACCGTCGCCCTTATCTTCAGGCCTGTCCTCCGGCTTGCCTTCCTCCAAGTGTCTTGCCGGATTCGGGCGCGCATGGCTTCGGTTCGCGGCGGGAAGATAATATTTCGGGCAGCCTTGTGACGGCTGGCCGAATCTGGACGATCGAGCTCGCGCCGGTCAATTTCAGTCTTCCGCCACCACGATGATCTTATCTTCGGGGGCGAAGGTCACCAGCGCGGACTTCTTCGGATTGGTATGGACGCCGTAAGATTGGTCCTGGTCGCCGAACTCGGCTGCTAGCCGGTAGCCGATGGCAACCTCCCCTCGCCGGCGGGCCGCCTCGACCAGTGTGTAGAAATTGACCGGCTTGCCCGTAACGACATACCCGTCGATGGGCTTTAGATAAATCTCCGAGCCCTCCGCGTCGAAGAGGTCGCTGAAAACCTCGAAAAGCGCGGTGTTTTCGGAGAGCTGGGACATCATCAGGCTGACCAGGTGGTCGCTGACGATGAAATCGTCCACATGGGCTACATCGGCCAGCAGGCGATTGCGCAGGTCAAGCATCTCGCTGACGATGGAGAAGGGCGTCCCGTCGCGTTCAGCAATGTCGCGCAGGTGCAACAGCGTGACCAGGGTCTTGGCGTCGGCTTCCTCGACGTCGATCCCGGGGTAGCTCAGGACGATGACGTGGTCAAAATCGGCGATCTTGAGGTTGTCCAGCAGGGGACGGCTGGTGGCATCGCCGTCCTGGAACGTCACCTCCTGGTTGTGCAGGTCGCGCCCGCAGGCCCTGATCTCATCGCCGACTCTGGCAACTTCGGTGGAGGCGCTCGAATCCGCAACGACCAGCAGGTGCGACCCATTGGCAACATAGTTGTCCAACTCGCGCAGGATCACCTCACCGTAGCGGTTCCAGCCAAGGATGAGCGTCTTTTCCGGGACGGCGGTGCGCAGCTGATCGCCCTTGCGGATAGCGCTCTCGTCGACAGGCGGGTTGGCCAGGCCGGAGGGGCGCACGGTGTCGTCGTCCTCGGAGATGGCAAAAATGCTATCGCCCGGATTCAGCTGTGTATCCATCGGCGGGTTGATGGCGATCCTCCCGTCGGCGGTTTGCAGGCCCATTACCGACGAATCCTCGTACGCCAGGAGCGCCTCGCCGAAGGACTTGCCGGTGAGCGCCGGCTCCTTCTGGAAGTAGATCTCGTCGCCCTCGAAATTCAACAGTTCGGTATAGATCACGGACAGGCCCGACTGGCGCGAAGTCTGGGTCACGACCCGGGCAATCAGGTCGCCGGTCATTACGACCTGCACGTCGTCCTTGTGGCTGATCATCCGCACGATGTCCAGGTGGGCTTCGTTGCGCAGCTGGGTTACGATATGGTAGCGATCCGGGCGCCGGTTGCGATCATTGGTGATGGCCAGCACGGTTTTAATGACGAAGATATCCGGGTCGTCTTCGTCGGGCGGCAGGATGATGATCGAACGGGCGGTGTGCGGGCTGACGATTTCCAGATCGGCCAGCTCGATCGGGTCGCCGCTGCGGCAGATGACCCGGGTGTTTTTCGTATGACGAATCCGCGCACGGAGCTCATCCTCCATCTCGACCTTGTCCCGGTCGGCCAGGATGGCGATCACCGCTCCCCGCTTGCGGTTCTCGTTGGCGATGACCAGCTCGGAGACAATCGTAAAGATCTGATGCGACCACCCGAGGACGATCGTGTGGTCGCTTTCCAGGACCCGCGAGCGGCCGCGCCGCAAGGCGTCCACCCGCCCCTCGATCTCGTTGCTCAGTATGCCGATCAGGATGCTTACGATAAACAGGCTGCCCAGGGTGACGGCCAGCATTACTACCAAGTAAGGGAGCGGATTGCCGGCATCTACAGGGTTGGGCGTCAAGGCCTGCGAGAGGATGTTCCAGAAAACAGCGAAGGGGGAAGACTGTGCCGGGATGCCGTGCACGATCAGGACCGCGGCGGTCGCTATGGCGATCAGGATGGCGGTCACTAGCGCCAGCCAGCCAATTAGGGCGCTCGGCCCGCGCGACAGGGTGTTATCGAACGCGTACCTCAGGCGCTCGCGCCAGTTCGGTTTCTCAATCATACGATCCTCCTTAGGGTAGAATGGCTAAATTATAGCCTTATTCCTTTCCTCATGATTGACCGTCACCACCCTAAGGAAGAGTTTATCCAAAGTCTCAACGTTGAAATCAATCAGGACGTAGACAACATTTGTGGGGATTGTGCCGAATATTTTCTTCACCCGTTTTATCTTACTCGTCTGGTTGACGGGATGGTCAACCTCGGAAATTTTCACCTCCTTGGAAAACAGCTCGCCACGTTAGGCTCTGGAATCGAATCCTGCTCCCAAAATCACCACCTGGGCTGTTCCAGTGATTAGACATTCCTGGAGATATTCGTCAACATACCGGCAGCGACCGAGAACCTCGGTCGTGGCGCCGTGGGTGAACCGCTCACCAAATCTGACAAAGAGCTTGACCTGGAGATAGAACCATGAATCGATAAATTTTCGGGTAATAGGATCGTAGCAAATTCTTTCGTCGGCGGGTTTTTCTGATTCAATCGCTCGCAAGGCAACCGTGCCCATAGCGGTTTGGCTTGCCCGAGTTTGTTTCAATGTAGCACCTCACATAATGATCAAATGAACTCGGATGGTGAGTACATCCCGGCCAACCTGTTGCGGTTAGTTTACACTGTTTAACCAGGAGGGCCAAGCAGATTCTTTTTCCGCCCCAGCGATCCTGGCAAGCCGGTCGGCGGTAGCCGAAGAAATGAGGCAGCACAAATAGCGCCCTTGAGGCCCCTTGTCCCAAATGAACCCGCTGTAGTACGACAACCTCAATAAATCCTCAACCTGCTGCCACCAGGTCAGGCCCGTCTTTTTACTCCTTCTCACCAGCTGCCTTCCGGTCTCATCGCCGAACCAAAGCTCGACCGTATCCGTCGTCGTGCGAACCATGACCTGCACCGGCACTACTTTTTTGCTTGGCATCGCGACCTCTTTGGACGAACAAAAAATAACAAGCCGCCGGGACGGGGGGGACGTCCCGATCGGCTTGTCTCTGTCAGTTTACAACGGGCTGCCGGGATGAGTCAAGCGGGTTGCGATTTTCTTTTTGTACATAGCCTCGCTTCTCCTTCCGGGCGACGATCTGAGCTGCCAGCTGGCCGGCAGCCTGCTTGCTCTCGCAGGGGACCGCCCGCTGCTGCTGGAAGTTGCATCGCAGACTGCCCCAAGCGCAGATCACAGCCCAACGGTCGAAGAGCGTTGGCTGGACATGGACCGAGTACCAGCGGTACATGCGCCTGGAAGGATCAACGCGGTGCAAGATGATCATGGGTTGGCCGCCAATGGGGATATCGCTCAACCAGCGGTAGCTGGTCTTGGCCGGCGGAAGCCAGCAGGCGGCGGCATCCGCCAGCGCCCTGAACCGACGGCGGTAAGCCTAGTGTGCGGGGCGTACGGCGGCTTAGCCCGCGCCGGGCCGGTAGGCCTCGCCGAGGCCGGTAGGTCGAGGCGAATGTGGCACCGTTCATCGTTCCCTGACGATGGGCATTCGCATGGCGTTCTTGAATGGCCAGTAACCATTCGATTGCGAATCTCCGACCATTTCGTCGATCATTGCCTCAGCAGCTCCTCGAACTCGGGCGGATGTATGCCAGTTAATGGACGAGGCGACCATGCAGATCGCTTCAGTCCCACTGATCAGGTTGGCGCTCAAGTTGACCTCGATCCCCAGCTCATCGTCGGCGTTCCTGATAGGCATATTATTCTTCGCTGCCTGACAGTAACAGTAGACGACGGCTGCCAGACGTTCAACCGCCCACACCGGATGCCTCTGCAGGCCGGCCAGCACGTGAAAAGTGACCACCGGCGTCTGCTGGGAAAGTGTTTCCAAAAGGCCGACTTTCAATGTCAAGCAGTCCAGCACACCGTCAATTCGGGCGGAGGCGTAAGCAGTGGATGTGTAGTTCATGGGGCTACCCGTTCCCTTTTACGATGATGCCTTGCGAAGGACCTGACTGGTGGGCGATCACTCCACCCACCAGTCACGAAATGTTATTGGTTAACTTAGCTGCCGGTTGCCGGCGCACTGCTTGACATGCCACCTTCCCCGGAGCCTTTTTTAGCATCTGCCTGCTTTCCGTCCAGGGCGATGACCGTGTCCGCCCAGACGACGAAGGACGCCTGAGCCATGCCGGCTTTCTCGCCTGCCTCGACGATCCAGGCATGCGGGCCGCCGGTGTCCTTATCCGGGACCAGCTTGCCGTCGACGTACAGCCGGCTGCCTTTCTTCAGGCTGAGCTTCTTGACCACATCGGCCAGGCCGCCCCAACACTCGACGGTGAGCCAGGTGGCCTGGTCATCGAAGGGGGAGTTGACGGCGAAGCGGAAACTGGCAACCTGCCTGGCAGCCTCGCCTTCGCCGATTGTTTTGGGGGTCAGCTCTGACCCCATCCGTCCGATCAGGGTAATACGGTTTAGGTCCATATGGTTCTCCTTGTGTGCAAAATATTTGGCACACGCACGTGCAGCGCGCTATCGGCTTTTTCCACCTTTCGAGCGGCGCGCCCGCACCTGGCGCCAGGCCAGGCTGGGACCGCCGAAGTTGATCACCAGGCCGACCGCCGGCTCGTGATACACAGACAGGTACGCCCGCACCTGGCGGAGAGCAGCCTCGCTCAGGCGGGGCTCCGCTTTGTATTCCAGAATCAGGGCTTGGTCTCCTTGACGTACGATGGAATCCGGCTGGTATTCGGCCAGGACCTTCCCGCCGCGTTTCACGGTAATCGTTGGACGGTCGGAAGCTGCCATCCCGTCCGCGCTCATCGCATCCAGCATGGCACGGTGGTAAACGATCTCGGCATGGTCCGGGCCAAGATCACAATGAACTGCCATGGCTAGGCCAATGATCTGGTAAAGGAACTTGCTTTTATTCACTTCGCCTCCCCTCCGAAAAGACGACGATACAGCTCCCGCTTGCGCGGCTCGACGAGCTGCCGGTAGTTCACGGTGTAAATGTCTTTCCCGATAGTCTCTTTTGCTTCCCAGAGTTTGCCGGCAAAGTCCTGGTCGAAGAGAGCCTTCAGCTCGAATGGGCGCAGCAGCGCCAGGCAGTCGAAGTCGCCCCCGGCTCCAGCATGGACGTTTTCCAGCAGCCTCTTAGCTGCCAGAGCCACCGGATGATCAATGCGCTGACCGGAGGGAGAGTAGGCGTATAACAGCCAGGACACGAATCCCTGGGCAAGCCGCTCAATGTTGGCTCCGGTTGCTTTTTGCCGCTCCCGGATTTCCCTGGCTTTGGCGACCTGGTTATTCAACATCAACAAGTCGAAGTCCCAAAAAGCCAGATTTCCCCTCCCCCGCCAGGATAATTGGCCTATAGCGCTGGGTATCCTTGCCTCGGCGGAGGGGGATAGGGGGGTAGGGGAGTCATTAGAAATTGGGTTTAAGTGATTAAGAGATTTAAAGACTCTGCAAACCGCGCGATCAGCTTCTGCAAACCGCGCGAATCCGATGCTGCAGACCGCGCGAATATCTCCATTTCCGATGCTGCAAACCGCGCGATTATCACCTTCTGAGGCCAGGGCTCGATCTAAATCCCGGGATGTCTGCTCATTAAAGGCAGCTTCGAGGATTTCCATCGGAATCTCATCGAGAAGAACATCGAATGTGCGAGGGGCAGTTTCAAGAGACTGACCGCTCCTTCCTGCTTCAATCTCTTTCAGATAGACTCGCAAAACCGGGTTGGCCAGCTTGCCGATTTCGGACGCCTGACGGCCGGGTCCACATTGTTTTCCCTTTCCTTCCCTTGGCTTGCTGCGGCCCCGACTGGCAGAATGCTTCCCATTAAGCCAGCGCCAGATCGTCCCCGGCGTGACACCAATCCAGGAGGCGACCTCGGCATATCCTCCTGAGATCTTGACACGGTTGCGCATCTCACCAGTCTCCTTGTTGACGTAGCAGCGGTCCCGCAGCAAGGTCAGCATCCAGCCAGGGCCGGTCCCCAGATGTGGCAATATATGCTCAGTAAAGAAGTGGCTCACGCCCATACGGTCGTTATCTGGCATGATGTGCTTATGGAGACGGGTGGCCAAAGCGCTCAGATGCTCTGCGGAGATCGTTTCCCCAAAGAGGCTGCGGATGATCGCGGTCACTGTCTCCGGGGCATCATCCTCCTGGGCCCTGGTGTCCGAAGGTAACAGCTCTTCAAGGGATGCTTCAACTGCCACCTCGATCGTCTTCTCCAGGCTGCCCAGCTTATCAATAGTGGCGGTCAGCCAGGTCCGAAGAGATCGTGCGTCCGCCGCGGTGAGAGGCAGGGTCATTGCAACAATGTATCGACGAGGCAACCGCCTGGGAGTGGCGCTGTTCACATCCCACTCCGGAGCAGCCTCGGTTGTGGTGACCAAACCCTGCAATCTCTTCCAGGTCCCGGCATCTGCAACTCGATTCCAGAAGGTGCGTTCGGTGATCCCGCTCAAGGCCGCGATCGCCTTGCCGGAGAAGCGTTCACGCTTAACCCCGCTGCGAGCTCCAGTGTTGTAGGCCGCCTGGCGAAAGCCCAGGTAGAGCCAGCTCAGGTCCGGTCCAATCAGGCGCAAATGTCGAAGAAAGTAACGAGGTACGAGCGTTACATGCTCAGGAGCTACGATCTCATCGTAAGCCAGATCATAGGATGCTTCGATCTCCACCTCGTCAGGACCGTTGTATTTTGTTTCGCCTGGTTCTCTGGCATTATCTCCAGCTTCTACGGACTCTTTGCTTGGAACCTCAACACTGCTTACCACAAATTGCACATTTACGTCCTGGTCCATCATGCCCATTAAGAGGCGAGTCACAGTACTGGCCAGGCGGCTTTCCAGCCAGTCCCGGGCATAGGCATTTTGCACCCCGATTGTAAAGAGTCCCTCCTGATAGGAGACCAGGCTGGTATCACGAACCCAGGTATCGAATGAGGCTTTAGGCATCTCCATCTGGAGTTGTCCGAGTGCTGATTGCCAGGCTAATTCAGGGTCCATGATCGCCTCCGTGACAACATTTCAGCGGGTCAAAAAGAGCAAAAACCATTTCCATGAACCAAATGATAAAAATCAACAGGAAGGCCAAGGACGGGAGGCTGTGTTCGCCCATACTGCAGGTCAAAAACCATTTCCAAGAGCCCTTCCATGATTTCCTGTGCAGCCAACGTCTTCGGTAGGGTCGGCGGGAACGTCTGCGGAGCGTCTACAGAGCGTCGGCGGTACTTTCGACGTGACGCAGACATCGTTTCCATACGGGATTTTGACCTGACGATCTTCCACCAAAACCTGAAGTTCGTTATGTAGCGTCTCACGATGAGACCTCCGACAGGGTCATTCTGACCACTTTTGGATGAGGCGTAAGGACCAGATGCCCGGCTTTATAAGCCTCCAATCCATACTTCAAGAAAAGGGTCATGATCTCCCCAACGGGAAGGGTATGCTTCAAGGCGATTTGCCTGATCGCTTCGTGAACATCCGCCGGCAAACGGTAATGAGCACGCATTTCCCAGAGGCTTGGCGCTTTCTGTGACACCTTCTTTTTTCCAGGGATCTCCTGCAGTTTTCCTGGATTCCATCCGCCCGCTTCGCTCCACCCAACCTGATCTCCCCAACCATTGGGAAGGGGGAACAGGGTCATTCGCTGTGCCTTGGGGCGAGGTGAAAGAGTAAGAATATTGCGGTTAAGGCAGGAAAGGCTGTACCGCACGAATACCTGCACCACCTCGTCAATGTTCACGTCCAATTGCGATGCAAGGGCAGTCACCTGCTTGTGAACTTCAGGCGGCACGCCCCGATAGGAATGAGTACGATGTTCTTTCTCCCATCCCCGATTCCTTTTTTTTGGTTCTACACCCATCAGATCGATTGGGGTAGGAGGAGTCGCCTGTGAAGGGGTACCTCCAGCCTGGTCAGTCCAGCTTTCGAATGCGCTCCGGCGCTGCATTTTCTTTCCGGCCATAACTACCTCACTTTCAGTACATAATCAACGAGGGCCTGATATTCCCGGACAGCCCGCTGGGCAGAGTCTGTGGCGATCTCAACCTCGAAGATCGTGCGGCCTTCAGCCGGGCACTCGCGCAAGATCGTCGCTCGATGGATGGGGGATATCACCAATGTGCCGAAGACCTTTCGGTATTCTTCCATCTGGATCTTGCTCTCGCGGGTCTGCTCATCATAGAAGGTCGGCAGGATCCCCAGCACCTTGCCTTTCCAATCTTTCTCTTTTTGCATCATGGCCATCATCTCGCTGATTTTGCGCGCCCCATCAGCGGATAGGAATTCGGTTGCAGCCGGGACCAGTACCAGATCGGAGGCCCAGATCGCACGCTCCTGGATCCCTCCCACACTGGGTGCGGTATCGAAGATGATGTAATCCAGATCCATACAGCCGCCGATGAACTGCTTGATCTGGCTGGCAACGTGCGACAGCGGGCGCCCTTCAGCGTTGATCTGGGCCTGGGAGGCATTAGTCGAGATGTCCCCGGGGATCAGCCACAAATGCTCGCGGCCCTTCCGAACCCACTGCTTGACACTGACGACCCCTCCAGGCGGAGGCGTGAGCAGGTAGTATGCTCCCGGCTCGGCTTTCATGCCTAGGGAAACGGCAGACTGGCCCTGGGGATCGACGTCGATCAGAAGCACTTCTTTGCCCCGGAGGGCCAACCCGTGCGCCAGGGAAATGGCGGTGGTCGTCTTGCCCACACCGCCTTTTTGATTTGCGATGGTTAAAATGGTCATGGTGTTGTCCTTGTTTAAAATTGAGCGGGCGATGGTAAGCGGTAAATAACCGTCACCATCGCCCTAAGCACAAGCAGCCAATGACCGATTGCATCTCCCGGCAGATCTACTACTGCAAATCTACTGCATATAACAAATGAACATATGGACGATATGGACTATATAGACGCAAAAGCCCCCAGATATGGGGGCTATATGGCGGTTACCCGCTGTATATGGTGACCGACCGGGGACTTGAACCCCGAACCAACTGATTAAAAGTCAGCTGCTCTACCGTTGAGCTAGTCGGCCTCTTTTAGAGCAAATGACTCGCCAAAAACCAAATCAGTTGCACTACTTTCTTAACGTTTTTTCATAAATATTCAGGGCCTGCTGAGCGAATCAGCTGCTCTGACTTTTTGTTAAGGTTCGTGTATACTCGCTTCTTTGCGGGTGGAAATTATACCCCAAAGGACAAGGCTGTCAACAACATCGAGCGAAGAGATTTTATGATTTACAGCTGCCATGGAAAAACCATGCTCTCTTCAAACGGCCGCCCATTCAGCCCGACCAGCCTGTACCCGGCCACCGGACTGCCCCTCGATCGATAAGCAGCATCGAAGGTGTTCAAGACCGTAGGGATCGCGCGGGGAAAATGCAGCCTGGTTTCCAAGGGCAAATAGGCATCCGGCAGTTTCAACACGAAGTCGATCTTCCTCTTCAGGAGAAGAACACTGGAGAGGATTGGCGAGGCCAGCCCCCCTCAATTTCCAGGTGTGAATTCGACCAATTCAAGTGTGCTCTCGACAGGTAAGGTTAGGACCCCATTAAGGACGACAGAGGTGACCTGAGCGCGCACGAGTCCAATATATGGTTCATACCACTGGGTTGTACTGATTTTCAGGCTGGCGCCAGTCCCGGACCCGCTGCCCGACGTTGTGATCGTCACGGGAAAGGATAAATCCTGAGTGATTTTCAGAGCCTGTGGGAAATTACCAACGGGAGTAGTGACTGATTCCCGCGAGCCGTTTAGATAAAAAGACAGTGCCATATCGGTGTTGACTGGGATATAAAGGTCAGCCTCCCCCGAGGGATTCCTGAGATAAGCCCCGTCTTCCGTTAAATATTCGGCCTGCCAGTTCAATGCCCAGTTGTTCTGGATGAGCGATTGATAATTGGGAGCATAATCGCCGGATTCATTATAAGCGGGGATATATTTATCCAGATAATCTGAAAAAAGCATGTTTATCACGAAGAGTGGATAATTCACGATTGTCCCATCCTGGCAGATCACTAATTTCCTGACGGTAAGGTTGTTTTTTTGGTCCGAATACTCAACGAGGGCAACAATGTTCGCAATATGTTGTATTCCGAGAGATGTGAGGCTGAAAAGCGATTCTCCACTCGTAGTGGTGACTCAATACATCCATTGATTGCCCGTCCCCAGCGGGAGAAGCGGGTTATCGCATGGCCCGTTAGGAACAGGAGTGGCGGTGAGAGTGGGGGTATTTGTCGGTGTGGGTGTATTGGTTGGTGTTAGAGTAGGTGTTGGTGTTAGAGTAGAGGTTGGTGTCGTGGTAAGCGTAGGGCCAAACAACTGGCCTGGACTACAGGCGCTGATTGATACAAACAAAATCATGGATGCAACCATGGAGAAATATTTCATGATTTTACTCCTTAGAGTGAAAGATCCGGGATCACTTGTTGTTTAGTTATCGTTCGGCAGCTAAACAGCATATGGGTCTCTGTGGTCTTATCACCAATAATAATTGAAACTATTCAGGGGGTGCCAACCCCACTTGAGCAGGGAACCAAACTCTTCACCGACCATTCACTGCCCGTTGTTTGATCTTGGCAATTATTAGAATGTAATTGCGGCTGGGCGCAGCGGGTGCTATCCTCGAATTGTTGAGAGACGGGAACGCATCCGGGGTGCGGAGCGTCTGGGCGAGCCGAGCGCGATATGGGATGGACAAACCCGTCCAATTATTTGGCTCCCCGTCGCATTTTCTCATCTGGGACAGTACTGCCCGTACTGAGCCCGCATTGGTTTTTGAGACTCCTTGCCCATAAATCTGCGCCTCAGCCGCATCTACACAAGGAGTGTATCATGAGTGAAGATCCAATTTCAATCCCTATTGAACGTTACATTGCCATCGATGCCCACAAGCACTACGTGATGGTGGGCGGTTTGAATGCCCGGCAGGAAGTGGTCCTGCCCACTCATAGGGTGGACATGGAGAACTATCCCAAGTGGGCGAAAGCTAATCTGAGGCCGGGGGATGCAGTAGTGATCGAAGCCACAACCAACACCTGGACGCTGTACGATGTCACCCTGCCGCAGGTGAGCAAAGTGGTGGTGGCGCACCCGTTGGAGGTGAAGCAGATCGCCAATGCGCGAGTAAAAACAGACAAGCATGATGTCAACTGCCTGGCACGGCTGCTGGTGGCAAATTTGGTACCGGAAGTATGGGTGCCGCCGATGGAAGTGAGGGAGCTGCGCACCTTGATTGCCCACCGGCGTCGGTTGGTCAAGATGCTCACTATGACCCACAACCGCTTGCACAGCGTGGTGCATCGCAATAACCTGGTACCACCGGAGGGAGGCTTTTTTGCGGACAAGAACCGCAGTTGGTGGGAAAACCTGACCCTCTCTCCGGTGGAGAAGCTGCAGGTTCGCCAAAATCTGGCCATGCTGGATCACCTGGAGTCCCAGATCGCAGAAGTGGGCCAGGAACTGGCTCGCCTAAGCACCTCAGCTCCCTGGAGTGAGCATACTCCTTACCTGCTGCAGCTGCCTGGCTTTGGCGTGATCACTGCCATGACCGTGCTCTCCGCGATCGGTGATATCACCCGCTTTCCAACCTCTAAAAAGTTAGTCAGCTACGCCGGTCTGGGTGGCGGCGTTCATGACAGCGGTCAGACCCATTTCACCGGACCGATCACCAAACAAGGGCGCAAGGAACTGCGCTGGTGCCTGGTGGAAGCGGCCTGGGTCGCGGTAGAACATCACCCTTTTTGGAAGCAGGAATTCCAGAAGCTAACCCACCGTATGAAAACCAACAAAGCCATCGTGGCGATCGCACGTAGACTGCTGGTGGTGATCTGGCATGTGATGACCGAACGCGTCGCCGATCGCAAGGCCAACCCTGAGATGGTCGCTTTCAAAATGATGAAATGGTCCTGGTCGCTCAATGATCTGCAGCGAGGTGGGCTGACCACGCGCCAGTTTGTGCGCTACCAACTCATGCAGCTCAAACTCGGTGAAGGGTTGACTGGCATCCAGCGTGCTCACCGGATGTCAATCGCATCCGTTGAAGAGATCCTGGCCCTGAAACCAGAACTCAAGGATGTAGAGTAAGGTTTGTAGCAAGGCTAATGGAATACATATTTCCAGCCCTCACTGAATTTGTTCAGTGGCAGGGTGGTGGAGGAATTTCCTTTTTTATAAAACCGATCGATTTATCAAAATTCTTTTGCTGTTTATCCTTGACAGTGCACTTCATTGGTATCGCGCGTAAATCCCCGTCACACAACAACCTGAAGCCTCCCCCATCGAAAGCCCATCCCTCCATTCCTCTTTACTCTCCGGGCCGGCAGCATGGCTAATGGAACTGGGCGTAAAGTTCCCGTCGTGCCGGGCTGTTGCGAAGCTCCGTTGCAAAGCGCTCCAGCATGTTGATCAGGGCATCATAGAAGGGTTCATCAATATCGCCGAAATCGTTGGTGAAAGCATTGCCACGTTCGACATAGGTCAACATCAGATCTAGCGTGCCGCGCAGGTCACGAGTGGATTTTCGATATCCCGCGATGATGCTCTTCGCATCCCGGAAACGAGGCATGACCGGAGTTTTTCTGGCCGGGTCGTAGACCGCCTTGACCACTTTCCGGCAGCATTCCTCGAGATAGGCACTGTTCTGGCCGACCGGCAGGAGCTTGCCGCGCAGCTAGGCCTTGTTCTGTGAGGAAAGGTCGTGCAGCCCTTTGAGCAGGTCGATAACCTGTTCCCTGGATAAGTCTTGCAGGCTTTGATGTAAGTCATTCCATGCCATGACTTGATCGTCCTCCGATTTTAGGTCTTATAGCGTGATGATCTTTTCGCCCCCGCGCAGGTCTTAGAAAGCAGACTCGACGATCGGAAGAATCTGCCCTAGCTCGTCGACCTCCTGCGGCAGGTGGATGGAAGAGCGCTAAAGGCGGGATCGTTACGCATGGTGTGCAAGTCACCCATCCCGATCCAGAGGTGCTTGGATCGCATCGAATATCGCATCGGCCCGGTACAGCCGGTTACGCCTCCGCCCGGTCATTTCGCGCAGGATGCCGGCCTCTTCGAGAAGATCCACATAGCGTTGGACGGTCTTGAAGTCGGCCAGGTTCAACCCCGCCTGCAGCTGGCGCACGGTGAGGATGGGATTGCCGATCAAGAAATCAACGGCTTCCGCCAGGCGCGCTGCCGACCGCCGGACGACCAACTGCTTGCGGTAGCGCTCTCGCAATTGTTGCAGTTTCTGAACGTGGACAGCGGCCTCTCGGGATTGATCGCGCACCCCAGTCAGGAAGAACCGCAGCCAGCCTTCCCAGTCTGCGCGCCGGCTGACGGAGAGCAGCCGCTCGTAATATTCACTGCGGTATCGTTCGAAGTAGGCGCTCAGGTAGAGCAGCGGACGAGGCAACAACCCCCACTGACAGAGCAGCAGGGAAATCAGAAGCCGTCCCACCCGTCCGTTTCCGTCCAGGAAAGGATGGATGGCTTCGAATTGATAATGGATCAGTCCGATGCGGGTCAGGGGCGGCAGGTCGGAAGGTGCGTGGATGAAATTCTCGAGAGCAGAGAGCGCCGTGTGCATCTCGTCCACCGGAGGCGGGACGTAGGGAGCCGTTTCCAGCGTGCAGCCTGCCGGCCCGATCCAATTCTGGCTGCGGCGGAATTCGCCGGGCGTCATGATCTCACCGCGCACGCCCTCCATCAGGCGTGCGTGTACTTCCCGGATCAGACGCAGGCTGATGGGGAGGGTGTTTACACGCTCCAGCCCGTAATCCAGAGCGCGCACGTAGTTGAACACTTCGCGAGCATCCGAAACGGGTTCCAGAAACGACATCTGCGCGGCTTCATACGCATACAGGTCTTCCAACGTGGCCTGCGTCCCTTCGATGCGTGACGAGACCACCGCCTCATTCCGGATGAATGAACGCGCGAGGATGTGCGGGTGTGGAAAATCCCCTCCCGCCAAGGCCAAGCGGGCCAACTCACGCTCGGCCTCGGAGTGAAGCGTCACCAGTGCCCCTGACCAGGTTAGTCCCGGCGGCAAAGGATTGACGATGAACGCCCAGTACCCTCCGACTGTGTTGATGGGTCGGCCTGGCGCAGATTCGAGGAAGTCTTTGGGATTCATAATTCAACCGCCAATAACGAATTTTCTTATTGGCATTATACATCATAAGTGCCAATATGTATTACTCTTATTGGCACTTGATTGGATGCATTATTCGGTTCTGTAACCATCCAGTTGCTGGGTCAAGGCGCCGATCCGCCTTGCATTTCGAATGGCTTTTCGTGCGGATTCGAGATCCAATTTACCCACTCGTGCCATCTGCAAAAGAACGGCCAGGGGACCATCTCCTACCATCTGCGCATACGCCTGGGCCTGCCGGCGAGAGCTGAGTTTACGATACCGGGGAGTAAAGCGAAGCTTTGCCAGGATGGCCTCGCTTTCACCTTGCACCCTCTCGATCAGTTCTGCAAGAGCGGCATTGTCCTGCTCGGACCACGGCTCGATCGCTCTTATCGTGTCTAGCTTCCTCGAGATCGAATAGGTCTTGCGAACGTGTTCCCACAGGTTCCCACGGCTCGGGACCGAGAGGGTCTGGAAGGATGGCAGCAGGAGGCCGGTCAGGGCTTTGCCCATCACACAGCTGGTATCCAGCCCGAATACCTTATCATGATAGATGAATGGCTGGTCGGAGTCAGTATAGTTCATGTGGCCAACGATCACCGGCCGGGTGCCATCATACAACTCGTACCAGGGTCGGTCATAATGTTCGCACAAGATCCTCTCGGCTCCCATGGTGCCACAGACCATGGAAGGCTTTTGCTCAAGAAGGGGAATGCCCGGTTCGAGATAGCCGTGCACGATGACTGCCTCGGTCAGATCCAGGAAGAGTGGCAGGCTGCTCATCCAGTCGACGGCCGCGGGATACGCTTCGGTCAGCTGAACCTGGCTGATCCGCTGCGAAACGGCGAGCTGGATCTCGCCACGACTGGCCCGAACATGTTTGCGCTCATGATTGCCCATGAGTACACGGGTATTCGGGGTATTTTGAAAGAAGCCCAGGACTTCAGGTGTCTCGGGGCCGCGGTCGACGATATCACCAACCGCGACGATCTGATCCCCGCTCGAAAGGCCGGCTTTGTCGAGCAGCGCCTGAAGTTCAACGGAGCAACCATGGATGTCGCCGATAACCAGGGTGTTCATCGAAGATTTCCCGGTAATATTTTATCAGGATATCTATCGAATGAGATTGTGGTGAGAATTTTTTAGGTAATTCCTGGGTTCCAATGGATTCAATAACCCCGCCTCAAGATATAACAAATTGTTTCCTGCTTAAGATGTTGCGAAGGCTTTTTAAAATAAACAAAGGGGCGCAAAATGATGCGTGCAGACTGATCAAATACCTGTTTTGCACAATGCAAGAACGATCAGGGCAAGAGTTCTCGATAGTCTTATTCAGCGCTGGGTACTCAAATATTGTGTCGGTATTCAACTTTGGGCTTGCCAATATCCCTTATCCAATGATCGGGTGGAGATGCTGATCCAGACTGGTTAGTTATTGTGAGAGATATTTAGGCCGCGTCCTTTTTTCCGGTATTTTTTGACGCAAATTCGAAGTAACATTATTTGCATGTGTCATTAACCGAAAGGATGAAAGATGAATCCGCCAGCCAATAAACCGCCGAATTATGCGGATATCGTCCAAGATATTTTAAAATCCGTTAATGGCCCTATCGCCGTCAAAGATTTGGCTGCGCTCATTTTACAGGCGCGCCCTTCCCAAACCAAAAATCCCCATGAGGCTGCACTTGTTAAAATTCGCGAAGAACAAGGCCGGCAGCTCGTTTATTTTGATGAGTCCGTACAGGCTCCACCCCGAGAGTCTGTCGTTTTGGACAGTCTATTTAGAACGACCGATTCTGCATGTAGCTGTACTTGTTAGAAATTCTCAAATTGTCACGAGCTTCGCAGTGCCTTAATCCCATTGATCCATTTATTTAGACGCGAGGAACTCAAATGGGCTGTAGGAAATGGAATATGAGCCGGAAACAAAATCCACGTCTAGCATCGCCCAATCGCCTCCATTGTCCCAACGCAAGGTAATCGTGGAGTCATGGGTTTCTGGCATACTGAACGAGCCATTAAAGGCAGGATGTCGATTTCGGAAGCGAATTAATTCGAACAACGATTGAACCACCGGGCCCTGTATGGCCCGATCAATCTCTTCGAGGGTGTAATAGTGTCGGTTGATATCGCGCCCAACACCACTTTTGGTGAGCAAGTTCGTATCGTTCTCCCCTGCTAATAAGCCCACATAATAGACCTGTGGCACTCCAGGAGCAAAGAATTGGATCGCTCGTGCCAACAAATAGTGATTGTCATTACGCCCAAGGGCATCGTAGAATGTACAGTTCACCTGGTACAGATCGAGATTGGATGCCGCCGCGCCGGTAGCCAGGCGGCTGTGTCCATTACTGTTGGTGTGGATTTTTTCCACCAAGGCGTCCAGTTCTTTTGAGGGAATTAAACCGGGACGATCTTCGGGATCGGTAATGTCAGAGCCGATATCAATCACGCCGATGCCGTCATGCGTGTCTAGCACAGTGACGGCATTGCGCGGGCTGATTTCCAGCCATCGTTTCAGATAACGGGCGGTATGGTTGAATATGGCATGGATTACCAGGGGAGGCAACGCGAAATCATAGACGCGATCCACCTGGCGGGCTATTTCGATCTGTCTGAGATAATGGGAATGAATTTCGACGAGTACTTCGATCTCCAGGGCTGCCGCTTGCATGGTAAGGTACTCTATAAAAGTGAAAGTTTCGGGGATCATGAAACAACTGGTTCCGGCTTTTTTGACGGCGTATCCAATCGCGTCCAGCCGCACCATACGGATGCCATTTTCATGCAGTGTCCGCAACACAGATTGCAGGTAGGCTTTACTTTGTGGATGCGTCACATCGATATCGATCTGTTGTTTCGAAAAGGTTGTCCATAGCAAGCGTTTTTGGTTGTTTTTTAGGGTAACGTAGGAAAAGGGTAGACCCGGCCGTGGGCGATAGATAGTCAACAGCTCGGCTTCGGTGGCGCCGTTCGGAAAGATACTGGCCATGGTGAGGAACATATTTTTATAAATGGATGCATCCCCCTTTTCGGAATAATCCAGGAATTGCGGGGAGGAAGAGGACACGTGATTGACGATCAGGTCTGCCATCAGATCCACATCCTGCCCCAACTCCTTGATATCTTCCCAACTACCCAGGCAGGGATCGATCTTGGTGTGATCGATTGGGTCAAAGCCGGCGTCAGTGCCGTGAATGGGATAATAGAATGGGAGGATATGAACGCCGCCAAACAGACCGGCGAGTGGTCCTTTGAGCAATCGATGTAACGCCTTTACATCGCTTCCGCCCAGGCGATCTGCATATGTAATGAGCTGTACTTTGTTTTTCATGGTGTTTATATCTGCGGTAGTGTGTTGTCGGTAATCTGCAAGAGCTGCGTTCAGGGATGCATAATGAGTTAATATAAAAGCAACCCTATCCTTGTCTTCCGTCGCTTGTTAATCCGCGAACAACATACCGCTGCAACGCGAAGCAGATCGCCAGCGGGATGATTATAAAGACAACGGCACAGGCAGCCCCAGATCACGGCGCCCCACGAGGTTTGCACGGAACGCATCTGCGCGGGGCCTGTACCCCTCGTCGACGAAACCCTGGATGCACCGACCCTCTTCTAGTAAGATCCGCACACTCGGCACGCCGCTGCTCATCCCTTGACCGAGCCTTGGAGCAGCGCCGTGATGATCTGGCGCTGGAACAGCACGAAGAGGACGAGGGTGGGCACAAGGATCAGGATCGTGCCGGCGCACAGCAGGGGGATATCGGTCGCATAGTGGCCCTGGAACGCTCCCAGTGCACCGGCCATCGTTCGCTGCGCCGGGTTCTCGACGAGCACCAGCGCAAGGAGAAACTGGTTCCAAGTCCAGATGGACATCAGTATCCCGAGCGACGCAATCGGCGCCCGGGCGAGCGGAACGTGGATGCTCCAGAACATGTCCCAGATGCTTGCACCGTCCACGCGGGCCGCATCCGATATTTCGGTCGGCATGTTGACGAAATGGGCGCGCATCCAAAAGACGGCAAAGGGCATGTACAAGCCGATCAGCGGCAGCACAATCGCAAGTCGAGTGTTGTAGATCCCCGTCGCCCGCTCCAAGAAGTAAATAGGGATGATGATCCCCGGAAACGGAAGCGTTAGCCCGAACACAAACAGGAAGAGCAGCAAGCGCGCGCCAGGGATCCGCAGGAGGCCAATGGCGAACCCGGCCATCGTCGAGATGACAAGGGACACGGGGACGACGGCGAGGACAATGAACGTGCTCGAAAAGAGAAGCGCGGGCATATCCGCGACTTTGAACGCCTCCACGAAGTTGCCCCACTGCGGGACCGCGGGCCATTCGAGACCATTGGGCACGGTCCCGGACAGATGCAGCGCGGTCACGAAGATGCTGATGAAGGGCAAGATCGTGAACGCCATCAGCGCCAGGAGGAGAGCCCGGCCTGCCCAAAGTTCACCGCGAGCAACCCTCATCGCGTCTCCTCCCGGGTCAGCCACTGGATCGGGAGGATGACCACGACGACCAGGATCATGAGCATGACGGCCAAAGCAGACGCCAGGCCAACAGCTCGCTGGGCGAACGCCAGGACGTAGATCTGGATTCCGGGGACCGCCGTCGCGTTGCCGGGCCCGCCGGCCGTCGCGACGTAGACGATGTCAAACGCGGCGAGTGCGGCGATCACAGTGACGGTCAGGCACACGCCTATCTCGTTTTTGAGAAGCGGGACGGTGATCGCGAGAAATTCCCTGAACCAGTCGGCACCATCGAGCCTGGCAGACTCATAAAGGGATGGATCTACCTTCGTCATGCCGGTCGATAGCAGGACGGTGCAGAATCCCAGCAGCACCCAGATTCCGATGACCCCGACGGCCGGGAGTGCCCAGTTGAAATCGCCGAGCCAGGCACGGGTGATCGCGCCGAGCCCGACGGCCTTGAGGATCTGGTTGATCAAGCCCGGGAGGGCCAGCAGCCAGCCCCAGATGATGCCGGCAGCGACGAGCGGTATGACCTGGGGCAGGAACAGAACGGTCCGTGCTATCGCTCCGAACCGCCCGGTCGCCACGCGGTGAATCACGCTCGCAACGATGAGACCGAGGCCCACCGGAATGAAGCTGAACCACACGACCAGCCAGAACGCGTTGTAGATCGTCCCGATCAGGTCGGGAACCTGGAAGATGGTCAGGTAGTTCTTCAATCCGACCCAGGTCGCAGGACTAACGCCGTTCCACTTATAGAACGAGTATTTGACGGTCAGCACAAGGGGTGTGAGCACGAACAGCGCATACAACGCGAGGGCCGGCAGGACAAACAGCCCGCCAATAATGGTCTCCCGACGGACCATCCTATGCAGGAAAATCCGCCGGGAGAGCGCGGGAGCCACGGGACGTTTGTCCGACTTCATTGAAAATGTCACCATCGACCTGGCAGGCGCAGAAATCGTCCCGTAGCCCCCACTACTACTGCTGAGCCAGTTCCCGCAGATACTCGGCCTGGACGGCTTTGAGCAAACCGGCAGCATCCTCCTGGCCGCCGACCATCTTCTGGAGTTCGGGCGTCCAGCCCTGGGCAAAGATCGAGCTGGTCGAGTTGGCGATGAAGTCCATCGCCGTGCCATCCTGGTTGATCACGGCTCCGGCAGCGAGCGTGTCGTTCGTGATCGAGCCTGCAGTCACGTTCGGCATCGTGGCATCAGCCGGTCCGCCGGGGTTCGAGCCACCGACGGTGACGTCGATCTGGCGGGCGGTCGGGTTCGTAGCTACCCAGTTGAGGAAGAACGCAGCGCAATCCGCGTGCTTGGCCTTTGCGGCAATCCCGTAGGTCAGCGGGGAGGACATGGCCGCTGGTTTACCACCGGCCTGCGCAGGCGGCATCAGGAAGAACCCGACGTTACCGGGCATGTTCGTGTCGTAGTCGGCGTTCTCCCAATCGCCGTTGAAAGTAAAGACGCCCTCGCCCTTAACGAAGCGGGCATTGGAGTCGGTGTACTCGATGGCGTTGATGTCAGGCGGGAAGTAGCCGTTCTTAATCCACTGTTCGAGGTGCTGGGCAGCGATGAGGTTTGTCGCTGTATCGATCGTTGCGCCCTTCTTCTGGAAGATCCAGTCGTTGATGGGCTGGGTCAGGCCGAGGGACGCCATGAGCGCTTGCAGTGGGAAGGCGAGCCCCATGCCGCTCTTAGCACTGCCCCACTGCATGATCGGGAGGAGCCCGGCCGCCTTCGCCTTCGCGAGCAGACTCTCTAAATCGTCGAGCGTTTGTGGAGGCTGGGTCATGCCGATCTGAGCGGCCAACTTCTTGTTGTAGAAGACGCCAGTCAGGCTGTAGTTGAGGCCCCATGCGTAGAGCGTGCCGGAACCGCGGGTGCCGTCCGACGCGAGCCGGTTCTGGTTGATCTGCGCCATCGGCCAATTGTCCCAGCCGAACTCCGTTGCGTAGTTATCCAGGTTCATCAAGAGACCGTCCTTCGCGTAGGATACCATAGTCGGTAGGCGGAGCAGGTCGGGCGGGTTGTCGCTCTGGAGCAGGAGCGGTGCCGAGGTGATGAGATTCGCGAACTGGTCCTGACTGATGTTCCAGGTGACGTTCGGGTACTCCTTCGTGAACTCTGCGGAAAGCTTGAATGGCAGATTGAAGCCGGTCTCGAAGTAGCCGTTCAGCACCACCGGCTGGGTCCCACAGGTGGGAGTCGCAGCGGTCGGGACGGCAGTTGGCGCCTGCGTGGCAGGGACCTGCGTGGGAGCCGCGGTAGGGGGAACCGGTGTAGCCGCTGCTCCACAGGCCGCGAGCAACATGGAGACTACGACCAGCAGGCTTGCGACGGAAGAGAACACAATCTTCTTGCTCATTTTTCATTCTCCTTTCGATTGTACATCAAGGATTTGCCATAGGGAACAGGGTCTTGGGTTTCGAGTTTGTGGAAAGCACACCTCCTGATCTTGTGACAACGGGTGCAAGTAGTTACATGAAAGCACTTTCATATAAAATAAATATACCTCTTTCCTGAATAAAAGTAAATATCCAATTTTTATGCGGTTTTTCGTTCTATTATGTTGAGGGGGATTTTGACGTGTCGGGGCAACGGGGAAGAGGATTCAATTTGGGCAATTAATATTTCCACCGCCAGCCTCCCCGACTCATCCAGGTGCTGGCAAATAGTGGTCAGGTCCGCATATTCGGCAATATCGAGATCATCGAAACCGATGACGGCCAGTTTTTCGGGTACCTCTACATTCAATCGGCGAGCCGCCTTGAGCACCCCGAGAGCTTGGAAATCCGTGGCCGCGAAAATAGCCGTCGGCGGTTCGGAAAGGCTGAGCAATTCCTTGGCGACCTGACGGGTTTGTTCCTGGGAATAAGGGGCCAGGCGCACAAATGTATCGGGGAGATCGATTCCGGATTCCTTGAGCGCCTGCCGAAATCCGCTCAACCGTAAATTAACGGGATGAATCGCATATTCCGGTAAATCGGTATCCCCCAAGAAGGCGATCCTGCGATGGCCTTTCTCGAGCAAATAGGTGGCGGCCATGTACCCGCCCTGAACATCGTCAATCTCGACACAGTTCAGTTTGGGGTGCGGGTACTCGATCAGCACAGTGGGTAATTCATGGTCGATCAAGCGGCGCGCTTCCGCATCACCCACCGGCAACGATAAAATGATGAGACCATCGAGATTGCCGGTCAACGGCAGGGTGGAAAGATATCGTTGCAGATGATTGGTCGAATCGACCGTATAAATGACCAGCTCAAAATTCATGGGGGATAAGGCGCCCGCAATCCCGCGCAGCCGTTGGACGAACGATGGTGCCGTGAAGAAGGGGGTGATCACCCCGAGGCGGCCGTTCTTTTGCATGGCCCGGGCGCGTGCTTCCGCTTTCGGTACAAAGCCCAATGCATCGATGGAAGCAATGACCCTTTCCAGTGTCTCGGAGTTGACCTTATTCGGAGCGTTCAGTATGCGCGAGACGGTGGTAATGCTTACCCCGGCATGTTTGGCAACATCATATATGGTGGGATTTTTATTTTTCTTTTCCATAAAATGCCTAAGTGGTAATGAAAGCACTTTCAGTCTATCATTCGATACCCAAGCTGTCAACTCACCCACTCACCCACTTGTTGTTTTGAGATTTGGCTTTGAGTTGTTGGCGAATGCGACCAGCTATGAAATGGGAACGATTGATTGAAATGCACACTTTACGCTTAGCGCATCGCGTTATATAATCCCGGGGTGATCAAAAGCATCAAAGATGCGGAAACCAGGCGGATTTACCAGCGTGAAATCTCGCGTAAATTTCCACCAGAAATTCAGCAGGTGGCATTGAGGAAGCTGCGAATGCTGAACAACGCCGCTGCCCTGAATGACTTGCGTATCCCCCTGCTAACCGGCTGGAAAAGCTTACTGGAAACCGGTCTGGCCAATACAGCATCAGGATCAATGACCAATGGAGGATTTGTTTTGAATGGCGTGATGGGGACGCCTACATGGTAGAAATAGTGGATTATCACTATGGAGATAAGAATGACTCAAAACAAACTGCATCCGGTACATCCAGGAGAAGTTCTTCTCGAAGAATTCCTGAAGCCGATGGGGTTGAGCCAGAGCCGCCTGGCTCTCGACATTGGTGTGCATCCGCGCCGGATTAACGAAATCGTCCTGGAGAAGCGCAGTGTGACCGCAGATACCGCCCTGCGCTTGGCGCGCTATTTTGGTACGTCGCCCCAGTTCTGGCTAGGCCTACAGGATGATTTTGATCTGGACATTGCTGCGGACGCCCTCGGTCCAAAACTGGAACGGGATGTGAAAGTTCACACCGGAATCTAGGCCTACTGACCTAATTTTTGCTCAAATTAGGCTACAAATCATCGCGAGCAACAGGGCAATCGCATTTGGAATAGTTGTCGACCATTCTAGCCGGTTCGCCTGAGGCTGAAGCCCCGGCTCAGTTCATAGAAGTCTTTGCAGGGCTAAAATTACTAGCCCACTGGGCTTTCAAGCACTTAGAATCAGCTTTCGCCGCGCTGAAAAGTTGAAATGCGATTACCTAGCGCAACACCTTCTATTTGATCCGTACGCTTTGCTCTACCACCGACCAGACGCCCCTCTGCTGAAATCGTCGCCTGATGACTGCCAAACTGGTTCTGGGTGATATGTTTTCCTCGACCAGCTCGCACCTCCTGAAAGCAAAGAGCGTTGCCTCTATCCTCTCAGGATTAGCGATTTGCCGCAATATCTTTTTAAGGTCCGATGATTTGTATCCTAATTTGGGCAAAAATTAGGTCAGCAGGCCCGAGCTATTCACTCTATAAAGGCGGATCGCCCTTACTTCCTTCCGCGACAACAACAACGAGATCGACATCATGCGCCCGGATGAATCGGAACAAACCCGATTGACGCACGAGCCGCGCTCCGACGGACAGCCGCGCTGGGGGACGAGAAGCCGGGGCACTATTTCGTCGCCGCGCCATCCCCGTCCGTGCGGAACAGGGAAAGGTACTCGCTGTAGCCTTCCTCTTCCAGTTTCTCGACCGGGATGAAGCGCAGGGCGGCCGAGTTCATGCAGTAGCGCAGCCCGGTGGGGGCCGGCCCATCCTCGAAGACATGTCCCAGATGGGAATCGGCATGCTTCGAGCGCACCTCGGTGCGCGGCATGAACAGCTTGTGGTCCGTGTGAGTGACGATGTTGTCTTGTTCCAGGGGCCGGGTGAAGCTCGGCCAGCCCGTACCCGAATCGTACTTGTCCAATGAGCTGAACAGCGGTTCCCCCGAGGCCACGTCCACGTAAATCCCGGCGTGCTTGTTGTTCCAGTATTCGTTGGAAAAAGCCGGCTCGGTTCCTTCGCGCTGGGTGATTTGATATTGCTGCGGGGATAGCTTTTGCCGGAGCTCGGCCTCCGTCGGTTTATTGTAACTTTTCATGAGAACCTCCTACCTGTAAGAAACCTGTCATAGACAATCTTTCAAATTATAGTGGAAACGGGCAAGATTTCCATTAATATTGGCTTATATTTAGATAAATTATACTTGCATTACCCGAATTAGTTGGGTACAATCGTCCCTGCCAGACGGATCAGGGTGCCTGTGAGGCAAGGTGGATGAACATTACCAGTTATGCATTGAAATGTATTGCCCAGAGGGAAATATGACTGATCGTAAGCTCCGTTTTCTCATCGCAAAGCCCGGTCTGGAGGGCCATGACCGCAAAGCTGAGCTGAAGCTCGTAAAAACAAGGGCTTTCGGCGATGAAAATGTTTTACTTTATTACCAACCCAAAGGAAAATCGCCCGGTTCCTTAACGGCTCCACCTTTGAGGCCCCCTTGCAGCGAGATACCTGGGCAAAATTAGAATCCTTTCGGAGGTACATATGAACAAGAACCTGATCGCCAAGACTTCCATAGATATTGATGCTCCTGCCGGGCAGGTTTGGCACGCGTTGGTGGATCCCGAGGCCATCCAGAAGTATATGTTCGGCACCCATGTCATTTCGGACTGGCACGTAGGAAGTCCGATCCTTTGGAAAGGCGAGTGGCAGGGCAAATCGTATGAGGACAAAGGCGTGATCCTGCGCTTTGAGCCAGGCCGTGCCATTCAATACAGTCATTTCAGCCCGCTTGCCGGGCTCACGGACAAACCGGAGAACTATCACACCGTGACAATCGAGCTCTCGCCCAAGGGTGACCTAACCCGGGTCGAGCTGTCCCAGGATAACAATGCAAGCGAAGAGGAGCGTGCCCATTCGGAGAAGAACTGGGAGGCGATGCTTGCCGATCTGAAAAAATACGTGCAAAAAGGATAAAACAGCCCGTTGTGATGAAGCGGACCCCACACCGAATATTATTTATACGACAATCCAATGGGAAAAAATGAGGAAAGTCATTGCGAATTTGAACCTGACGCTTGATGGCGTCATGCAAGCTCCAGGTCGCTCTGACGAGGATACCCGCGGCGGCTTCGGACATGGCGGTTGGGCCCTGCCCTACTTCGATCCGGTTATGGGCAAGGTCGCAGCAGAAGGAATGGCCACGCTGCCGGCCTTGTTGTTGGGGCGACGCACCTACGAGGATTTTTACACTGTCTGGCCCAAACGAACCGATAACCCGTTCACGGAGGTGCTCAACAATTCCCAGAAGTATGTTGCCTCCTCCACGCTGAAAGAGCCGCTCGTGTGGGGCAATTCCACGCTCCTCCAAGGCGACGCCGTGGTCGCCGTAGCTGCACTCAAGGAGCAATCAGGCAAAGATCTCGTGATCCTTGGTAGTGGAAGGCTGATCCAATCGCTGATGCGCAGCAACCTCATCGACGAGTACGTGCTCTCTATTCACCCACTGGTTCTCGGGTCGGGGGCCCATCTTTTTCCTGATGGCAGCCCTTTCACCGCCCTTAGACTGGTCGATGCCAAGACTACGACAACAGGCGTGGTGATCGTGACCTATCGATCCGAGGGAAAATAGCGCTACAGGAGAGAACAGCATGAAAAAACTGTTTTCATTCAACATGGTGACCATCGATGGTTTCTTTGAAGGTCTAAACCACGATATCTACTGGCACAACGTGGATAAAGAATTCAATGAATATGCAATCGCCCAGCTCAATGAAATTGGCACCCTTCTTTTTGGGCGGGTGACGTATCAAATGATGGCAGGTTACTGGACCACCCCAGACGCGACCAAGAACGATCCGGTCGTGGCCGGCCTAATGAACAGCCTGCCCAAAGTCGTTTTTTCGAGGACATTGAAAGCAGCCGAGTGGAACAACACCCGGCTGGTTCGGAACGAGATCGGCAATGAAATCCTCCAGCTGAAAAAACAACCCGGGAAGGACCTGGCGGTATTCGGCAGTGCGGACCTCCTAGCGACGCTAGTTGAAATGGACCTGGTCGATGAGCATCGCCTCATGGTCAATCCCATGGTCCTGGGGGCAGGTACCCCGTTATTCAAAACCAACGACAAATATAATTTTAAACTTCTCAATACCAGGACATTTCGAAACGGGAATGTTTTGCTCTGTTATGCAGCGAATAGAAAATAAGAGGTTTGCATCAATCTGCTTCGACCGCTTCAACAACAGATGAGAGCAGCCCGATACTGACCGATCTCACCGGAAATTTATACCGAACCGGAAAATATTCCTCAATGGAGAAAGCGTATGGGAAAAGTCACAACCGGATTTTCGATGTCTTTGGACGGGTTTGTCGCCGGGCCGAACGATGGGCCGGATAACTCCTTGGGTGATGGGGGGGATCGCCTCTTCAAGTGGTACTTCAGCGGAGACGCCACGCATGAAGTGCCGAGCGGTACCGGGGTATTCAAGATGACAAAAGATGGCGCCGATATGATTCGGGAGGCCATCCAATCAGCCGGGGTTTTGGTGACCGCTCGCAGGACGTTTGACATCGCGCATGCCTGGGGCGGCAAGCACCCCATGGATGTTCCGATCGTCGTCCTTACCCATCGAGTCCCGCAAGAATGGGTCAAGCCGGGATCACCTTTCACGTTTGTGACCGATGGCGTTACAAGCGCCATTAAAAAGGCCAGGCAAATCGCCGGGGACAAGGCGGTTGTCGTCGGTGCCCCAAGTGTCGTGCAGCAGTGCCTCAAGGCTGGCCTGATGGACGAAATCCACATCGACCTGGTGCCCGCCCTGCTCTTTAACGGCATTCGCTTGTTCGATCACCTCGGAATTCAGCCCATGGATCTCGAAATAACAGAGGTGAATGCGACTGCAGAGGTCGTCCATCTCACCTACCGCGTCGTCAAGTAGATGACGTTCAATAAGCAGCAATGGTCAGTCAATTTTCAGTTGCGTTCAAGAACTGGACCCCAAAAAAATAAATCAGAGGATCGAGATGCCTCAAGGCAAATACGTGAAGATCAACGACCTGAATATGTATTATGAGATCTATGGCACGGGTCAGCCGCTGATCCTGCTCCATGGCGGTTTTGGAGGAATCTGGATGTTCGAGCAGGTTCTACCCACCCTTGCCAAGGACCGGCAGGTCATCGGAGTCGAGCTGCAGGGACACGGCCACACTGCCGACATCGACCGCCCGTTTAGCTTTGAGAGCATGGCTGGCGATATTGCCGCCCTGATCGGGTATCTCCGCCTCGGGAGGGCGGACGTTATGGGCTACTCAGTGGGCGGCGGCGTCGCCCAGCAGACCGCCATCCAGTATCCCGAGGCGATCAGAAAGCTGGTGGTTGTCTCAGCGCCCTGCAAAAGCGACGGGTGGCATCCCGAAGTTCGTGCCGGGTTCAAATCGATCAATGCCGAAATCGGCAAAACATGGGTCGGGTCCCCGATGCACCAGGCTTATACCAAAATTGCACCCAGGCCGGAAGATTGGCCGGCATTGGTGGGCAAAATGGGTCAGATGCTCAGCCGGGACTATGACTGGTCGCAGGCCATAGCGGCGCTCAAGATGCCTACACTTTTCGTCATCGGGGATGCCGACAGCGTCCGCCCGGCGCACGCCGTCGAATTCTTCGGACTGCTCGGCGGTGGACAGAGGGATGCCGGCTGGGACGGCTCGGGGATACCCAATGCGCGGCTGGCCATCCTACCCGGCGCTACCCACTACGATATTTTATCCTCTCCTGCGCTCACCCCGGCTGTGATCCCGTTCCTCGACGCGCCCATGCCTCCGGCCGGAGGATCGCGTTGACGGACTCGACTTAACGGAGATTGGAATATGGCAGACGATGAAATAAATCCTCGCAAACAAGCTGCTGTGGATTTCCTGCAGCTGGCCATTTCCGGCCGCATCGAAGAGGCCTGCGTAAAGTATGTGGACATGCAGGGCCGCCATCACAATTTCTATTTCCCGGCGGGATTCCCGGCACTGGAAAAGGCGATGATCGCCAACCATATTCAATTCCCACCCAAGCAGCTGACGGTCAGGAACGTGCTCAGCGAAGGCGACCTGGTGGCCGTACACTCCCACATCGTCTTGGAAGCGGGTGGGACGAGCATGGCTGCGGTGCACCTGTTCCGCTTCGATGGCGATAAGATCGTCGAGCTGTGGGATATCGGCCAATCGGTTCCGCCGGAATTGCCGAATGAAGATGGGCATTCTAGAGGTCGAACCATGAGGAAACTTGTCTTTGCGATCAACGTCAGCCTGGACGGGTTTGCGGACCACACCGTGGCGATGGCCGACGACGAACTGCACGATTTCTTCACGAGCTGGATGGATACGATCGACGCGGTCCTGTTCGGGCGTGCCACCTACCAGCTCTTCCAAAGCTTCTGGCCGCATGCGCCCGAGGATACCCAGAGTACAGAGAGCATGATCGCATTTGCCCATAAAATCAATACCGTGCCAAAGATCGTCTTTTCGAACACCCTCCGGGACGTCGACTGGAACAATACAAGATTAGTGAAAAAAGATATGGTGGGAGAGGTTACGCGGCTGAAGCAGGAAGACGGTGGAAACTTGTCCGTCGGCGGGATCAGCCTGATCCAGACTTTCATGAACCTGAAGATGGTCGACGAATACTGGCTTCTGGTCCAGCCGGTGATCTGGGGCCAGGGAAAACGCCTGTTCGCCGGGGTGTCCGATCGGTTCGACTATATGCTCGCAGACTCGAAGACGTTTAGATCAGGCGTGGTGGTCCTCCATTATTCCATGAACCAGAACCGGGCCAGACGCGAGGACCATCCATGAAAATTGGACGAAACCATCCAGAAGAAAGTGACCTCCCCAGGCTGGCTCGCCCGCCCGGCGGGCCCTCGGTTCAGCTGGCATCCGGCGGCTCGACCAGCTGACCGGGTTCAGTGAAACCGAGAGCGCTCATCTGCACGGCATTGGACCTGGCGCCCTCGGGCAGCTGCGGAGCGCCCTCGCCCCCAGAGGCCTATCATTCGCAGGAAATAAGGAGAAATGAAATGCAAAAGGAACCAGTAAAAGACAACAGCACTCCCTCCCAACTCATCACCAACCGGATCACGGAGCTGATGGACTGGCGCGGCGAGGTGTTTGCCCGGCTGCGCAAGCTGATCCTGGAGGCCGCACCGGGTATCACCGAGGAATGGAAGTGGGGCACTGCCGTATGGACACAAAACGGCCTGGTGTGCAGCGTCGCAGCAATGAAGGACCATGTGAAGCTCAATTTCTTTAAAGGCGCGTCCTTGAAGGATCCGAAGGGACTCTTCAACAACGGCCTGGAAGCCAAGGCAACCCGCTCCATCGATTTCCATGTCCCCGATGGGATCGACGAACCTGCCGTGAAGGAGCTCATCCGGGCCGCGGTCGCCGCCAACATTTCCGGCGGCAAATAAGGAGCGTGTTCCCGGAGATTTTCCTTCCAAAAGGAACCCAGCCATGTTCATCTTTTTCGACGACCGGCCATCCGACTCGCCATTTGTCGAACGAGTCTTCCGCTGTCACAGCGAGCGCGCCGGTACTTTCCTCTCCATGGCCACGAGCCAGTGGATGATGGTCGTGACACAGGTCAACGGCGAAACGACCCTGACCTTGCGCGGTCCCGAAACCAAGGCTTCGATAGCAGAGTGCCCTGCCGTGGGCGAGTGGTTCGGGATCTTGTTCAAGACGGGCACGTTCATGCCGAAGTTTCCGGCAAACATGCTCATCGACCGGAATGACCTGACCCTGCCTGGAGCGACGGGCCGCTCGTTCTGGCTGGACAGCGCCGCATGGGAGTATCCCGGCTTCGAGAACGCCGAAATCTTCGTGGAGCGGCTCGTGCACAATGAGCTGGTCGTGCGGGATGACGTCGTGGAGGCGGCGTTGCGCGGCCAATTGGATGGGTCGACGCGACGTTCCGCCCAGCGGCATTTCCTGAGCACGACCGGGCTGACGCACGCTACGATCCGTCAAATCGAGCGCGCCCGCTATGCGACGAATCTCCTGAGGGAGGGCATTCCAATCCTCGATGCGGTCCACGCCGCGGGCTATTTCGACTAGGCGCACCTGACCCGATCGCTGAGGCGTTTTACCGGCCAGACGCCGCTGCAAATCATACGCGAAAGCGAGCAGTTGTCGTTTTTGTACAAGACAAGGCTCTTCGGCCAGGCTACAATGACCTCACCTGAGGACGAAAAGGAAGATATTTTCCTTGGCGTTCCTGAGACCGGGAAAGCGCCTCTTCAAGTTCCAGGATAAAGAGGCCCGGCTGTACAAACTTTATTGGTAAGGAGGAGGCTACTTTATGGGTAAGAGAAAGCTGGTCGTTTCTGAATTCCTGACGCTGGACGGGGTCATGGAAGACCCGGGCGGGGCCGAAAAATTCGAGCGCGGCGGCTGGGCTTTCCAGTTCGAGCGCGGGCCCGAAGGGGACAAATTCAAGCTCGACGAGCTGGTCGCCAGCGACACATTCCTGCTCGGACGCGTGACCTACCAGGAATTTGCCACCGCCTGGCCGTCCCGGACGGGGGAATTTGCCGACAAGATGAACGGTATGCCCAAATATGTTGTCTCGACGACCCTGAAAAAAGCAGAGTGGAACAACTCGAAACTGATCAAGAACAATGTTGTCGAAGAAGTTTCCACCCTGAAAGCGGCATCGGGCGGGGACATCCTGGTCGCCGGCAGCGGACGGCTCGTGCGCACGCTGATCGAGCACGACCTGGTGGATGAACTCCGGCTGATGGTCTATCCGGTTATCCTGGGCAAAGGCAAACGCCTCTTCGAAGAAGGCGGCGGCCGGCATTCCTTGCGGCTGGTGGAAGCCAGGCCGGTCGGCGCAGCGGGCGTCTTCACCCTTATCTATCATCCGGAGCGAAACCAATAAATACAATGTGATCCCTTCTCCACCCTTACTGGTTGAAAAGGAATCCCACACTTAAGAAAAGAGGTAGATTATGAACAAGGTAACTTCGAAAGACGGCACGGAAATTGCATATGAAAAGAGCGGTACAGGGCCAGCACTGATATTGGTGGACGGCGCGCTGTGCTACCGGTCATTCGGGCCTATGGGAGAATTAGCCAAGCTGCTCGCGCCCCACTTCACGGTGACCACCTACGACCGGCGCGGCCGCGGCGAGAGCAGCAACTCCAGGCCCTACACGCTTGAGCGCGAGGTGGAAGATCTCGAGGCACTCATCGATGAAGCCAGCGGGGCAGCATTTGTTTTTGGCACCTCTTCCGGCGCCTGCCTGGCCCTCGAAGCGGCAATCAAGCTCGGCAAAAAAGTCAAGAAGCTGGCGATGTACGAGCCGCCGTACAGCTCCGGCGACGGCGTTCAGCAGGGATGGAAGGAATACAGGAAGCAGCTTACCGAGCTCCTATCTGCGGGTCGCCGGGGCGACGCCGTTGTATTGTTCATGCAGTTCGTCGGCACGCCCGCCGACCAGGTCGAAGGCATGCGGCAAGCACCTATGTGGCCGATGTTCGAAGCCGTTGCACCCACTCTTTCTTACGACGCCGCCGCCATGGGCGAAGACCGCTCGGCGCCGGTCGAAAGGGTGGCCAACGTCAGCACGCCTACGCTCGTGATGAACGGTACGGCCATGCCGTTCATGCTCGATACAGCCAAAACGCTGGCGAAGGCCATTCCCCAGGCGCGGCAGAGAACCCTGGAAGGTCAGAGACACGATGTCGATCTCAATGTCCTGGCTCCGGAGCTCGTGGAGTTCTTTACAAAGTAGCGCCAAATAGAAAACCTCATCAAGTTATTTTGGAGGAACTATGACACTGAAAGCCTATCTCAATAACATCCAGGCCCAGACCGGGAAGACCCCCGAGGATTTCAGGGTTTTAGCTGAAAAGAAGGGCCTCCTCACGGAAGACGTCAAGACCGGCCAGATTGTTACCTGGCTGAAGCAGGACTTTGGCCTGGGACATGGGCATGCCATGGCAATCGTCCTGATGTTGAAATCTGCCACCCAGCCCAGGACAAGCAAAAGCGAGGGTATCGCCAGGCATTTCAGCGGAGGCAAGTCCAGGTGGCGAGAACCTTATAACGAGCTTTTGGCCAAGGTCAGGGAGTTCGGGCCAGATGTTTCCGAATCCCCCACCAACTCATACATCAGCCTGCTGCGCAAAGGCAAGAAGTTCGCCATCGTCCAGGTCACGTTCGAGCGGATGGATATCGGCATCAAGCTCAAAGAGGCCAAAACAACCGGCCGTTTCGAAGCAGCCGGTGCGTGGAATGCGATGGTCACCCACCGGGTGCGGATCATGAACCCAGAGCAGATTGATGCGGAAATCCTGGGTTGGCTGAAACAGGCCTATGATCAGGCGCTTGCCACCCGGCCGCAGGCGTCCGCCGGTGGATCCGCCCAGCGAAGACTGAAGCAAATCGCCTGAAGTCAGAGTATCGTTAGTTTCAAATGCGATCAGGCCAATTCCTTTGAAAGCGAAAGGGATAGGCCTGATGACTTCGGACAGAGGCTCGCCCCCAATGGAATGATTGTGAAAATCAGGTGGTCTCCTTCAAGGGCAATGGAATATTGGCCCTCTATATTGCCGAACGGGGATTAATATCAAAGCTGCGGCAGGCGGCCTCAGGGCAGCCTTCTCTTGGTGGTATGAAAAATGCTTCACCGGTATGTTTTTGCTTTCCCGAAAAGTCTCTTTTTTTCAATTTGTATTTTCGATAGCCTGATAGGGTGATATTTTATTCGTCAATCGAGGACAAATTAATTCCGTGCTCAAAATCATAAAGCTGAACAAACATCAATCTGGTAAAATAAAAAGAGGTTAATATCAAGAAATTAATCGCTCGCGTTCCCACATGGAAGAACCACATATGAAAATAATCACTCTCGAAGAACACTATGTGAGCCCATCGTTTTTAGAAGGTCCGGGGAAAGATCTGAAAGAACAGGCTAAAAATCCTAAAAGTTACATCGGCAGGATATTTGAACAGTTGAGTGATCTTGATGATAAAAGAATCACCGAGATGGACGCTGCGGGCATTGATATGCAAATATTGTCGCTCAACTCTCCGGGTGTGGAACAGCTTGATGCAGAAGAGGCAAGAAAGATTGCCAAAGAAACGAACGATTTTCTCGAAGGTGCAGTAAAAAAGCATCCCCAGCGTTTTGCCGGGTTGGCCACGTTGCCGACCGCAGATCCAAAAGCTGCAGCCATCGAGCTGGAACACACTGTACGAGATTATGATTTCAAGGGAGCCATAATCAATGGTCACATCCGGGGGCGTTACCTTGACAATAAAATCTTCTGGCCAATTTTGGAACGCGCCGAAGCACTCCATGTTCCAATTTATCTTCACCCAACACGACCTCCCCAGCCGGTGATTGATGCATCCTACTCGGGGTTTGATCCGATGATAACAAATATGCTGGCCGGCGCTGGTTGGGGCTGGCATATTGAAACAGCAATTCATGTTATTCGCCTAATTTTAGGTGGAGTATTCGACCAGTATCCTCAATTGCAAATGATCATAGGCCACATGGGTGAGGCGCTCCCCTTTATGCTACAGAGGCTTGATCATATTATGCCCACAGAAAGCACAAAACTAAAGCGTCCAATCAGCGCCTATCTCCGAGAAAACATTCATTACACTTTTAGTGGATTCAACTATACTTCCACATTCCTTAACTTATTGTTAGAAGTCGGCGTTGACCGGATTATGTTTTCGATCGATTATCCCTATGCATCCATGGTACAAGGACGAGATTTCTTAAATAACCTACCCGTCAGTCCTGCCGATAGAGAACGGATTGCACACTGGAATGCAGAGAGCCTGCTAAAAATTAAAGTATAAAATTATTAACGTTAGGCTTCCCCTTCAACCCTACCGGTTAAAAAATCACCTCTTAAGGCAAGGTGATTTTTTTTGGTCGCAATTAGGGATTGTAAAGACCAGATTTCGGCAGTTATGGTGGACATTCCAAATATTCTGTTCTACAGCAGCACACTGGCTGATTTCCTCCAGCGCGAGTGCAAGGTGAAAAAATTGTTCCGCTCAGCACCGGCTTATCTAAAAAGAAATGAATACAGGGGTTCAACGAACAGGGATCCGACTAGATCAAACGAGCCCTGAATAATAAATAGACGGCGCCATCTCGACTTTGCGTAAATGTTAGAGCCGTATATATAGGGAATTTGCGCAAATAATTGGACGGAGTTTAAACGGCCGGCTTCTTCCCGCTGACATATGCCAAGAATGCAGAGCGGGTCAGCCCGGAGGCGGCATCTACAAAACCAGTATCTGCCAGCATCGCCGGCATGTTCCACACATTGGTTTGCATCATGTGGGAGCCGACCATGGTCGAGGTGACATGCCTCAAAACAGGGTTAGCGGGCGGGTTGAAATCTGCAATCAGGAAAAATCCGCCGGGCTTCAAGACGCGGAATATTTCCGCAAACCCGCGGCGCTTCAGGTCGTCCGGGAGGTGATGGATCACCAGGCGGCTGATGACAGCGTCGAAGGTCGCATCCGGGTGGGCAATCTTCTCGATCAGCCCGACATCAAAGCCGGTCTCCAAACCAGCACGCTTTGCCTTTTTCCGGGCAACAACGATCATCTCGGGGGAGGCGTCGATCCCATATACCGAACCGGAGGGCCCTACGGCGATTTTGGCTGTGAGGGTCAGATTGCCGGTACCGCAGCCCACGTCGAGAACCGTGTCACCGGGTTTGATTTTCGCCAGTTCGATCACCATCCGGCTGTTGGGGCGGTTCACTCCCATCCCCATTAGTCTGGAAAAAATATCATATTGCGGGGCCCAGTGAAGCGTGATGCCGGTGGTCTCCGGGCCGCCCTTCATTTTGGGATCATTGTGCATTCGGTGCATGTTTGCCTTCCTTTGATTTGTTGAAATTTTGGATATGCTGGGCTGCTTCAGCCAGAATGTCAAAAGCATCCTGAACAGTTTCACGCTGGCCATTGGTTAGAGAAGCCATTACACCCATCAGGAAATGATTGGAGAGAACGCCGCCCCGAATCAACTCCTTCCCCTTCTTGCTGAGTTTCAGTATTTTTGTGCGCCGGTTCGCCGGGTCTTCTCTGCGGTCCACCAGACCCTGCCCCACCAGCCGCTCCACCAGCTGGCTGGCTGCTGCATTGCTCACATCTGCAAGGGCTCCGATATCCGAGACCTGGCATTCACCGGCGTGGTAGACGTACATGAGAGCATGGATTTGCGGCGTGGAAAGACCCTGCTGTTTCATGAAGCGCATGAAATCCTGAATGACATAGGCCAGAACGATTTCCAAGCCTTGGTGAAAAGAAGATGGGTCGTGGGAGTTCATTTTAGTTAATCCGTGATTTATAGTTAACTATAAGTTTATTATAAACCATAGATGAACTAAATGCAAAGAAATTTTGGAGTCGTGATTTTCTCCGAAACGGACCAGCCTACCGCCCCTTCGACTGAAGCCGTCCATTCTATCCCAACGGCTGATCAGGTTGAACAACCTCTCGAGTCTGCTTCATCAGGTGAAACATAATGCGGACTCGCTCAACAATTTCCTGCAATAGGCCTGCGATAATACTATCGAGATTCCGTGTCGTTGATCGTCCCACTGTTCCGCAGGGACGGGACAGGACATATTGCTGGTCAATGGCAGATAAAAAGGATAGCTTGGTTTCTGATTTTTCCGCCCATTTGCAAGGCAATTGGGCAGTCCATAGGGTCTGCCCAATTGCCTGGATTCATGCTGGTTATAGGACGGCGACCTGCTGCGGGTTGGCCGGGTTGTACTTGATCTTGATCTTGTCCCCGGCGCGCGGCACCGCGATGCGCGAAACCATGACCTGAGTGGTAACGTCGAAGGCGGCGCCAGAGGCTGGGGTGACCTTCAACTGAATCAAAACCACCGGGTTCATATTGACGGTGGCACCAGTATCCTGCACGGAGACCACTTCCGCACTGGCGTCGGACCCGTTCTGGGCCAGCCACTGTTGCTGCTGGAGACCGTCTATGGCGGCCTGTCCCTGGTCCATGGCGCTATTCATTTCATTAACAAAATCCTTGCCCATGAAAGCCTTGGTCAACCCGCCGCTCAGGCCGGAGTTGAGGCTTTTCTTGGCGTTGTCCAATGCCTTCTGGGGATCCTCATCCTGCTTTTTCTTCCCTAAATTGAACATGGCGTATGTCCTTCCTTGTTATGGGATATGAAACTGATTGGATAATACTCCTCCAATTTATTGATATCAACCTGACTAAAGTACTATCAGGAAGGACATGCTGCATCCCATGCATTTCCAGCTCCTGGTCAACCGCGAGAGGAAGGAACGACCAGGTCCTGACTCCGCCAATATCCTTGGGGATATCTATTGACAAGAAAACAGACCTATCCTAGACTGGTAGCTGTTAAGGAAATATTTAATGGCCGATCCGGGCATAAAGCGTCTGAGCACCTTCGAACAAATCAAACTCCTGGCTGATTCGCGCCGCTTATCCATCCTGCGGCTTCTGATGGCTGGCCCGGCTTCCCTGACCCAACTGGGTCACACCCTGGGCGAGCATCCGGCATGGGTGCGGCATCATCTGGTTCGACTGGAGCAGGCCGGATTGGTGGAGATCGCCGAAATCAGGAGCACCTCCGGCGTCATCGAGAAATTCTACCGGGCCAAGGCCGGTGCATTCCTCCTGGAGGAATTAATTCTGCCGGATAACCCCGCGCTTCCCTCGCTCATTTTCTCGGGCAGCCATGATCTGGCGATCGAATTACTGGCCCGGCAGCTCGGAGCACATCTGAACATCGTAACCCTACCGGTCGGCAGTCTGGATGGGCTGGTCACGCTTCGCCAGGGATTGTGCCACATTTCCGGGTGCCATCTGCTGGATGTCACCGGGGAATACAACCTTCCGTTTGTCCGGCACTTTTTCCCAGACCGTCCCATGGAAATGGTCACGCTCGCCCACCGGGAACAGGGATTGATGCTTTTCCCTGGCAACCCGAAAAAGGTCCGGAGCCTGGCCGACCTGGCCCGTCCCGGGATCGTTTTTGTCAACCGGCAGAAAGGGTCTGGAACGCGCTTGTGGCTGGATAACGAACTGCACAGGCTCGGCATCCCCACCGGTCAGATCCGGGGATACAACCGCGAGGTCCGTTTGCACACCGAATGCGCCCGCCTCGTCCAGAGCGGTGAGGCAGATGCCGCGGTTGGCCTGCATGCCGCCGCCGATCAGGCCGGGCTGGATTTCATTCCCCTCTTCCAGGAACGATATGACCTGGTCTTCCCACAGCAGCATGTGGCCTCCCTGGTGCCTCTGCTGGATACGCTTCAAACACGCGCATTCCGCCGCAGTGTGGATAATCTGAACGGTTACGACACCGCGCATACCGGCGAACAAATCCCGCTCTGAGGAGAACGCAATGAACCGCCATCGCATTTCACTTCTCTTCCTGTCCCTCCTTTTTCTGGTTTCACCGGCTTTCGCCGCCTGCGGATCGAAACCGGCCGGGACGAGTGCCAGTGCCCGGCTGAATGGCGCGGTGCTGAAGCTGGTCGGCCCGAACGGCGGGCATGCCTTTACGATGGCCGACATCAAGGCCCTGCCGGTTACGGAAGGCATGGGAGGGATCAAGGACAGCGCCGGCAAGATCACCCTCCCCGAAAAATATACCGGCGTGTCGCTCAAGGATCTCATTGCCCAGCTCAAGGTTCCCTTCGACGCGACCATGGGAGTCACCCTGACCGCAACCGACGGTTACTCCATGACCTTTTCCTACGACCAGGTGGTCAATGGCGCCTTCACAGCCTATGATCCTGCCCTGGGGAATGAACTGGCCACCCACGACCCGCTGACCGCTATCCTCGCCTACGAGGAAAACGGAAAACCATTGGACCCCACGGATGAAGGCCCACTGCGTCTGGTCGTTGTCAGTGCCAAGAACGACCAGGTGGTTGACGGTCATTGGACTGTCAAGTGGGTAAACCAGATGGAGGTCAAGCCGGTCGGGCAGGACTGGACCCTGCACCTGCACGGCGCCATTAGCCAGCCGGTCGACCGTGCCTCTTTCCAATCCTGCGTGAGCTGTCACGCCACCACCTGGAAAGACGAGAACGGCCAGAACTGGGTCGGGGTGCCGCTCTGGCTGCTGGTCGGCACAGTGGACGACAGCAACAGCCACGGCCAGGGGGCCTATAACGATGCCCTGGCCAGCACCGGCTATACCGTGGACATCATCGGGAGCGACGGCACCACCGTCACCCTCGACAGCGCTCTCATTAAACGCAACGACACTATCCTGCTAGCAGCCATGGTTAACGACGCGGAACTGCCTGAACAGTATTATCCGCTGCGCCTGGTAGGTGCCGGCGTGGATATCCAGCAGAGGATCGGGAAGGTCGGGATGATCCAGCTCAGTCTGCCTGCCGCCGCCACCCCGGCAAAGTGAGCCTCGCTGGCATCCACGCCCGCACTGATTGACTGCTGGCCTTTATCGGTGCAGCGGGCAGCTGCGCCTCCGTCAGGCGGGATGCGGCGGGAAATGCCCGGATAAAAAACATGGTCCAAATCGAGGTCAAGGAAGAATTCGAACGGGTTGGTTGCACGGCGGCATTTCGACCGCCGAAACAATTTCCTCGATAAAGGCTGTCAAGATGCCGGAGGTTGCTTTATCCCTGCGCTCTTTGCAGAGATATAAACCGGATGAGGATTCGGACAGGAGCTAAATTGTTTCAACCCGGTGGGCATCAGATAAATCACGTGGGTTGATGCATAAATCAATCTTTCTGGAGGAGAAAGCTTTTATGAAACAGACTCGCACCACACTCGCTGTACTTACCCTGGTCGCCATTCTGTCCCTGGTCCTGACCGCGTGCGGACCGAAGGCGACGCCCGGCCCGGTCGTGTTGACGGTCACCGGATTGGTCGGCAAAGAACTCACCCTCACCGATGCCGACCTGCACGCCATGAAGACCACCACGATTTCCGCCGCGCCGCCCAAGCAGAGCGCTGCCCAGAATTTCACCGGCGTACACCTGAGCGACCTGATGACCAAGGCCCAGGTCAAGGCCGAGGCCGCCTCGATGGTCATGACCGGCAGCGACGGGTATGTCGCCACTATGGACATCGCCACCGTCAAGGCCTGCACCGACTGCATGATCGCCTTCACCGATACCGCCGGCAACCTCTACGCAGTCATGCCCGGTCAGCCCGGCAAGGCATGGGTGAAAGGCATCGTCAAAATCGAATTCAAATGACTCACCGCCCGGGGGTGGGCTTTCTCTTCGTCCACCCCTTTTTTTTCAAACAGACACCAGGCGTAAAAAGATCATTTCCGTTTTTCGCGTCTAAGTGACCCGTGATGAAAACACGACTTTTGAACACACCATTTCCTTCGCTAAAAAGTTTTCGGGACGGAACGCTGTTGAGGGGGGTCCTCTGGATCGACCCATGAACATTCATCTCCGTTCCAGGTTTCTTGCCATCCTCCTGATCGTAATTTTCACTACCGGAAGCTGCGTGGGCAAAGGGTCCATGAAGATCCCACTGGTTATCTTCGCCGCAGACAGCCTGATCATTCCCTTCGGGGACGTGGAAAAAGCCTTCGAGAGCAAATATCCAACCATCGACGTGCAGGCTGAATATCACGGCAGCATCCAGGTTATACGGCAGGTGACAGACCTGCACAGGCCAGCCGACGTGGTCGCCACCGCGGACGCCTCGCTCGTCCCGATGCTGATGTATGCTGCCAATGACCCGGATACCGGCCGGCCGTATGCAAGCTGGTACATCCGATTTGCCAGCAACCATCTGGCCCTGGCTTATCACCCGGGGAGCCTCTATGCCGCTGAAATTAACGCCGGGAACTGGTACACTCTCCTAGAGCGACCGGATGTCAAGGTGGGCATTGCCGACCCTCGTTTCGACGCCACCGGCTATCGCGCTCTGATGGCTCTGACTCTGGCACAGGGCTACTACGGCCAGCCAACCCTGTTCCAGGATGTCCTCTCCGGGAATTTCACATACCCATTCGGTATATTCAGCGAAGGTGCGCTCACCACCATCACCGTCCCTGAAATCGTGGAAACCAAGCCTGGCTCTCACATCGTCATCCGTGGGACCAGCAACGAGTTGATCGCCCTGCTCGAATCCGGGAACCTGGACTATGCCTTCGAATACGAAAGTGTGATCCAGCAGCACGGACTGAAGATGGTCCAACTGCCGGATGCCATCAACCTGGGGGAGGAGGAATACGATCAGAACTACAGCACGGTGCAGGTCAACCTGGACTTTCAGCGTTTCAATTCCGTCGAGCCGCAGTTTCGAGGTGAACGGATCGCGTATGGGATCACCAGCCCGAGCAATGCGCCTCACCCGAAAGAAGCAGACCTTTTCATCTCGTTCCTGTTGGGGCCGGAAGGAAGCTCGATCATGCTGAGAGATCATCACCCGATCTTTGATCCTTCCATCGGGGACCGGTATGGGGATATCCCCCAGTCACTCCAGGCGCTGTGTACGCCGGCCACGCCTGCCGCAAAGTAAAAACTTCTCCACATCAGGCCTGGGAAAAGCCCGGCGCATCACGGAGGCGTCTTGACCCGAAAGTCATTCACTTTCAACCTGCTGTTCTCCGTTGCCGGCGGGCTGCTGGTCCTGTTCGTGGTCCTGCCGCTCTTCAGCACGCTTCTCTCCACCACGCCGTCCGCTTTTATCAGCTCTTTCGCCGACCCCGAGGTTCTGAGTTCCATCGGCCTGACGTTCGGCGCTGCCGCAATCGCGACATGTCTGGCCCTGGTGACCGGCGTGCCGCTGGCATACCTGCTGGCCCGCCGCAGGTTCGGCGGAAAACGGCTGCTCGAAGCCATCATCAATTTGCCGGTGGTTATCCCGCACACCGCAGCAGGGATTGCCCTTTTACTGGTCTTCGGCCGGCGTGGGCTGCTTGGCCAGTGGCTGTCACCGTTCGGGATCACCTTCACGGATAACCTGGGCGGCATCGTGGTGGCCATGCTGTTCGTCAGCCTGCCGTTCCTGGTCAACCTGAGCCGGGAAGCCTTCGCCCTGGTGGATGAGGAGCTGGAGCGGGTGGCGCTCACCGACGGGGCGAGTCGCTGGCAGGCATTCTGGCACGTGGCCCTGCCGCTGTCCTGGCGCGGCGTGTTCGGCGGGGCGGTCATGATGTGGGCGCGCGGAATCAGCGAATTCGGGGCGGTGGTCATCCTGGCCTACAACCCCAAGATCGTTCCGGTGCTGATCTACGAACGCTTCGAAGGTTTCGGATTGGGAGCGGCCCAGCCAGTGGCGCTGCTGCTCATCCTAGTGGCCCTGGTGGTTTTCATTATGCTCAGGCTGGTGCTGCTCCCCGAACGAGAGTGATTTTTTGATAATAATTCGTGAAGCTGTATAATGAAGGCCCATGGATCGTCACCTGCGGGTCCAGGTATGGGTGCTCTTCAGCATCCTTCTGGCAAATTTCGCTGCCCAGGTCGTCTACTTTTTCCATTTATATTACACGCCCCAGCATCCACTCCCTGATCCAAAAAGCGCCCTGGTGATCGGCTCTGTTTTTGCCCTGTTTCTAACGAGCTATTTCCTTTTCGTTACGAAGCACAAGGCGGGCATCTATGCACTGGGAATCTTTCTGTCACTCGAGTTTTTCTTCTATTTGTGGAATATTGTGGGTGGTGGTCTGCGCCGGGGATACGGCTGGTTCTTTCACCTGAAAGAACATGATCCCATTTTGTGGACGGTCTTTGCCATCGGTTATCTGAGTTTCTTTGCCTCGGGTGTTTTCCTTCTTCTTCTGTTTTATCGCCGTCGGGACCTGGTCTGATCTGTCTTCGTACAGAGGAGCATATCCTGCTTGAGCACTAATCCCCTCGTCTTCCTTATGAGCCCGGAGAGGATACTTCAGAGAGGTGCTTGTCGAGTCGGGTTAATACTCGTTATCACAACGTGCCGGGGAAAATATGCATCCCCCTCCAGAGATCAAGTCATGGAATGCTCGAGAGGCAATCCATGACCCCTTCACCTGATCCATCCCTGCCCATCGTCTGCTACACCCCGCCTAGAGGTTCGGGGAGGAACAGGTGCGGCCAGCGGTGAAGAAAGGCGGTTAAAAATACCCCCTAACCCGAAACACTATTCCTGGATAATTCTCGGCATTCTCCTGGCTGCCTGTGTGACCTCTCTCTCAGCACCAGCCGAAAGCCCGAAAGCGACGGGCACACCCGCATTCAGGCCCAGCCTCCAGGTCCCGACCATTTCACCGACGGAGCCATTTACCCCGAGGCCGACTTATTCCAGTTCTACGAATCAAGCGGATATATTTGGTGCGGCGCAAGATAAGGCCTGCCGCCAAACGATTAAGAATTTGTATACGATCCAATTCTATTGTCCCAATAATTTGGAAGCACTTCAAAGCCTTTATACAGAGGCGTTTATAAACACCTACCATCCATCGCTTGACAGATGCAATGATATCCAAAAATACGAAATAACCAAACTCCTGTCTCAAAACGACCCGGGGTTCATCTGGCCAATCGACCGGCCCAAACCCGGCGTATATATTTATTTCGCGGAGATCCTGATCACGCCATGGCGGAACACCGGCCCATTGGGAAATATGGGTGGTCCGCTTTGGATCTATGTTCTAATGGAAAATAATCAATGCAAAGTGGATGGCATATCTGGGGGCGGATAAATCAAGAACCAGCTTTACAGCGAACTAAGGTTGAAATGATTTAACTGCCACCTCCACCAGGGCTGCTGCCCACGCACCCGGTCGCGGTCAGGGCACCGGCCGCTCCTAGCCGCCAGCAATCGCCGGGATCAGGGTCAGTTGATCTTCCTCGCCAAGGGGAGTATCGAGACCCTGCAGCTCGCGGATGTTATTCTCCCCTAAAAACAAATTTACGAATGGGCGCAATTCCCCCCGGCTGTTGGTGAGATGCGGCCGCAGGGCCGGGAACTGTGTCAGCAGGCTCTCCATCGCTTCGGCGACGTTCCTGCCGTTGACGCACACTTCGCTCTGGCCATTCACATAGGAACGCATGGGGGTGGGTATTTTTAGGACGGGCATATTTCCACTTTCCTGTATTCCGGAAATTGTGTTAATCATACCTCAATCCCATTTACGGAGAGAGTTCCATTTGAAGGCGAGGTTCTACCCGATGCGCACGCACAGGCCGCCCTGCCTAAGAGCGAAGAACAACCGGTTTTCGATATAAAAACCGGTTGTTTTGAATTGGGCCGGACCTCGCAAGCAGGGGTCTCAGGTTAACCGGATCGCAACCATCTGGATATTGGTCATGTCCTCCATCGCAAAGCGTACGCCCTCGCGCCCCAGACCGCTCTGGCGGTTGCCGCCATACGGCATATGATCTGCGCGAAAATTCGGAGTGTCGTTGATGATCACGCCGCCGAAGTTCAAATCCCGGATGGCTTTGAATACCCGGTTGACGTCTTTCGTGAACACACCCACCTGCAGGCCGAACTTGGTGTCGTTCGCCTGGCGCAGGGCCTCCTCGAAATCATCGCAGGAGATGACCGAGGCGATCGGCGCGAAGGTTTCCTCGGCCACCACCTTCATGTCCGGAGTGACCGCCTCCATCACAGTCGGATAGTAAACATTTCCGGCGCGTTTCCCACCGGTCAGCAGCCTGGCCCCGGCGGAGCGGGCCTCCTTGACCCAGCCCTCGATGCGGTCCACTTCTTTTGAATCAATCATCGGACCAACGTCCACCCGCTCGTCCAGCGGGTCGCCAACGACCATGGCCTCACTGGCCTTGACGAATTTTTCTGTGAAGGGTTCATAGACCTGCTTCTGACTGTAGATGCGCTGGACGGAGATGCATACCTGGCCGGAATTATAGAATGCCCCGACTGCACAGCGCTTGGCAACGAAGTCCAGGTCCGCATCGGGGGCAACCACGACAGGCGAGTTGTTCCCGAGCTCGAGGGTCACTTTTTTAATGCCTGCCACGGACATGATGCGGCGGCCCACATCGGGGCTGCCCGTAAATGTGATCTTATCCACGCGCGGATCGGTAATCAGCCATTCACCCACCGTGCTGCCGGAACCGACAATCAGGTTGATTGCACCTGCGGGAAGCCCGGCCTCCTGCAGGATCTGACACAGCTTTACTGCGGTGAGCGGCGTGGTGCTGGCGGGTTTCAACACCAGCGCGTTCCCGGCAGCCAAAGCCGGGGCCACTTTATGGGCAACCAGGTTGAGTGGAAAATTGAACGGGCTGATTCCGGCAATCACTCCCACCGGGCGGCGCGTCCAGAAACCGAAATAGCCTTCGCCGGCAGGAATTGCGTCCAGAGGGATGGTTTCCCCGTGGAGACGCTTGGCCTCTTCCGCGGCAATGGCAAACGTGGTGATGCCGCGATCGACTTCGGCCCGCGCATATTTAAGAGCCTTCCCCGCCTCAGCTGCGATGGTCCGGGCAATATCGTCACTGCGTTCACGCAGCAGCGCGGCGGTGCGCGCCAGGATCTCGCTGCGCTTGTATGCGGGCATATTCGCCATCCCCTCTGCGGCGCGTTTCGCAGCGGCAAGCGCAGCATCCACATCTTCACGCCGGGCGGTCGGCAGCACGCCGACGGTTTCACCGTTGTATTTGTTCTTGACCTCCAGCTGTGGACCGCCGTCTACCCATTGACCATCGATGAACAGTTTGTATTCCATCCATCACCTCCTACTTGACTGTTTCCTGGAGGGCCGCGCCGAAGAGGCCAAGCGCGTCGTTGATCTGAGCCTCGCTCACCACCAAAGGAGGAATCCAGCGAATCACATTATCATAGGTGCCGCAGGTCAGCAAAAGGAGACCTTTTTCTTCGCAGGCATGGACAACCGCCTTGACCAGCGCTTTGTCTGCCGGCCTGCCGTTCGTGGTGAATTCGGTGCCGATCATCAGCCCCAGGCCGCGGACATCCCCGATGACAGGGTACTCCTCCTGCAATTTCCGCAAACCCGTCATGAGCTGGACCCCGCGCCGGGCTGCATTCCCGGGCATATCCTCGTCCCGCATGGCCCGAATGGTGGCAACCCCTGCCGCACAGGCAACGGCATTGCCGCCATAAGTCCCGCCGTGCGAACCGGTCTGCCATTTCTTCATCAAATCGAGCCGGCTGAAGACGCCCGAGAGCGGCATGCCCGAGGCGATGCCTTTGGCAACCGTCATGATATCCGGCACGACGCCGAAGTGCTCCTGGGCGAACCATTTTCCAGTCCGCCCAAAACCGGACTGGACTTCGTCAAGGATGAGCAGGATGCCGTTCTTGTCACAGAGCTCGCGCAGGCCCTGGATGAATGCGGCTGGAGGGACGACGTAGCCGCCTTCGCCCAGCACCGGTTCAATCAGGACCGCCGCCGTCTCGGCCGGAGAGGTCTGCGAGAGAAGGAGCTCCTGAAGCGCACCGAGACAATATTCACAGGTTTGCGCGTCATTCATGCCAAGCTTGTAGGCATATGGGTAGGGGGCCACGAATATGCCGGCTGGAAGCGGCTGGAAACCGGAGCGGTAGATGGTCTTGGAAGTGGTCAGGGCCATCGTCAACCCCGTCCGCCCATGGAAACTGCCCTGGAAGACAATGATATTCGGTTTGCCGGTGGCGGCGCGTGCCAGCTTGACCGCGCCTTCCAGCGCCTCGGCCCCGGAATTGCTGAAGAAAAAGCCGTCAATCGACGGGGGGACGATCGTCCGCAGCTCGGCGATCAACTGCAGCATCGGCTGGTGGACGACGATGTTGACCTGGCCGTGCAGAAACAATCCTGCCTGCTCGCGGATAGCCTCGACAACCTTGGGGTGACAGTGCCCGGTGTTGGTGACGCCGATCCCACATGTAAAATCGAGATACTCTTTGCCATCCGTGGCATAAATGTACGCCCCTTCGGCGCGCTCGGCCTCAATCGAGAAAATGCGCGACCAAACGGGGGCCATGTGAGGAAAGTTTTCATCAAAAAGAGTGCTCATAGGATTCACCTGATTCAAAATTTTTAGGGGAGAAATTTCTTCTTCCCCTGCAGTTTCTATGCGGGGAGGTACTCCGCAGCCCACCCGATATCGAGGGCGTTTAATTTCTCTTTCGTGGGGATGCCATCCTGGGTAAAACCGGCTAGCTTGTAGTACTCGTCAAGGGCGGCCTCCATTTCCTCGGGCGGCACCGCCACACCGGAGGTGGGGCCGGTTCCAACCAATGCTTTGTACAGCCGCTTGGGCAGCTTGTCGTCCTTGCGCGTAAACCCCTCACGGGCGTTGAATGTGCGCAGCAGATTCAAGCGGCGCATGCCGACGGTCATCAACTCTTCCACGGTCACGTCCCAGCCCGTCACCGCCCTGACCATCTGTGCGGTGTCTTTGGGGCCATACAGGCACCAGGTCGGGCCGTAGACAAACTGGCACAGGTCCAGGGTGTCCATCATGCTGTAGAAGCACTCGGTCAGGTAGGCAAAGCGCACTTTCTCCGGGCCCAAGCTGCGCACGGGTTGGGGGGTGCCGAGGCCCATTTCCTTCAGTCGGTTGAGGTTGAACTCGGAGACGCCCTCCTCATAATATGGATCGTGTTCGCTGGACTGGTGGTCAGCCCCGAATGGGTTGACTGCATAGATCAGGCCCAGGGAGCGCTTGGCCTGCGGCATGTGCGCTGGGGCCTCCTGGTTCTTGACGGTGGTCAGGAACTCGTCCGCGCCCTTGCCCCAGACCTGGGCGGCGCGCGCCGAGCCCTCGGCCAGGATTGGACCCAGTTTACCGGATTTGGTCACGATTTGTTTAACCACCTCGAGCATTGCCTCCGCGTTCCCGAAGCGCAGGTCGATACCGCCGGTATCCTCCCGGGTGATGATGCCCTTCTCGTAGCACTCCATCGCAAAGGCCAGGGTCGCCCCGCAGGTAATCGAGTCCACGCCGTACATGTCGCAGATCTGGTGGGCCTGGGCGACGGCAGCCAGGTCGCCAATCCCGCAGGAAGCGCCGAACAAACCGATGGTTTCATATTCCGGGCCACCGTAGAGCGGGTCGAACTTGTACTTGCCTTCTTCTATCTCGACCACGCGTTTACAGCGCACGACGCAGGCGTAGCAGGTGTCGCGTTTTTTGAGAATCGTCTCGGCCATTTTTTCGCCGCTGATCAGATCGGCCTGTTCGAACTGGCCTTCCGTGTAGTTGCGTGTCGGCAGGGTGCCGATCATGTTGTTGTACATGACCACCACGGCGGTACCGAACTTTGCCAGACCGTCCATATCCGGGTTGGCGGTGACGCCGGGCGGGCCGGCCCGGTTCAGAGCCACCATGGCCTGCTGATCCGCGACGGGCGGCTTGGCTCGGCCGCGCACGACGATCGCCTTGAGCTGCTTGCTGGCCATTACCAGGCCCATGCCGGTGCGCCCATTCATGCGGTTCGCCATGTTGACAATCGCCGAAAAGCGCACGCCCTTTTCGGCGGCCGGTCCAACCTGCATCACCTCGGCTTTCGGGTCGCCGACTTCCGCCTTCAGCAGTTCGTCCACTTCGCCGGTGACCTTCCCGAGCAGGTGGGCTGCGTCATGCAGCTCAGCCTTCCCGTCCATGATGGTCAGGTAGACCCACTTCGGCGAGCGGCCGCGCACGACCAGGCCGTCATAGCCAGCGAACTTGAATTCTGCCGGAAAGAACCCACCCGCCTGCGAATCGCCGATCGCACCGCTCATCGGGGACTTGGCGTTGACATTGATCCGGCTCTGGCCGGAGATCGACGCGCCGGTGACAACGCTGTCAAAGATCGTCAGCAGGTTTTCGGGCCCAAGCGGATCGGCGCCTTTCGGAACCTCGCGCAGGATATAGGGCATGGCCATCGCCGAGCCGCCCATATACCTGCGGTAAAACGATTCGGAGGGAGCCTCGACCTCCATTTTCCCGGTAGTCAGATTGACATGCAGGATCTTACCGTGATAACCATAGGGCATGACGACCTCCTTGGTTCCTGACAAGCCGAACGAATTTCAAATTGATCTCTAGTTTAAAGAGATCCAACTCCTGCAAAGAAACGAGGGACTTCCCTGCGCAAGCGGATTGATGGATGCAGATTCATATGTCCTTGCGCTACATCTCCTGGATACCGTAGGGGAAGCCGTAATCTGCCATTTTGTTCATGAACGGCAGCGGGTCGAAAGCCTCTGGACCCAGCACCCCCACCCCCTTCCACTCCCCGTGCTCGAGCAGATCCCAGCCGATGACCGGATTGAATGCGGTTTGGGCAACCACAGCCTGGCAGTGCCATTTTTGCATACACTCCGCATTGTCGGCGACCTGATACAGGTAGACCTGCCGCGGCTTGCCATCCTTCCTGCCCTTCACCCAGGTGCCTGCGGAGGTCTTGCCGAACATCCGGTCGCCCAGGTGGGCCGGGTCCGGCAGACAGGCGGCAACCACGTCCCGCGGGGCGACCGCCATCCCCTTCACCTGGATGGGTTCCTTCTTGTCGAGCCCGAGCATGTGCAGGGTCTTCAACACACTGATGAACTGGTCCCCCAGTCCGTACTTGAAGGTGACACGCCTGGTTTTGACCCAGCGTGGGACAAGCAGGACTTCCTCGTGCTCGACATTGACCACTTCCGCTTTACCGATCCCCTGCGGGAACTCGAACACTTCCGGTTCCGAGAAGGGCGGGGTGGTGAACCAGCCCTTGTCCTTTTCCCAGATCACCGGCGGGTTCAGGCATTCCTCGATCGTGGTCCAGATCGAGAAATTTGGGGCGAACTCATAGCCCCTGACCTCGATGTTGGATCCATCGCGGATGCCAATCTCGTCGATCTCATCGAAGAGGTGGTCCTGGGCATAGCGTGCAAAAACATCCGACAGGCCTGGTTCCACGCCTAGGCCGACCAGACACAGCAGGCCTTTCGCCTCCCACTGCTTTGCCCGCTCGAACTGGTAATCGCCGAGCTTGACGCCGCACTTTTCAAAGGGCTTCTCGGGATGCGGCGTGGAGAGCGTCATGGCCATATCCATGTAGTTGCAGCCAACCTGGTAGGCTGCATCGAAAATGGGCTCGTTGAAGCTGGGGTCACAGGCGTTCATGATCAGGTCCACCTTGTACTTTTTGGCCAGGGTCTCGATCATCTCCTGTTTTTTGGCATCCACAAATTCGACCGGGAATCGGCTGGCATCCCCTAATTTAGCCTGGACCTCCCGGGCACGATCCAGATTGTAATCGGCCAGGACGATCAGCTTTGCCCATTCGCGCGGCTTGGCGATCTGCGCAATAGCTTCACCCACCCCCCCAACCCCGACAAGTAGAACCTTCATGATCCCTCTCCTTTCCTCGATTTGCCAGAGAACAAATCCTCGGACCGATCATCGGAAATGGGTGATCAGAGGATTGATTGCCTAAATTTTTATCGCCGGATCCACCCGCCTGCTCTGGTGTCCTGCCCGGGACACCAGAGGAGGGTTCTATTATGGGCGGCGAAAGTTAATGCGATTTGACCTCGGTCCAGATTTTGTCGTACAAGGTGGTTGCGGACCCGACATCGACCACCGGTTTGGCATTGGCCAGGAAAGCATCCGGAGGGTTCGTCCCGGCAAATGCCATATAGGAGGCGTAGGTAGTCGGATCGCTGGTCTTCAAATATGCCAGGGCAGCTGCATTCGGGCTGGAATACGGGAACGTCTCCGTGATCAGGATGCTTTCCTTGGGTTCGAGCATAAAATTAAGGAAGGCCAATGCGGCATCCTTGTGAGGCGCCCCCTTCGGGATGGCCATGGTATCGAACCAAATCCCACAGCCCTCCGTAGGACAAATATAGACGATATTCGGATCCTGCTGGTAAGCCAGGGAAGCGTTGCCGTTATAAACCACCCCTGCCCAGGCCTCTCCGGAGATGAGTTCATTTTCCGGGTTATCACTGTTGAACTTGAGAATGTTCGGCAGGAGTGCGATCAACTTGGTCTCGGCCTGCGAGAGCTGGTTGGGATCCGTCGAGTTCTTGTCATACCCAAGCATCTGCAGGGTCATGCCAATCATTTCGCGCTCATCATCCAGAACGTCCAGGTGGCCCTGAAAGCGGGGATCCCAGAGATCCGCCCACTTCGTCGGTGCGAAAGGCACTTTCGTTTTATCATACGCCAGGGCAGTTGTGCCCCATTGGTAAGGAATGGAGTATTGATTTTTAGGATCATAATCGCGGCCGATGAAGCGCGGGTCCAGATTGGAAAAGTTGGGGATCTTGCTCATATCCAGAGGATCCAGCATATTTTGTTTAATCATGATCGCGACGGTATAGTCACTGGGAATCACCAGGTCATATCCGGAAGCGCCAGCCTGCAGCTTGGCGAGCATCTCCTCATTAGACGAATAGGTATCATAGTTGACCTTGATGCCGGTCGCAGCCGTGAAATCCTTCAGCAGCTGATCGGGCACGTAATCCGACCATCCGTACAGGTTCATCACCTTGGAAGAGGCTGATTTTGCCCCGGCGCAGGCTGGCAGGATCATCGCCAGCAGGATCAGAAGGGTGATCACTCGGTTTGGTTTCATTTCTCTCTCCTTTTTCTGGTTTGGCCTTATGCCTGGCGACTCTGGGCAATCTGGCCAATGGCTAGGATAACAAACACGATCAAAACCCAGAGCGTGGACAAGGCGTTGATCTCGGGTGTGACCGTGAAACGAACCATCGAAAAAACTCTCAGAGGAAGCGTCGTCGAGCCCGGGCCGGCTGTGAAATAAGTGATGACGTAATCGTCCAGGGACAGCGTCAAAGCCAGCATGGCTCCGGACAGTACGCCTGGCATGATCGTAGGCAGGGTCACCCGCCAAAAGGTCGTCAGCTCATTGGCCCCCAGATCCATGGCGGCTTCATCGATGACGTTGTCGTAGCCGTGCAGACGGGCGCGCACGACCAGCGCCACGAAGGGGACGTCGAAGGCGATGTGGGACAGAGTGATTGTGACCAGTCCCAGGGTAAACTTAATCAGGACGAAGAATACCAGCAGGGAGATGCCCATGACGACTTCCGGGATGATGATCGGCACGTACATCAGCGTTTCGGATGCTGCATAACCAGGAAAATGGTAACGCTGCATAGCCAGGGCAGCCATGGTGCCAATGATGGTAGACACCAGGGTGGCGATGGCAGCGATCATCAGGGTGTTGCGCGTCGCCAGGAGCACCTGCGGGTCATGGAACAGTGTGCCGTACCATGCAAAAGTAAACCCCTGCCAGCGGATATTCAGCTTCTGGCTGTTGAATGAGAAGATGATCAGGATCAGGATCGGCACATAAATAAAGGCGTACGCCAGCAATGAGTAGAGGCGCAGCCAGAGGGCTGGTTTCTTTTCGCTCATATCAGCAGCTCCTCACCGAAGCCCGCCTTGCGCGTGTAGTACATGGTCAGGACCAGCGTGAGGATCAACAGGATCATCGATGCCGCTGCACCGAACGGCCAGTCACGCGCGGTCAGGAACTGGTTGCGGATGACATTGCCGATTAGGATTGTCTTGGCACCCCCCAACAGGTCGGGGACTACGAACATGCCCAGGGCCGGGATGAAGGTCAGGATTGTTCCGGCGACCATGCCGGGCACGCTGAGCGGCAGCGTGACCCGCAGAAAAGCCTTCCACGGCGGGGCACCCAGGTCTGCAGCTGCCTCCAGCAGGGAGTTTTCAACCTTTTCCAGTGAGGTGTACAGCGGCAGCACCATGAAGGGCAGGAACTCGTACACCATCCCGATCATCACGGCGGTCGGGGTGTACAGGATGCTCAGGGAGGTTCTGGTGATATGCAGGAACTGAAGGACCGTATCCAGGATCCCCCCCTCACGCAGGATCAGGATCCAGGCGTACATGCGGATGATGAAGTTCGTCCAAAACGGCAGTAGGATCAGGAAGAGCAGCAGGGACCTCTGGCGAGACGGGGCACGGGCGATATAGTAGGCCAGTGGGTATCCGATCAGGATGCACAGGACGGTGGTCGCAACACCCACGTAGAGCGTGTAAAGCATTACCTTCGCGTAGAGGGGGTCTAACAGGCGGGTGTAATTGGTCAGGTTAAATATGAATTCGACCTGGCCATAAGTCCCACGCGAGAGAAAGCTCAGCCCGACGACCAGAATCAGCGGCAGGACCATCAGGATGAACAGATAAAGGTTTGCCGGGGCGATGAGCAACAGGCCCTGGGCAACCTTGTTCTCGCGCAGCAGGGTGATCAGGGAAGCCTTTTTCCCTGGCTTCTCGGAGTGTTCGGCGGCGGTCATGAGGCCTCCTCCGGCAGCACCAGGGTGTTCTCGAAGGGGATATAAATCCTCACCGCATCCCCGCTGTGATAGTAGGCCTCCGGGTCCAGGGTCGAGATCGCATTCTGCTCCCAGGCCCGCATGCGCACCTCCCCTCCAAGATCCAGAACGAGGCGCGTGTCCGAGCCGATATAAGCCGTTGTGACCACTTTGCCGCGCAGCAGGTTCTCAGTCCCCCGCAATCCACTGACTTCCTTGCCGTTATCATCCACCAGCCGGATCTTTTCTGGACGGATCGAAATCGCCACCGCCTGCCCGACGGTCAGGCTTCCTTGCCCGATCCCATCGATCTCCTTGGAAAGAGCAGGAAGCTGCACGCTGACTTTATCCTTTGTGACCGATTTGACGATCCCGGTCAGGAAATTTGTCTCGCCAATGAAATCGGCGACAAAGCGGCAGTTAGGCCGTTCGTAGATCTCGACCGCCCCGCCAATCTGCAACGTCTTGCCTTTGCTCATCACCGCGATGCGGTTCGACATGGTCAAGGCCTCCTCCTGGTCGTGGGTTACATAGATAAATGTAATTCCCACCTGTTCCTGAAGAGCCTTGAGCTCCAGCTGCATTTCCTTGCGCAGCTTCAGGTCGAGGGCTCCCAGGGGCTCATCCAGCAGGAGTACCTCCGGCCGCTTGACCAGGGCACGCGCTAGGGCAATACGCTGTTGCTGACCGCCGGAGAGCTGCTTCGGTTTGCGGCGTCCCATGTTGCCCAGCTTGACCATTTCCAGGGCCTCGCCCACACGGCGGGTGATCTCCGCTTTGGGGACCTTTTCCATCTCGAGGCCGAATGCCACATTTTGAAAGACATTCATATGCTGGAAAAGGGCGTAATTCTGAAAAACGGTATTGACCGGTCGTAGGTAGGGGGGTTTGCGCCCCATCAGCTGCCCATCGATGATCACCTCACCGCTTGTCGGCCATTCGAAACCGGCCATTAAACGCAGCGAAGTGGTCTTGCCGCATCCGGACGGCCCGAGCAGGGAGAAAAATTCTCCATGCTTGATCTGCAGGGAAACGTGATCAACGGCGTTCACCTGGCTGCCTTCAGGTGTTGGGAAAATCTTGACCACATCGTGAAATTCAACCACGTATTCGCTTTTCATAAGATTTTTGGCGGCACAACCGGCTGGCTTGTGTCAGCTGGGGACACCACAGCTCCTTTCAGAATCGTCTGGATGCGAACTCGGCGGGACAATTCAGGAGGAAAGACGCCCCCTCCCGATGAAGCGCTGAGAAAAAAACAGTGGAAGTTTGCATGGTTTTTCGGTTCAATCCTGGCGCTGGAACTGGAGAATGACTCTCGCCAGGCTGCGAACTTAGTGGGGACCCTCACCCGTGCTTGCAGGCATATGCTTGCTGACGAACTTGAGTGTGTCCTCTAATCTATCCAGAACAGTATCGATCTGTTCATAGCTGATAATCAGCGGAGGTTCAATTCGCAAGGTCTGCGAGCTGATCAGCGTCCCGGCGACCAGCACACCTCGCTTGAATAACTCGGCGGCAACCAAATAACCAATCTCGGGCGTCTGAAAGTGATTTCCAATTAGCAATCCCCTGCCGGTAATCTCCTTATAAATCTGGGGATATTTTTCAGCCAGAGCCTTTAATTTTGGGATAAGGTAATCACCCTTGGCACCGGCCACCTCCCACAGCTTGTCGCGTAATGTAACATTGATTGCTGCAATGGCTGCCGAGCAGGCCAGGGCGCCGCCGCCAGTGGTCGTCGTATGAATGAAGGGGTTGGGGTACATCATGCACTGCCAGATCTCTTCGGTTGAACAGAAGGCGCTGATCGGCATCACCCCTCCGCCCAGCGACTTGGCCACCGAGAGGATATCCGGCACGACACTCCAATGCTCGACCCCCCAGAGCTTGCCGGTGCGTCCCAGGCCGGTCTGGACTTCATCAGCCAGGAGCAGGGTCCCATACTGTTTGGTGGCCTCGCGAATGCGCGGCCAGAAATCATCCGGCGGGACAAGTGCACCCGCTTCGCCCTGGATGGGTTCCATCAAGACCCCCGCAACGCCAACACCGATCTTCTTGCATATATCCAGCTGGCGCTCCACGGCTTCCGCATCGCCGAACGGGACATGGTAGACTGGACCGCCGTACAGGATGCCCACCGGCTCACGGAAATCCGCCTTGCCGATCATGCTGAGCGAGCCCATCGTCTTCCCATGGAAAGCTTTCAAGGCAACAATGAATGCCGGCTTCCTGGTGTACATCTTGGCCAGCTTGATCGCCCCTTCAATCGATTCGGTGCCGCTGGCGCAGAAAAAGCTGTATTTAATCTCCCCTGGGGTAATGAATGCCATCAGCCGGGCCAGAACTCCGCGCAGCGGGTCGATCAATTCCTGGCTGGGCATAGGCGTTCGATAGGTCAGCTGGTCTTTCACCACCGCCACGATGTCCGGATGGCCCCAGCCGAGGTCCATCATGCCGTACCCGCCCAAGCAGTCGATATACTCGCGTCCCAATATGTCCCGGAAGACTGCCCCGGAGCCGGTCCATTCGGTGGCTGCCCAATCGCCGGCTTCCGTCACCGATTTGCGATAGTCAAGCCAGCCCTTATTGAAATACTCGCTAAAGTTGTATTTCGATTCCTCGATAATCTTTTTTCCTTCCTCTTCCGGTACATCCGGCCGGTGCAGGATCCCCAGCCAGCGATCAGAGTAGGAAAGCGCATCGTCGATTTTTTGTGGCATGATAGTCTCTCTTGGTCAAACCTTTCTCTCTAGAATTTCCGCGACCATTCTTTTGGCCAACGCTCGACGATGACTTTCTTCTGTGTGAAGAATTCGACCGCATCCATGCCCTGGCCGTGCATATCGCCAAAGAATGATTCCTTTGATCCGCTGAACGGGTAGGAAGCCATCGGCGCGGCGACGCCAACATTGATGCCGATGTTCCCGGCCTCCGCTTCGTATCGGAATCTGCGGGCTGCCGCGCCGCTCGAAGTGAAGAGGCTCGCCTGGTTGCCGTACTGCCCCGCGTTGACCAGCGTCAATGCCTCCTCCACTGAATCCACGTGCATGAGGCTCAACACCGGGCCGAAAATTTCCGTGCGGTGGATCTCGCTCCCCGCGGGGACATTGGCCAGGATGGTCGGGCGGACAAATGCTCCCTTCTCGTAATTCTTGATGACCGGTTTCCGCCCGTCCACGCAGAGCGTGGCACCCTCAGTCGTCCCGAGGCCAATCAGGCCTTCGATCCGCTGCTTCGCCGCCTGGCTGATGACCGATCCCATCTGGACCCCCGCGTCCAGGCCATAGCCGACAACGCGCGACTGAGCCGCATCGCAGATCATCTCGGTAAACTCATTGCCCGCCTCGGCCACCATCACTGCCCAGGAGACCGCCAGGCAGCGCTGGCCGGCACACCCGAAAGCCGAGTCGGCCACAATATTGACTGCCATCTCCATGTCTGCATCCGGCAGGATAACCACTGGATTCTTCGCCCCGCCCTGCGCCTGGACGCGCTTGCCCTGTTCCGCCGCACGCCGATAAATATAGCGCGCGGTGGGTGACGAGCCAACGAACGTGATGGCACGGATGGCCGGGTGGTCCAGGATGGCGTCCACCACCTCTTTTGCTCCATTGACCAGGTTGATGACGCCCTTCGGCAGCCCGATCTGATCGATGAGGTTGAAGATGGACTGCATCGTCATCGGCACTTTTTCAGAGGGCTTGATGATGTACGTATTGCCGCAGGCGATCGCATATGGCAGATACCAGAATGGGATCATGGCGGGAAAGTTGAATGGACAAATCGTGGCACAAACCCCCACGGGCTGGCGCAGCAAGATCTCGTCAATGCCGTGCGTAATGTCTTCTGAGATCTCGCCCTTCGCCATCATCGGGATGCCGCAGGCAGTCTCCACGTTCTCTATGGCGCGCACAATCTCGGCTTTGGCTTCCTCGAACGTCTTCCCGCACTCGTTGACAATCGTGCGGGAAATCTCGTCCATATTCACCTTGAGCAGGTCGCGCAGTTTGAACAGGACCTGGATGCGCTCCTGTGCCGGTGTCCGGCGCCAGGCAGGAAATGCCTCAGCGGCTGCCTTCGCCGCGGCATCCAAATCGTGGGATGTGCAAAGGGGGGTCCGCGCCAGCAGTTCGCCGGTCGCGGGGTTGACCACATCCAAGGTTTCGGAAACCTTCGGCTCGATCCACGCGCCGTTGATGTAATTCAATACCTTCTTCATGCAGCCGCCTTATCCGTGACTTCCAGTGTCTTCTCGACAATCGCCAGACCTTCGTCCAACTGCTGTCGGGTAATAACCAGCGGCGGGACTACGAAAACGAGGCTGCCCAAATTGTTTGCCATGATGAAGGTGAACAACCCATTCTGGCGCAGCACCTGGCCGACTTCAGCCATCATGGCCGGAGGAACAATTTCCTTCGTCGCGCGATTGGAGACCAGTTCAATCGCCGAGAACAATCCGATGGAGCGCACATCGCCGACGGATTTGTGCCGGGCCTTGATCCCTTCCAGCGCCTCCTCCAGATGTTTTCCGACCGTGGCGGCATGTTGGATCAGACCCTCCTCTTCATACACTTCAATTGTTGCCAATGCAGCGGCACAGGCCAGGGCATGCCCGTTATAAGTCAAGCCGGCATACAGATATTTATCGTCGAAAAATTTGGCGATCGGCTCCGAAACAATCACCGCACCAAGCGGGACATATCCGCTGGTAATGCCCTTGGCGGTGGTGATCATGTCCGGAACGACCCCCCAGTTGTCCACCGCGAACCATTTCCCGGTCCGGCCCCAGCCGCTCATGACCTCATCCGAGATCAACAGGATGCCGTACTTGCTGCAAATTTCGCGGACGCGCGGCCAGTAGTCGTCAGGCGGGATGATCAGCCCGTTCGAGCCAACCACGCCCTCCATGATCACCGCGGCAATCTTATCCGGACCCTCGTACCGGATCACCTCTTCGAGGTGGGAAATGCACTCCCTCTTGCAGGATTCCTTTTTCTGCCCGAATGGACAGCGATAGCAGAACGGATCGAGGAAATGCACGACACCCGGCATGGCCGGTTCCACAGGCAGGCGACGGTAATCGCCGGTCAGCGCAATGGCGCCATGGGTCGCACCATGATAGGAGCGGTAGCGCGCCAGCAGCTTGTACCGGCCTGTGTAGAAGCGGGCAAGCTTGATGGCATTTTCGTTGGCTTCCGCGCCCCCCAGGGTGAAAAAGGTCTTTTTAAGATTGCCGGGTGTGATCTCGGCCAGCTTCCGGCCGAGCAGACCGCGCACATCCGTGGCACTGCCCGGATGGACAAAGCACAGTTTGGCCGCCTGGTCCTGGATGGCCTTGACCACTTTCGGATGCTGGTGGCCGACGTTCATATTCATCAGCTGCGATGAGAAGTCGATATAACGTTTCCCGTCGGCATCCCAGAAATAAACACCTTCCGCTCTTTCCACCGGGATGGGATTCGCCTGCGCCTGGACCGACCAGGAGAAGAAGGTAAATTCCTTGTTCATCTGAACAATTTCTTGCGACGTGAGTTTGGACAAAGCCGCCTCCAGAAATTTTTGACCTGCAAGTTCTGCAAAACCTGTCCTGCCTGGTTTTATCGTTTCACCGTCTTGACCGCCGCGCGGAAAGCCGTTAAGGTATCATCAATGTCTTTCTCGCCGTGGGAATAGCACAGGAACCAGGGCTCGCGTGGATCATGCTCCGGCATCACGCCGTGCTCCATCAGCGCTTCCGCAAGGGCAAGGTAATATTCTTTTTCGCTCGCCTCCCACGAACGCTGGTCGGTAATCTTTTCCACACCGACTGCATACGAAAACATGGCCGGATAGCCATTCATACAGTGTGGAATGCTCTCCTCGGTAAAGATTTGCGAAATGCCATCCATGAGGCGCCTGCCGCGTTTCTCAATGGTTTTCAGCACCGGCTCACGCTGCAGAATAGTCAGTGTGGCCCATGCTGCAGCAACCCCCGGCTTGTTGTTCGTGAACGTCCCGCCCTGGGAAACTCCATGCCCGATAATGGACATGATCTCCTTTTTACCGCCGAAGGCGGCCAACGGGAAGCCGTTGGCAAGAGATTTGGCATAAGTGGCGAGGTCCGGCTGGATGCGGTAGAACTCCTGCGCGCCGCCGTTGGCGATCCGGAACCCGGTCTTGACCTCGTCCAGAATCAGGACAATCCCGTATTTGTCGCATTGCCTGCGGACGAACTGCAGGAAGTTTTTCTGCGGCAGAACACTGCCGCAGTTACCCATGCACGGCTCGAGGATGATCGCCGCCACGGTCTCGCCTACCGCCCGGAGCGCGTTCTCCAAAATATCGGGTTCGTTGAAGGGGAGCGTAACAATCATCTGGTTCAGGGGGCGCGGGATGCCGGAGCTGGACGGAACCGCGATCGGGTTGCGTGGATTCCCATACGCTTCCACCGGAGCGTAGGTGGACCACAGGGTGTAATCCTGAAAGCCGTGGTACATGCCCTCGAACTTGATGATGCGCTCGCGGCCGGTGTATGCCCGCGCAACACGCAGGGCATGCATCGTCGCTTCCGTGCCAGAGCAGGCGAAGCGAACCATCTCCACAGCGGGGCACATCTTCACCATCATCTCGGCAACTTCAATTTCCAGTTCGTACGTCATGGCCGACAGCGTGCCAAGTTCGATCTCCCCCGCCACCTTGGCATTGACTTCATCATACGCATGACCCAGGATGATGGGGCCGAAGGCCATGCGATAATCAATGTACTTGTTGCCATCCACGTCCCAGAGATAGGCCCCCTTCGCCCTCTGCATGTAGGGCGTGATCCCTTCACCCCAGTAACGGAAGTTTGAATTGACCCCGAGCGGCATCACTTTCGACGCCCGTTTCTGCAGTGCGCTGCTCTTTTTCCAGAGGAGATTCATCAGGGCGGTTTCCTTTCTTGTAATATTATGATTTGGTTTCTTTCCCGTTCCCGTTCAGAACGGCCTCAGCAGGAATGCGCCATTGATACACATCCTTAACGATTGCCGGGACGATGGATGTGGTCGTCTTGCGCACGCCGGGGATTTTCCCGATCACTTCGGTGATAAATTGGTAGATTTCCGCAGGATCCTTGCCGAACACCTGGACACTGACATCCGTTTCCCCAATGGAATAAGCCACATAACTGATGCAGGCAAACCCGGTCAGTTTTCGCGCCACATCCTGGATAAGCCCGGTCTCCACTTCCAAGAGGACATCCGCAACTATGGAATAGCCAACTTTTTGGGGATGGACAATCGCACTAATCGTGATGAGACCCTCTTCAACCATCCGTTTAATCCGATACCGGACCATACGCTCGGTAATTCCCCCAATTCGACGCGCAATTTCCACTGCAGACATGCGACCATCCTGCATCAGCAGTTCGACAATTTGGACGTTAATTTTGTCGATTTTCGACATATTATTCAAAATTTATGCTATTTTCCGACTAATATAGGTATACTTTAATGATTTTTCGGAAAAGGTCAAGTGACTTTTATCACCCTTTTCGCTAAATCCCCCTTTGATGACGATCCCTGCCCCTGAAACCAGCTGCTCAGCGGGCAAATTCGCCAGCTTCTCAGGATACGTGCAGCGCAGCCGCCCTGTCCGGGCAGTTGTCCAAGAGCAAGCAGGAAGATCCTCCGGGCCGCATTGACATCCGCCGCCGAGCCACGACCAGGAGCTTCTGTTCCCGTCTTTCCTCAATGCATGGGAACACAAACCGGCGAATTAACAAATTTTTATCAAGACTGCGCTGTAAAACCCCGGCATTCAGGCCCGGGAATTTGAGGGGTAAAACATGAACAGTCTAAATAACGTAGGGGGAGAACCACCCGAACGTACACCCCTATGGAGAGCAGGCAAGACCTGATTTCAGGCACAGCTCATTGAAGTAGGAAGCCCCCCGCTTTGGCGGTGGGGGTATTCATGTTTCCAGGATCATTTTACCCATGACCGAAACATCATAACCGGGCATGGACATCACCGCCGCGCGAAATTCTTTTCCGGCGAGCACATCGAACAGGGGGGCCAGTAATTGGCTTTTCGCGTGCTCCTGGGGGATGACCAGGTCATAGCGTTCCTGAAACAACGGGAGAAAATCCAGGTCGAGGGCTTGGGCCGCGGCCGCAATACCGAGACCACAGTCGGCGCGTTTCGAGGCAATGGCCGCAGCCACACCCAGATGGGTATATTCCTCCTGGTTGTAGCCTTGAATGGATTCAGGGGGAATCCCCTCCTGGCTCAGGGCATAGTCGAGTAAAACCCGTGTCCCCGCGCCGCGCTGACGGTTCACGAAATTGATTCCGGGCCGGCTGAGATCCGCCAGGTTTTTTATTTTCTTGGGGTTTCCCCTTTGTACCAGGAATCCCTGCTCACGCAGGGCCAATGCCACCACCCGGACAGGAATCCCAGGCAAATATTGGGGGAGATAGGGCAGGTTATATTCGCCCGTCTCCGGGTCCAGCAAGTGCGACCCCGCCAGGTGCGCCTCGCCGCGTGAGAGCGCCAGAAGCCCACCCTGCGAGCCAACATTGGCCGAGACCAGCCGGCGGTCGCATTCAGCCAGGAATTGGGCCAGCAGGTCAAGGGTCAGATCATGGGAGCCAATACAGAAAATTGTTCGTTCAATAATAGTTTTTTTCGAATACAGCTGCACGGATACAGTTTCGCCCGCTTCTGCCCCCTGCACACCGCGCGGCAAAACCAGCAGCCCATCTGCGCGTACAAGCGAAGTGATAATCCCCGCCCCGCGGGAGAGCGGCGCAGCCAGTGTTTTCCCGCCCACTTTCCCCAGGACGACCCGTATATAATCGTCATCGCCGCCCGGAGAGCTGATCTTACGGGTCAGTTGAGCCGTTTCGACGGGCAGTTCGTTTGCCCGGCGGCCCAGCCACCTGGCAAGCAAAGGCTCCACAAAGATCTCTCCTGTCAGGGCCGAGGAGACCGGGTATCCAGGAACGCCGATGACCGGCAGCCTGCGCTGGCCAAATTTCAGCATTCCCAAAATGACCGGGTGCCCCGGTCTTACCGCCACACCGTGCACGAGCAGGGTCCCAAACTTTTCCACGACCTTCGCCGAAAAATCTTCGGCCCCGGCCGATGAACCCGCCCCGAGCAGGATCAAGTCATGGTCCGCGGCGGCTTCCTGCACGCGCGCACAAATGGCGTCAAAATCATCCGGAATGATGGGCAGCCGGGTGGCAAGGCCGCCCCAGGCGTTCACCTGCGCGGCAAGGACCAGCGAGTTGTATTCAAGGATGGCCCCGGGCTTCAGCTTACTGCCAATCGGGACCAGCTCGGTTCCGGTGGGCAGGATCGCCACGCGGGGTTTGCGGGCCACCTTGATTTCCTGGTAGCCTGCTGCAGCAATCCCCCCCAGGTCCACCGGGCGCAGCCTCTCACCGGAGGGGAGCACCAGCTGCGTGGCGATGATATCCTCTCCCATCAAACGGATATGCGACCAGGGTGTCACCGCACTCCGGATGCGGATGGACCCGGGTTTACGGATCTCCTTCGAGATCTCCCCGGATTCATTGAGCGGCTCCACATTTTCAATCGGAATCACGGAATCGAAACCCTCGGGAATAGGATCGCCCGTATCGACATACCGGGCCTGATCGCCGATGCGCAGGACCAGCGGGGTGGACGGCTGCGCACCCGCGGTCTGGTAGGCGCGAACAACAAACCCGTCCATCGCCGCGGCATGATAATGCGGCGACGAGATCTTCGCCCAGACCGGTTCCGCCAGGACACGCCCAAGCGCATTTTCATCCAGCGGGATCGTCTCCGGACCCAGTACGCGCCAACAACCCGCATCTTTCAAAGCTGCTTCAAAGCGAGCTTTGGCTTCCACAAGAGGAATATCATGAAGATATACAGGCATATCCAGAGAAAATCCTTTGCACCAGTTGAAGCGAAAAATCGTTAGAACGCTTTGGAAATATCCCGGGTGGGGTCACAGCAAAAAAGGATGGGAAAAATATCAGTCAGTCTAAAAAAGAAAAACTTGTACCCTCTCCCCCGCCTCCAGGCCGGTCACATCGGGTGGAATGCAGATCAGGCCATCGGCAGCAGCCAGAGAGAAGATAAGATTGCTTTTCGCGAAGATTGGGTCTGCCACCCAATCCTCGCCTACATCGTTTCGATCCGGGCGCGGGGTTAATTTCACTGGGATCCAATCCTCTCGTCCAGCCTGCGACGGGATGTTCACTGTAAGACGGGCCAGGCAGGAGGCACGCGGGCGTTCCACCCTTAACCCGAGGTATTTTTTAATGACCGGCGCCACAAAAAGTCCCGCGATGATCACCGCACTGACCGGGTTGCCGGGCAGTCCGATAACGGCCTTGCCGTCACACACCGCGAGGATCGTCGGCTTTCCCGGCCGCACGTTGACGCCGTGCACCAGCACCCCGGGGGACCCCAGTGCAGCAATTGCTTCCGCGGTCATATCCCGCGCACTGGCGGACGAGCCAGCGGTAATCACGATCCCCTCGCATTCAGCCAGGGCCCTGGCGGCGATCGTCTTCAAGGCTTCAACCTGGTCCCCAACAACCCCATACAACACCGGCTCTCCACCCCATTCGGTCACCAGGCTGGACAGTGTGTAGGAGTTTACATCCCGTACCTGGCCCGGCCGCGGTTCTTGTCCGGGTGGAATGACTTCATCGCCGCTGGAGATGATTCCAATTTTCGGCTTTACGGCAACGCTCAGCCGGGTAATGCCGAGCGCCATACAACCACCCACTTCCACCGGGCGAATGCGGGTCCCCCGCGGCACAACAATCTGTCCCTCAACCACATCCTCCCCCACCAGGATCACATTCTCACCCTGTGCAACCGCGCGCAGGATGCTAATTTCACCCGCCCGGGCGAGCTCCGTCTGTTCCAGCATCACAACCGCATCGGCATTTTGAGGGAGCATTCCACCGGTATGGATCAGGGCAGCCTGCCCGGATTGAATTGAAAACGCGGGCGCGTTTCCCATCGGCACCTCCCCGGCAAGGGTCAGGTACCCGGGGATTGATTCGGAGGCGCCAAATGTGTCGCGGGCGCATACGGCGTACCCATCCACGGTTGAGCGCGGGAACGAGGGCAACGGAATTGGGGAGCGGACCTCCTCCACCGTCACCCGGCTCCCTGCGTGGGGGGTGTCCACCCATTCCCTGCCAGGCTCACGGTCCGGGAGCAAACTCATGAGCTGGGCCAGGGCTTCGAGTGGGGCGACAAGTTTCAAGAATTCAGGCATAGGTGTGGAGGGGGACAGATGGATTTTAACCTAAAAACCATGACCAGAGTCAATTTTGTGGATTAAACCATATGGATTTCACAAAGTCCCTTTTTTCAACGCAAAGGCCGCTACAAATTGAAAAGCAAATCCCGTTCACCTCGGATGGCTTCAAGATTTGTTTGTATAATCTAAATGGAAAGCCAGACCGGTCCCTTGGATAAATAAAGGAAAATCAGTGCAAATCATCGTTCCGTACCCGCGCTATTCCTATCCCCCTTCGCTCGTCCTCAGTCTAGCCGGCAACGTTTTTTTCGGCGGGCAGCGCTCCTTCCGCCGGGACGGGCAGGCCTGCACTGAACGGCTGGAACCGCCGCTCCAGATACTGGGTGCGGAGAATATCCCTCAATCCGGGCCGTGTCTCCTCACCTTTAACCACTATTACCGCTCCGGCTTCAACGCCTGGTGGATGGCGCTCGCGCTTGCCGCGGTCTTGCCGGTGGATGTTCATTTCGTCATGACCGGCGAGCTGACCTATCCCGGGAAGTGGTATGCGCCACTCGGGATGGCTCTCTCGCGCGCCCTGCTGCGTCGGTTTGCTAAAATCTACGGCTTCACCACCATGCCGCCCATGCCGCCGCGCCCGAAGGACGTGGCGGCGCGCAGCCGCTCCGTGCTGGCAACCCTTAGATACACCAGGGCGCACCCCCAGGCGATCCTTGGCCTCGCCCCGGAAGGTGGAGACCAGCCCGGCGGCCTGCTCAATTGGCCCCCCTCCGGTGCAGGCAGGTTCATCGCGCTTCTGGCGGAGGCCGGGTTCCCGATTGCACCCGCCTCGGCTTTTGAAGATCAAGGAAGATTCTGCCTCAATTTTGGAGAGAGGTTTTCGCTGGAGGTCCCCGCCGGGCTGTCCGGCGACGAAAAAGACCGCCTGGCTGCCGGGATCGTCATGCAGAAAATCGCAGAGCTGCTTCCTGTAAGGCTGCGCGGAAATTTTTCCTAGGGGGAAGGCTGCATAGACAACTCTCGTGAAAGCCCCATTTCTCTTCATCCCGACTCACTCCTCCTGAATTTATGGTAAAGTGAGCATGCAACTCCTTGTGCAGCCCTTCGTATATCTCATTAGAACGACCCAAGAGGAAATCCTGTGACTGAAGAAATGACCTGGATCATCCAGGCCCAGCGCGGCGACGATGAAAGCTTCACTCATTTGGTCGAGGCCTACCAGACCCCGGTCTATAACTTGTGCTACCGGATGCTGGGAGAAGCAGAATCCGCCGAAGACGCGGCACAGGAGGCCTTTCTCAAGGTCTACCAGAATCTCGGGCGCTACGACAGGGAACGATCCTTCGCCACCTGGCTGCTCTCCATCGCTGCCCATCACTGCATTGACAAACTCCGCCGCCGGCGCTTCACCTCCATCTCGATCGACGAAGACGCGGAGGAGGGCCAGACGGAACTTCCCGACCGCAGTTCCCCGGACCCGGAGAATGAGACCGTCCGCAGGCAGGAGAAAACCCGCATGCAGCGCCTGCTCCAATCCCTCGACCCGGTTGACCGGGCGGCAGTCGTCATGCGCTACTGGCAGGATTGCTCGGAACTCGAGATCGCCCAAACCCTCAAGCTGACCGTCCCGGCAGTGAAGAGCCGCCTGCACCGGGCCCGGCGGGAATTGGCGAAGCTCTGGGAAGACGAAAAACCTCGCCTCAAGGCGGAAAGGAAACCCTATGAATCACCGGCCTTTTGAAGACTGGCTGCTCTCCAATGAGCCGCTACCCGCTCCTCAAAAGCGCGAGTTGCAAGACCACCTGCGGACGTGCGCCCACTGCGCCGCACTGGCGGAGGTCAACCTGGCACTCGAGTTGGCCAGGATGGAGTCCCCCTCCGAGGGCTTTGCGGCCCGCTTCCAGGTCCGCCTGGCAGCACAGAAAAAAGCCCTGCGTGCTCGTAATTTCTGGGGTTTCTTTGTCCTGACTCTAAGCATATTGGGCATCGCCGCCTGGCTTGCCTGGCCATTGATCAAGGTCATCTTCCAGTCGCCGGTCAACCTGCTGGCGTCCTGGCTTTCCTATCTGGTTTCCCTGTGGGCGTCGCTCCAGGCGGTGGAACAAGTCAGCTCCACCCTGCTGCGGGTCATCCCGGGCTTCATCCCCGCCTACGTCTGGCTGGCGGTCCTGCTGGGGGGATGTGGGACAAGTCTAGTGTGGGTTCTTTCACTTAAGAAATTTACGAACTATCCGCGAGGAGTATAACAATGAAATTATCGATAAAACTTTTATCCTTCTTACTGCTGGCAGTGCTGGTCTTCATTCCCATGCGCTCCGCAGCCGCCAAGGGGCTTGCAAGCGGACAGGTCATCTTTGGCCAGTCGTACACCCTGAAAAGCGGCCAAACGCTGCAGGGAGACCTGGTAGTCTTCGGTGGTTCAATCACCATTGAAGAGGGGGCTAAGGTCAACGGCACCACCCTGCTCTTCGGAGGGCTTCTCCAGCTGGACGGTGAAGTAACCGGCGATGTGGCTGTCGTCGGGGGCTCGGCAAAGCTTGGTCCAAATTCCCACATCCACGGCAACCTGTCCACCGTTGGCACGACGCTGGACCGGGCGGATACCGCCCGAATCGACGGCCAGATCTTCAACTCGGAGACGGCCTGGACCGGCAGCGGCAACAACGGCAATCTGCCCATCCCTCCGGTTGTGGTCCCACCCATCAATGTCCTGCCCAACCTGCGCTTCGCCTTTGACCCGCTATTGTCGGTGTGGAAAACCTTCTCCCAGGCCATCGTCATGGCCCTGCTCGCGATGCTGCTGATGCTGTTCCTGGCCCCCCAAGCCGAACGGCTGACGCATGCCATCCTTGTCCAGCCGGCGGTGGCCGGCGGGCTGGGTCTGCTGACGCTCGTCGCGGTACCGGTGGCCCTGATCACGCTCGCCTTTCTCAGCATTCTGATCGTAACCATCATTGTCACCGTCCCATTGATCATCATCCTGGCAGTGGTCTTTGGAATGGCGGCCTTCTTCGGGTGGGTGGCCATCGGCTACGAAATTGGCCGGCGCTTCACCAAAGCCATTCACCAGGACTGGCATCCCGCACTCGCCGCTGGTCTGGGCACGTTCGCCCTGACCCTGGTTGCCAACGGCGCCAGCATCCTGAATTTCATCCCCGGGATGCAGTGTGTCACCTGGATCTTCCCAACCCTGGTCGTCCTGTTCGCCCTGGGAGCGGTCGTGATGACCCGCTTCGGGACGCAGACGGTCACCGCGCCCTCCAAAACAGCACTGGCACTCCCGCCTGCTGCCCCTTCCGGGCCGAACCCACTCCAATAATCCTCAATCCTTCCCAGTCCCGCACCTTTGGGTGCGGGGAGGCAAAACCGCTCCGGCGCTGCCGGAGCGGTTTTTTTAAAGCCAATGGCAATCCCCGCCAGAACCCCCCCCGGATGCCAAAAGATCGACGCTGGATCGAGGCTGAGGAACCGTCAGGGTGTCAGGACGGCCGCTCTGCCAGCAAGACCGGGGCGGTTTTCTATTGCTGAAATCCCGGCTGTTTTGTACAATGAGATCAGTTGTGCTTGGTCTTTTCCCATTCATGTCCTTTAGCATTCCTTTGCGGAGGAAATCATGCGCTTTGGAATCATGGCCATGCAGCTGGAAGCGCTCATCCCGGCGGACCTGCCTGCCGAGCAGATCATGGCGAGCATCGCCACATTCGACCATGCCGGCCTGGTGAAAGGGCTGGCAGACAAAGGCTTCAACCCGATCGAACTGGGCGGGGATCTGAGCATGTTCCTACCGCCGGCTTTCAGCCCCACCTCGGTCGCGAAATTGGCCGCCCTCAAAGCGGACGGCCTCTCCTACACCCTTCACCTGCCGCTTTGGTCGGTCGAACCTTCCACGCCGCTCTCGCCGGTGCGCAGGGGCTCGGTCGAAGCACTGGTGCAGACCATCCAGGTGACACGGCCGATCGAGCCCGAAGTGGTTGTCCTGCACGCCACCGGCGCGCTGGCTGCCGAGTTCACCAATATGAAAATCTCGGAACTCGCGCGAAGCCTGATCCTGCGCCAGTTCCAGAACGGGGCGCGCGAGAGCATCCGGACAATCTTGGAGGAAACCGGGCTGCCCAGCCGCCGACTGGCTGTCGAGACGATCGAATTTCCCCTCGAGATGACCCTCGAGCTGGCCGAGGAGTTCGACCTATCAGTCTGCCTGGATACCGGCCATGTGCTGGCCGGGTTTCCCGGATGGTTTGACTTCTTCGAGGTGGTGGAAAAGCTCCTGCCGCGCCTGGCGGAGGTCCATTTGCACGACTGCCGCAGGATGCCGCCGGGCGTGCGCGGCTACGGCGAGGACCACAAGCCGCTCGGTCACGGTGATTTGGAGCTGGGAAGCTTTCTCGACCGGTTGCATGCCGCGGAGTTTACCGGTCCACTGGTATTTGAGTTGAAGGTGGACGAAGCGCTGGAATCGCTGAAAGTCGTGAAATCCGTCCGACCGCAGTATCTGTAAGCAATTCAGGAGCGCTTATGAAAAAATTGCCTTTTCTCCGCCTGCTGGTGATCAGCCTGCTCAGTTTCGCCCTGACCTTCTCCTCCAATGTCCAGGACCCGCAGATGGAAACCTATAAGGTCCGCCAGCTGGCTCCCAACCTCCCCAATACGACCCTGGGCCTCCTAACCTTTGTCGGGCTGCTCGTGGCGATGGTCGTCCAGCCGCTTGTGGGTGTGTTCTCTGATCGGGCCAAATCCGGGCTGGGACGCCGTCTGCCGTTCATCATCGGCGGGGCAGTCCTGATTGCCGCCTCATTGTTCCTGCTCGCGGCTGCCCCGGCCCTGTGGGTGCTCTTTCTCGGTGTGATTTCGGTCCAGTTCTCGGCCAACATCCTGCAGGGGCCCTGGCAGGCGCTCATCCCCGATCTGGTGCCCGAGTCACAGCGCGGCACGGCTTCCAGCCTGAAAGCCACCTTGGATATCCTTGCCACGGTGTCTGCGGGCGCCGTGGCCGGCTTCCTGCTCGGGACAAAGGGACAAAGTCTTCTGGGGGAGAAAGCCGTCTACGCGGCAGCCTCGGCTCCGGTGATCGTTTTTATCATTTTCGTCACCCTGACTTCCATCTGGGCACGCGAACCGCCAGGTTCAACGAATCAAGCCGTCGCCTCCCGTTCAGTGGGCAAAGCGCTCCTGGCGGCCTTCTCCGTTGACTTCAAGGAGACCCCGGTATTCGGCTGGTGGTTCGCCAACCGCATCCTGTTCTGGGGGTCGTTCATTGCGATCAACACCTTCCTGGTCAACTATTTGGTGGATGTTATCCGCATGACCGAGGCCGAGGCCCAGGGCTTTTATGGGACATTGAAGGTCATCCTGGGCGGCGCGCTGGTCGTGGTGGCGCTGCTCTCCGGTGTTCTGTCGGACCGTTTCGGCCGGAAGCCGTTGATGGTGGCCGCCGGGCTGATCGCCTTCGGCGGGGCGCTGCTCCTGCTCTTCGCCCGCGGAAAACCCCTGCTGACCGTCTCTGGAGCGATCATCGGGATGGGCATCGGTGCTTTCCTGACCGCCTCCTGGGCCCTCGCCACCGATATCGTGCCAGGCCGGGAAGCCGCCCGCTACCTGGGCATTGCCAACATCGCCACCTGCATCGGCTCGGGGCTGGCACGCCTGCTCGGAGGAGTGCTGATCGATCCGATCAACCGGGCGCTCGGTTCCAGCTCGTTAGGGTATTTTCTCTTGTTCGCCCTGGCTACGCTGTGCTTCCTGGCCAGTGCGCTGGTGATCATCCCACTGCCGAATAAACGAACGTGAGTCTCAAATCAGCATAAGCCGGGCCCTTGGAAAAGATTGAGGCTGACCGAACAACCCGGTTGTTTCGGGCCATAAAAGACTGTACAATTTATTCATGGGAGCCGCTGCCGTTCGAGTGATCCTGGTCGTCTGCCTGCTCGCCATGTATTTGCTGGCGATGCTGTTCCTGCGCCGGCGGCACCTGGGGGACGGCGCGTATTTCCTGTGGGGGTTGTTTGCCCTGCTCGTACCGGCGCTGGGGCCATTCCTGGTGATTCTGCTCAAGCCGGGAAGAACCAGGCACCAGGGGCACGAATAGATTTGGGCACTAGGCCAGCGGATTATTTTTACGCAAATCCACCAGGAATTAACTCCAGGAAAAAGGATCCCTTCCTGTTTGCACCCAGGCCTTCATCGATTTAATCGACCCCGACTCCCTTCCTTGTCGTGGGCCACAGCGTGCTCGGTATTTTTGGCGGATCGTGTCAATCAGTATATTGAACCTATTTTGGTGATAACCCATTCGTGATATACTTTTCTTAAGTTTGTTCGCAGGAGAGGAAACGTCGATGAAAGTAACCGTCTTACAAGAGAGTCTGGCACATGGATTGAGCGTCGTCTCGCGGGCGGTTTCGCCGCGCAGCACCCTGCCAGTCCTGTCGAATGTGCTGATCGCCACCGATGAAGGTCGCCTGCGGCTGTCGGCCACCAACCTGGAGCTCGGAATCACCTGCTGGATCGGGGCAAAAATCGCCGAGGAGGGTTCAACCACCGTCCCGGCGCGCACGATCGCGGATCTGGTCGGGACGCTGCCCGCCGAGTTGGTTGATCTGAGCTTGAATACCTCCACGCAGACTCTGAACGTGCGCTGCGGGGCATCGAACACGGATATCAAGTGCATCGATGCCCAGGAATTCCCCCCGCTGCCCGTCCCGGACCTGGACGGGGCCATCCAGTTGAATGTGGCCGATTTCAAGGAAATGGTCCAGCAAGTGGTTTTTGCAGCTTCCGTCGATGAAGCCCGGCCCGTGCTGATGGGCGTGCTCATGACAGTAGACAAGGATGCGGTTACTCTGGCAGCCGCCGACGGTTTCCGCCTGTCGGTCCGCAAGGGTACTCTCTCTCAACCGGCTGCACAGGCGGTGACCGCAATCATCCCTTCGCGCGCCCTCAGCGAGCTGGCGCGCGTCGCTGCAGACGGCAGCGAGAGCATCTCCATGGTCATGCCAAAAGGACGCGGGCAGGTTGTTTTTCGCCTCAAAGATGTGGAACTGGTCTCGCAGTTGATCGACGGCACTTTCCCGGATTACCAGCAAATCATCCCGCGCTCCTACAAGAGCCGCACCATCCTCTCCACTCTGGCTCTACTTAAAGCCTGCAAACAGGCGGAAATCTTCGCCCGCGAGGGCTCGAATGTGGCCCGTCTGGACATCAAGTCCGCCGGGGACCTGGAGCCGGGCTCGGTCGAAATCTCGGCCCAGGCCGAGGAGACCGGTTCGAACGAGACCGTGGTCGCGGCGACGATCGAAGGCATCGGCCTGCTGATCGCCTTCAACGTCAAGTTCTTACGCGAGGTGCTGGAGGTGATCAAGACTCCCAACGTAGCGCTGGAGACCGCTGCACCGAATGCGCCTGGCGTGATCCGGCCCGTGGGTGATGAAAACTTTCTGCATGTCATCATGCCGATGCATTTGGGTTGATTTCATCAGGAAAACCGAATATCCTCAAGATACCTGCAACGCCCGGAGGCGACCTTCTTCGGGCGCTTTCAATCAATCAGAAGTTCAAAATCAATGAGTCAGAACAATAGCGCATCTCTCAAACTACTGGTACTGCTGATGCTCGTGGCGGTCGGATGGAATTTATGGCTGCCGACCGCAAAGGATTTCTTTAACCACATCACCCCTGCCAACGAAAACCGCCCATCAGATCTGCAAAACGTTGACTTCCATGCCTATTACAGCGCCGGTCTGCGTTTCAGAGCCCGCACGGATCCATACAGCTGGGGAAAGGACAAGCAGGGGAATACGATCCCGTCGGATTACATTTACCCACCGACCATGCTGCCTGTCTTCAGCCTGATTTCGTTCCTGGCTTACAACCAGGCACGCGACCTGTGGTTGATCTTATACGCGTTGAGCTATCTCGTCGTGCTGGCGTTGATGAGTCTGGCCTTCAAACCGGAAAAGCGTTTTCTATTTCTTTCCATCGCCCTTTTGCTGACCCTGGCCTCTTACCCACTGCTCGACCACCTCCTGAAGGGCCAGGCGGATATATTCGTCATCTGCCTGATCCTGGGAGGCTTCCTGGCTTACACGACCAACCGCCGGTTGATCGCTGCAATTCTGCTGGCGGTGGCGAGTTTGCTCAAGGTCAGCCCGGTGTTCCTGCTGATCTATTATGTGATCTTCCTGGGCGACTGGCGCTTCCTGGGCATGTATGCCGGGGCAGTTCTGGTCATCGCGGCTGCCTCGCTGCTCTGGGTCCCGTTCGGCTACTACCAAAGCTATCTTCTCCAGACTCTGCCGCAGGCGGGGAATGGGACCTCCCTCAATCTTAACCAATCCCTGCTGAGCTATCTCACCTTCTCGCCTTTCCTGGCACGTCTCGTTTCAGTAGGCGGGCTTGGCCTGCTTGCCGTTCTGATGGCGCTGCTCAGGGGGCGATACAAACCCGAAGAGCGCAAGCCGGGGCGCGATCTCGGGGGTACCCATTTCACCAGCGAGGCAGTTTTCATCCTCAATCTAGCCTGGATTCTTATCTTTATCGGAAAAGCCTGGCCAGCCACCTACGTTCTGGCTTATCCTTCCCTGCGCATGGCTCATTACCGGCGTGCTCTCCCGCCAGGCGAAACCCTGGATTTTGGCGATCCTAATTCTGGGTGTTTTCCTGGTAACCGCCAAGGACTACGGCTATCCGCTCCTGGAATCCCTGAACTTGTTCGGAAACCTGTTATTGAGCGGCTGTCTCCTGTTTAGTATGTTTAAAAGGAACAGCCTTTTCCCAGCGGAACTTGCCGTGTAAAAAATCCTCATGGCCCTTCCCGTCCCATCTGACCGCGTTCTCACCATCACCCTGGCCCTCAACCAGTATCCCATTTTGAGCGCGCGCATCCGCCATATCATGCGCAAGCACCTCTTCGCTCACGGCATCATCACCCGCGAGGCGTTCGACATGGAGGCGCGCCAGAAGGCGATCGAAAGCCAGTACCGGGAAGGACTGCATGACCCTTATGCAGAAGAAAGCGCGGAGGTCTGGGAGGAGCGATTGCGCCGCGTCCGAGACCACCTGACCGATTTCTATTTCGCATACAACCTGCCGTACCAGGAATTCGAGGATATCGTCCGCCAGGCAATCAGCGTACACGGCGAATCTCCCGAACAGATCACTTTCAACCCGGAACTCGCCCCGCAGGAGATGCTTTTTGAACAGGCGGAAGACATTGAACGCATGCCCACCGCCAAGCGCAAAAAATTCGAAGCACGTTTGCAGGAGATCAAGGTGGTCCTGATTCGCACCATGATCAGCGACCAGCTGGCTTATTTGAACATTGCCCGCAAGTGGTTCACAGTGGACGACCTGCAGGACATCCACAGCCGCAAGATCGGCTACGGGAAGATCGGAGGGAAAGCAGCCGGCATGCTGCTGGCCTACCGGATCCTGCGCGATGCGGCTCCACCAGACGTGCGTAAATCACTGCGCATCCCCGTCTCGTATTTTTTGGCTTCCGACCTGTACTACACGTTTATCGAAACGAACGGCCTAGACCACTGGTCGGACCAGAAATACAAACCCGAAGCGCAGATGCGTTCCGAATATCCCAAGATCGTGCGCGATTTTGTAAAAGGGAAATTCCCGGAAGACATCCTCGAGCGCCTGAAGGAAATCCTGCGTGAGGCGGGGAAACAGCCGCTGATTGCACGCTCTTCCAGCCTGCTGGAGGACAATTTCGGCAACTCGTTTGCTGGAAAATATGAAAGCTACTTCTGCCCCAACCAGGCTACGCCTGAAGAAAACCTGGCAGCCCTGACAGAGGCGATTGCCCGCGTCTATGCCTCCTGTGTGAACCCCAATGCCCTGCTTTACCGCCATCAAAAAGGCCTGGTGGATTATGATGAACGCATCGCTGTTCTGATCCAGTTCGTACAGGGCAACCCATTCGGGCATTATTTCCTACCGCATGCCGCGGGTGTTGCCTTCAGCCGCAATCTGTATCGCTGGTCCCCTCAAATTCGCAAGGAAGCCGGTTTCCTGCGGCTTGTCTGGGGGCTGGGCACGCGTGCCGTCGATGCGGTCGGCAACGAACAGCCTCGTTTGGTTGCGCTCAGCCATCCCCTGCTGCACCCGGACAACTCGGTCGAAGCCATCCACCAGCATTCACAGCATTTTGTCGACCTGCTGGACCTGAAAGCCAACACGATAAAAACATTACCTATCCAGGATGTACTGGCACCGGATTACTCCATCCTCCGTTATCTGACACAACTGGAAGAAGACGGTTATCTAGGTTCGCTGCACTCCAACATGGTGGACGTTGACCGGCTGGTGATCACCTTTGACGGCCTCCTGCGCCGCACGTCATTCCCCAAACGCATGAGCTCCCTGCTGACCGTGCTGGAAAAACAGTACCGGTCCCCGGTCGACATTGAGTTCACGGTGGAAATCACGAACCCCGATTCCAGACAGTCCGATCTCAACATCAGTTTGCTACAGTGCCGTCCCCAGAGCCACCCGAACGACGAGTACGACGTCGAATTTCCGGCCACGATGAAGGCCGGCGATATCATCTTTTCCACCCAGCACATGGTGCCGCACGGCGTTGTCCGTGGCATCCGCTGGGTTCTGTTTGTTCCTCCGGAAGGCTACTTCACGCTGGATACCCCCTCGAAGCGCAATCGCCTCGAACGTGCCATCGGCCGGCTCAACGCCGCTTTAAAAGACGAGACCTTCATCTGTGTCGGCCCGGGGCGCTGGGGGACGTCGACGCCCGATCTTGGGGTCGGTATTGTATATGGAGACTTCTACCACACGCGCGCCCTGGTCGAGCTGACCGGCAAGGGCATTGGCCCGGATCTTGAGCCGTCCTTCGGCACTCATTTTTTCCAGGACCTGATGGAAGCCCATATCTTTCCCCTGGCGGTCTATCTCGACGATCCGCGTGTGGACTTTAACCGAAACTTTTTCTACAACACCCCTAATCACCTGCTCAATTGGCTCTCCGGCGAAGAGAGCTTGCTGAACTGCCTGCGCCTGATTAAAGTGGAGGATTTCCGCCCGGGAAATGTCCTGGCGCTGGCAATGAACGACGATGAGGGAAAAGCCCTTGCTTTCCTGGAGCAACCCGATGAAGAGAATAATAAATAACCGCCCAAGCGTCCCATGGGAGGCACACGGCGAGCAACGGCGTAAGAATTATGCTGCAGTGCCAGCCAGGGGTAGGAGAACTTTAAATGTCGAGCCTTTCCCCGGACCTTCACTTTCCGCCCAAATTTTCCCCTGGTGAGCTTCAATCAGTCCCCTGGTAATGGTCAGGCCGATGCCAAGGCCGCTGTTTTTACGGGTGGTATGCGGTTCTATCTGATAGAACTCCTGGAAGATTTTTTTAAGTTCTCCACCCTGGATACCGGGGCCGTTATCCTCCACCCAGCCCAGAATCCCTCCTTTTTGCAGCTCTGCACCGAGGGTGATCTTGCCACCTTCAGGGGTGAAGCGCACGGCATTGTTGAGCAGGTTGACGAAAGCCGTGGTCAGCTTCGCCGGGTCGCCGCTGACCGGTAAGGGCTTGTCCGGCAAACGCAAGGTCACGTGCTGATTTTTGGCCTCTGCCAAAGGTTTGATCTCCGCATAGGCTGCCTTCAACGCCTTTTGGACCGGGAAAGTCTGTGGGTGCAGGATCATTTCATTGGCGCGCAGCATGTCCAGGTTGGTCATGGCATCCACCAGGGAACGCATCTGCATGGCCGCGTTGACCACCTGTTGGGCGTGGTCCGAAAGCTCTCCCTGTGATTCTTCCTGCAGCAAAGCTGCATATCCGATGATGACGCCCAGCGGGGTCCTCAGTTCATGGGAGGCCAAAGCCAGGAAATTGGTCTTCAATTGGTCGGCGCTGCGCAACTCGTTGTAAGCATCCTGCAGCGCCTTGACCAGGCCGGCATTATTGATGGCAACCGCTGCCTGGGAAGCAATGACGGATAAAATGTCGGCATCCCCTTCGTCGAACGTCCCATGCTGTTTGTTCAGCGCCTCCAGAACGCCGGTGGTCTTGCTCTTGATACGCATCGGCACGCCAAGGAAATTTTCTGCCTTGAAGGATGCGAGTTTTGACACCAGGGGATAGTAAGGCGAGTCTTTTTGCACATCCGGCAGAACAATGGATTGGTTTTTCTGGAAGATCATTCCCCCCAGGCTGCCCTCCAACGGGAGGCGCAGGGCCGCTGGATGTCTGGAATCCAAATTGGTGGCGGCCGCCATGGTCAGGCAGTTTTGCTTTTCATCATAAAGCAGGATTGAAACGAACCTGCAATCCAGGATTTCAGTTGCAGTCCGGATGATGAATTTCAAAAGCTCATCCAGGTTCAGGGTCGAGTTCAGTCCGATGCTGACCTCGATCAACCTGGCCAGTTGTTCGGCTACATGACGCAGCTCAGGTTTTGATTCAGGCATGTCAGACCTGTCCCTATTAGTTTAGCCTGAAACTGAAAGAGGGACAATAGCGATATTATATTTCCTCACGCCCCAGGCGATTTTCACAAGGTTCGCTAAGCTGGGGTCAGGATGACCCGGAAAGATTTGGCTAGCCTGAGCCGGGACGAACTGATTGATCTCATGCTTGCAGAGTCTGCCCGGCTGCAGGCATTCCGGGCGGACCACGACGAACTGAAACTGGAGCTCAAGAAGGGCAGGAAACCGCCGACCAATTCGAGCAGTTCTTCGCAGCTGACGTTGAGTGAGCAGAAATCCAATGCGCAGACGCGGGCCTCCGCAAGGGTATGTATCTACCTCGACAATGTTAGATTAGGACAAGCGTTCTGTTTTCTTCGAGTTCTCTGGTCCGAAAATACTTGTAGCAAACTGTTGAATTGCTAAAAACCGCTATAAAAAGTTGCACATAAATAACCTATACGAAAATGTAACATTGTCAAGTTACTCACACCCTACGCGAAAATCGCGAGGTTTGGTAAGATAGGGTCAAGATGACCCGAGATGACCTGGCTCGAATGAGCCGAGAGGAACTGATCGATCTGGCGCTGGCAGATTATGCCAAATTGCAGGCAATGCAGGCGGAGATCGAAGCGTTGAAGATGAAACTGGAGAAAGGCAAGAAGCCGCCTACGAATTCCAGCAATTCTTCGCAGCCGCCATCGCGGGATCAGAAGCCCAATGCGCCGAAGGATCGGCGCAAGAGGCGGCATGGTCCGCCGCACGGGCACCCTGCGCACGAGCGCGAGTTTGTGGCCCAACCGGATCATCGGGTGGAAGTGCGTCCGCAAGTTTGTAGTGCCCGACTTGCTCATTTTAGTGTCCCGAAGACAACTTATCCAGCACGACTAATGTTGTCTCAGGGACCTCCGCATCTGCCAAAAGATCTTTACCATTGAAGGTCACAATACCGGATCGGATAGGACGCAGCAGTTTTACGAATTGTTTGATGCTGATCCCCGTCTTGCGCTCAATGTTCCGACTGATCGCCAATGCAGTCATAACAATCGTTAGATGCGCCTCGATCGCTTCCCGGTTTTGATGGTAGATCGGTCTGGCTCGCAGATCCGATTTGGCCATCCGGAATGTGGCTTCGATCTGAAACAACTGATGGTAATAGTTGATCACTTGATCATCCGGGATATCCAGGTTGGTGACATATCCCTTGATACCCGCAAGTGTTCTGGTTTTGTCGATCAATTTCTGGTTGAGCTTTTTGCTCTTGGCTGTCATACTCAAAAACTTCATTTTCTTGACCGGTATCTGCCCACTGAGCACTTTTCTAGCCTTGGCGATTTGCTTTTCAATGTTGCGTAGGTCCAGAGCTGCCCGTTTTGCCCGGTACTGGTAGATGACTCGGTACCCATCTTTTTGTTCCACCATGATCTGCTGGTCAACCATTTCTGCCCTCTTCTGATACTCGGCGATATCATAAGGTACCTTGTACAGCCGAGAGCCAACGATATAGGTGTAACCAGCGGCTGAAAGCGCCTCTAAGTTTGAAGAGCTGAGCATGGCTGCATCGGCCACCACGGTGACTTTGGAGACTCCGTGCTGGGCCTGGAAGGCCTCGATGACCGGTAGAATGGTCCTGGTTTCGGCTTTGTTGCCCTCAAAGCTCTGCAAACCCAGGGGAAAGCCATTTCGATCAACCAGCAAACCGATAATGATCTGTGGTTCCAAGCGGCGTTCTTTGCTCAGTCCTGGCTTGCGATATTCATCCTCTTCCTGAATCTCAAAATACAGCGAGGTCACATCGTACAACAGCAGGGTCAGGCCGCCTCCTTGCACATGTTCAAAACAAGCCTGACTGATCTGTCTCCGATAATCCTGACTGGCTGCTTTTACCAAACAGCGATAGAGCCTGTTGCGGTTGATCGGATCCACCCCCAGGTCGGCCAATACTCGGAGACTGTCCAGCTTCGATGTGGGCTCCACGATCCGGGCAATGCACAGCGCCTCGAAGATCTCGTCTCCCAGCCGGTCAAATCCTAGTTTTCTGTATTCGTCCTGGAGAACTTTCCACAATAAACCGGAATAGGAACGCTTGATGCTCACCCGCAGAGAGGGTTTTGTTTCCATAAACAATTCCAGCTGGTTGGCCTGCATCCACTTGTGCGCTAAAGCAAGCAGCATTTCCAGTTCCTCTGCGTTGTGTGCGCTACCGATATGGATGATCTTGATGATCCGGCCTTTTTGTTTGTAGGCGATCTGAACCGCGGTTGCCCCACTTGCTGTCTTTACCTTACGGATGAACGCCATGCATTCAATTTTAGTCCATCCCCCACAAGACCGTTAGTGTCCTGAAAATTCGATTTTTCCCCTTGGAAAAGGCGAAAAAAAGCAAAAGTGAGCAAGTCAGGTGCGCACGAGCGCGAGTTTGTGGCCCAACCGGATCATCGGGTGGAAGTGCGTCCGCAAGTTTGTAGTGAGTGTGCGGCGGATTTGAGCCGGGAAAGTGGGTCCCTGGTGGATGTCAATCAGATCACCGAATTGCCGGAAGGGAAAGCGGAAGTGATTGAAGTGCGGCAATATGAGGTGCAGTGTTCCTGCTGTGGGACCAAGCAGAGGGTTGAGCCGCCTGCCGGGCTGGAGATGGAACGGAGGTTTGGAGCGCGGCTGGAAGCGACGGTGGTGTATTTTCGCCAGGAACAGCACATGAGCTACGTACGCACGGAAGCTGCGCTGCGAGACCTGCACGGGGTCAAGATCAGCCCAGGTGGGATCGACAAGATCCTGCAGCGAGCCGGTCAACAGGCCGAACGGCAAATTGACCCTATTCAAGACGAGATTCAACGCAGTCCAGTCATTCATAGTGACGAAACCGGCTGCCGGATGGACGGACAGAACTGGTGGCAGTGGGTGTTTTGCTCGGCGAGTGCAGTCCTGCATGTCATCCGCTCCAACCGCAGTGTGGATGTGATCCGGGATGTCATGGCCGATGCCACTGCCGAAGTCTGGGTCAGCGACTGCTACTCGGCTCAGATGAAAGCTCCCTCGGGCGAACGCCAGTTGTGTTTTGCGCATCAAGTGCGCAATTTGCAGGCGGTGATCGACCTCTATCCGGCCGCTTTCTGGCCCAGAGCCATGCAAGCCCTGTTCCGCTCTGCGATTCACATCTACAACCAGAGAGATCATCTCTCGCCACCAGAGTTTCAAGCCCAGCTTCAAAGGATCGAGCGCATTTGCGACTGGCTGCTCAAACGCTCGCTGGAACAACCAGAAGCCAAACAACTCTTGAAACGGTATCTCAAATACCGGAACTGCCTGTTCGTATTTTTGCACCGCACGGATGTCAGTCCAACCAACAACCTCAGTGAGCGCCATCTGCGTCCATCGGTCGTGCATCGCAAGGTCATCGGCTGTTTCCGCTCCGGCTGGGGAGCCAGAGCCTACGCTGCTCTTGCTTCGGCGATCGACACCGCTGAGTTGAAAGGTATCCATGCTTTCGATGCAATCCAATCTTTGATCGGCCAGCCTGCCCTCCCTCTTCCATTAGGGGCGTGAGCAGATACAAGGGTATGTACTTGTTTAGCGCTCAAATCGAAAATTGAACAGGGTCAAACCTCAGAAAAACGGAGGCCGAATGACTCTGGTGACGAAAAGTGAAAAATAGTAAACTTTCCAGGATGAGCCGCACGCGGAACAAACCCACCCAGCCGAGTACGAAAGAGCAACGGATCGCCGAGTTGGAGGAGCAACTGACACGGGCCCTGGCGGCCATCGAGAAACTGAGAAAGCAGAACGAGCTTTTGCATGCCGAGAACGAGGAATTGAAGCGAGCGGGGAAACGTCAGGCAGCGCCGTTTGCGCGTCGCAAACTGGTGGAGCACCCGAAGAAGCCTGGGCGCAAAGCCGGGCAGGGGAAGTTTTCCCGACGGGAGCAGCCTACGCACAGGCAAGTCGATCGAACGAAAAAGGCCAGGTTGCATGGCTGCCCGGAGTGTGGGGGCAGGTTGAGTGATATTCATACCCATGAGCAGTATGTGACAGATATTCCGAAAACCATCCGGCTGGTCACCACTCGCTATGTGACCTATAGCGGTTACTGTGCCGATTGCCATAAGCGGGTGCGCTCTTGCCACCCGGAGCAGACTTCGCAGGCATTGGGAGCGGCGGGGGTGCTGGTCGGGCCGAGGGCCAAGGCCCCTCTGGCTGCGGATGCGAAACATCGCCTGGGGTGCTCGTATGGCAAAGTGAGCGAATTGCTCAACGATGCCTTTGGAATGCAAGTGAGCCGCAGCGGCTGGTGTCAGGCCGACCAGCGGCTGGCTGAGACGGCTCTTCCGGTCTACCAACAACTGATCGAAGTTGCCCGCTGCAGTAACGTCGTGCATGCCGATGAAACCGGCTGGCGGATCGGGATATTGTCGGCCTGGTTGTGGGTCTTTACCAACCAGGAAGTCACGGTCTACGCCATTCGAGACAATCGCAGCAGTGACGTGGTCGTCGAGATCCTGGGTCAGCAATTCAAAGGGATCCTGGCTTCGGACTGCTTTGTGGCTTACGATGATAAAAGGCTGAAGGCCTGGCTGAAACAAAAATGCCTGTCGCACCTGCTGAAAGACCTGAAAGAGATGGAAGAGAGCAAATCCGGCCGAGCGGTCCATTTTGCCCGGGATGGAACCGCCGTGTTGCAAGCGGCCCTTAAATTGAAAGCAGAAAAACCCAACCTGGATCCGGCCATTTTCGCTCAACGTGCCCAGGCTCTGGAAACGCGACTGGACACCTTGATTTCCAGGCTGCGCAACCTGAAAGACCGGGATAATCGCCGTTTTGCTCGTCGTTTGCGTAAACATCGCCCGCACTTGCTGCGTTTCTTGTATGTAGATGACCTGGATGCCACCAATAACCTGGCGGAACGCCAACTTCGCCCGGGCGTGATCATCCGAAAGACCAATGGCTGTAATCGGTCCAAAAGCGGAGCTCAGGCCCACTCGGTTTTGGCCAGCGTATTGGTGACGTGTCGTCAACATTCAGTTCCTATCCTTGACTACATGGTCAGCTTGCAGCGCTTTGGCGAAACTCCGCCATCTTTGACCGCTGCTCCACCATAATTCGTTCTGAGCGCTAAACATGTACAAGGGTATACCAGAACTTATGTTCTAATTAAACCGATCCCGATGCTGGTCGCCCGGCATATCCAGGGGCAATTTATTCAGCCTTATTTTTCCACCTCAAAGTTCCACGTGAAACATTGCCTATATTTCTTCCCACTGAAAATGCAAACAGGCAATCCCAATGGTTAAAATGAATATCCCCGCACAGACAATCAGCACTGGCCAGGCAGGTTCAGCCGGGCTCACGAGAAGGGATGCCCCCCAGCCTGCCAGTTTGGAGGGCATGTAATCGCCAACGAAGGGAATTGATTCGAGAATGAGTAAGACGACCAGGCCGCCGAATGCGCCTGCTGCAGCCACCAGCTGCGAGCGCGCCAGCGTGCTCGCCATTAACGCCACAGACAGGTAAACGCCCAGATAGACCCACACCAGCAGGCAGAGAGGCAGGATCGCCTGCAGTGGCAAGGCCTCAAAGAGAACCGCAGTATAGATGTAAAAGGCAAGGCTGTCGACGAGTACCCCGATCAGGAGGACGCTCATCCCGGTCAGCCACTTGGCCAGGATCACCGCACTCCGGCTGATTGGTTTCGTCAGCAGCATAGCCGCGGTGCCGCGTTCCTTTTCCTGGGCCATTACTCCCATGGTCAGGAGAATAACCAGCAGGATACCGAACTGGCTGGTGTTCTTGAAAAATTGGGCCACAGCGTCGGCCACAGTGGGTGTGGGAAAGAGAGCCATCATGCCCTCAGGAACGTTGGGGATGCTCTTAAGCAGTTCCGGGGTGTATTTTGCCAGCACGGGGGAAATGATTCCGGTGATGAGAAAGACAGCCAGGAAAACGATCAGTTTCCAGGTACGCCACTGCTCGCGGAATTCTTTTGCGATTAAGGTTTGAAACATGGTCAGGCTTCCTTTTCGGTCAGTCTCAGGAAGACATCTTCCAAAGACGGGTGGATCAATTCAAAACGCTGGACGGAGATTTTGTTTTCAGCCAGTGATGCCAGCAAAGCCTGCTGGGCATCGCGGATATCTTTCACCAGGAGGCGTGCCGTATGGTTCGACACGGTCACATTCACGACAAAAGCCTGCTGCCGGACCCATTCCAGCCAGCTGCCCAAATCATCGTCCACTTCCACTTCGATGAGGGGGGCGGCATACCGGTCGAGCAAATCATCACGCTTGTCCTGGACGATCAGACGGCCTTTCGCAATAATCCCAACCACATCACAAACGCGCTCCACATCGGCCAGGATGTGTGTCGAGAGCAGGATCGTGGTTTCTCCCCGCAAAGTTTCGATCAAGTCAAGCACTTCCTTGCGTCCGGCCGGGTCCAGGGCGCTGACCGGCTCGTCCAGTAAGAGAACAGGCGGGCGGTGGATGAGCGCCTGGGCGATGCCCATGCGCTGGCGCATCCCGCGGGAAAAGCCGGCGATGCGGCGATTGGCAGCTTCAGACAATCCAACAGTGGCCAGCAGTCCCTCGGCGCGCGAATCCGCCGCTTTGCCCTTGATCCCGTACAATGGGGCGATAAAGTCGCGAAGGTACTCACGGGCGGTCATCCAGCCGTAGAAAGCCGGTTCTTCAGGCAGGACGCCAATCAGGGCGCGTATCTTGTCTTTTGAACGGCCAATTTCCTTGTCCAGGATCCATGCGCGTCCGTGATCGGGGCGCGCCAGTCCGGAGAGAATGCGCATGGTGGTGGTTTTCCCGGCGCCGTTTGGACCAAGAAAACCGTAAACCACACCAGGGGCAACCTCCAGGCTCAAGCCATCCAGGGCATGAACAGAGCCATATGTCTTGACCAGGTCCTCTATCCGGATCATCTCAAGCCTCTGCGTGACGTCCCCATGCCAGATAAAAACCGGAGACGATGATTCCGGCCGGGAGTGAAAAAGCACCGAGGACAAGTCCCAGCGCCCAGGCCCAGCGCGGGCCGTGTGTCCTGGCGCGCTGCGCCAGGTCAATCAGGGCATAAACTGCCATTCCCAGCTGGATAAGGAGAACAGGGGAAAGCAAAAGCAATATGTTAAGAATTAGCTTTAGGTTCATCTCGGTTCCTTAGTTGTCTTGGGAGGCACAGGCGACCTCCGCAGGTGCTTGCCTTTTCTGCTTCCATTGGGCTGGACAGCGGCTCGGATTTTGTTCTGCTTCTTGACATTCGCCATGGTTTAGGTGAAAGGTGGCATCAAATGTAGTCAGCAAAAAAGAGGATATTCCTTTTCGGTCGATCATTTTTGCCGCGTTCCCCTATTTCAAAGTGATCGACAGGGTATGTATGGAAGGCCAGACTTTTTCATCAAATCAGCTTGCGGCCTCACCTGGCTGGGTGAAAGGCAGCGTCACGAATGTTCCACGTGAAACTATCTCTGGGCCTGCCTTATTTTGTCAGCTTAAGCAAGCCAGTCGAAGAGAAGTACAGCCCTTCAATTTGAGTACCACCAATTTTGAAGCTGATCGTCGCGGCTACATCTTCGAGCTGAAATTTGCAAGTTACATGATAAGTGGCATAGCCCTGGCTGTTGGTGAGGCTGGGTTTCTCATTCGAGCAGTACTCAAAATGTCCACTTGCCCGCCCAAGCAGATCACGAAGACTGTTGAACTGTCCCTGTGAATAGGCGGCTTTCATATGGTCGCTAAAATCGCTGATGGCGGTCTGGTAATCCCCGGTCTGGGTAGCTTGCAAGAAATGGTCGACGGATTGAATGACCTGAGTGTCGGACAACGCAGCCGGTTTCGGGGGTTGACAGCCGGACATAAAAAATGCGAGGCCAACCAGAAAAATAATTAATGCTTTACGTTTCATCTTATGGAACTTGAGTTTAGAGTAGCGCACTAAGCGCAAAAAAAGCGCTGACGAAAAACCTGAACTTTAACAATCGATGCAGTCAATCAGAAAGTAGTCATGGGCTTGCAGTGGCCGGGTTTTGCCCCGTTTTCGCCTTTTTGATCACAGGAAACCGTATTCTGGGGTTGGGCCGATAGCCTTTGGTGCGTCCTGTGCCTTTTCCAGTGACTCTGGGTGATCGAGCGGGTGTGCCCAACTGCAATAAATATCGTAAAGCGGTTCTTTGTACCTGGCCAGGGGTCAGTTCTTTCTGTTGGCCATCCCGAATGCGGGGCTGCCAGGCTGGGCGAGCATCTGCAACGGCTTCCCGCATCAACAGCAACTGCCAGTAAGCCAGTGCACACAACCACATCCATTGCTCTGTGCCGACCAGGTCGTTCGAGCGACTGGCATTCAAACCCATATGCTGTTTGAGGAAGCGGAACATATGCTCGATGGCGAACCTCCACAAGTACATCTTGCAGAGATCCTGGAGAGAGACCGTCAGTGGCCCAGTCCAGAACAACCACATGGGTCTTTTATAGCGGGGCTGCCCATCTGCTTTCAGAAACTCGACCCGCAGCAGCATCCCCACCAGCGTGGAAAGCTTTTTGAAATGCAATCCCTGCCAGGCCTGCAGACGAACCGTTTGGGAGCGCAACTGAAATGTCTCCGTACGATCCGGTAGCCGAGGCGGGCTGGAGAGCTTGAAGCGAGGTCCATGTTTGCAAGGGGCGCCCTTTTTCCTCGCCTGGCGAGCCTTCGGCTGCTCGTACAAGATCAGGTTGCTACGCAGTCGAACGAGCGCAAAGGTGTTCTTCAGCAGCAAAAAGACTGCCAAAAAGACCTGATTCCCGTACAGACTGTCTTCCACCACCACTTTGGGCTCGGGGTTACGCTGGTCCAATTCCTGGACTTGCAGGCTGCCTACCTGGTTATCGCTCAACTCCGCATCTATTCGTCGCAGATCCTGTGGCGCCACCCAGGAGGTACCCCATTTCAGCAGCCGCACCAACCAGGAGTACTTGTGCCCATACCGCACCGGCTCGTCCTTCTGGCTTTTCAGGGAACAGCGTTCCGGCAAGGTCTCTGCCTCTGGACGTTCATTCGGCGTCGCATCCAGCCCGTATACTTCATATCCAGCAATCGTTTCACTGTCGCCAGGCTGAAATGACAGCAGGGTTTCCGGTAGCCTATCCAGATCGAACTCTGCATTACGAAGTGTATCGTAGACCATGCTGAACTTGCGCCGAAATGGCGTTTCTTCGCTCAGAGCCACTGGAGATTCAACATGACTGGCTACTGTCAGGGCATCGATCAGATCCATAACAGCGTCCGGACGTTTGCGCAGATTCTGATATACTGCGTCTCGGAATTGTTGGATGAGTTTTTCTGTCACAAGAAAACTTCTACCAGCAATTCCACTTTTTGTTAAGGTCCAGATTCCTCTATTGGAACTCTAAACTCAAGATGGAACTCCTTTGCATAATTGTACTCGTTAGGACGGCAGTGAGCTGCTTTCCCAAAACGAAGGTAAAGGAATTATCTTTCAATACCTTCGGCCGGTATCACATTCTAAATCAGTGCCAATTCCGCCGATTGGCGGCGCAGCGCCCAGGCGGAAATCGCCAGCAATACGATGAGGCCGACCAGGATCACACCGATGTCGAACAGATTGCTGCCCCATGACCCCAGATTCTGGGAGGCATTGACCACCCCATCGGCCAGGTAGTAGGTCGGTAAAAGTTTGGCAAGCATCAGTACCGGGCCACTGCCCAGCATCTGCCCCAGCTGGCCGACGAATATGCCATCTACGATATACAAATAGAAACGAATCCCGCTACTCCCCCGGCTGCGGTGGCCGTATTGAACAGAGAGCCAAAGAGCAGCCCCCAATGAGAGACTGAAGAAAGCACTCAGCAGCACATAGAGCAGTACGAGCGTCAGGTTCCCAGAAAACCCGCCCAGGATCGCCAGCGCCGCGCAGGTGGTGGCGAGCTGGAATGCCAGGACTACCAGCAATTTGCCGGCCAGGATATCTCCGAACGAGGCCGGTGTAACCAAAAGCATCCGCAGGGTTTTCTTCTCCTTTTCTTCGAGCAGCAGCAGCGAGATGAAACCCGTGCCGACCGTCAGCGCGAGCAGCAGGGCGCGGGCGATCATCAGGCGCTGTTTCATACCCTGTGAGTAGGTGTGCACCGGGTCTTTTGCCCGCTCACGCAGGTGGACGAGATCCAGTCCTTCCTCGATCCGGCTCTCGGGCAGGTTGTAGAGCCAGCAGTTGAAACGCAAGTTACGCTCGGTGGAGAGGCGCTCATAGAGGTTTTGCTCCTCGAACACCACGCCAATGAGCGTTTTCAGCCGGGCACGGTCTTTCACGACGTCGCAGCCGGCGACGGTTGCCCGCCCTCCGCTCGGGTCGATTTGGCTGCTAAGCATTCGGATCGTGGTCGTTTTACCGGCACCGTTTGGCCCCAACAAACCGAAGACTTCGCCGTGCTGCACGCTGAAGCTGACACCGGCGACCGCCTCGGTCTCTTTGAACGCACGTCGAAGGTTATCCGCTTCGATCATTAGATTTTCCATACGGTGCAACCTATTTCTCCAAGCTGTGTCCTGCCGAGGGACAGCAGCACTTTACCCATATCTTGAAGACAGAAACAAACCACGATCTGCCCGACGGCTCAACTATTTCTTCTCTTTCGGGGCATTCTGCTGCGCCATTGAAACCATGCCGCTCAACCCGCCGAGATTCATGGTGTCGATCGCACTGCTGGGGACGATGACCAATGCACCCTTTTCTTTCAGACCTTCGAAGAGCATATTCATGGCCCGCAGGTGCAGCGCCGTCGGATTGTGGACGTAAGCTTCAGATGCCTCCGAAAAGGAGGCCGCAATCTGCTTCTCGGATTCGCCCAGGATGACGCGTGCCTGGCGTTCCCGCTCGGCCTGCGCCTGGCGGCTCATGGCATCTTCCAGGGCTGGTGGAATGATCACGTCACGAATCTCGACCGACTGGACGGTAATGCCCCAGGGTGTGGTGCGTTCATCGATGATCTTCTGAAGATCCGCATCCATTTTAGCACGGCCGACCAGGATGTCCGCCAAGGACATCTGGCCGATGATTTCCCGCAAGGCGGTCTGTGCGGCCCAGGCAATCGCAGCCCGGTAATCGGCGACCTCCAGGGCAGCTTTCTCTGCATCCCAGACAACCCAGAACAGGACTGCATCGACGTCGACCGGGACGGTATCCTTGGTCAGGGTCTTCTCGGCGGAGAAGGGTGTGACCATTACGCGGTGGTCGATCCAGTTTGCCGTCGTGTCAATGATCGGGATCAGCCAGAATATGCCAGGCCCGGCGAGTTTATGGAGCCTGCCCAGCCGCAGGACGACGGCCTTTTGCCATTGGGAGGCGACCTTCAAGGCGAACAGCAAGTAGGTGCCCAGCAGCAGCCAGGCAACAGTCCACACCCCTGGCCAGTTACCCTTGAGGGTGCCATTTTGGGTCAGAAAGACCTCTCCGAGGATGTCAGCCAGCAGGCAAACAGCGAACAGGAATCCCGCAAGGCCAGGGATATGCTGGTCCGGCTTTAGGCGGGCCAGTGGTTTCAGGCTTTGGTCTTTAGAAATTGTCGGGCTCATGGTATTCTCCTTATTCTTTGGTTTCAGGATCTGGGTCGCTTGGGCTGCCGGTCTTGCGCCAGGCAGCCACCTGCTTTTGAATGATCTTCGTTATTTCTTCGGGACTGCCTCCCAGGCGGGAGGCATCGGCCAGGTAACGGGAGGTCAGTGTTTTCAGGGATTTCTGCCGGATGCTCTCGGTGACCTCGGGCGGCGGAACTTCCAGGATGTAGGTGCCGCGCCCCTGCTGGGTCGAGATGATGCCGCTTTCATCCAGGAGGCGGTAAGCCCGGGCAATAGTGTTGAAGTTCACCCGCAGCTCTAGGGCCAGGGCGCGCACGGTGGGGAGCTGGTCGCCCGGCTTGATCTGGCCGCTGGCGATCAGCTCCTTGATTCGCTCCACGACTTGCAGGTAAATCGGGAGTCCGGACCGGAAGTCGATTTCAAGATTCATACGCACCAGATTGTATCATTGTAGCATTGTATAATTGTATCATTGTACTAATTGTATACCGTTTTCGTTTTTTGTCAAGCCCCTCTTTCAACAGCCCCTCTTTCAACAGCAAATCCCCCATTCACGTTTCGGGGCCAGTTTTCAAGCTGCCGATTTCAATATTTCGGGAAACCAAAAGTTGTGAAGATCAGCTCATTGGAAGCGGATGATAATTTCCCGACATGAATGGTTGAACTACTTTTATATGCCACCCGTCATTTTTCTAATCGCCATTCCCAGCCGCTTGATACCTTCCTCAATCTCCTCCGGGGGCTGAACGGTAAAATTAAGCCGCATCCAGTTTCTGCCATCCGAGCTGCTGGCGAAGAAACTGCTGCCCGGCATAAAATCCACCCCTTCTTCACCAGCCAGCGGGAGCAGCTCATCCGCAGAAAAATTTTCAGGTAATTGCAACCATATGAAAAGCCCACCTTGAGGGATGTCGACATTGACCCGGGCTGGCAGGTAGCGGTCGATCGCCATCAACATGACATCCCGGCGCTTGCGAAAAACCTGGCAGGAACGGCGCAGGTGAGCCTGATACCTCCCCACGGTTACATAAGCCTCCAGGGCACGCTGGATCAGCGTGGAGGTCGCCAAGTCGTTGACGCGTTTGAACCTGACCAGACTATCATATACGGGACCTTCGGCTGCCAGGAAGCCCACACGCAAGCCGGGCATCAGCATCTTGGAAAAAGTGCTGATATAGATAACCCGACCGCCCGGGTCAAGTGCCTTTAATGCCGGCTGGGCACGCCCCTCATAACGCAAATCCCCCACAAAATCATCCTCAAGGATCGGGACATTATACCGATCCGCCAGGACGAGCAGCTGGCGACGACGAGCGCCGTTCAGGCAGGTGCCGGTCGGGTTATGGAAGTTGGGGATGGTGTAAATGAGCTTAGGGTGATGCTGCTGGAGATTTTTTTCAAGTTTTTCAACCTGCATGCCTTGTCCATCGACAGGAATACCGACAATCTTAAACCCGAGGGCCCTGAACAAATCCAGGGCGCCCGAATATGTAGGGCTTTCCACCAAGAGGGTGTCACCCGGTTGGAGAAGAAGCTGGGACACGAGGGATATCGCCTGCTGTGAGCCGGCAGTGATCAGGATGTTTTCAGGGTGCGTTTGCAGACCCTGGCTTGCCAAAACATGGGCGATGGTGGTGCGCAGGGGCCCATATCCATTGCGCTCCCCGTAATCCATCGCTGAAATCCCATCGCGTCGAATAACGCCTTGAAGAACCTTGCGGAACTCTTCGGCAGGGTATAGATGTGAATCGCTAACGCCACCGGCGAAGCTGATCGGGGTGGGATGCCGGGACGCCTTGAGTGTTTCGTCCACCACTGGATTTCCATACATCGCGCTCCGGGCTTGCACACTCTGCTGCCATAGCGGCCATGCAGTTGCGCGGCTGTCATCCGGGGACAGCGGAAACGACTGTGGCGACAGGACATAGGTCCCACTCCCGATCCTGGAGATCACCAAGCCGTCGGCTTCCAGGCAAGCATAGGCATTTTCCACGGTAATCCGGTTGACGCCCAGGTCGCTGGCAAGCTGGCGGCTGGCAGGCAGACGGGTATCGGGTGCAAGGCTGCCGGATAGTATCCCCTGGCGAAGGTAGGATTCGATTTGTCGGTAAAGGGGTAGGGCACTCTGAGGATTAAGCGGGATGCGCATAGATTGTCTCCTAAATGGATCTATCAATATATCATTTTTTTGTTTAAATAGTTAGAGCCAATTATCGGATTAATCGGCTATACCAATTAAATTGGATGGGTTGTAATTTGCCATTATTGGCTCTTCACATACTCCAATTTCCCCCTAGAATCCCGGGATGCAATCTCGGTCCTGCCAATTCTTCCTGGCAGGTCAAAGGAGAAGGAAAAAATGGATCACATTTTGAGATGCCATGAAATTGTCAAGACGGATTTCGTACGCGCGGAGAACTGTGCGCTGTACGACGCCCTGGGCAGGAGATATATCGATTTCGAATCGGGAACCTGGTGCACGGCCTTGGGACACAACCACCCGCAAATCAACCGTGCCATCCAGGCCCAGTTGAAGCAGGTGAGCCATCTGGGCACGCGTTATCCCAACCAGCTTGCCGAAGAAGCGGCGATGGATGTTCTCGAGATCGTCGGAATGCAGGACGGGAAATGCGTCTTCCTGAGCTCCGGCAGTGAAGCCGTTGAATTCGGCGTGCAGGTCGCCCGGCGCGTCAGCAGGAAACGGCTCCTGCTCACATTCAAGAACTCTTATCTGGCCGCATACGGCTCGGCAGGCGAAAAAAACGGCTCGGAATGGCAGCTCTTTGATTGGAGCACCTGCGCACAGGCGGATCCCCATGATTGTTTGAAGGACATTCCGTTTGAACTCCTCGGCGCTTTCGTCTTCGAGCCCGGAGGCAGCGGGATTGGTTTCCTCCATTTCCCTCCCAATCCGCTCGTCGGGGAGATTGCGCGGCGGACCAAACAGGTCGGCGGCCTGCTCGTTGCCAATGAGATCACAACCGGGATGGGGCGCACAGGAAAGTGGTTCGGTTTCCAGCATTACGACTTCCAACCTGATATTGTTTGCATCGGCAAGGGGCTGGGAAACGGCTATCCGGTCAGCGCCGTGGCGATGAACCGCCAGATCGCAGAGCAACTCGAGGACGATGGCTTTTATTACGCCCAGTCCCACCAGAACGATCCGCTGGGTTGTTCGGTCGCAAGAGAAGTGATCGCGGTTTTTCGGGAAGGAGATTGGGTCGAGAAAGGCAACGCACTTGGGGAATACTTCCTGGAAGGCCTGAAACGACTCGAAAAGAAATATCCCGTCGTGAAGGATGTCCGCGGGAGAGGTGCGCTGCTCGGGCTCGAATTCGAACCGCACAAGACCCTCTCGGCCGCGACAGTCTACCACCTGCTCCTCGAAAAAGGCTATTTGGCCGGTTATCAACCTGAAGGTAACTTTCTGCGCTTTGACCCGGCCTTGACAATCGGGGAAGAGGATATTTCCAGTCTATTGGATTGCCTGGAGGGTATTATCCAGGCGGCAGCATAATACCGGAGGGATTGTTTTTGATCAATCTGGCCCACTGGAAAGGGTTTGAAATTCACTTCCCCCTCGGATATAATCCCGCGACAAATCAACATGGAACGCAGCGTGGTAGAATAAGTTTGTATAACGATTAGGAGAGCAACTATGGAACAACAGACTGGTACTTTCGCTGTCAAAAAAGGACTGGCGCAAATGCTTAAAGGTGGCGTGATCATGGATGTGGTCACCCCCGAACACGCCAAAATTGCAGAGGAGGCCGGCGCCTGCGCCGTGATGGCTCTCGAGCGCGTCCCGGCTGATATCCGTGCCCAGGGCGGTGTTGCCCGCATGTCGGACCCCGACCTGATCCTCAAAATCATGGATTCAGTCACCATCCCGGTCATGGCCAAATGCCGCATCGGGCATTTCGTCGAGGCGCAAATCCTGGAAGCCATCGGGGTTGATTACATTGATGAGTCCGAGGTGCTGACCCCGGCGGATGAAGCCAACCATATCAACAAGCACCTCTTCAAAGTCCCATTCGTATGCGGCTGCCGCAACCTGGGCGAGGCCCTGCGGCGGGTTGGTGAAGGCGCGGCGATGATCCGCACCAAGGGCGAGGCCGGCACCGGCGACGTGGTTGAAGCCGTCCGCCATGCCCGCGCGGTGCTCGGAGAAATCCGCCGACTGACGACCATGGCGGACGAGGAGCTGATGGCCTACGCCAAGGAAATCGGTGCACCTTATGAACTGGTCAAGGAGACCAAGGAATTGGGGCGCATGCCAGTGGTTAACTTTGCCGCGGGCGGTATCGCTACGCCTGCGGATGCCGCCTTGATGATGCAGCTCGGTGTGGATGGAGTTTTCGTCGGCTCGGGTATTTTCAAGTCAGGCGATCCGTCCCGGCGCGCAGCGGCCATCGTCAAAGCCGTGACCCATTACAACGACCCGACCATCCTGGCCGAAGTCAGCAAGAACCTGGGTGAGCCCATGGTCGGCCGCAGCATCGCCGTCATGCCGGAGATCGAGAAGATCGCGGGACGCGGTTGGTAATCCTGACGACAAACTGGTGAACCACAGACCAGGGTCGATGGTCTCTTTTGGATATTCCGATCTATGAAAATTGGCGTTTTAGCCATCCAGGGCGATTTTGTCGAACACATCGCCATGCTGCGGCGCCTGGGCATCGAGACCGCCGAAGTGCGCCTGCCATCCCACCTCGAAGGTCTGGATGGCTTAATTATTCCCGGCGGCGAATCTACCACCATCGGCAAACTGTCCGTGGATTTTGGCCTGCTGAAACCACTGCAAAAATTTGGAAAAAACCATGCCATCTGGGGCACCTGCGCCGGAGCCATCTTTCTGTCAAAGGACGTCCGGCGCGACCAGCCCCTGCTCGGTCTGATGGACATTACCGTGGAGCGCAACGCCTTTGGCCGCCAGGTGGATTCGTTTGAGGCTGACCTGAATATTGAAGCTGTGAAAAAAGCAACCGGAAAGGATACCCCTTACCATGCGGTCTTTATCCGCGCCCCGATCATCGAGTCGGTCCACGGCAAAGCTGAAGTGCTCTGCTCCCTGCCGGACGGACGCATCGTCGCCGCTCGCCAGGGGAAATTATTGGCTACTTCCTTCCATCCGGAACTCACCCAGGACACCCGCTTTCATGATTACTTCCTATCACTGGCAAAGGTGTGAAGTAGCATGGCTCCGGGGAATAATTCAAAAACCAGCTTTGTGGTAGACTAAATGTGTATGGCCGCTCTGCCTATTTGCAGGTGTTTCCCATGACCGTGCGCGGGTTCGATTTTCTCGATATTCCAACCCTTGCCCGCTACCGCCGTGATGTCCTGACCCTCGACAGTGCCCGTGCGCTGACCCGCGGCAATCCGCTAGGCGCCGCTGCCCTGCTCTCCTACCTGAATCCCCGGCGCTTCAGCTTCACCGCGGTGGCCTCGGAAAATGGGGACACACTGATCGGGCAAATCATCCTGGCTGAAACAGATACATCCGCGCGCCTGAATTTTATCGCCCCCAGAGAAGGGCCCGAAGAGCTGGTCCTCCCGCTGGTCGATACCCTGGCCGCCGAGGCGGGGGGGTGGGGCGCATTCCACATCCTGGCCGAGGTGGAGGAACGCGCTTCCGCTTTTCGCTCGCTGCGGCAGGCAGGCTTCTCCATGTACGCCTGGCAGCGGGTCTGGAAGCTGACCGCAGCGGACGCTAAAAAGGTCGACCGGGTGTGGAAACCGGTCCGTGGATCGGACTGGCCCGCCATTCAATCCCTGCACAGCCAGATCGTCCCGCCCCTGCTCCAGCCGATCGAGATGCTGACGAATCAGGCCGAGGGCCTGGTCTGCCGTGAGGATGAGGACCTGCTGGCCTATGTTACGGTGAACAGCGGACCGGCTGGTATCTGGCTCCGGCCGCTCATTCCACCCGACTGCGACTGCATTCCCCGGCTGGCAGGAGTGTTGAACACCATCGGCAGCCGCGGTCGGCCGGTGTACGTCTGCGTGAGGTCGTACCAGGCCTGGCTTGAGTCAATATTGGGAGATCTGGGAGCAGAGCCTGGTCCACAGCAAGCCGTGATGGTCAAGCGCCTGGTGATCCTGCAGAAGGCCGAGCAGCCCGTGAAGGCAATTGAAAAAGTCCTGGTCAAGCCCGCCGCGCCTGTGGCGCGCGTCACCGCCAGTGAAGAACTTCGACCAAAAAAGAGATAATACGAACGTATGACCCAACTGAGAATTACCGACGACCTCGATGCCCTGCTGGGCGTCCTGCCCGAAAACATCGTCGCGGCCGTCCACAAAGCCAACGATTACGACAACCTGCTTGAGATCATCCTCGACCTGGGGCGCGTCCCCACCGCGCGCTATGTCCAGGCCGAGGTGGTATTGATCAATCATGAGATCACGCGCGCCGAGCTGGATCACGTGGTCGAGGGCGTCGGTGAGTTCGACGCCGACAACCGCGCCGGCATCGAGCGCACCCTGCACCGCATCTCTGCCATCCGCAACCGGCGCGGCCACATCGTCGGGCTGACCCTGCGCGTCGGCCGCGCTGTTTACGGCACGGTGGACATTGTCCAGGACATCATTGAGTCCGGCAAATCGATCCTCATCCTGGGCCGTCCCGCCGTCGGCAAGACCACCCTGCTGCGCGAGGCCGCCCGCATCCTGGCCGAAAGCCGGCGGGTCATCATCGTGGACACCTCCAACGAGATCGGCGGTGACGGCGATGTGCCCCACCCGGCCGTTGGCAAGGCGCGCCGCATGCAGGTCAAGGTGCCGACGCTCCAACACGAGGTGATGATCGAGGCGGTTGAAAACCACAACCCGGAAGTGATCGTCATCGATGAGATCGGGCGCGAGCTGGAAGCCGCTGCTGCCCGCACCATCGCCGAGCGCGGCGTCCAGCTGATCGGCACAGCCCACGGCAATACCCTCGATAACCTGCTGCTCAACCCGACTCTTTCCGACCTGGTCGGCGGCATCGAGGCCGTCACCCTCTCGGACGAAGAAGCCCGCCGGCGCGGTACGCAGAAGACCGTGCTCGAACGGCGCGCCCCGCCCACCTTCGACGTGCTGGTCGAGATCCAGCAGCGCGACCGCCTGGCCGTCCACATGGACCTGGCTGCTTCGGTCGACTCGCTGTTGCGCGGCTATCCGCTGCCGCCGGAGGTCCGCTCGCGAGATGCCGAGGGGCAGATTCGCATCGAAAAGGCCACCCCCGTCAACCGCTCCCGGCCTGATTCGGACTTCCTCATCGAGAACGGCGAGCACCAACGGCGCAGCCCGCGACAGGGCTTCGAGCGGCCGCTGGGCAGGCCTGGGGCAGCCTTCGAGGCGACCTCCCAAGGCAGCTTACGACCCGCGAACAGCAGCAGTGCCCCATTCGGAAACACGTCTTCTGCAGGATCGTCACGCCAGGCGCAAGGGCCTTCCAATGGGCAGGAGGAGGCCGGGGTGCGCTACGAATCCGCGCGCACCCCGCTGCAGACAATGCACATCTATCCATACGGCGTGGCTCAAAACCGTCTGGTGCAGGCAGCCAAACGCATGGGCGTTCCGGCCGTAGTCGTCAAAGATTCCGGTAAGGCAGACGTGCTGGTGACATTGCGCTCGTACTACCGCGATCGCCAGCAGCCGGTAATGGACGCCGAACAGCGCGGCATGCCGATCTACGTTTTACGGGCCAACACGGTCAGCCAGATGGAGCAATTCTTAAGCGACCTGTTCAACCTGTCCGAGCTGATGCCCCCTGCGGGCGAAGTGGACTCGGTGAAAACCCAGACCCAGGCAGCCATCGCGGCGGTCATGAACGGTGAGCGCTGGGTAGACCTGCCGCCCGGCCCGTCCACTGTGCGCCGCATCCAACACGAGATGGCCCGCGATGCGGAACTGGTCTCGCACTCGTACGGCAAAGAGCCGCGCCGGCACGTGAGAATTTTCAGGGAGTAGACGATCAGGCAATCATGGATACGGGGTCCCCGATTCCGCATTTGCCCAATACCTGAACACCTATGTTCATCACCCTCGAAGGTCCTGAAGGCTCCGGCAAGACCTCGCATGTCCCGCCCCTTGTGGAATTCTTGCGCGAGAAAGGCTGTCGCGTTTTCCCCACGCGCGAACCAGGCGGGACATCCATCGGTGAGCAGGTGCGCGAGGTCCTGCACAGCCTCAAAAATACCGAAATGCACCCGCGCACCGAGACCCTGCTCTACCAGGCAGCCCGGGCACAATTCGTTGAACAGGTCGTCCGGCCGCACCTGGCAGCCGGGGAAATCGTGATCTCCGATCGCTATGCCGACTCGACCTTCGCTTACCAGGGCTACGGCCACCAACAGGATCTGGACCAGGTGCGCAGCCTGATCCGCTACGCCACCGGCGGGCTGGTGCCTGACCTGACCATCCTGCTCGACGTGGATGTAGAAGTGGGGCTGAAGCGCAAAACCAAAAGCAACGAGTGGAACCGCCTGGATGCCTATACCGTGGATTTCCACCGGCGCGTGCGGGCGGGGTATCTGGAACTGGTCAAGGCCGAGCCGGAGAGGTGGGTAGTGGTGGACGCGGCTCAAGGATGGGAAACGGTGCAGGAGAATTTACGGGGGCAGATTTTGACCAGGCTGGGCATAAACCTGGAAGAATGAATCTCCACCTTTTCTCCAGCCCTGGCCGGGACGACATGCGTTATATCCTCGAGGCCAGCCAGCCCCTCCTCCGGGGGAAGGACCAGCCGATGCTGGCTTATCTGCCGGCGGCTTCCCTCGCCAACCGGGACCTAGCCTACGTGGAAAAGAACTACCGCGGCCTGGCGCGCGTGGAATGTATCGACACGGAGGGAATGTTGCTGCCGGAGATGGAAGCGATATTGCGCCGGGCGGCGCTGCTGCTGATCCCCGGCGGGAACACCTTCCTGCTCAACCACCGCCTGCACGTCTGCAAGCTGATGCCCTACCTGCGGAAAAAGATCCTGGATAACCTGCCGGTCGCATCCTTCAGCGCCGGGACGGTCCTGTGTGGAGCAAACATTTTGACGAGCAACGACATCAACATGGTCGACACGTCTTATTTCAAAGGCCTGGAAGCCAGCCCCTTCAATTTTAATGTCCACTACCCGGAGGATCCGGTCGCCCAGGCGGTCAGGGATAACTGGCTGAGTGAGTACCATGCCTTCCATGACAACCCCGTCCTGCTTATGGCCGACGGGGCCTACATAAAAGTCGAGAAGAATGACACCCAACTCGTCTGCGGAGAGGCCTGGATCCTGCGCCCCGGAGTCGAAAAAGAAAAACTCGATGTGAATGCGGCGATCAAAGTGAACGATGCCGCATGAAAGCCCTGCTTAATCGACAAGTTTTTATTTAACGGTAAAGGTGAACGATGACCGTAGAATCTGACAACGACCTCCAACATTTAAAAGCCATCGGCCGCGTGTGCGCCCTGGCCCTGCAAAAGATGATCCAGTTCGCCCGTACCGGGATTACCTCGGGGGAGCTGGATGAAATCGGCCGCTCCTTCCTCGAGGCGGAGGGGGCCCGCTCAGCGCCTCAACTGGCGTACGATTACCCCGGCACGACCTGCATCAGCATCGTCCCGGTCATCGCACACGGAATTCCCGGCAGCCAGATCCTGCGCGCGGACGACCTGGTTCACATCGACGTCTCCGCGGAACTGGAGGCTATTATGCCGATACCGGCGCCTCGGTCGTCGTCTCAAAGCCCGCCCCTCGAGCGGAGCAGCTGTTGGAAGCCACGCGGCAGACGCTGTGGAAGGCACTGCGCAGAGCCAGAGCCGGCCACCTGCTGAACGAGATTGGCCTTATCATCCAACGCGAAGCAGGCCGGCGCGGCTACAACACCATCTGGGACCTCACCGGACACGGCATCGGCCGCAATCTTCATGAGGCTCCGGCCGAAATCTGGAACTTCTATAACCCTCACGACAAACGCATCCTTGGTGAGGGCCAGGTGCTGGCGATCGAGCCCTTCCTGACCACCGGAGTTGGCAGGGTGGTCCAGGAACGCGATGGCTGGTCGCTGCGCACGGTGGACAATGCTCCTGCGGCGCAGTTCGAGCATACGATCATTGTCACCAAAGGCGCACCGATCGTGCTGACTGTTCCTTAATCCCCGTCCAAAACAAAGAATATGTTCAGGATGTGCCTGCAGGGGGCATAGGGACCGCAGGTACGCAGTTTCGCGCTATGAATTGGAAGGAAATGAGAAGGATTGGATGCTTTTTGCCAAACTCTGAGACCGAGCAGCAGGTAAACTTCGGCTCTGAATGGCAAGGCCGCTTGTTCCAGGAGGATTCCGATGAAAGTGAAGATGATCCTGCCCGCTCTGCCTGAGGCAAAAAGCCCATTTTGGCGTCCGATCAAATACAGCTTTTTCCCCCCGCTTTATTCGGAGCGAGAAGGTCTCCACTGGACGCTACCACCAGGAACTCAAACTGACTGACCCGTCCGAGGTGGATGCTGAACTGATCGGCTGGCTGAAGGAGGCCTACGACTTGAGTGCCTGACGAAGGATATCGGAGAACTTCCAACTTTTGAAGTCAGCCTGCTCGACATTCTGACCAGGAGGCGATCCTTTTTTGCCGCCCTTTCCGTTATTGGAGTGGGTGCTTTTTTCCCCGGTACCAAAGTCACCTTGCGGTGTCCGCCAAAAAGGCTAGAATTATGACATATATTATCGATTTAGGAGGCAAAAATGCGCGTCATTCGTTGGCTGGTTGTGCCGGTCCTGCTGTTCGCTCTGCTGGGCTGTGGCCTGGTAAACGGCATCCAGCAAATCCAACAGGCTGTCACTCAGCTTCCCGGCGCCTTGACCGGCATGCCGACTGCCCTTGGTGCGCTGGGCACAGCTGCAGCCGGGCAGGCAAGTTCCGCCAATGCAACCCCGGCTGCGGGAGGCCTGGGTATCTCGCTGGATAGCGTCAAGAAGATGGAACAGTCCGGACGGTACATATTCACGGATACGACCGAGGGAGGCCAAACCGTATCAACCGCCGTTCTCACCGCCGTGGCCAAAAGCGACGCCCCGGACATCGGCGATGGGTTCACCGCCCGTTTCATCGGCGACCCCGCCAACCTCAGCCAGATCCTGGTCACTGTACCCAGCAGCGAAAATGCCGCCACTGCTTTTGAGGCGATCGGGCTGATCGGTGACGTCTTAAGCACCGCAGTACCACCCGATGCGAAGCCAACTTTCATCCCCTGGGTGACAGAGAATTATCCGCTCGTGTCCGCATCAGGTGGTCAGCAGCAAATGACGATAGGGAACTTAAGCTTCACCATGAAAAAATCGGGTGCTGACGTAATCCTGGAAGTCGATCCGGCGTCCTAGCAGCCAAAACCAAGTCAACGGGGCGGTCCAATCGAGCCGCCCCGCGTTTCATCCATAGGGAACAGGCTTCAGCGAAACGTTTTCTCCAGGAGCTCAAAGTGACGGACACCGCCGAGGTGGATGCTGAACTGATCGGTTGGCTCGAGCAGGCTTATCGCTCAAGCCCTAAAAGGGAACCACATCCTGGCAGCCGTTATTGCCCGGGAAGATTCAAGTCGCTCACTTCAAAACACCATCCTCTACGCTTCTCTTTCTCTTGACGCGGAGGACGGGCTCTTTCCCCCTACCAAAGTCATATTGCTTTTCTCCGAGGACAAGTTAGAATCACCATAAATATTATCGATATAGGAGAAAATATGCGTAACCTTCGTTGGCTCGTTATCCCGGTCCTGCTGTTTGCCCTGCTGGGCTGCGGTTTAGCTAATGGAATTCAACAAATCCAACAGGCTGTTACCGAGCTTCCGGCCGCGCTGACCAACATGCCAACAGCCATGGGTTCAATGGAAACGGCGGCCGCGGCGCAATCCACCGCAGCCAGCTCGTCCTCGACCACGGGCGGCCTGGGCCTCTCCGCAGATGCAGCCAAGTCCATACTGCAGATGACGGGGCAGTTTTCCTTCACGGACGGCACAGTGGGCGGCCAGACTGCGACAACCGCGAAACTGACAGCCACCGGCGCTACAACCTTCCCGGCGATTGCCAGCGGGTTCTACGCCGAACTCATTGGCGATCCTGCGAACCTGAGCCAGGTCATTGTCGTGGTTCCCCGCACGAACGATCAGACTACCGTCGACCAGGGAATCGGAGTGATTAACGTCCTGTTCGTCGGCTTTATGTCTGCGGACGTACAGCTGCCCTTTTTCACCTGGCTGACCCAGAATTACTCGGGCGTTACTGTAGGCGGCCAACAGCAGACGACCATCGGGAAAATGCAATTCACCTTGAAGCGAACGGATACCGTGATGAACCTGCAGATCGATCCTGCCAAATAATAAATTCCACCGTGGACGACAAACGGGGCGGCTCAATGCGCCGCCCCGTTTAATTTCACAGGTCGTCCTCACTCCCCGGTCCCCCACCCAGGTCTGGCATGGACTTTTCGATCTCGTCAGGGCTTTCGCCCTTTTCAAGCCGCCCGACCACCTCATCGAATTCGGGGGGCATCTCCTCGCCGAGCTCCGTACCCATCTTGCGCATCATCTGGCCCATCGCCTTTGGGTCATTCTCCAGCCCGGCCAGTGCGGCAGGGTCAGAGAGACCGTCGGACATGGAGTCCAAGCGTCCTTCTTCCGACTTGGCCACACGCACGCGCGGCACACGCCGACGGATATTTTCGCTCTTGCACTGCGGGCAACTCACAGCTCGAGAACCATATTCGCTGTAGGTAAGAAAGACATCGAAGCGGTGATTACAGGCCAGACAGATATAGTCATAGAGGGGCATGCACAAATTTTAACGCAAAATCCCGCCGCCTGTCATTAGTTCTTTCTATCGATTACAATAAAGCCATGGGTTCTGATTCCGAGTTCAACCTCTACCGGCCGCAGCCTTTGCTGATCGTCATCTCGGGGCCCTCAGGAGTGGGAAAGGACAGCGTTGTCCAGGGCATGAAAAGGCACGGGCTGAGTGTCCATTTCGTCGTCACGGCAACCACCCGGCCGCGGCGTGAGAACGAGGTCAACGGCAAGGACTACTTCTTTGTTTCGAAGGAGGAATTTGCCCGCATGATCGAAAATGACGAGCTGCTCGAGTACGCCATCGTCTATAACGATTACAAGGGCATTCCCAAGCAGCAGGTGCGGGAGGCGCTTGTCTCGGGTCAGGACGTGGTCATGCGCGTGGACGTGCAGGGGGCAGAGTCGATCCGCAAGCTTGCACCGGAAGCAGTGCTGGTCTTCCTGACCACACAGAATGAGGAGGAACTGGTCGCCCGGCTGAAGTTGCGCCAGACAGAGACGGCAGAGGAGCTGGCCCTGCGCATTGCCACCGCCCGTCAGGAGCTCAAGCGTGCCGGGGAATTCGATTACGTCGTCGTCAACGCCGACGGCCGTTTGGAAGAAACGGTGGACACGGTCGTTGCCATTCTCCTTGCGGAGCATCACCGCGTACACCCACGCAGGGTAAACCTCTAATGATGATCCCCGAAAATGGGGATGAAAGGATACAAGGTTCAAGGTCCCGATAATGAATGAAAACCCGCCTCCTCCCGAATACCCACAGCAGCCGCGCCGCATCCAGGTCGCAATGCCGTACTCCAAACCCTATGCGACCTATATCCTGATCGGCGTGACGATATTTGTCTACCTGCTGCAGATTGCCGGCCTATATCTCTTTAACCTGGACCTGGCAACAGCACTGGGCATCAAGTACAACGATTTCATCCGCCAGGGCCAAATCTGGCGGCTGATCACCCCGGTTTTTTTGCATGATCCCTCTCTGCCTTATGGGCTGCTTCATATCGGTTTCAACATGTACGCCTTATATCTGTTCGGGCGCGGGATCGAGGCGCGCTTCGGCCATGGCCGGTTCCTGCTTCTATATTTTCTGGGCGGATTCGCCGGGAATGTGTTTTCATTCCTGTTCACTCCAAACCCGTCCCTGGGAGCCTCGACGGCGGTTTTCGGCCTGCTGGCAGCGGAAGCCGTTTTTATCATTCAGAACCGGCAGATGCTCGGCGGCGCGGCCAGCCGGGCGCTGACGAACCTGTTTTTCATTGCCGTCGTTAACCTGATCTTCGGATTCACCACGCCAGGGGTGGACAATTTCGGCCACCTGGGCGGGATACTCGGCGGGGTGCTGTTCACCTGGTTCGGCGGACCTCATTGGAAAGTGGAGGGGCTTTATCCTTCCATGCATCTGGTCGATGAGCGCGAAGGCCGCGGCTCGCTGGCCGGGACGGTCGCAGTTCTGTTGTTCTTCATTCCCCTGGCGGCCCTCGGATGGTTCTGGATTGTAAAATAAGGGGAAACCCGGTTTGAAGCAGACGAACCATCCGGTGTTCAAAAAGCGTCTGTGGAAAGGCCTGCTAGCCGCAGGTGGTTTCCTGCTCCTGCTGGTCGCTCTTGCCACCCTCTTCCGGGCACAGATCCTGACCGGTGCTGCTGATTTCCTGATCGTGAATGATGCACCGCTCCAGAAGGCGGATATGATCTTCCTGCTCAACGGGGATTACAACACGCGTCCCTTCCGTGCGGCCGAGCTTTACCAGCAGGGGCTTGCTCCCGAGATCGTCATCGCCCGCTCCCTGTCCCAGCCAGCAGAAAATCTGGGACTGGTCCAGAACGAGACCGATATTTCCGTCCAGGTGATGGAGAAACTGGGCGTACCATCCGCGAAGATCATCGTCCTGCAGGTAAAAGGAGGGGTGACCAGCACCTTCGACGAGGCGACTGCGCTGCGCCAGTTCGTCGAAGGCAGGCAGATGCGCAGGATCCTCCTCGTCACTTCGGCTTTCCACACCCGGCGCGCCAGTTGGATCATTCAAAAAGAACTATCCGGCACAGGAGTGGCCCTCGAAGTGTCCGCCGTCCCATACGGCGAATTCGACGCGGCGAACTGGTGGAAAAGCGAGGACGGCCTGATCGCACTCAACAACGAATACGTTAAATTGGTTTATTATTACTGGAAGTACCACTGAACGGAGGCCGGACCCGCTGTCCTGGGAATGGCCCTCTCGGCTTGGTTATCCGATAGCTTCTTTCAACCGCCGCGCCAGCTTGCCGAAGTGGGCGGTGTAGCGCATCTCATCCAGGCGCGGCCGGGGTAAATCCACCTTTAAATTCAACTTGATTCGCCCGGGCCGCTGGGTCAATACGAGAACGCGGTCCGCCAGGAACAGCGCCTCACCGATGGAATGAGTTACCATCAAGACGGTCTTGCGGCGCGCCTGCCAGATCCGCGAAAGCTCAGTCCACATGCGCTCGCGAGTCAAAGCATCCAATGACCCGAAAGGCTCGTCCAGCAGAAGAATATCCGGGTCATGGACCAGGGCCCGGGCAATCGCCACACGCTGGGCCATGCCGCCGGACAGGTCGCGCGGCCAGGCAAATTCAAAACCCTGTAATCCAACCAGGTTGATCAGTTCCTGGGCACGCCTCGAGGCCTCATCCAGAGGAACCCCCTGGAGTTCCAGGGGCAGGGTAATATTCTCAATGGCTGTCCGCCAGGGCATCAGGTTGGACTGCTGGAAGACCATGCCGATGAGGGGGGTAGTTTTGTTTTTCCCTGGCTCCCTTCCGGCAAATTCAAAAGTGCCGGAGGTGGGTTTGAGCAGGCCCGCCAGGATGCGCAGCAGGGTGGACTTGCCGCTGCCGGAAGGCCCCAGTACACAGACAAATTCGCGCGGCAGGATGGTGAAAGAGGCGGAATCCAATGCGTCCAGTCCTCCCTGAAAGAGGTCGCCTTTCGGGGAGGTCGATCCACTTCGTTCGGGGAAGGTCAGGCTCAGGTCGTGGACAATCAGAATCGGAGAAATATCAGACATGCCGGATGCATCGCTTTTGCATAAAATTCGTTCAAAAAGGAAAACGAAAACCTTCAGGGCACGAATGCATTGGTGTACGCCTTGCTTAAATCCAGCGGCTCGGTCAACGAACCCATGTCCAGCAGGACAGACTGCATATTCTCCCAGGCCTTCGGGTCGGAAAGCCCGAGCCGGTCGGTTTTCCAAAGGGCAATGTTCCCTGCCAGGATTTGCTGCTGTACGCTGGCGTCGGCGTGGGCCAGGTCGGTGACATAGGCCTTGGAAACAGCATACGCCGCGGCCGGGTCGGCGATGGTGTCGGCCAGACCGTGCAGGAACGCCTGGATCATGCGGCGCACCAGGCCGGGGTTTCCGGCGATGGTTTTTTCATTCGTGATCAGCCCATTGGAAGCCAGCTGGACGTAATCCGCAACCCGCAGCTCATCCAGGCTGTAGCCCTGGGCGCGCAGCTGGATCGGTTCGTTGGTGGTATAGACCGAGACGACCTGGTCACGGTCGGTCGCGAGGGCTTCCACCTGGGTGTAGCCGATGGAATCAAGTTTCACATCGGATTCGGTAAGCCCGCCGGCGTGAAGCAGGGCGCGCAGGCCAATGTAATTGGCCCCATACAAACCAGGCAGGCCGATGGTCTTGCCGCGCAAGTCCTGTGGGGTATGCAGCCCAAGGCTGGACTTGGCGACGACCGACACCGGGTACTGCTGGTACCAGGCCATCACATAAACCACCGGCAGTCCCTGGGCGCGTGCCAGCAGGATTTGTTCGCCGGAGACCACCCCGAACTGAACCTGGTTCGCACCAACCAGTGCGGTGATATTTGTCTCCATCGAGTAGTCAAAATCGATCTGGATGCCGGCATCGCGGAAATAACCTTTCTGCACGGCCACGTACAATGGAGCAAACTGGATATCCGGGATGTATCCCAGCGGCAGCCGGATATGGGTCAGGGCGCCGGAAGGTTTTCCGCCGCAGGCGGTGAGAAGGAGCAAAAAGCAAAGAGCCAAAAGTGATGGTTTTTTCATGAGGGGTGGGTCTCCTGCCAGGCTAAGAGTTTTCGTTCCAGGAAAGCGACGAACCCATACAGGGCCAGCGCCATCGCAATGAGAGTGAAGACGGCGACGAAAACCAGGGCGGTGTCATACTGCCCGCGGGCAGCGCTGACCAAAAATCCCAAGCCTCGATCTGATCCAATCAGCTCGCCGACCACCGCACCGATGACCGAGAGAGTTGCGCCGATGCGCAGCCCGCCAAGCAGGATAGGCAGCGCGGCGGGAATTTCAAGATAGCGCAGTGTCTGGAGAGGCGTGGCATGCAGCGAGCCCATCAAATCATGCAGGGGCCTGGGCACTGCCCGCACGCCGACCACAGTGTTGACCAGAACCGGGAAGAAAACAATCAGAGCACAGATGAGCACCTTGGAGAACATTCCCGGCCCGAACCAGATGACCAGCAGAGGCGCAATGGCAACGATCGGGATGGCTTGCGTAGCGACCAGGTAGGGGGAGAGCAGCTGTTCGAACAGGCGCGATTTGGCAATGGCATACCCCAGCACAACGGCAAAAGCCGTACCAAAAAGGAGGCCGAGCAACACCTCCAGCAGGGTCGTGGAGGCGTGAACCAGCAGGCTGCCATCTACCAGAACCTGCCAGAAACGCACCGCCACCTGGGAAGGCGGGGGGAGGATGAAGGCCGGCAGACCGGAGGTGCGGGTAAGCAGCCACCAGAGCAGGAAAGCCGCAGCGAGCGAGACCGGCACGGTCCAGGATGCACGAACGCTGAGGGAATGCCGAGGCTTATGGGCAGTTTTTGAATCCATTATCTTAAAAATTGATCTGAGCGCTTGAAGCAAAGAAAAATGCCTCACAGAGAGAAAATCCTGCGGGGCAAAGACACGGACCGGGCACGGCCGTCCGCTAAACAAAACCCCGAAAACTTGCTTTTTCGGGGTATATCGGACAGATCAGACCCGTACGGGCCACATCGGTCGCCTTCTTCTATCCGGACTCTCACGGTCGGCCCCGGAATTCCACCGGGTCATGCGAAGTGGCTTTGTTCGCTCGCCACCGCGCTCGTGGGCTGTACCACCGGTCGGGGATTTCACCCTGCCCCGAAGGCTGAATATTCAATTGGCGTGATTATATCTTTTTTAAAAGGGGATGTCAAATAGATCAAAACGCACAGGGGCGACGCATGCGTCGCCCCTGTCTCGAATTGTTTACGCCTTGACGATGGCGGTATCCGCCACCGGGCAGACCAACTCGCATTGGGGCGAATCGTAATGACCTTCGCACTCCACGCAGGTGGTTGCGTCGATGACGTAAACAGGATCGCCCTCGCTGATCGAGTTGGTCGGGCATTCTGGTAGACAGGCACCACAATTGATGCACTCTTCGGTGATTTTTAGAGCCATAGGATATACTCCTTGATGAAAGTTTGTAAAAGGTGCCTGCTTAAAGTACTTTATCCCCGTGCTTATGTCAAATGACAAACGTCTCTGCTTTCGGTGATTTTATCCCTGAGTCAAAACATCCCCGCCGTAATATCCTGCGGGGAGCTGCAGCAATTTTTGTCTGGAATTCTGTGAACCTGATCTTTTATTCCTTTAACATCTCTCTTTTTAGTTTCACCCTCTCGTAGTGGCGGCGGGCTTTGGCCTTATTCCCGCAAATCATCATCGTGCACCAGCGACGGGGCTGATTGCGGGTCGTATCCAAAAAGAACCAGCCACATTCCTCACATTGCTTCATCCGTTCGGAATGGTTCGCCAGCAGCAGGTCGGCTGCCGAACGGACCACCTCGCATAGCACATTTTGCAGCTGGTTGACCGCGCCGCACGACAAACTAAAGCCTTCCCGACTTGGTGTTACTTTCATCCAAGCTGAGACTTCCTGCAAGAGTGCGTTGAAAGCCTCCAGATCAGCCGGAGCAGGCTGCCCGCCGCGCGGGAACGGCGCCATTAATTGATAGAGCACCAGCCGGGCGGTGATCGTCCTGGCCAGGAGATCTTCATCCGTATGGCCGGACGGGCCAGGTTCCGCCGGGAGGATTCCCGCCGCGTGGCCCCACTTCAACACGGTGGCTTCATCGGTCATGTAATCGAAGGCCGGGGGAGTTTGCAGGTGGTCGAAGGTATTGCAAAAGTCGAGGCAAGTAATGCCAGCGGGGAAGAATGCGGGTGTGAATTCCATATAACCATTATAACCCCATTGACAGGTTATAACAACCGTGTTATAACCTCCAAAAGAATATTTTGGAGGTTATAACATTTCCCAAGGAGGAGCACCACCATGAAGAGAATCAAACGTTCCCTGTTCTTCGTTCTTTGCCTCGCCGGCCTGCTGGCTATGTTGGCAGGCTGCGCCCGGTCCGCTACGCCAGCGCCAACAGCTACACCCCTACCACCCACAGCCACCCCCGTCCCGGCGACTCCCACCGCCTCGCCGCAGGATGCGGTGGCGAAACTGCACTGGTTCGGCACATCCGCATTCTTGTACAAGGGGTCGAAGATCATCTATTTCGACCCCATCACCCTCGCCGGTGACCTGCCGCAGGCGGATATTATCCTGGTGACCCACGCCCATTCAGATCACTGGTCGGTTCCGGATATCGAGAAGATTATCGGTCCGCATACCACCCTCGTAATCAGTCCGAACGTTTCCAGTTATTATGACCAGGTTAAAACCGATTTAGGCGTTCCTGCCACGGTTCTGGCCGAAGGGCAGACAACCGAAGTGGATGGCATAAGTATCCAGGCAGTGCCTGCCTACGGCAACGGCCACCCCCGTGATGCCGGCGGGATGGGTTATCTCGTCAGCATGGACGGCTTGCGCCTTTACATGGCCGGCGGAACCGATGCCTATCCGGATATGGCCAAATACACCTGTGATATCGCCTTCGTCCCTGTCTACAGCAAAGATAGCGCCCAGGCGATGGCTCAGGTTATCCCGGCCAGGATCATTGTTCTTGAACACACCTCGTATTTCGCCGCCAAAGCAGTTGCCGATCTTTTCACCCAGAGTATTCCAGGCAAGATGTTCGTCGCTCTGCAGGATGGGCCGAACGCCCAATAGAAAATCTGAGAACGAACAGAGCAGGCGCAAATGAACGCACGTAGCGAGGAGGAGTATCAATGAAAACCACATCGGCAGTATTGGTCCCCCTGATCGTCTTCGCCCTGGTCCTGGCCTGCGCATGCGGCGGGCCGATGAAGGGAGCCACGACCCTAGCCCCCACCCTGGCACTCGTGCATGCCACCCTGATCGACGGCACCGGAGCGGCCCCTCAGACCGACGCGGTCGTGTTGATCTCCGGAGGCAAGATCGTGGCGGTCGGGCCGGCGGGCCGGGTGAAGGTCCCTGCCGGAACGCACACGATCGACCTCTCCGGCACGACCATCCTGCCAGGCTTCATCAATGCCCATGTCCACGACGCTTTCGACAGGTCCAACCTGCAGGCCTGGGCGGAGGGAGGAGTCACCACGGTGCGGGATGAAAGCGCCCTGCCCGATACCATCGCCCAATTGAAAACATTCCGGACGGAGGTGTCTGCCGATCCACACTACGCCCGCCTGGTTTCTTCCGGGACGATGCTGGCGGTCCCGGGAGGCTACGGTAACCTGTTTGTCTCCTCGCCTGAGGAGGCCCGCCAGGCGGTCCTGAAGGAAATCGACGAGGGGGTGAACGCCATCAAGTTGGCACTCGAGGACGGCTATGCCGGGCGGCATGACCTGCCCAAGCTGACCCCCGAGGAGTTGAAGGCGATCGTCACGACCGCCCACGCCTACGGACTGCCGGTCTCAGCACACGTCACCCAGGGCGCTTACCTGAAAGAGGTGCTGGACGCGGGCGTGGATGACATCGCCCACACGCCATATGATTTTGTCCCAGCCGAGGATTTCGAGCAGATGGTCCGGCAGAGTGTCTATCTCATCCCCACCTTCACCGTCTACCGGAACTACGGCGCCCCCCTGGCAATGGTCCAGAGCAACCTGCGCCAGTTCGTGGCGCTCGGCGGCAAGGTGGCCTTGGGGAACGACTACGACGGCGGGCCGGGCAGCTTCGAACTCGGCATCCCGATGTACGAAATCCAGATGATGAGCCAATCAGGAATGACACCGATGCAAATCATCCTTGCCAGCACCTCCAATGCCGCCCACGTCCTCAGGCTGGACAACGTGATCGGAACGCTGGAGGCGGGCAAGGACGCCGACATCCTGGTCGTCCGCGGCGATCCCCTGCAGGACCTGCAGGCCCTGACCGCTATCCGCATGGTCATCCACGGAGGTGCCATCATCCGGGATGATCCGGACCAGTGACAAACACCGCCGCATCTGTGCCGGAGACGGGTTTCGCCTCATAGGCAAAAAGCCTAAACACGGTTGTGGAATCGGGTGGATCATGATAGAAACCGTGGGGGAAAATCCTTCCCTATACGGTGGGAGACGGATCTGAGGAATGAGCATCGTCTACTGGATCGAGAACCAGACTCGTCACCAACCATTTGCTACCCGTAGTACAATCCTAACCAAGGTATAGACTTCCTAACCGTTACTCTGGCTATCGCATATAAATGCCGGTCGCGCAACAACCCGAAACCTCCCCCATCGAAAACCAATCCACGCTTCAGAATCAAACCACCCTCTCCCGGCCTCTCGACCACCCAACCGGGCATGATCGTTTCCGCAAGAATCACATTCCTCGACCACTGGGAGCGCTACTGCGACCTCCGCCTGGCCGACGAAGTCCCCTTTGATCAGCAAGCTTATGTCCGGGACATCGTTCAACGCATGATGCTCTGCCGTGACCCAGAGGGTGGTTATGCCCGCTGGATCTGTGTGCGACACGAAGCTGTTTAAGTGACCGTCTTGTCATGGTCGTACCATGCAAGACAGTCACATGCACGACTTCGTGTCGCACCAAAAATATAAATTCCTAGACCTTCAAGCAAAATAAAGGCCGGTTCCCGTGAAGGATAGTTCGTCACTTGACAATGGGGTTCGTCAGCCTTTTTTTGTATTCCAAATTCAGGAAGGCTTTCACCACTGCCGGGTCGAAATGAAAACCGGCCTGTTCCTTGATGAAATTCTTGGCTTTATCTTCGGACCAGGGCTCACGGTACGGCCGTTTGGAAGTGAGCGCGTCCCATACATCCACAACGGCGAAAATGCGCGCCGCCCAAGGGATCAACTCGCCATTCAGCTTGCGCGGGTATCCGCTGCCGTCCCATTTCTCATGGTGACAGTAAGGAATATCCAGCGCCGGATACAAATAAATGATCGGGGAGAGAATATCATAGGCATACTGCGGGTGCATGTGCATGATCACCCATTCCTCATTTGTAAGGGCTCCGGGTTTTTGCAGGATGGATTCGGGAACGCCCATTTTACCAATATCGTGCAGGAGGGCACCGCGTTGAATATGCATCAGGTCTGCAGCGGCGATGCCCAGACCCCGGGCGAGGGCCACGGTCATTTCCGTCACGTGGCGAGTATGCCCGGGCGGCTCTCCCTCGCGCATATCGAGGGCGCGCGCGAAGCCCTCAATGGTGGCATCATAAGCCAGGGTCAGTTCGATATTCGCATGCTGCAAATTCTGGTCGAGTGTTGAATTCTCCGCGTCTGGCATTTACAACTCCTTGAATAAAATAGTGCATTGGCCTTTGGTACCTTGCGGGCAGGAATAAAGAGTCTGAACCAGACTCTTAGGCCTCATTCGACAAGACCTCATCCAGAAAGACCTTGACCATCCCGGGATCAAAATGTTTTCCCGCCTGCTCGCGCAGGTAGGCGCGCGCCTTGTCCTCCGGCCAGGCTTTCCGGTAAGGCCGGTCGGACGTCAGGGCATCCCAGACGTCCACTACGGCGAAAACGCGGGCCGCCAGGGGGATTTGCTCCCCTTTCAGCTTGCGCGGGTACCCTGTTCCATCCCATTTTTCGTGATGACAATAAGGAATGTCGAGCGCCTGCTGCAGGTAAGAGATGGGGGAGATCATATCGAATGCATATTCGGGATGCTTTCGCATGATCACCCATTCCGCCTCCGTCAACGGACCGGGTTTGAGCACGATGCTATCGGGAATCCCCATTTTTCCGATATCGTGCAATAGTGCGCCTCGATGGATGTGGATCAGTTCGGCTGGATTGATCCCTACCGCCTGTGCGAGGCGTGCGGTCAAATTAGCCACGCGGCGGGTGTGGCCTTCCGTTTCCTTGTCGCGCAACTCCAGGGCGCTCGCCCAGCCGGCAAGGGTGTTCTCATAAGCCAGGATCAGGTCCGTATTGGAACTCTGCAGATTGTTGAACAGCTCCGTGTTGTCAATGGCAATCGCCGCCTGACCTGCCAGCGTTTCCAAGAAAGTCGACTCTTCTTCGTCCAGGTTCAACGGCTGGCGATGGAAGATTTCCAATACCCCTTTGATCTGCCCTTTTGCAATTAAAGGCACGCCCACATAGCAGATGAAGCCTTCGCGGAGAAATTCTGCAGATCTTTGCAGCCCGGATGGATTCTTGTCCAGATCCTGGATGGTTACGATATGGCGCTCGCGTGCAGCCTGTCCGGCGTATCCATCACCCAGCCTGAGATCCGTATAGCGCAGGGCTTGCGTGTGAAAACCCTGCCCGTTGGAAAACCGGAATGTCTGCGTGACCGGATTGAAAACCAGGACATCCGCGGCATGGACCCCCATCTGCCGGATGACCTGGTCCAGGAGGATGCCCAGCGTGATCTCGAGATCGAAGCTGCTGGAGATGGCCAGGTCGATGGTGCGCAGGGACATCATATTCCTCATCCGCCGCTCGGTTTGTGCAAACAAGCGGGTGTGCTCAAGGGACAGGGCGGCCCGTTCGGCGAAGATGGTCATCAGGCGTTCGTCGTCGGCGCTGAAGTAATTCTGCTCCGCACTTTGGACATCAATGGCCCCGATGACCTGGCTGCCGATCTTGAGCGGGATGGTCAACTCCGAGCGGGCTGTTTCCCAGGCGGGAAGGTAGGCTGGAATTACCCCAACGTCTGGTGTGTTAATCACCTGCCCGGAACGGATGGCCTGCGGCACCAGCCCCGTTCCATCCAGAGTCAATACTTTCCTGCTCACCTGTTCGGCATACGGGCCGGCCACGGCGATCCGATTCAGTTTGTTCGACCTTTCGGAAACGAGAAAAACGCTGCAGTTGGATTGTCCGAACTCCTGCAGGATCACCTCGACAATGATTTGGGCCAGCGTCTGGAGGTTAAAAGGGCTGGACGAGATCAGCGACCCGGAGGCACGGTACAGGCGGTCCATTTCTTTGTTGCGCTGGTTCAGTTCCTCTGTCTGGCGCGCCAGCGTTTCCTCGGTCCGCTTCCGCTCGGTGATGTCCTGCAAGAATCCGGTTGAACCGATTACTTTCCCATCCTTGTCGAAGACGGGAATGGACGCGTCTGCAATCCAGCAGTTTCTGCCGTCCCGGGCGACGATGCGGACGTCACAGCGCCAGTTCTTTATCCTGCCGGCGCGCATTTGCATGGCTGCTTCTTCAGGCGATAAATGGGCTTCTTCGCCTGCCGTATACCTCTCCTGCACCAAGGATCGAAACAGCGCAGGCGTCATCTCCTGCACCGGGTAACCGGTGAGAGCGAGGATGCCTTCCCCCATGAAGGTGTAGGCTTCCGTCTCGTAGCTGAGAAAATAGGGGACAGCCCCGGCCGCCTCGACTGCACCGCGAAAGCGTGCCTCGCTTTCGCGCAGCGCCTGTTCCGCCTGCTTGTGCTCGGTGATGTCCCGTACAAGGGTATAGACCACTTTCTGCCCGCCCAATTCGATTTGATCCACGTTCAGCAGTGCAGTAAAGATTGAACCGTTTTTACGTCTTAATTGAATCTCCCAATCCCGCACTGCGCCTTTTTCCTGCAATATCCCGAATAAATGCTGCCTCTCTTCCGGATTGACATAAGTGCTGCTGATTCCCTTGGATTTCAACTCCTCAACCGTATAGCCGGTGATCTTTTCCATGCTCGAATTGGAAGTCAGGACATTTCCATTCAGGTCTGCAATCCCAATTCCCACCGGGGAGGCATCGAACAACCGGCGATATCTTTCCTCTGATTCTTTCAGCGCCCGCTCCGCCTGCATGCGTTCGGTCACGTCATCATAAACCACCACGATCTCGCTGGGACTCAGTTTTGCCACATAATTTTCCCGCCAGCCGGCTTCGCGCTCATCCTGATAGAAGGAAGCGGAAAGATGTTCTGGTCTTCCGGTTTTCCAAACGCGCTGGAAAACTTCAAACAAGCCCAGGGCCCTCACCCCGGGAAAAATTTCGAGAACGGTTTTTCCAAGGATGGCTTCCCTGGGGATCTTCTCAATTATTTCGGCAGCGCGGTTGAAACCCTCGATCCTAAAATCCTCCCCGCCGTTCACAGCCTCATACACCACCACACCGCTGCTCATATTCTCGAAGATTTCGCGGAAACGCTCCTCACTTTGTCTGAGTGCTTCCTGGGCCTGCCTGCGCTCGGTGATGTCGCGGACAATCACCAAAACGGCAGGGTTCCCCTGGTAGCGAAACGGCGCGGCGGTGACCTCCACGTCAATGGAGGTGCCATCCAGGCGGATGAACTTTTCTTCCACAATCGGCACAGGTCCGGCCTTGACTGTTTGCTCCCTGGAGCGTGTCGTGACCAGGTTGTGGTAATCCGGGTGGACGAGATCCAGCATCGGCCTGCCGATCAGTTCCTCTGGCGTGGCCGCACCGAGCAGCCTCGCCGCGGCGGGGTTGGCGAAGACCACCTTTCCATCCTGGTAAACCACGATGGCATCCGGGGAGAGGTCGAACAGCAGACGGTAGCGTTCTTCGCTTTCCTGCCTTGCCTCTTCCGCCCGTTTGCGTTCGGTAATATCTATCCCTATGGTCAATATGCATGGCTCGTTCGCCAACTCGATCAACTCGGCTGACATCAAGAGATCACGAATATCCCCGGATTTCCCGCGTAATTGGACCTCGAAACCGTACATGCTGCCCTTGTTGCCCAGGGTTTTTATGAGTTCGTCTCTTTCTGCAGGATTGACCCAGATATTCAATTCGACCGCACTGCGGCCGATGGCGTCCTCGCGGGTAAAGCCTGACAGGGATTGAAAGGCTTCATTGAAGTCTACAAAGGTGTTGTCCTTGATTCGTATTATTGCAATGCTGAGCGAGCTGGCGCGAAAAACCGTGGAGAAACGGGCTTCACTGGCACGCAGTGCATCTTCCGCCTGTTTGCGCTCGTCCAGTTCTGTGCGAACCGCTTCATACAAACGTGCCTTCTCAATGGCGATGGCCGCCTGGTTTGCGAAGGTGGTCAGCAGGGGCAGCTGCTGACAAAATGCGCCGGGATGCAGGCTGTGCAGGTAGAGCACGCCCAGCACGCGATCCTTTACCATCAACGGCAGGCCAACGAACGATTTAATCCCCCGCGCCACGAGGAACGGATTGGCGGTGTGCGGCGCCCCTCCACCGATGAGGGGGCTGACACCGCCGTTTGCACGGATTTCGTCCACCACCACCGGCTGGTGCATACGTACGATCCAATGTGTAAAACCTTTTTTCCGAAGGCGGTAATTAATCGTCGGCACACCTGGCAGGTTTTCAACGCCTCTGGTGGAGGCACCCTTTTCATCCACCAGCAGGACGCTGGCAAAATCCGAGGCGGACACCCTGCCGGCCAGCGACACGACCTCCGTCAACACCTGGTTGAGGTCAAGGGAGACAGCCACTGCCTGGGAAGCCTGGTTAAGGGCAGATAACTGCTCCACCCTGCTCCTCAGCGATTCTTCCACCTGCCTGCGTTCGGTGACTTCGCTGCCGTACAGGTTGACATAGTGTGCATCCGTGATCGGCACGACAAAAAACGAGAGGATTTTCCCGCTGCTTTCTATTTCGACAATTCTGTTCTCCTGCCTCTCGAGCGCCTCAGCGACTGATTGCTGCCAGAATTTCGGCGCTGCTTCGCCTTGTGCACAGCCCCAGTCACTCAGTAAACCCTGGCTGGCTTTGTTGGCGTACAGAATCGTGCCATCCCGGTCCAACCGCAAAACGGGGTACGGGTTTTCGGAGGGGAATTTCGCCAGTTGGTTTATCTCTTCTCCTACTCGCATGCGGTCAGTGATATCACGGATATTGCACTGGATCACTTTCCGCCTGCCCACCTTGTATACATTGCTGACAAATTCCACATCGCAGCGGCGGCCGTCCTTGGTTTCAAGCGGCAAATCCTCGTAGCGGATATACCCCTCCGCCTGTAACTTCCGAAATGCTTTCTGGCTGGCCAGCATATTCTTGAATGGGCTAACATTCCAGAGTTTTTTCCCGACCAATTCCTCGCGGGTATACCCCAGTAGTTTTTGGATAAATGGGTTGGCCTCGGTAATGACCCCCGTCTCTGCATCCAGGAGCAGTATGCCGTCCTGCGCTGTCTCGAAGAGCCGCTGAAATCTTTCTTCAGAAGTTAGCAGCGATGTCTCTACTGATTTATGCTGATCTTTTTGAGGAGCCTGTGCGGAGAGGCTGCGCGGCTTTGGCCGTTTCTGATCTCCTTTTGATCCGGTCTTCTTCGAGTTCCTCATCGCTCTACCTCTTGCCTTCCTGCCACCATGCCTCCCTGGAATTAATGCTTCCAGGAAAATCCAGAGACGTCCTAAAACAATAATGCCTCCCTCGTCCATAGCTCTAAATGCTTCTCGCGTGTTTTAAAATGAGGCCGATAAAGAGCAAGGGCTATCAACTATATTCTATAACACTTTAACGGTTTTCATGTTTCATCCACATGCGAGTCTGGACTCGTCCAGGCCGGCCAACCGCAGCCTTCTATCTCCAGCTGGATCGATGGGGAGTTGAGGCTGTCGGTCTCGCAGGGAAATTCTCTTCAGGAAGACCGGTGAATGCAAACAAGAGTCCCCCTGCACCCATTAGATCTTATTATGATTAGAGGCTGTACAATTCCCCGTATTTGGTGCGCAGGTAGGCGATGTATGGTTCGATGCTGATCTCCGCGCCGATGGCCCGCTGGACCAGCTCCTGGGCCGTGTATTTGCGTCCATGTTGGTATATGTTTTCCCTCAACCAGGCGTGCAGGGCTTCGAACCTGCCTTTTTTCATCTCCTCAGGAACCTCCGGATGGGCTTTGAGCGCGGCAGCGTAGAACTGCGCCGAGAGCACATTGCCGATGGTATACCCCTGGAACGCGCCGCCAACGAAACCGTTGAACCAGTGCACGTCCTGCAGGACGCCGTCCTTGTCGTCGGGAGGGGTGACGCCCAGGTCCGCCTGGAAGCGTTCGCGCCAGGCCTCCGGCAGCTCCTTGACCTCCAGACTTCCCTCCAGCATCTGCAGTTCGAAGTCGAAGCGCAGCATGATGTGAAGGTTATAAGTCACCTCATCGGCATCGGTGCGGATGAGCGAGCGTTCGACCTTGTTGATGGCGCGGTAAAAAACCTCCGCCTTGACCTTCTTCATATTCGGGAAAGTCTTCTGCAGTTCCGGATAAAAGAAATTCCAGAAGCCGCGGCTGCGCCCGACGACATTCTCCCACAAACGAGACTGAAATTCGTGCACCCCGGAGGAGGTCCCGTTGGCGAGCGGCGTTGCCTCGTAGGCCGGGTTCACCCCCTGTTCGTACAGGGCGTGCCCGCCTTCATGGATCAGGCTGAACAGGCAGTCGCTCAAGTCCCTTTCCTTGACCCGGGTGGTGAGGCGCACATCCCCGACAGAAAAGCTGGTCGTGAACGGGTGTGGGGATCTGTCCTGGCGGCCGCGCTGAAAGTCGAAGCCTAAGCGGCGGATGACCTCCCGCCCGAAGGCGATTTGTTTCTCTTCGGAAAATTCCTGTTTCAGGCAGGAGTCGTCTGCCGTGGACTGGGAGGTGATGGCTTTGACGATCGGCAGGGTCCTTTCCCGCAGTGCTGCAAACAGGGTACGGATGGAGGAAGCTTTCATGCCGTTATCGAACTGGTCAATCAGCGGGTCGGCGATGTGCTCGTAGCCGGGAAAATAGTCGGCGTACTCCCGGCTCAACTCGAGGGTCTTTTCCAGGAGCGGGCGGACCCTGGCAAAGTCGTTCGCCGGGCGGGCCTCCGTCCAGGCCTGGTAAAACTCGGCCAGATGGGTGAAAAAGCGCGCCAAAAATTCGGGGGGTACCTTGATGGCACGTTCGTAGTCCCTCCGGGCAACGCGCAACATCCCGGCGTCATCCAAATCGTAGGGCAGACCCTCGGCATATTTCTGCAGGTCGTCAAGCAGCCTGCCGATGGCCGGATCGATGGCTTTCTCCTGGATGATCTGCGCCAGGACAGCCATCTGGCTGCCGCGCGCCGCGGCGCCCCCGGAGGGCATGTGGGTGGACTGGTCCCAGCCCAGGACGGCCAGGATGTTGTTCAGGGCGGCCACCTCGACCAGACAAGTTTTTAGTTCGGCAAGCTTGTTTTGCATCATTCTCCTTGAAAAATGGCCGCTGCCTGTTTCTGTCTTGACCATCCTACGTTGAACAATTCTTTGAACCGCGTCCATGAAACCGTTTTCGTCTCATTTCCCAAGCGCTCTTAACTTCTCGGCAATCGATTTGAACGCCGCCGACATCTCACCATCTTTGTCTTTGTCTTTACCTTTCTGAACGAACGGCGCCGTTTTTACGAAGGAAACCTCGTAGACCTGGATCGGCTGGTCACTTCCTCTCATGGTCAAACTGCCGGTTTTTTGAACCAGGTATTTATTACGAATTGCCTCCGCCGTCGACGATCCAACAAAGATGCGATTGGGGAGAGCATATTCCTGCATTCGATAGGTCACTTTGATCAAATTCCCAAAAACATTAAACTCTGCCCGTTCCTGGGTCCCCACATAACCGACAACTGCATTCCCCGTATTGATGGCGACACCGACAACACACGCCTGCTCCTGCTCGGGTGAGGCCGGTTTTTTTACAAATTCAATGATCTCCCGCCCAACACTGACTGCCCTTTCTTCAGGCCCCTGTCCATCCTGGACCTCCATGAAAACCGCCAGCACCCCATCTCCTAGATATTTAACCATCCCGCCGTTCTTGAAAATAGCCTGTGTGGCATATTGATAAAAAGTATTGAGAAAAGATGAAAAATTTTGGGGGCCGATTCGCTCTGCCAGCCCGGTCGAATCAGCAATTTCAACAAATAGAACCGTGACCTTTTTCTCGGTGAGATCCGGAAATTTCCCCGTCTTTAGGTAATCCTTTAATAGGTCCTCGGCTTCAATAGGCGAGACAAAGCGCAACAAGAGTTGCTTGACCTGCCCCTCTTTACGAACCTTTTCAAGCAATTCTATTCTCTGCATGGTCAGGGCGGTTTGGTTGCTTATGGCGACCGCCAACTGCATATCCCGTTTATCGAAGGGGCGGGCTTCCGGGCGCTTCTTTTCCATATAAATAAGCGCAAGGGGTTTTCCCCCGCTCATCACCGGTACGCATAGGGCTAAAGGGCTTGCTTCAATAGAAGAATTCCGGATTGTCCTCACCACCAAATTATCTGACCCGTCTATATTTATTTTTTTAAAGTTTTGGGCAAGGATGATCTCACAGACATCCACCCCCATTGCCCGTTTGATCAGGTCAGTGACCTGGCCGATTGCCGTGTCGATATCTACAATTGGATTTAACTTCTCGATGATTTCCTGCAATAGGATAGGGTGCTCATCCACGGCTTCCAGAACCAGTTCACGCGTAAACTGGCGTGTCCCGGTAATTCCCTTCTGGTCAGAAGGTGCGTTGGTAATTCTTGACAGATGCATGACCGTCTGACCAATGCGAATCACGTCCCCATTTTGCAGGCGAATGAACCCGGTGATCCTCTGGCGATTGACATATGTGCCATTTGAGCTTTTCAGATCGTTGATCGTGACCAAATCCGGGATGGGATCATAAAAGATCTCGGCATGCCGCCGGGAGGCAGCACTATCGTTGATCACAATATCGCTGGTTTCTATGCGCCCGATCAACATCTTTCCAGGCACTAATTTTATCTGCAGCGGTTCACTTCTAGGGTTAGTAATCGTTAGAGACCACATCATTCCATCCCTCAAATAGAACTCGGCAAGCATTCTTTGCGGTAGACAAAGTGTACTCTAAGTGCATATAAAAAACAATAATCATGCAACCATCCAATCTTGGGCAGATCTGCCCGCGGATCGTACCAACGCGCCCTCCGCTCTCCTGGAGAGAGCGGAGGCAGCACGTTGAAAATGCCTTGCCGAATCCCCTATGACAGTTGAGCTTTCAGTTTCTCGGCGATCTGTTGATAACCCGTCAACTTCTCGCGCTCCTTCTGAACGACCGGGGCCGGGGCTTTGCTGGAAAAATCGCTTCCCAGCAGCTTTTCCAGACGGTCAATCTGGGTCTGGAGATCGGCCAGCTCCTTCTGCAGGCGGGTGCGCTGCTCATCCAGGTCCACGAGTCCCTCCAGCGGCAGGTAGATCTCGGTCGAGCTGGCTACAAGGGAAGCGCTGCCTTCAGGTTTCGTTTCCATGGTTTTAAGGATGGTCAGTTGTGCTTCATCCAGATGCGCCAGAGCGGCGATGATCCTGGACGTCTTCTTTAACAGGGGGGTCTTCTCACTGTCCACAAGCGTAGCCGGGACGAGCTTGCCAGGCTTGACATTCTTTTCAGCGCGCAGATTACGGATGGAGCGGATGATTTCCTGGGGCAGTGCAAAATCCTCACGCGCCTCCACCTCCCAATCTTCTTCAGGCCTTGGCTCCGGCCAGGGCGCAACGATCAACAACTCCGGCCAGTCCCGGGCCAGGTCCGCCAGAGGCGAACCCAGCAGCGCCTTGCGCAGGTGGCCCCACAGCTCCTCCGTCACAAAGGGGATAAAGGGATGCAACAGGCGCAGGGAAACATCCAGGGCGCGCGCCAGGGTTCGGGCAGTATCGACTGCCCGGCTGCCGCCTTCTGCCAGCTGCAGCTTGGCCACTTCCACATACCAGTCGGCGAAGTCGCTCCAGAAAAACTCATAGATCTGCCGTCCAGCCTCCCCGTACTGGTAGGACTGGAAAAGGCGCTCCACCTCGCGCACCAGCCCCTGCAGGCGCGCCCAAATCCAGGAGTCAGCCAGGGTCCAATCAGACCGGCCATTGGCGACCGAGGCTGGAGGCTGGTTCACGGCCTGCTGCCCAGCCTCGGCCGAAAGGCCGTTGATGGCGGAAATCACGAACCTGCCCGCATTCCAGATCTTGTTGGCGAAGTTGCGGTTGCCCTCCACTTTCTTCAGGGACAGGTTCATGTCGTTGCCTGGCGAGGAGCCCACCAGCAGGGTGAAGCGCAGGGCATCCGTGCCAAGCTCATCCATCACCGGCAGCGGGTCGATCCCGGTCCCCTTGCTCTTGCTCATTTTCTGACCCTCCTCGTTGCGCACCAGCCCGTGGAGGTAAACGAGGCTGAAGGGGACCTGGCCGGTGAACTCCAGGCCGTCCATGATCATGCGCGCCACCCAGAAGAAGAGGATATCGTAAGCAGTCTCCAGGATGGTGGTCGGGTAGAAGTACTTGTAGTCGGGCGTCTGCTCCGGCCAGCCGAGGGTCGAGAACGGCCACAGCCCCGACGAGAACCAGGTGTCCAGCACATCCGGATCCTGGTGAATATTCTTCGAGCCGCAGGCGCTGCACTGGGCCGGGTCTATGCGTGCGCAGGTCTCCTTGCCGCAGTCGTCGCAGTACCACACGGGGATGCGGTGCCCCCACCACAGCTGGCGCGAGATGCACCAGTCTTTTATGCTCTCCAGCCAGTTGAAGTAGACCTTCTCGAAGTGTTCGGGAACAATGTGGATGTGCCCATCACGCACGGCCTCTACAGCGGCCCTGGCCAGCGGCTCGATCCTGACGAACCACTGGGTGGAGATCATCGGCTCGACGATCTCGCCGCCGCGCTGCGAGCGCGGCACGTTGAGGGTGTAATTCTCCTCCTTGATCACCAGGCCGGCGGTTTTCATATCCGCCCATAGTTTTTCGCGGCACTCGAAACGATCTAGGCCGGCATACGGCCCGCCCACATCGGTGACCCTTGCCTCCTTGTCCAGCATCGACAGGACCGGCAGGGTGTGGCGCTGGCTGATCTCATAGTCATTGGGGTCGTGGCCGGGGGTGATTTTGAGGGCGCCGGTGCCGAACTCGCGGTCAACGTACTCGTCGGCGATGACCGGGATTTCACGGCCCAGGATCGGTACGATCGCCTTCCTGCCGACGAACTTTTTGTAACGTTTGTCCTTGGGGTGGACTGCCACAGCCGTGTCGCCCAGGATGGTCTCCGGGCGGGTGGTGGCGACAGGGATGTACAGGTCTCTGTCGGGATCAGGTGAGCCGCCCGCCTCGGGCATTAACATATACTTGAAATAATACAATTTTCCCGGTTCCTCGGAGTACTCCACCTCCAGGTCCGAGACGGCTGTCTTCAGCCCCGGCGACCAGTTGACCAGGCGCGGCCCGCGGTAGATCAGGCCTTTCTCGTAGAGGCGCACAAAGGCCTCACGCACCGCGCGGCTGAGCCCCTCGTCCAGGGTGAAGCGCTCCCGGCTCCAGTCACAGGAGGCACCCAGGCGGCGGATCTGGTGGGTGATGATGGCATGGTATTTCTCCTTCCAGGACCAGGCGCGCTCCAAGAACTTCTCGCGGCCCAGCTCCTCGCGAGTCACCTCCTCGGTGCGCAGCAGGTCCTGCTCCACCTGCAGCTGGGTGGCAATGCCAGCGTGGTCCGTGCCGGGCACCCACAGGGTCGGGATGCCTTTCATGCGGTGGTAACGGATCATCAGGTCTTCCATTGAAACGAACATGGCGTGTCCCTGGTGCAGCTCGCCGGTAACGTTGGGCGGAGGAATTGAGATGACAAAGGGTTTCTTCGTTGGGTCGAAACCGGGCTTGGCGGGATCGTTGGACGGCTGGAAGTAGCCGCCCCTCTCCCACAGCTCATAGATGCGCGGCTCGGTGGATTTGAAATCGTACGCTTTGGGCAGCTGGTATTCTGTCATTCTTACTCCTTCAACAGTGATAAAAATCAGGATGCAGTTCCAATCCAATCCATCTCGATGCCGGCCCGTGATCCGAGACGCTCGTAGAGTTCGGCAGTGTGGTGCTGGAGATGACGGATGTTATAAAACTGGAGTTCCAGCTTCCCGAACGGCTGCCACTCGAACCCGGATGCGGCTTCCAAGTCGAGAGCCGGGATGCGTTCTTGAACCTGTTTCCGAACGAAGGCGAGATAGGCCAGCACGTCCTCCCTGGTGTAAGCTTCCCCGATCTTTGGCAGGTCATGCGGTGGCCACGGCACAGGGCCTATAAACTGGTACTCGTCGCGATGGTTTTCCCACGGCCGGAAATCTTTTTCCGTATCCTGTAAATACAGGTGGGTATAAAAAAGGGCGTGATAGGCGACATGCCAGAACCTGTTTTTGTCTTCTGGCGCATCCCACAACGATTCCGGGCAACTGGTCACAGCCTGTTTCAACATCTCCAGCGCGGCATGATACTGGGATTGGATGACGCGTTTGGTGTCCATTTTCACTCCTTATTAAAACAAAACGCCTTCCGTCTGTGAGGACGAAAGGACGAGCCTTCCGCGGTACCACCTCGTTTCGCTTTTTACCACGAGCGGCGCAATGGTCACTAAAGGAAAAAGCGCTCTCTGTCCGGACGTTCATCCGGCTCCGGCTGTAACGGGCGGAACCCGTGCCGTTCTACTTTCCCAAGGATTTCTTCGGCAGTACTCCGGGCGACTTCGGCAGCAGGCCTGCTGCGGGGGCTTCCAGCCAGGGCCGACCTTCTCTATCAGCCTTCCGGCTGCCTACTCCTCCCGGAGGAGTTATCGGACTGATTATACATTTCCAGAGGAGGTACGTCAAGCAGGCAAAGACAGCGTAGATTCTGCATGCATCCTCCGTCCCGGGAGCTCGTTCCCTTGAGAAAGCTCAAACACGGGACTGCTGCATCAGCCAAATATAGCCGTCCTCCAGGGACGGCTCGGCAGGTTTGGCTTTGTATTCCTTGCCTGGCTTCCCCAACACGCGATACTGCACACCCTTTTGCAGCTGCACAGTCGAGACGATGGTCAAGCCGGCATCGGGTCGCTCGCCGGCGGTTATGATGTTCCACACCTGCCCGCTCGCCTGGCCTATAAGATTCCTGGGGCTGCCGCGGAACAGTATCTTTCCCAGGTTGATCACCGCCATGTCGTTGCAACTCTGGCTGACGTCCTCGACGATGTGTGTCGAGAGGATGACGGTGCAGCGCGTGGACATTTCCGCCAGCAGGTTGCGCAGACGCACACGCTCCTCGGGGTCCAGGCCGGAGGTGGGCTCGTCAACGACCAGGAGCTGCGGCTTCCCGAGCAGGGCCTGGGCGATGCCCACCCGGCGCTTCATCCCGCCCGAGAACGTCCGCAGGCGACGCTTGGCATCCCCGGTCAGGCCAACCAGCTCGAGCAGTTCGGCGAGCTGCTCATTTCTCTCCGTCTTGTCCGTCACCCCCTTGAGCAGGGCGATGTATTCCAGGAACTCCAGGGCCGAGAGGTCCGGGTAGAGGCCGAGTTCCTGCGGCAGGTAGCCGAGCACCGATTTGACCGCCAGCTTGCCGCGCGCCGTTGACACGTCCTGGTCGAGCACGATCACCTTGCCGGCTGTGGGACGGAGCAGCCCGGCAAGGATGCGCATCAGGGTGGTTTTGCCAGCCCCATTGGGCCCGACCAGCCCGAACATGCCCGAACCAACCTCCAGGTCCACGCCGCGCAGCGCCTGGACTTTTTTTCCGTAATTCTTGGTCAGTTGAGAGACGGTAATCATCAGAAATTCTCCTTCCATTGGAGCCAGAGGCGGGCCAGGATGGCGAGGACCGCCAGCGCGGCCAGAATGGTGCCGTACATCAATACGATCTGACCCGCCCCGACGTGGGTGGGGAAACTAAAAAAGGTCATCGGCTGCCCGAGAGACTTGGCCAATTCCTGGATGGTTGAGTGATAATTCTGCAGAAGGTAGTATTCGAGTCGATCGGCCATCGGCAGGCCTGCGTCGGTCGGCGGCGACCGAAAGGCAGAGCTCCAGAAGACGATACTGAGCAAGCCGGCGATCAGGCCGGGAAAAACCGCCGCCCGGCGCGTGCGGAAAAGAACCCCGAGCAGCACGCCGATGGCGGTTCCCCAACCCAGGAAAAGGATTCCATCCAGGAGGCTGAGTTTTATATAATACAGATCGGCACTCCCGGATAATCCAAAATGGAGGTTGGCAAAGATAATACTGTTAGCCATCGCGAGGAACAGCGCCAGCATGACCACTCCGACCAGGAGGACGGCCAGGAGCATCCCCAGGACTTTCCCGGCCAGATAACGCGCCCCGGTGAGCGGTGTGCTGCGCAAAAGTTCCGAAACCCCAAATTTGCGATCGGCGGGGACTGCGGAAATTGTGGCTGCTGGCAGGAGCAGGAGAGAGCTGAACATCAGCAGCCAGGCGAGGATCGAGCCGAAGACGGCCAAGTCCGAGAGGGCGTTCCGGATAAACGGGCCGCGTTCCTGGAGGGTGAACCCTAAGGCGAGCCAGCGTGCCTGCGCATCAGGGGCCATGGTCACCGCAGAGGAGAAGTCAGGCACGGTCTCAAGGATCAAAACCACGATCCCGGCGCCGACGAGCAGCCCGATCAGGGCGGTCGTCACCACCGGGGCGCCGCGCCGGAAAGCGAAGCGGAACTCATTGCGAGCGATGGCCAAGATCTGGCGGACGGTTTTCATCAAAAATTCTCCTTCCATAGAAGCCACAGGCGGGCCAGGGTTGCAAGGGCGGCGAGCCCGGCCAGAATGGTCATGTACATCAGGACGATCTGACCAAACCCGATGCGGGTGGTAAGCCCAAATAGATTGAAGCCCTGCCCGATAAGCCTGGATTCCAAAACTGTTGCCTCGGAGCGGTAATTTTGAAGAAGATAGTATTCGATCTTATCCGTTATTCCCGGACCAGGAGCCAGAGGCATGCGGAACGCCGCCAACCAGAAGAATATGCTGAACAAACCAGCGATCAGGCCGGGAAAGAGCGCCGCACGCCGGGTGCGGAAGAGAACCCCTGCCAGGATGCCGATAACAGTTCCCCAGACCAGTATGGGAAGGCCATCCATGAAGCTCAGTTTTATGAGATACAAGCCGGCGCTCCAAGATAGCCCATAATGCAGGCTGGAAAAGAGGACGATCTCGGTGACCGCGAAGAAGATAGCCAGCATGATCGCACCGACTAGCAGGACGGCCAGGAGCATCCCCAGAATCTTCCCGGCCAGGTAGCGCGCCCCCGTGATCGGCGTAGTGCGCAGCAATTCCGAAAGCCCGAAGACGCGATCGGCGGGAACCGCGGAAATCGTCGCGACCGGCAGGAGCAGGAGGGCCAGGAGCATCGTATACCACGCCAAGACTGTTTCGCCGACCAATTCGTCACCTGCGGCGCCCCTGGCGAACAGGGCATGTTCTTCGATGGTGAACCCATTGCCGATCCATCCTTTTGTTTGTTCCGGGGTCATATTTGTTGATAGGTAGGGCGAGAAAGGTAGTTGGCCGATAAAACCAACCAGGATTCCGGCACCAACAAGCAGCCCGATCAGGGCCGTGACCAGCACTGGGGCGCCGCGCCGAAAACAGAAGCGGAACTCGACCCGGGCGACAGCCGAGACCTGGCGCAAGGTGTTCATCAGAAGTTTTCCTTCCACCGGAGCCAGAAGCGGGCGAGGGTGGCAAGTCCGGCTAGGATCACGACGGCAACCACGAGCATACCGATCACCTGGGCCAGGCCGACCCGCGGTGCCTGGGCGCCCAGCAGGCTGAGATCGAAAGGTGGCCGCGAAGTGTCGCCGGTGAAGCGGTTCCAGGAGGCCTGCCAGATGTTCTGGTACCCCTGGAAGACGTGATAGGCCGCCAGATCTAAAGTACCGTAGGAAGCTGGCGGGGGACGGAAGGCTGTCAGCCAGAACAGGATGCCCAGGGCGCCGGCGGCGAATCCCGGCAGGAGTGCCGCCCGCCGGCTCCGCGCGGCGGTCCCGACCAGCACCCCCAGCGCGGCCCCGAAGAGCAGGACCGGCAGGCCGTCCAGCACGGACAGCTTTAGAAAGAACCCGATCAAAGACAGTGGAACCCCGAAGCCGGTATGGCTGAGCAGGATCCCCTCCAGGACGGCCAGGAAGAGTAGGAACGGGAAGCAGGCGACCACGACGACGATCGCCAGGGTGCCAAGCAGCTTCCCGATCAGATAACGCTTCCCGTCGATAGGTGTGCTGCGCAGCAGCTCCAGCATCCCGAACTTGCGGTCAGCCGGGATGGCCGCGGCCGTGGCGACCGGCAGGAACAGGAGAGCCAGGTAGATCGGGAACCAACTGTCTGAGGCGCCGCCTGCGGTCAGGTCGGCCAGCAGATCGCGATCCAGGGAACGTTCGACGGTCATTGTGATCCCGATCTGTGCCAGTCGTCGCCACTGTTGAGGCGTGTGCTGATCCTGTGGGGTGATCGCATTGGACAGGTTGATGATGGGCGAAATCAGGAGCCCGGCGCCGATGGCCAACCCGATGACGGCGGTTACCACCACCGGCCCGCCGCGGCGCAGGCCGAAGCGGAACTCGGTGCGCCCGATGGCAAAGATTTGCCGTAAGGTTTTCACATCCTTCCCCTTTCTTTAGCGCATGCCCAGCAAGCGGTCTTCGTCGCCCAGGAACTTCATCGTCAATAGGAACAGGCCCAGGCCGATACCGACCAGGGCCAGCCGGTTAAGCAAGTAAATCCCCAGCCCAAATTTTCCGGGCTGCAGGTAAACGTGGAAGGGCCAGAACCATTTCCAGGCTTTCAGGAGCTTGTCACCGCCGTACAGGCTGGCCGCCCACAGCAGGGTCGCCAGCAGAGTGCCGAAGACTCCCTGGCGGGTGATCTGTGCCGTAAAGACAGCCACGCCTGCAAGGGCGATCCCGGCTGCCAGCCAGCGGACCAGGGCCAGGGCCAGGTTCTCGGCTCCCCAGACGGCCGTGAAGGTCAAAGTGGCAGCCAAGGCGACCACCAGGTGCATCCCGGCCACCAGGAAAACCCGTTCCCGGAACAGGCACAGCAGCGATGCCGGGCAGGCGAGCAGCAGCTCGAGGGTTGGTTCGTTGTCCGGGCTAAACACAAAGGCGGCCTGGACGGCGAAGAGCAGCGGTGCAATCGTTTCCACGGCCCGGCGTGGGTAGGTAAGGTCTTGTGTGCCGGTCCGGTTGGGGACCAGGACTTGCAGGACGAAAAATGCCCCCAAAACCAGGGCGCTGACCGCCACTGGCCACCAGCCGACCAGCTTTAGATTCAAACGAGTCTTCAGGATCAATGCCGGTTGAATTCCCATCCTGTCCTCACCCTGATTGCATCAGCGATTTATTCAGTTCTGTATGGCAAGGGCCGAACAATGGTCTCTTCAGTTCATGCCTTCAGCCAATGTTCTTCGCGCCTTCCGACCCATAGCGCGAAAATACCCATCAGCGCTGCCAGGGACCACAGCCAGAGGTGCGTGCCGGCTGCATTCAGGTCGGGCCACGGAAGGGATCTCAGACTAAGCTCTTTAATGCTTTGGACGGTCCAGATCCCCAGGCTGACCAGCATGCCCACACCCGGGTCACGCGTGAGCATGGCGAGCAGGAATGCCAGCATGGAGAGGAAGGTCATGGGAGCCAGCCAGGCGCTGACCAGTGGCCAGAAGGAGAGATCCGAGTGCGCCACGCTGAGCACAAAGCTGGCCAGCAGACCAAGGACCAGGTTGAATCCGAAAACCAGGACCAGCCTGGACAGCAGCAGAGCGCTCGCCGTCACCGGCAAAGCCAGCTCAATCTCCAGCGCCGGATCCGCTGCGGGGCCATAGAGATAAGCCACACCGATGGCGGAGACGATCGGCGCGATCAGGATGAACGGCAAAGCCGTCCCGCCCACGGACGAACGCCTGTAATCTGCCAGGGCGACCAGGGTTCCCAGAAGCATCACCAGCGCCGATGCGGCCCACATCTCACGATGCAGGACGCGCAGCTGGCTGCGCAAGAGACACCAGAATTTTGGGATCGGCCGCTGTTCCAAAGCGCGCAACCTTCTTCCAAAGACAAGTGCAGAAACTTCCCCGGCCTTCTCCAGCTTCGCCGCCAGCCGTGCCGTCTCCTGTGCATCCGGCTGCGGTGCCCTCCATGCGTCGAGGCGTCGGATGACCGGCAGTAGGCGACCGGCCTCTTCAGGCGAGCCGGTGTCTTCGATCAGTCTTGAGCGTAACTCATCCTCAATCATAATTTGTCGTCCAATTCTTTCAGGCAAACCTTCAATCTCTTCAGACCCAGGCTGATCCGTGACTTCACCGTCCCCAGCGGAACATGCAGCACCTGGGCGATTTCACCCAGCGGAAGGCACTGGTAGTAACGAAGAATGACGGCTTCGCGCTGGCGGATGGGCAGTTCGGAAACGGCAGCGGCCACTCGTTTGGCCTCTTCGGTTGCCTGCAGTCGATCACTGGGAGGGTCGTCAGAGATTGGTTCAAAGACATCCCGCATGGCTTCGACATGACGTATCTCGGCTTGCTTGTAATGGTCGCGCACCAGGTTGAGGGCGATGGCATACAGCCAGGGTTTGAACGGCCGAGGATAAAGGTATTGTCGAATGGATTTCAGCGCCCGCAGGAACGTTTCCTGAACCAGGTCCTCGGCCAGCATGCGGTCACCGTCTGTCATGCGATAGAGAAACCCCAATATCGGGCCGTGGTAGTGTTCCAGAAGGAGCGTCAGTGCCTCCCTGTTACCGCGCTGTATTTGGAGAGCGAGTTCCTCGTCGCTGGTCGGGCCTTTTTTCATTCGGTGTGGTCGGAACGTTGATTCCGCCTCGGTCTGCCTCCAGGACAAGATCCCTTCGCTCAATCTTCTATAGCTGATACGAGATCATTGGCGAAAGGTTCACTTGGAAGCGGAGGTTGACCAATCCCCTTAATCTTGAACGCTTTCACGCTTTTCGTCAATCGGTTTTCTTTGTCTCCTGACTTTGGTTAAGAATTTGATTCATGGTATCCTTGGTCCAACCATCCTGTGGGAGAGTGGACATGTACATCGCCATCGAAGGCGTCATCGGCGTCGGCAAGACAACATTGGCACGGCTGCTCCAGCCTGCCTTCGATGCCGATTTGCTGCTGGAGGTCTTCGAGGAAAACCCGTTCCTTTCCGATTTCTACGCCGACCGCCGGCGCTACGCTTTCCAGACCCAGATCTTCTTTCTGCTCAGCCGCTATCACCAACAGCGCCGTGCCGTCCCGGAGGTCCTGGCATCAGGCAGGATGCTCATCTCCGATTACACCTTTGCCAAGGACAGCCTCTTCGCCCGCATCAATCTGACCGGTGACGAACTGGAAATGTATAAGCGTGTCCACGAAGCGCTGGCCGAGAAGATTTCCCTGCCGGACCTGCTGGTCTACCTGCGGGCCAGCACCGATGTGCTCATGGGCCGCATCGCCACCCGTGACCGGTCATACGAACGCAATATGGAACACAGCTACATTGAGCTGCTCAACCGCACCTATGATGACTTTTTTTCCAGGCCGTTCGACGATACTCCCGTCCTGACCATCGACACCGATCCGCTGGACTTCGTCCATCACCCGGAGCATCTCAAGGTCATCGAAAACCGCATCCGCGCAGCCCTCAACCTGCCGCCTTTTCAAACACCACTTCCTTTCGAAAACTAGCCCCATGCGCATTACTCGAGAGACCCTGATCCGCGTCGCCAAGGAGACTGCCCAGAAGCGTGCCCTCCCGGACCAAAACCTTGTGGCAGCTTATCTGACCGGTTCCCTGTTGACCGAGAACCCCTTCCTGGGCAATACGACAGACATCGACATCGTCCTGGTCCATGCTGACGAACCAAAGGTGCCGCGCGAGATCCTGGCAGTGACTCCGGAGGTTCACCTGGACATCCGCCACAACCGGCGGAGCGATTACGACAAACCAAAGGAGCTGCGTGTCCATCCCGGTCTGGGCCCGGAACTCTACGACTCCATGCCGCTCTACGTCACACAGCATTTCTTCGAGTACGTCCAGGCCGGTGTGCGGGACAAATACCACGATCCGGCTAGCGTGCTTGCGCGCGCCCGCCAGGAGGCCGAATCCGCCCGCCGGGTCTGGGCTGGCCTGCAGGCCGAAGGGACCTCCGCTCCGAAGCTGCTGACCGGTTATCTGAACGGGGTGAATCTGGCTGCCAATGCTGTCGCCCTGCTAAGCGGGGGCCAGCTGGCGGAGCGGCGCTTCCTGCTTCAGTTTCCTCTGCGGGCCAGTGCAGCCGGGGAGCCTGGGCTCTCTGCCGGGCTGCTGGGCCTACTCGGAGGTGGGCAGATTAGGGCGGGGGACCTGAGCGCCCTCTTGCCCGAGTGGGAAAAAGCCTTCACAGACGCAGCCGGCAGGCCCCAGGTGGATCCACGGATCGCCTTGCCCCGGCTTGAGTACTACAGGCAGGCTTTCGAAGCTCTGCTGGCTGGCGATTTCCCCCAGGCGGTGCTCTGGCCGCTGCTGCTCACCTGGACCCTGTCCGCCGATGTTCTACCTCCGACGCGGCAGACCCAATGGCGGTCCGCCTGCGGACAAATCGGGCTGCCGATGGATGCCTTTCATCAGCAGCTGAAGGCGCTGGACGCTTTTCTTGACAGCGTCGAAGAGCTCCTGGATAAGTTTGCGGCCGACAATCAACTGTAGCCTGCCTGGATATTGGGGTCCCGTCAGGCAGGGTAAACAGTCCTGGCTGTGGATAACTGCCCAAATTCTGTGGATAAAGTGCACACTCTGTGGAAAAACCGCTCAATTGTTCGATTTTGGATGCCCAAGATATGGGGGGTGGTCGAGATGGCATCCAAAATACAGGTTGGGTGAAAAAAGGCACATATTTTCATTTTTTTATTTCGTAAGTTATCCACAAGGTTGAATTCGGTGAACGTTGTAAAAAGCGCTATATATCGTGTTTATTATTCTCAGCTGCCCACTGCTGGGATGCCCTTCCATTTTTCCACATATCCCCACCCCCTACTAGTACGACTATAAATCTATATAATTCTATAAAGAAATGGGAAATGATTGAACTTTCTAAAGTAGAATTGGATTGGCATGGTTACGGATTTCATCTGGAATGATCTTGTTCTGGCCGTGTCCCAGAATAATATTTATCTTCGGGGACCTTCTTGCAAATGTCCAAGAAAAAGATAAGCTCTTATCTTGAAACCTTGACTGCCTCTTTGCCGCTGCTCTGGCTTTCGCTGGCTTTCCTGGCCGGCATCCTCGTTGCCAGCCAGGTCCACGCAAAAGCAGTGCTCTGGTTGCTTTTGGCAGGAATTAGTTTGGTGCCTGTCCTGCTGGCCTTTATATTGCAGGGAGTGAACCTGCTGGCACGCCGGTTGAGCCTCGACTTTAATATTCGGATTCCAGTCCGGCGACTCTTCGCACTATTCCTGACTGCTTTGTCGTTGGGAGCATTTTTCCTGGGGGCGTTCCGTATCCAGAGCACCGTTCCCGGGAATGATGCTCACAATATTGCCGGGTATACCGAAGCGCAGGATGAGCTGCTGGTCACCGGCACGGTGATCGATCCACCCGACGAACGCGAGCTTTACACCAACCTGCGCCTGGAGGTCTCTGGCGTGAACAACGGCGATGGGTGGATTAATGCGAGCGGCCTGCTCCTGGCCCGTGTCTCCTCTGAGACTACCTGGCATTACGGGGACGTGGTCCGCCTGCGCGGCTATCTGGAGGTACCCCCGGAGAGCGAAGATTTCTCCTATGCGGACGTTCTCGTACGCCAGGGGGTCCATGCCTATATGCCAGATGCTGAGGGAACGCTCCTGCCGTTCACTGGCGGCAGCCCTATCCTGCGCCTCATGGCTGCAATTAAAGACAAGTCCCTCGCTGCCGTCTATCGTTTATTCCCGGACCCGGAAGCCTCGCTCCTTGCGGGCATCCTTTTTGGCTACGAAAACGGCTTCTCTGCGAACATGCAGCAGGCCTTTAAGGACACGGGTACGGCCAACCTCATCGCCGTTCCCGGTTTCAACATTGCCATTCTCGCTGCCCTTTTCGTGACCCTCTTCAGCCGGGTGCGGAGGCAGGGGTTGGGTACGGTCTCAGCCCTTCTCAGTATCGCCCTCTACACCGTGCTGGTCGGGGCCAGCCTTTCGATGGTGTACGCGGCGTGTGTGGCTACCCTGGCCCTCTTGGCTCGCCGGTTCGGCCGTCAAAACGGCATCACCACCCTGCTGGCAGCCTCTGCCGTTACGGCCGCTTTCAATCCGAACATGGTCTGGGACGCCGGGCTCCAGCTTTCGTTTGGGGCGACGTTTGGACTGGTCCTTTACGCATCCCCTTTCCAGGAATGGATTACGCGCCTGCTCTCCCGCCTGCTCCCTGCAGAGACCGCCCGCAGGGTGACCATCCCTTTCAGCGAGATCATGCTCTTCACTCTGGCTGCCCAGCTGACCACCCTCCCGATCATGGCCTACCAGCTTGGACACATTTCCCTGGTGTCGATCCTGGCGATCCCCTTCATCCTGCCGTTCCTGCCGGTGCTCATCATCCTGAGCGGACTGGCTCTTCTGCTCGGCTATTTCTACTTCCCCCTTGGGAAGCTCGTTGGCTGGGCTGCCTGGCCGTTTTCGACTTACCTGCTCCGGGTGGTGAAGTTCTTCAACAACAGGCTCCCCCACGGATATATTGGTCTGGGAGATTTCTCCTTCCTGTTCTTTGTCCTGTTCTACATGCTGCTCATTGCCTTGACTTTTGCTGGTGGGCGGTTTAAACAGAAGCTGCACTCTGCCCTGGTGCCATCCATTGTCCTCATCGCTCTCGGGGCTGCCACCACCCTGGCCTGGACTGCCGTCTTCAGGACACCCGACGGGCAGCTGCACCTGACTTTTCTGGACGTCGGCTCTGCAGATGCCGTCCTGATCCAGACGCCCACCGGAGGCATGCTCCTGGTCGATGGCGGCTCTAGCCCATCCAGTCTCTCCGCAGCCATCGGCCAGCGCCTTTCACCCTTCGACCAGCATCTCGATTGGCTGGTGGTTGCCTCGACCCAGGAGCAGGAGGTTGCAGCACTGCCCCAAATCGTGGACCGCTTCCCGACGGAGAATGTCTTGTGGGCCGGACAGGTGGACGCGTCGCCCTCTGCAGAGCAGCTGGACCGCTGGCTGGAGGGGAGCCAGGTGCCGATCACCCATGCCTTCGAGGGGGCGACCCTGGATCTGGGATCAGGCGCCAGGCTGAAAGTCCTGAGTGTATCGCCGCGCGGGGCGGTCCTGCTGGTTGACTGGCAGGGATTCCGGGCGCTGCTGCCGGTCGGTGTGAATTTCGATGCGTTCCAGGAACTGCAGGATGGCAAAGCTATCGGCCAGGTGACGGCCCTGCTGATCGCAGATTCTGGCTATGCTCCGAGCAATCCTCCCGCATGGATCACCAACCTGCAGCCGCAGCTTGCCGTCCTGTCCGTGGCCGCCGGCGACCCGAATGGGCTTCCCGATCAGGCGGTGCTCGATGATGTTCAAAAAGTCACCCTCTTGCGCACTGACCAGAACGGATGGGTTGAAGTATCGACGGATGGCACGCGGCTGTGGGTGACGAAAGAAAAAGGGCATTGAAGCCAATTCTGAAACTCCTCGGCCCAAAAAGGCGGGAGCTTTTGGAAGGCAGAAGGCCAGGATTATTCCCCGCCTCACGGCTCTTTGAGCAGACGGTCCAGCTGGTTTGGAGCTCGCGGAAGGCGCCTTTCAAGCGGGTGGCTCTCGTCGACCTGAATTGGCGGCAGGGGCTGGAGGCAACCCTCCCGGATGACGGGAGGTTGGTTTCGACAAAACTTCTTCTGTCCTTCGCCAGAACGAAGGAGCGAACGCCCTCAGGATGGGTTTTTGTACTCAACATAGCGCCATCGGCATGGAAAATATGGCTTAAAAGCAGGGGCTTTACAGCGCCATTGTAAAAAAGGGACAATCGTTGTATAGTGAAAGGGGAAGGAGTAGATTCGTTGTGGGACTTTTCCTAAGCGGCTATGAGTACACCTCTTAGTGGAGATCCAGCTTCAGGCAATCCCTTCGAAGCCCTCAAACGGAAAATTTTTCTCATTGGAATACCGGCAGGGGTTGCCAGCATGCTGCTCGTGTGGGGAGCGGCGCTGCAGCAGAATGCAATCTCTCGTTGGGATCTGGTCGTCCTTCCGGGTCTCGCCGTCCTGTTCCTGATCCTAGACGTCCTGCTTTGGATGCGGATTGTTCCCCTGCAAGTTTTCGAACTGGCCGTTTACGTTCTGGCGATGCTGTATGCGGTCTCCGAATTTCTTTCCGTCCTCATCGCTACAATCATTACCCGGGATACATTCACCACAAACTTCACGTTGTGGATTCCCTTTACATACATCCTCGCTTTCCTCCTTTTGGACATCCGCCGCGCCGTGACTTATTCGATCGCCTACCTGGTTACCATTTTGGTCAGTGGATTGACCTGTCTGTTCCGCTTCTCCATCCTCGGGGTCAGTTTTCCCGACACCACCCTTTTGATACAGGTATACCTGGCCAGCGCATTTTACATCGTGATCCTTTATATCACCTCTAAACTGCGCGAAAAGCACTCCTACGATTATTCTTACATCGACACAATGTCGAGACTGGCCATGACGGATGCCCTGACCAAGGTATACAACCGCCGCCTGCTCGACCGGCTGATCCAGGAGGAAATCAACCGGGCCGAAAGACACACCTTTCCTCTTTCCCTGATGCTGTTCGACCTGGATCGCTTCAAAAAGATCAACGATACCTTTGGGCACAATATCGGGGATGTCGTCCTCCAGGAGGTCGCCCAGTTGCTGCGCCTGAGCATCCGCTCGTCGGACCCGTTCGGCCGCTGGGGCGGGGACGAGTTCTTGTGCCTGGCGACCAATGCGGATGGGAAACAGGCCGCTGAGCTGGCAGAACGCTTGCGGGAAGCCCTTCAGGACCACCAGTTCATCAAAGTGAAAAAAGCCACTGCCAGTTTCGGCGTCACAACCTACCAGCGCGGGGATACGCCCGAGACCCTGGTCCGCAGGGCGGATATGGGGCTGTACAAGGCCAAGGCCTGCGGCCGCAACAGGGTGGAGGTGGTAATCGCCGGGACCACCCTGCCGCTCTTCGAGGGGGAGAAACCCTACCCGGACGTGCAGGACGAAGGGGACTGAACAGGAAGAATTTGCCAGCTGCGGTGCCGCAAGCATCCGAAATTGACCTTAGGGAAGAAACTCGGGATCTCCTCCTTTTTGCCGCACCACTTCGGAGACAGGATATCCCGGAAACAGCCTCTGCTTCTGATCGAAGAGGAGGAAAGGTATGAAAGAGCACGTTTTCGAAAAACTGGCCGAGGCCCTGGACCGCCTTCCCAATGGATTCCCCCGGACGGCCTCCGCGGTGGAAATCAGGATCCTCAAGAAAATCTTCTCTCCCGAGGAGGCCGCATTGGCCTGCCAGTTGACCGGGACGATGGAATCCGTGGCTGCTGTTGCTGAACGGGCCGGGCTGCCGGTCTCCGAAACCAGCAGGCGCTTATTCAAGCTCGTGCGGCGCGGCATGGTCTGGATGGACAAACAGGAGGGACAGGCCTGTTTCCGGCTGGCGCCTTTCGTGGTCGGCATCTACGAGGAGCAGCTGGAAAACCTGGACCATGAACTGGCACACCTGGTCGAGGAGTATTTTGCCACTGGCGGTGCAGACGGGATCATGAAGCCGCAGCCCGCCCTGCAGCGAGTGGTCCCCTCCCGGGGGGCGGTAAAATCCGAATGGGTGCTGCCTTACGACGATGTCCGCGCCATCCTCCTTTCCGCCAAAAACTATAATGTCCGGGACTGCATCTGCCGCACCCAGCAAAAGCTGCTTGGCCACGCCTGCGATTTTCCAATTGCGGTGTGCCTGAACTTTTCCCGACACGAACGCTCTCCCCGGCCGGGGGATATTTCCAGGGAGGAAGCCTTGGCCCTCCTGGACCAGAGCGAAACGGTCGGACTGGTACATACCGTCAGCAATGTAATGGAGGGGATGGGTTACCTCTGCAACTGCTGCGGTTGCTGCTGCGGCATCCTGCGCGGCATCACGGAGTGGGGCATCACCAGCTCGGTCGCCCATGCCAACTATTATGCGGTCATCGAGGCGGAGCTGTGTGCCAACTGTGGCAGCTGCCGGGAGCGCTGCCAGGTGGGGGCAATTTCCGAGGGGGACGGTGCCTCCGTGGTCGACCTGCAGCGTTGCATCGGCTGTGGACTGTGTGTCACCGGCTGTCCCAACGGCGTAGCCAGGCTGGAGCGGAAGGCGGATGCCGAACTCGTCCACCCGCCGGCCGACTTCGCCGCCTGGGAGCACGAACGCCTGCACAACCGCGGCCTGATTGATTGACCGCCAGGGCGACCCCCGCTTAGGATCCAATGGCCCCATGAGTTGAGGCATGCGATGCCCCTGTCATGTGAAGAGATGTTGCCGCCGTTCATGACCTGCCAACAAAGGCAGGGGAGGGGAGTGGTACACCGCTCGTACTTGCTCGACGCGGCTCCAGATGTGAGGCCTCAGATCCGTGTGAATGGCTGCAAAAGGCTGCCGGAATAGGAGTTAAGGCTGGTTGAGGGCAGGTTCGATCGGGTGTATAGTGAGGGAACAAATCGGACAATTCATATCTTTTTATTAACAAGGAGAGAACTATGAGCATACCGGATCTTCCTACCTTACCTGAAGTAAGCGGACAGTCCAAGAGCGGGCTCAAGTACCACATCCTGGGGACCGTTCAGCAGACACTGGTTGCTGAATTACAGCCAAACCAGGCCGTTTTTTCCGATGCAGGGGCCCTGTCCTGGATGACGACCGCTGTTAACATGAACACCACCTCGGGCGGTGGCCTGGGCGGCATGCTCAAGCGTGCCGTCTCCGGCGCAACCGTATTCATAATTAATTTTACCGCCAGCGGGGAGCCCGGCCAGGCCGCCTTCAGCACGGATTTTCCAGGCAAGGTCCTGCCGGTCGAACTGGATGCCGGCCAGGCCGTCATCATGCATAAGCATGCCTTCCTGTGTGCGGAGAAAAGCGTGGCCCTGGATGTCTTTTTCACCCGAAAACTGGGCGCCGGCATGTTCGGCGGGGAAGGCTTCATCCTGCAGAAGCTCACCGGGCCGGGAATGGCCTTCGCCGAGCTCGACGGCGATGCTGTAGAGTACCACCTGAAGCAGGGGGAGATAATGAAAGTCGAGCCGGGCCATGTGGCCATGTTCGAGAGCACGGTCTCCTTCGACATTCAGATGGTCAAAGGGATCGCCAATGTCCTGCTCGGCGGCGAGGGCCTCTTCCTTGCCACCCTCACAGGCCCGGGACGGATCTGGCTGCATTCGATGACAGTCAGCAAGATTGCCCACCGGCTGGTTGAATACCTGCCGGAGAAAAAAGGCTGATCTGGCCTCGGGACCTTCAAAGTCTCACCCAATCGGCATTTTATTTTGACCAGGCTCCCTGGGGTTGGTTCCCGGGGAGACTGCCCATGCGCCGGCCGGAGCAACTATCTTTCCGCTGGGGGGTTTGTTGATTAGATATTATTGCATCCACATCCCCCCAATCCGACAGGAGAAGATACAGAATGGAACAAGACACCTTTAAAGTCTATGGCTACCGCTGGATTGTTCTGGTCGCCTACATGTTCATTGTAGCTCTCAACCAGCTGCTCTGGATCACTTTTGCCCCGGTTACGAGCGACGCGGTCAAGTTTTACAACGTCTCTGACCTCAGCATCGGCCTCTTGTCGATGAGTTTCATGATCGTCTACATCGTCGTCTCGGTCCCGGCCTCCTGGGTCATCGATACCTACGGCATCCGGGTGGCCGTGGGCATCGGCGCCGCCCTGACCGCCATCTTCGGCCTGATGCGCGGACTGACCGCTTCCAGCTACAACCTGGTGCTCATTGCCCAGATCGGTATTGCCATTGGACAGCCGTTCATCCTCAACGCAGTGACCACGGTGGCCGCACGCTGGTTCCCGGTCCGTGAGCGGGCGACCGCCACCGGGCTTGGGTCGCTGGCCATCTACCTGGGCATCTTCCTGGGGCTGATCCTGACCCCCTTCCTGCTGCAGCGTTACCTGATGGGCGGCATGCTGGTCATCTACGGTGTGGCGGCGGTCGTAGCTGCTCTGGTCTTCTTTGTGCTTTCCCGGGAACGCCCGGCAACGCCGCCCTGCCCTCCAGGCATGGAAGTGCGCTCACTGGTCTTTGATGGTCTCAAGCAGGCGTTTAAGAACAGGGCCTTTATCCTGCTCCTGATCGTCTTCTTCATCGGGCTGGGGGCGTTCAATGCGGTCACTACATGGATCGAGGATATCGTCAAACCGCGCGGCTTCAACAGCACTCAGGCCGGCATTATCGGCGGTTTGATGATCGCCGGCGGAATCGTGGGGGCCCTGGTCCTCCCGACCCTTTCCGATCACTACCGCCGCAGGACACCGTTCATCCTCATCGCCCTGGCTGGCGCAACCCTGGGGCTGGCCGGCATTACCTATGCAGCCAGCTACGGCCTGCTGCTGGCGGCATCCTTCGTCTTCGGGTTCTTCCTGCTCAGCGCAGGACCGATCGGGTTCCAGTACGGTGCCGAAATCACCTATCCGACTCCCGAGGGCACATCCAACGGCCTGCTCCTGGTGATGGGTCAGATCTCCGGGATCCTATTCATCTTTGGCCTGGACGGTTTCAAATCGCCAGTCAGTGGTTCGATGAGCCTGCCCTTGCTGGTGCTGATCGGTTTGATGTTCCTGTGCTTGTTGTTCAGCACCACCTTGCGGGAGCCAAAGATCCTGCTGACGCCGGGGGTAAAACCCAAAGAGGTGCCCGGCGAGCTGGAAACCGTGAAATAACTCGAATGCGCCTCCTGGAGAATTCCAGGGGGCGTTTTTTTGACGGAGGCTGTCCCTCAACGGGAAATGCTTGCGGCGGAGGTTTTTCGGGGGTAGATTGGACCTGATCCCGCTGGATATGGAGGCATTTGTGGAGTTTGTGAAAACCATTCTCAGGCACTGGTTGCCGATCGCTGCAGTGGCTACCCTGCTGTGTGCCCTGGTTTATATGACGGTCCAGCAGTCCCTGCGCATGGGCGCCAATGATCCGCAGATCCAGATGGCCGAAGATGCCGCCGACGCTCTGGCCGGCGGTGCGGCACCAGAGTCCCTGCTGCCGGCTTCCAGGATCGACATTGCCCGCAGCCTGGCGCCCTTCCTGGTGATCTATAATCAAGCCGGCGAGCCGCTGGCGGCCTCCGGACTTTTGCACGGCCAATCCCCGGTACTGCCCCTGGGTGTTCTGGATTACGTGCGCACCAGTGGAGAAGACCGCCTGACCTGGCAGCCGGAGGGGGATGTCCGCATCGCCGCGGTGGTGACCAGCTACACCGGTCCACAGACGGGTTTCGTCCTGGCCGGACGCTCCCTGCGCGAGGTCGAAAAACGTGAGAGCCAGACCGAATCCATTGTCGGCGTCACCTGGCTGGTAGCCCTGGCCGGTTCGCTGGTGGTTGCTGTTTTGAGTGAATTTGTCCTTTCAGGAAAGGAAAGATCCTAGACAGCTTTCCTCCGTCCGGCCGACCGGCTCCCTGAATAACCGGGGAGCCGGAATTAATTTTCAAGAGGGGCGTTCCGGGCAAATTATTCCAAGCGGTATAATTGTTAAAGATCCTTGAGTCGAGTAAACCTATGCAGACCCGCGCGAAGTGGCTCCGCTTTTCGGGCATTTTCTTTTTTTCCATCAGCACCCTTTTCGGAGCGGTGCTCTTCGGATTGATCAACTGGGCTGCCCTGGAGGCGTACTTTTATTTCGGATACGGCGCCCCGGCAGATAAGCCGCTCACAACTTTGAAATGCCCGCTGATCATGACCGCAGCGGAGACGGGGAGCGTTACCATCTCCTACACCAACCTGTCCGACCGGACCGCCTCGCCGGACGTCCGGACCGACATCAGTTATCTCGATCTCGTCAGATCGGATCTTTCCCAACCTTCTTTTGCGCCCGGTGAAACGCGCAAGCTGCGCTGGAAGGTGACCTCAAGCGATGTCGTCTTTGGCAATTTAATCATGGCGCAGGTCAATATTGCCCGCTATTCCACCCTCCCTTCCCGCGAAGGGACCTGCGGGATCCTTTTTGTGAACCTGGGGAGGCTGAAGGGTGGCCAGGCCCTTGGCATTGCCCTCGCTATTTGGCTGGCGAGCGTTCTTCTTGGATGGGGGCTGTGGCTGAGGGGAACCCGGCATGTCCAGGGGCGGATACACAACGCAACCGTCGTCATGATCCTGCTGACCGCAGCTGTACTGGTGGGCATGCTGGCGGGTGACAAGGGTTTATGGGGGCTGGGAATAGCCTGCCTGGTGCTGGTCGTGTTATTGAGTGTGGCGGTGGTCGGGTATTTTATCCAGGCCGGGTAGGCGGGATCAGCGGGGGAGGGATTAAAAACACGCGCGGCGCAACAGGGGGGGTACGCCGCACTTTTTCGGTGTGCTGTTTTTATCTCGACGTTTCTAGCCTCCAGAGAAACCTTCACCTTAAAGCAGCACTCAACCACGCCGACTGGTGGTCTCCAAACCTTCTCGCCCGGTATTCCAGTAGGAAATTTTTTCTTAGAACAAACCCCGGATGATCAACAAGAACCCGAAGATGATGAACGGGATGCCGAAGATGGCGCCTATGATGGTAATCGTGAGCACCACGCCGACGATCAGAAACACCAGCCCGATGAGGGCAGCGGCCAGCCGGCCGGTCGCAAGCACGATGCCAGCCACCAGTTTCCACAATGCCCAGAACGGCCAGAGAAACCAGGGGATATGCTTGGTTTTCGTTGCATTGGTCATGAGTGCCTCCGATATAGACCTACGCAGGTTTGCTGAAAAAGTTGTGTGACAGGAAGAATAGCCCGGGGTTAACCGCGAAACAGGCGAATCTCCGAAAATGGCCGCTGCCGACCCTTCGAGCCGCGACGCGGCCTGGCCGAAGATTTCCTGCCTTCATGCATGGAAACCGGGGCATAGGGGAGGCAACAACCACACCAAAAGACAAGCCCGGAGGGCATCAGGCCGAGCAGCCTCTAGGGTCGGAACCTGGCCTTCTTTTTAGGCACCCTGTCCACCGGTACGGCCAGAAGCACTGCGGTGATGTTGTCGGAACCGCCCAGGGCGGATGCCCTGTCCACCAGGGCTTGTGCGGAATTCTGCCGTCCCCGCCACGGCCGGGGATCGCCGCGCACGATCGCCTGGATTTCGCCATCGGCAACCATGTCGGTCAAACCGTCGGTGCACAGCAGAATAACATCCCCCGGCCGGAGACGCATCCCCTGATTGGATCGGGACTGGGTGTCGCTTTCGTTCTTCTCCATGCGCAGGCGGACATCGGCCTGCGGCGCCTTGGAGGAACCGAGATAGCGGTGGATGACATGCAGGTTGGGATGGTTGCGCACCTGGTCCGGTTTCAGGAGACCCTTGTCCAGGGCTTCCTGAATCCAGGTGTGATCGACGGTCAGTTGGAGAATGGCGTCCGCGCGCAGGAGGTAGATGCGCGAGTCCCCGACCGAGGCGGTAAACAACTGGTCCCCGATGATCCAGGCGCAGGCACAGGTGGTGCCCATCCCCAGGCGCTGGGCATTGTCCCTGGCGCTCGAGACGATGTGCTCGCTTGCAGTGCGGATGGCCTCATCCAGGATTTCCAGCGGCGGTCGGCCGGGGTCGCTCTGGGCGACCCGGTGGCTGATCCACTCGACCGCCATCTCCGCGGCCACTTCCCCGGCGCGGTGGCCACCGATCCCGTCCGAGATGACGGCAAAGACTGACGGCGTGGGGTCTGCCTCACTCAGGAGGTAGGCGGACACGGCAAAACGGTCCTCGTTTTGCCGTCCGGCGTTCCCGGGGTGCGTGGCTGCGGCAACGTTCAGGTGGGCGTGCGTGGTGCGGATCATGTCTGGGATGGGGTCAGGCGCGGCCCGGGCTTTTCGGGCGGCTTCGGCAGCATGAATCGGTAGGAAATCCGGCCAAAGTGGATCACGTCGCCGTGCTGCACCCGGCAAGGGGCACTCAGCATTTGGTAATTAACCCAGGTTCCGGCGATGGACTTCTCATCGGAAAGGAGGAAGCTCCCGTTTGCCTCCTGTCTAAGCCGGGCGTGCAGGGGGGAGACGGATGGGTCGTCGAGCAGGTAGGTGGCCCGGGTCGGGTCGGTTCCGAAGGTTGTTTCTGCGTTGGTGATCGGGACGGGGGGAGCGGTGACCGGCGCTCCGTCGTCTTTCATCCTAATAAGGTAGGCCAGGGGAGTCCTGTTTTGATTGAGACCCGCCCACGGCAGGCGCAGGCCGCGTTTGCCCGCCGGGCGCCTGCCTCGGACAGCCTCGCCCGACACTGGCTGGGTCAGCGGGTCGTTCCTGGAGCTGCGGCTGGACCGCCGGGTCCTGCGGCGGCGGCGCCCACCGGCCAGGATTACTGCCAGCACGCCACCGGCAAGCAGCACCGCACCGATGGCTACCCAGCGATTGTTGCGGGATAGAAAGGCTGCCAGACCACGCTTCGGCAGGATGACCGTGATCGTGACCGGGATGCCCAGGCTGGTCTTGCTCAAGCCCAGGCTGTCGACCGCCTTCACCTCGAGCGTATACACCCCGCTCGAGGTATAGCCGCGCAGGTCCCAGGTGAATTGGTCGAATGGTGCGGTCGTTTTTTCAGCCACTGGCTGCCCGTCCACGAGCAGCGTTGTGCTGACCAGCGGGCGCTTGTGGCCGTCGGGAAATTCGACCAGGATGTTGATCGTTTGGCTCTCAGGCTGCAAGGCGGCCAGGTCCGTCAGGCGCGGGTCCGGGATCTGCCGGACGATCTGTGCCGGGGGTGAGACCAGCATCGGGTTGGGCGGCTGCACGTTCATCTCGAAGGTCAGCGGTATCGAAGTGGCCGGAGTGCCGTTTTCATTGACCTGTACGGCCAGCGTATGGCTGCCGGGTGCGGTAATGGCGGAAGTGTAAATCAGCCGGTAGGTGTGGCGCAGGGGGGAAAGATAGCTCTCGGGGCTGGGAAGGGTTTCCGCTCCCGAAAACAGGGCAACCTGCCCCCCGGTAGTGATCGACAGGTCTTTGAGCGCCGTGGCGCTGTCGGTTTTGAAAAAGCTGCTGGAAGTGACGATCCAAACGGAGACTTGAATTTCCATCTGGAGGGCGCGCGCGGCCAGGTTCTGCAAAGTCGGGAAGGCAGCGGCAGAGGGCGGGGAGCTGATGAACAGGACCTCGCGTTTCATGCCAGGCTGGGTGGTCGGTTCGGAGGCGATATCCAGGGCTTTGGAGAGCGTGTCCAGCGTCGGGGTGATGGCAAGCGGGCTGGGTTTGTAGGCGGAAAGGGCGTCCTGGAAGGCCGAAGGAGTCAGGTTGGTCGCCGGCGTCCCGCCGCCGGTGGCGACCAGGTTCAGGTCGTCGGCTGTGTTTGCCGGGAGGGCCTTGGCCCAGGTTTGCAGGGCGGACACGACCTTGTCCAGCCTCGTAACGGCATTGCTATCACGGGCTGCAAAATCCGGGCCCGGGTCGAGCGCCACCACGAACTGGACCCCCGGCTGGAGTTCCTCGAGCTTATCGAGCGGGTGGGTCTGGTTGTCCTCGAGAAGGACAACCGAGCTGGTGGTCAGGCCGGTGATGAAGTTACCAGCCGAGTCGTACACATCCAGCAGGGCGGTCATGGTCGGGAAGGCCGAGGCATCCAGGGCGAAGAGGTGCGGCCCTGTGGCGACCTGGGCGCGTGCGGGGAGGATCCCCATGAAGCAGACAAGCAGGAGGAGGGCGATAAGTTTACGCATTTCCTTCGAGAACCGGTTCATGAAATTCTGGAATTTTTGTCAGGCGCAGGAAGGTCAACGTCCAGGCGGATTCATAATAGGCGAAGATCAAACTGTAAAGGAATACAACCACCGGAGTGTAGAGGATTTCAACGATTACCAGGAGAAGGAAGCCATGGTTCGTGGTCCCCAGCAACTGTACGAACCAGCCCAGGAGAATGTAAGGGGACCCGACGAGCATGGCCAAGATTGTCTGCCCAAGCATCAGGATCAGGGTCATTACCAGGATGGGGACGAATTTATTTCGAATCAAAAACCAGCCGCGCCTCAGGCCGCCGCTGAAATCCAGCTTTTCGATCACAATGGCGGCAACGGTCAGCTCCATCAAGGCTCTGACCAAATACATGGCTGGGATCGAAAGCAGGATGAGAGGCAGCACGCAGAAAAAGCCTAATCCAAATGTTGCGATCGTGACTATCTCGAAGAAACAAAAAACCATGCCGATGACCACCCCCAGCGCGACCCCAAACAGCAAGATGGTCCCGAGCACTCGCCAGAAATTGGCTTTACCGGCCGAGAACAGCCTGCCCAGACTCACTTCCCCGGCAGCCTCGTCGGCCAATCGTGTCCCGTGGACGAGGCCGATCCAGCCGAACGCATTTGCGACGTAGGCAACGATAAGATAGATCACGAAACCGGCCAGGAAGATCAACGCATATTTGATCAATGAATTCATGAAGGTCTGCAGGCCTTCCGTATTCATCGATTCCAGATTCCTGAGGTAGGCCGGCATGAAATAACCGGACAGGGCGCCCGGAATGTAAGACAAACCGCTCCACCCGGCCCACAGGAATCCGAAAAACCACAGGATTTTGTGTTTCCAGGTGATCTTCCAGGCACGCGCAAGCACTTCACTGTAGTTCATGTTTCCTCCCCGTTTATATCCTGGCTGAATTTTTTCCCGAAATCCCGGTCAGGCGCAGGAAGGTCAGGGTCCAGGTAGAGTAGGTATAAACTTGCGCTATGCCTACAATGATACCAATCAGTATCGAGTAGCCAACGACCAGGCCAATATTAAGAGGAAAATTGGAAAATGATAAACTAAAACTGCGGGCCAACAACTGGATGGGAATGGCCAGACCTCCGACGATAACAAAGGTGAATGACAATGCCAGCGCCATTAACAGGTTGGACTTGAAATATCGCTTGAAGATTTCCCAGCCGCGCCCCAGCGCTTCGGTAACCCTTTTATCTTCAACGATCAATGCGGCTACGGACTGCTGGATGAGCCCCATGAAAACAATTTCGAATAGAAGGAAAAAGACGAAAAAAATAACGAGGTCCACGGTCCCTGTTAGCGCTTTGCCCGCCGTCAGGGCTATGAAAAGAAGGAAAATGCAGAAGAATGGTATCAATGTCGCAATGATAAGCATTCCCAGAGCAAATGTCAGACCGACCATCCGCCAAAAATATGGAAGACTGCTGCGGATCAATTGGCCGAGGGATAGGGTTTGCCTGTCCTGGTCAACCTGGTAGGTCTTCAGAACACATACGATCGTGTTGATATTGCTAACGCCTCCATAAATAATAAAATACACGATCAGGACGAATATTACCCAGGGGATCGTCGAGGCGTTTCCGAACAAGGCCTTGAAATTGTTTGGATTTGAGGTATTGGTCGGTTTTGAAATTTTCTGCGTCCAGAGACTCGTAAAGGCAGCATATATATAGGTTAATGCACCCAAGAGAATTGGCAGAAACCAAAGCACCCTTTGATTCCAGGTAATTTCCGCGCCCCCCAGGAGCACTTCCCGGAAGTTCAGATTCACCGGCCGCCTGGAGCTGCGTGCTTGAACCGCCGCTTTTCTTAGGCGTTGCGGCGGAGCTTCAGCCATCGTCACAGAAGAGGATTTTTTCGTCCGCGGATAAATGAATGCCTGACAACTCGGACAGGTGCCATCCGGACCCGGGAGAACCCTCTGTCGGCACTTCGGACAAACGACAACATTCATTTTCCCTTCCCCTTCCCATAAAATCTATTTACTTTACTTCCTTTATTTCTGCCTCCACAATCTCATCCTCGGGCGCAGGCGGTTGATCCGCCTTCCCCTTTGGTCCGGGCAGCCTGACCCACTCGTGCAGCCCGGCCCATGCCAGCAGTGGGATGCCCACTGCGCTCCCTGTCACCGAATAAGGCACCCCGGCGATGATGCCCATCACCAGGCCTTTGGCAATTGAGGCTCCCCAGCTGTCCTTGGCCAGGTAGCGCTGGACCAGCATGGTGCTCACCGTACCGAGCACCCCGACGGTCAGGCTGGTCAGGATAATCGCCAGCGGGTCGACAAGTTCAACTGCACCGAAGACATTATCCAGTACGACAGTCGTGAGCGCCGCCAGCGGGTGGACCGGGGCGGGGGGGATCGGGCGGCGGGGTTCGATTTCGTTGGTCATTTTTACCTCAATTCATAAAGTAAATCTTCAAGCTGCTCATTCCCACTCAATCGTGGCAGGCGGCTTGCTGGTAATATCATACACCACTCGGTTGATTCCGTGCACCTCGTTGACGATCCGGTTGGCGACCCTGGCCAGCAGGTCGTAGGGCAGGCGGGCCCAGTCAGCGGTCATGAAGTCGTCGGTCACGACTGCCCGGACGGCTGCAGCCTCCTGGTAGGTCCGTTCGTCGCCCATCACGCCCACCGAGCGCACAGGCAGCAGGACGACAAAGGCCTGCGCCGTCCCGGCACCCTTGCCGAGGTAGCCGGCCTGGGACAGTTCCTCGATCAGGATGGCATCCGCGGCACGCAGGCGGGCCACACGCTTAGGGGTAACCTCACCCAGACAGCGCACAGTCAGCCCCGGTCCCGGGAAGGGCTGGCGCCAGACCAGCTCGGCGGGCAGGCCGAGGGCCTCGCCCACCGAGCGCACCTCATCCTTGAACAGGTAGCGCAGCGGCTCGACCAGTTCAAACTGAATGTCTTTCGGCAGCCCGCCGACGTTGTGATGCGATTTGATGCGCGCCGCCTTGTTCCGATCGGGGGCGGAGGATTCCACCACGTCCGGGTAGATGGTCCCCTGCACCAGGAAGTGCGGCCGGCCCAGCTTCTTGGCCTCGCGTTCGAATATGCGGATGAATTTCTCACCGACGATCCTGCGCTTTTCTTCCGGGTCGGTGACGCCTTTCAGCGCCCCGAGAAAGTCCCCGGCGGCATCCACGGGAACGAGCTCCGCACCCGGCAGGCTGCGGAATGCCGCCACGACCTGCTCCGGTTCGCCCCGGCGCAGCAGGCCGGTATCCACGAAGACGGCCACCAGCTGGTCGCCGACGGCCCGGTGTACGAGTGCCGCAGCGACCGAGGAATCCACCCCGCCGCTGACCGCCGCCAGGACGCGTTCCCCTCCCACCTGAGCCCGGATCCGGCTGACACTTCTTTCGATGATCGATTCGGGTGTCCAGTCCGGCTCTGCGCAGCAGACCCCGGTCACGAAGCGGTGCAGGATCTCGGGACCGTCCGGGGTGTGCTTCACCTCCGGGTGGAACTGCAGGCCGTAATATTTGCGCTGCGGGTCGGCCATGGCAGCCAGGGGGCTGTTAGCCGAGCGGGCGATCACGGTAAATCCTGGCGGCAGGCGGGTGATGCGGTCGCCGTGCGACATCCAAACCGGAAATTCGGTTTCGGGTAGTAATGGATTGGGAATCAGGGGTTGGACTATGGCCGGGCCGTATTCGCGCTCCGCGGCCGGGTCAACCTGACCGCCGAGCGTATGCGCCAGCAGCTGCATGCCGTAGCATAGTCCCAGCACCGGCAGGCCGGATTCCAGGACGTATGGGAGGAGAGTCGGGGCGAGCTCGGCGTAGACCGAGGCCGGTCCGCCGGAGAGAATGAAGCCCTTGGGCTGCAGGGAAAGCACCTTGTCAGCCGGGGTGTCCCAGGGGAAGAGCTCGCAGTAGACGTGGGCCTCGCGCACCCGCCGGGCGATCAGCTGGGCGTACTGGGAACCGAAGTCGAGGATGGCGATGGAGGAGGGCATGCTTATCCTTTTGAGATGGTGAAATTCCATTTTTCCAGATACGCCCGCAGCTTCCGGGCATTCTCGCGGCGCAGGCCGGCTTCGACGAGAACCAACCGGGTTTGATAAAATTCATCGCCTGGGTAACGGGGAATAACATGTAGATGATAATGCCAGATCTCCTGCCCACCGGCCGGCTCGTTGTGCTGACGAGTAGTTATGCCCGCACAGCCATAGGCGGATTTCATGGCAAGGGCGACAGCCCGGGCACATTGGTGAATCCTGCTGCCCAGTTGGACGGGCAGGTCGTAAATGTTCTCGAAGTGATCGTTCGGGATGACCAGCACATGTCCTAGGTTATTGGGCCAATTGTGCAGGCTCATGAAGGCGGTGATCTCATCATCCTGGCAGACGATTTCGGGATTTGTACTTTTCAGGGAGTCCTGCACAATCAGACAGAACGGACATGGGTATCCTTCAGGAGCATGGGTGTACATACGGAAAGCCTCCTCGAAAGAACCTCAGGCCGGGCGGTGGTCGCTGACTAAATGGAAATGCAGCAGCGGGAAATCCTGGTTTTCTCCGCCGTTGACGATCAGGCGGTATCCCTTCAAATGGAACTCGTCCACCAGGCTGTGCACTGCAGCGACCAGATCTTTAAGGAAAGGATCAGCCGGGTCCAGGTCGGCGAAGGAGCGGATTGACTTTTTCGGAAGGAGCACGATGTGGAAGGGATAAGCTGGTTTGGGGTGATAGAAGGCCAGCAGGTGCTCCGTCTCACGCAGGTGCTGGGAGGGGATGAGAAAACTCATGTGTGTAATGACCCAGGCGGTCAGGAGGCGTCCGGGGCGGGTGCGCACGGGTCCTCGGGAGGAGCTCTCTGAACTGCGTCTACCCCTCGCAGTCACCGAAAACGATCTGCTCGCCTTCCATCGAGGTGATGCACACCAGCGACTCGATCGGCACCCGCAGACCCTTGAGGGCGGCGCGCCCGCCTTCAAAGGTTTTTTCGATCAGCGTGCCGATGCCGACGATGGATGCCCCGGCGGTTTGCGCCAGGCGCACCAGACCCATGATGGTTGCACCGCTGGCCAGGAAGTCATCGATGATCAGCAGGTGCTCGCCGCCGGCCATGTACTCGGGCGAGATGATCAGCTCGACCATGCGGCCCTTGGTGTGGGAAGGCGCCAGCGTCAGGAAGACCTGGTCCGGCATGGTGATCGGCTTGGACTTGCGTGCATAGACCACCGGCAGGTCGAGGTAGCGGGCGGTCATCAGCGCCGGGGCGATCCCGGAGATCTCGGCGGTCAGGACCTTGGTCGCGCCGACCTTGGCAAAACGCGCCGCCAGCTCGCGACCGCAGGCCTCCATTAATGCCGGGTCCACCTGGTGGTTGATGAACCCGTCCACTTTCAGGATGCCGTTGCCCAGGTTCCTGCCGTCAAGCCGGATGCGTTCCTTGAGTTCCTTCACTACCGCCTCCTTAATGGAATCCGCCAACGGATTGGCGGAAAGCATGCCTGTCTACACCAGCCCCCGGGCTCTGGATTAATGCCATTTTACAACCGCGGCGGAGAACCCGCCAGAGGAGGTTTCCCTCGATGCGGTTTGTTCGGGAGGCAAATTCCAGCGCTGAGAGCGCGAAGACCGCGTGGAAATCATTTCAGTCTTTCTTTTCAATTTTTTCCACCGGGGAATTCACGGGTGAGCCCGGCAGTGAGGTTTTTAGACTTTCGCCCCTGCGGAAATAGACCCTATTTGTTTGGCCCGGCAGCGGAGACGCTTGTTTGCCGTTTTATCCAAAGAGCAGTAGAATCAACGCCGTGAGCGGAAACCCCACCCTGGTGCTGGCGTCGAATTCCCCCCGCCGGCGGGAGCTGCTGGCCCTTGGCGGATGGGAGTTCATTATCCGCCCGGCGAATGTGGATGAGAGGCAGCGACCGGGTGAAGCGCCCGGCGATTACGTCGTGCGCCTGGCCCGCTCCAAGGCGCGCTCCTGCGCTGCATTTACAGAGGAGGGTGAAATTGTCCTGGCTGCCGACACGAGCGTGGTGGTGGACGGAGACATCCTCGGCAAACCCAAGGACGCGGCCGAGGCGACCGGCATGCTCCAGCGCTTGCGCGGCCGCATGCACCGGGTCTTTACCGGCCTGGCAGCCCTGCGGCGGTCGGATGGCAGTTTGATGACAGACCTGTGTGTCACCGATGTCCCGATGCGGGCCTATTCCGTTGAAGAGATGGAGTCCTATATTGCCAGCGGTGACCCGCTCGACAAGGCCGGTGCCTACGCCATCCAGCATCCCGGGTTTCACCCGGTTGAGGCGATGATCGGCTGCTACGCCAGCGTAATGGGCCTGCCGCTCTGCCACCTGGTGCGTACCTTGGCCAAGCTGGGGGTCACCCCCACCCGGGACGTACCCGACGGATGCCAATCCGCACTGGATTATCCCTGCCCGATTTCTGCCGCCGTGCTGCGAGGCGAATCGGTCGGCTGACCGAAAGGTAAAAATGAAGCGACTGCGTTGGATCAACCTGGTTTTCCTGATTGTCCTGCTGAGTGCCTGCGGGCGCGGCACTCCGACCTCCGCCGGCCTGCCGACGGCGTTCATCCAGACCACGAGACCCCCGGACGCCGAGGCTGCCATGAAGGCTTACCTGCAGGCGATGGTGGCCGAAGATTACACCAGCATGTACGCCATGCTCGACCAGGCCGAGCCAGACGAGCATCAGCGCCGATGTCTTTGCCAAACGTATCAAGGGCGACCTGGACGCGATGAGCGTCGGTAAGATGGAGTACAATCTCCTGTCCACGCTGACCCATTCCGCCAGCCCGTCCTCCCCTGCCAGCGCCGAGGTGGCCTTTCGCATCACCTACCATACTGCCCTTTTCGGCGACCTGCAGCGCGACATGGTGGCCGACCTCAGTCTGGAGAGCGGCGAGTGGCACCTCCAGTGGCATGATGCCCTGATCCTGCCCGAACTGGCCGATGGGGATATTCTGCAGACGAACTACACGATTCCCGCCCGCGGCGACATCTATGACCGCAACGGCAATGCCATCGCCACCCAGATGGATGCCGTCGCCTTGGGCGTGGAGGCCGGCCAGGTCCCACCCGACCAGCAGAACGCCTTATTTAACATTTTGTGGAAGCTGACCGGGGTCCGCCCGGACGTGATCAGCTCGGATTATTCGAACTACCCGAATGGACAATATGTCCCGGTGGGGGAGGCGAGTGCGGATGCATACAGCCATTCCCTGGCCCCGGCCTTCGCTAACGGCCTGGGCCTGCTGGTCACGCCTTACACTTCGCGGTATTACGCCCTTGCCTCGCAGGCGGTCGGGTTTACCCAGCCAATCCCGGCAGGAAAAGAGAGCACTTATTATCGAAATGGCTACAGCCTGGGCCAGCGGATCGGGACGAGCGGGATCGAGAAATGGGGCGAGCAGTACCTGTCCGGCAAGGATGGGGCAAGCCTGTATATTGTCAAACCCGACAAGACGATCGGGAATACGATCTCCACGGCCGACCCGCAGCCGGCCAATTCGATCACCCTGACCATCGACGAGGACCTGCAGGCGCAGGCCCAGCAGGCCATGGACGGCCTGCCTGGCGCCATCGTCGTGCTCGAACGGGACACCGGCCGCGTCCTGGCAATGGTCTCCTCGCCGGGGTTGGATACCAACCTGTTTGACCCAAAAGATCAAAATAATATTAACTTGCAAAATGTGATCAACGACCCGAACGCGCCCCTGCTCAACCGCGCCACACTGGGAGCCTACCCCCTGGGCTCGGTGTTCAAGGTAGTCACCATGGCGGCTGCCTTGAAGAGCGGCCTGTTTACCAAGGACAGCACCCTGGATTGCCAGTACGATTACACTGAGCTTGTTCCCTTTGGTGGCCCGACCCTCCACGACTGGACCTGGGGGGACTGCCTGACCTTGAAGCAGCAGGACCCGAACGCGACCTGTGACACGAGCAGCACGAAACCCAGCGGCGTGCTGACGTTGCCTCAGGGGTTGATGCGCTCCTGCGACCCGTGGTTCTACCATATCGGATTCACCCTGTTTAATCAGAATATGCCCACTGCCATCACCGACATGGCAAATGCCTTTGGGTTGGGCAAGCCGACCGGTATCGAGATTGATGAAAACACGGGCACCATCCCGGTTCCTGGTAGCAGCACGGAAGCCACCAGCATTGCCATCGGCCAGGGCAACGTCCTGGTCACTCCGCTCCAGGTGGCCGATTACATCGCCGCGGTCGGCAACGGCGGTACGCTTTACCAGCCCCAGCTGGTCGAGAAAATCCAGCCGGTCAGCGGAGACCCGATCTCCGTGTTCAAGCCCCAGGCCATCGGCACCCTGCCCATCTCACAGGCTGATCTGCAGACCATCCAGCAGGCGATGGGTTGGGTGGCCAGCAACCCGCTGGGCACGGCCTACTCCGTGCTGGGGACGTTCACCCTTTCCGTTCCCGTCGCTGCCAAAACCGGCACGGCCGAAAGCGGTTCGGGCACCCCGCATGCCTGGTTTGCCGGCTACAGCATGGCGAACCGGCCGGGCAAGCCGGATATCGCCGTGGTGGTGGTGGTCAACAATGTGGGCGAAGGGGCCATCTGGGCGCTGCCCATTTTCCGCCGCGTCATGGAAATTTATTTCTACGGCCACCCGCAGTATGTCTACCGCTGGGAGTCGGGCATCGGCGTGATCCGTCCCACCCCGACGACCACCCCCACGCCCAACCCGACCCCCTAGCCTGTCGAGGCCATGCCACAGATTCCTCCAGAAACCGGCCTGATCATCCGCGCCCAATCGGGCTTCTTCACCGTTCAGACAGAAGCGGGCCTCCTGACCTGCCGGCTGCGCGGCCGCCTCAAGCAGGGCCCCCGGTTGGGCGACATCGCTGCCGTCGGCGATCGGGTGCAGATCACCCGGGCTCCGGAGGGGACAGGGAGCATCGAGGCAATCGAGCCGCGGCACAAAGCGCTGGTCCGGCTTGATCCCCGGCCGCAGGGAATCTACCAGCAGGTCATCCTGGCCAACCCGGACCAGGCCATGTTCGTCTTCGCCTGCACCCGTCCCTCCCCCCACCTGCGTATGCTGGACCGTTTCCTGGTGATCGCCGAAAAGCAGGGCCTTCCGGCGGTCATCGTCGCCAACAAGATCGACCTGACCGGTCGGGAACAGGCCGAGGCGCTGTTTGGTTTTTACCCGGCGATCGGCTACCCGGTGCTGTATACCTGTGCCAGGACCGGCGAAGGAGTGGCGGAACTCCACGCGCGGCTGATGGGAAAGGTTTCTGCGCTGGCCGGGCCATCAGGCGTTGGCAAGTCCAGCCTGCTGAACGCTGTCCAGCCTGGGCTGGGCCTGGCGGTGCGCGAGATCAGCGCCGCCTTCCAGAAAGGACGCCATACCACTTCCGTGCGGCAGCTCTTCCCGCTGGACGGAGGCGGATACGTGGCCGACCTGCCCGGGATGCGCTCTCTGGCGCTCTGGGATACCGAGCCGGAGGAGCTGGACGGTTACTTCCCGGAACTGGCCCCGCTCGTGGCCCAATGCCAGTTCAGCGACTGCACCCACAAGGTCGAGCCGGGCTGCGCGGTGCGCTCGGCAGTCGAAGAGGGCAGGGTGAGCCACGAACGTTACGAGTCCTATCTGCGTTTGAGAGCGGGTGAGAAATGAGCGGAGAGCCATTTTGGTGCGCTCGAGGCAGAAAGCAGGTCTATTGATGACACCCAATGCCTGGGGACTGCTGGGTCACGATTGGGCCGTGGAAATGCTCAAGGCGCACATCGCTCACAACGCTGTGCGCCACGCCTATCTCTTCACCGGACCCTCGGGGCTGGGCCGCCGCACGCTGGCACTGCGCTTCACCCAGGCGCTGAACTGTCCGTCGCCCGCCTCGCCCGGTGAGGCCTGCCGGAGCTGCAGGACCTGCCGGCAGATCGAGGCGATGCAGTTCCCGGACCTGGCAGTGGTGCAGTCCGAACGGGAGGGCGGGGTGCTCAAGGTGGAGCAGGTGCGCGAGGTGCAGCACAGCTTGAGCCTGAGTCCCTACCAGGGAACCTACCGTGTGGCGCTTTTCCTGCGCTTCCAGGAAGCAAATGCCAACGCCGCTAACGCCCTGCTCAAGATGCTTGAGGAAGCCCCGGCGTACGCGGTCCTGCTCCTGACCGCGGATACCCCCGAGCAGCTGCTGCCCACCATTGTCTCGCGCTGCGAAGTTCTGCGCCTGCGCCCCCTCCCGGTGCAGGAGGTCGAGGCGTACCTGCGTGAACAGGGGGTAGGCGATGCCCAGTCCCGGCTGCTCTCGGGCATCTCCAGCGGCAGGCCGGGCTATGCCCTGCGCCTGAAAGACGATCCTGCGGCCCTGGAATTCCGCCGCCAGCGCATCGATGACGTGCAGAAACTGCTCGCCGCGACCCGCCGCGCACGCTTTGCATACGCCGAGGCACTGGCCAAGGACAGGGAAGCTTTCCGCAGCGCACTGCTGCTCTGGCTGGCGTTCTGGCGAGATGTCCTGCTCAAGACCGCCAAAACCCATGTCCCGATCGCCAACGTCGACCGGTCTGAAGAAATCGAAAAGCTGGCCGCAGGAATGTCGCTGCCCGAGGTGCGCCGCCGCGTGGCGGACCTGGAGAAAGCCATCGAGCAGCTCGAAAGGAACGTCAACCCGCGCCTGCTTGCCGAGGTGCTCCTGCTGGACTGGCCGCGTCGGTCGCTGGCATGAGCCTTTTTTCGAGAAACCATCTCACCACGGAGATCCCGATGTTGAAACGCCTGCCCCTCCTGTCCACGATTCTTTTTTTCATTATCGGGTGCATGGCGGTGCCGACTCCCACGGCGGTCCCCACCCCTTCGGCTCACACCGCTTTCAGCCCGACCGTCGATCCCTCCCACCTTGCCCATCTCCCCAATCCCAGCCTCACCCCGGGCGACGTCCTGGCCGTGACGACGAGCGACATCTGCGTCCCGGGCTATTCGTCAAAAGTGCGCAACGTTCCCGAGTTTGTCAAGAACCAGGTTTATCTGGAGTACGGCATTCTCTCGCATGCCCCGGGGGCTTATGAGGTGGACCACCTGGTCAGCCTGGAGCTGGGTGGTTCCAATTCCATCAAAAACCTTTGGCCCGAGCCCTATACCGGCGATTGGAATGCGCATGTGAAGGATAAACTGGAAAACAAGCTCCATGACCTGGTCTGCAGCGGCTCCCTGGATCTCACGACCGCCCAACATGACATTGCCGCCGATTGGATGACCGCCTACCTGAAATACGTCGGCCAGCCGTAAAGACCTAACCTGAGAAAAAGAAACCCGATGGCTGCCAACAAGAAACTCACTCCTCTGCTCAGCGGGCGAATGACCCACTCGGTCAGCCAGATCGATGCCCTGGCGACGATCAGCTTTACGGATGGATCATCGCTGATGATCAAGACGGGCAGCCCGCTCCGTGAGCTCGATTATCAAAATCGCCGGGTGCAGAAAGTCCGCCAGAGTGGAGCACTGATGAACCTGGACTTCGAGGATGGCTCGACGGCCGAGATCCAGCTGGCCGAAGCCACATCCAGTGTCATGTTGCGCAACAGTCAGGGCGTGCTGGAGTATGCCGATTAAGGCCGCAGGCTGCAGATGTTATGAAAAATACGAATGCTGCTCAAGAGATTGGGATCAGCGAATATCCCCATGGCCAATTTTAGTGGCGCGAATGAAGAATTTGATATGATCGGTACATTGAAAAGGACCGTTTTCTTTTATTTCATCCTGCTTTTGGGCGTTTCCTTACCTGCCTGCGGGAGTGCACCCGCGCCGGATCCCACCCTGACACCGACCGCTGTGCCCACATCGACCTCGACATTGACCCCGACAGCGACTCCCACCTCAACCCCTACCACAACTCCCACCCCAACGCCCACACCGGAGCCGACCTGGTACCAGAGCCTTCCCGCAACCTTCGGCGTTCTCAAATACCAATATGCCCTGGTCACCAACCCGGCGGCCAAGGTGTATCCCAGCTTGAAGGATGCGGTGGACCAGTCCTACAACTATGGCCATTTTCCGAACTACCCGGCCTACGTTGCCTACTCGGCGACCCAGACCAGGAACGGCCACACCTACTATGCTTTGACCTCGGGCAACTGGATGACGGGGGAAGACCTGCAGGAGCTGACCCCCTCCACGTTCACCGGGATCCTGCTGACCCGGCAGGTCAGTTTCCGCTTTGGCTGGGTGCTGAAGGAGACGCAAAGTGTGAACGGCGACGGAGCTCCTGTGCACACGTATGCCCGCTACCAGGTCGTGCATGAGGTCCCCGGGCTCCCCCAGAAGCCCGGCTACCTCGCCGTCGGTGCGGACGAGTGGCTGCCGGAGACCTCCCTGGCGCTCGTCACCCCCGGCGTTCCAGCGGATGCGGACCCGAACTACTGCCGCTTCGTGTATGTCAACCTGGCCGAGCAGACGCTCACCGTCTACGATGGCTGCAAACTGGTCTTCGCCACGCTCATCTCGTCAGGGGAGAATGCCTTGTGGACCTTCCCCGGCCGGTTCGCCATTCTCTATAAGGTGGACTACACCACCCTCCAGCCGCCGGAGGGGTCCACCAGCACGTATTACATCGAAGGAGTGCCCTATTTCATGACCTACTATGGAAACCTGGGCTTCCATGGCGCTTACTGGCAGGATGCCTTCGGCGCTCCATCCTCGCACGGCTGCATTAACATGTCCCCGGCGGATGCCACCTGGCTGTTCAAATGGGCCCAGATCGGCGACCGGGTCGTCATCAGCGCAGGTAGGTGAAACAAACTGCGCAACTTGAAATCTAAGAATTTTCAATCCGGTCTTGTTTGATTTTGGTCTGGTCTTGTTAAATCAGAAGGGGAAAAAATATTATGAAAAGGTCAAGAACATTTCTCGCATAAATCTGGACACTCGAAGTCTAAATCTTACGCCTCTCTGGACTCATTTAATTTCAAGTGCTTACCCGGACTTGCTGGTCATTCAGGCATTCTATACCCCCACTTGATCTCAAGACTATTGGATACCATGATTATTTCTCCATCGAAACCGTAATCTAAAGGTCTCTGGATTCCCTAGACGAGGACTTCTCACGCATCCAGCCCCTGCAGTTGAAAGCTCACTTAAGATCGCCGTGGTAATGAAATAGAGCTGCAGGATGATATCTTATGGATTGCTCAGGATGCCGCTGGATGTCGCTGCTGATCCTGGGGTGGTCAAATACTCGTAGGATAACGTCCTGTCAGCCAGCAATTGGATCTGCTCGTAACCACCTGATTTGCAAGAGGCTGCGCCGGACACATTTTGCTCTAGAAATAAGAAGGTCTCGCCGTTGATCGTCTCAAGGAAAAGATCCCCGGTGCAGGGGAGTTGTGGCGCAGCGAAGGTTCCACAGACCTTGCCAGGCTTGCAGCCAGCCTGAATGGACAAATTGACCGAGGTCGAAAAGGTTCCGGTGAGGCTGGAAATGGTCCCGCTCCATGTCCCGGCAATCGCATCGGTGGTGATTATGGCTGGCACGGACGTGGAGGCCGTTCCAGCCTGCGCCGTCATCTTGAAGGCGATATCATCCTGAAAATCCGGCAAGGGAATGTTAATGGTGCTGCCAGTTCGGGTAACGAAGGCCGAACGGAGCAGGGTTGTCCCATCCTTCGTGTTGTAGAAATCTACCCGCCAGTTGGCAACGGTGCCGGGAACGGTCAAGGCCACCGTCTGTTGGGAGACAACCGGCTGCAGAAGCCAGTCCGGTGGTTCACAATACGCGTCCCGGTACCAGCCGAGAAGCGAACTCTCATTTCCCACGGCGGCTCCCCAGACCCCGCCGGTCGAGGTGGAGGAGACCGGCTTGAAACCGGTGAAGTCGATCCCTTTTACGAAATTTGCCACTGGCTGTTCAACGGTGGCATAAACTCCCAAAAACTGCAAAGCTAACCCACGGTCGGACCCATAAAAAGCATAGCCATCATTGGACCAGAGAGCGCGACCGTTCATGGCCCCGGAGACCAATCCGGCCCAGATGGCATGTTTTACACCGGTGATAGCATTTTTAGCAATGGCGGAATTACCCCACAAGCCGGATTCGCCGATCAGGACGGGTTTGTTATACATCAGGAGGTTAGCATGAACGTCCGAAACGAGTTCACGGTCCAGCTGTTCGGTATAGGGATGGATCTCGATAAAGTCGAGCGTGTTGAGTTTGTAGTAGTCAGCCCATTGGCCGGTCAGGGGCGCGCCTTCCGCCAGGGCAAGGGTCACCGGGCGATGTTTTGTATCGGCGGCGCGGATTATTGCCGCGGCTTTATTTGTAAAATCAACTGCAGTGGTTTCGGCCACGGCCCCTTTTGGATCCGTTGTCCCGGTGGCGATGTTGATCTCTGAGAAGATCTCCCAGGCGGCGATGTTCGGCCTTCCCTGCCAGCGTTGAACCAGTGACTGGACCCATGCCATCCACATTTTTTGTGTTGCGGAATCCGGCTGGAATAATTCTCCCGGATCCTTGACGGGCCCGCCGTTGGCCTGATTAAGCGGGTTATACTGCCAATAGGGGCTTCCAAGATCGGGGAAGCCGTTGTTCCAGTCAGCCCACACGCCGAAGACCGGCATAACAGATATCCCATCCGTCTGTGCCTGGTCGAAGAACCACTCCCATTCCTGGGCCCATTTTTCATTGACGGTCCCATCTTTATTGATCCACGGGTCACCCGACCAGCCATGGGTCAGATGAACGCGGATGAACCGGGTGCCTCCCTGGCGCGCCCATTCCAATAGGAGGCTGAAATCATCTTCGGTGTTCCCGGTGAGGTTCCTGGAGAGAACGAAAGCCGGCTTGCCGTCCAGACTGAAATAGAAGTCCCCTGGTTTGAGTGTAAGTTCGGAGAAAGGAGTGGGGGTTGGGGAGGTGGTTGAAGTTGGAATGGGAACGACCGTATCGGTCAGGTGGACGGTTGCGGAGGCCGTCGGGTTGGGAGCAGTTGTAGGCTTGGCCGCGCAGCCTGAAAGGACAAGGCTTGCAGCGACGAGCATTGCAAAATAGCCTTTCATAATGTACTCTCCCAAATATCCGACGGGTGATCAAGCAGTTGCTGACCACAAACCGCCACCTATAATTATAGGTGACCTACAGCCTGGCCCTCCATGAGAAATAGCCCCTATTTTCAACCCCTTTTCCGATGCCTGCTTGGATCTGCATTGCGAATGAAAGGATACACATCGCTCGAAGCTGAAATTCGGCAAAATCCAGGGAGAGCCTGGGCTAACTTGACGTCTAGGAATTTATATTTTTGCAAAAGAACAACGTAGCCTTTCGGATGCAGGCTGCCTGCCTACACAAGTGGCAGTCCAGGGAGCGAAACGGCCTGAGACACTTACCTTCAAGGCCGAAAGGTCACCCCCAAGAATCAATTCCAAGGAATAGGTCAATGCCTCACGAGGTCATCTGAGGGAGAAAAAGCAAGGAAGTGCATCAAATATTCAGGATGTGTTCCAAACGAACGGAAGCTGCTGATACTTGGGAAGTGATTTTGAACGGCTGGGCTGTTTGACCAGAGACGCTTCTTTCATTGCGTCTCTGGCAGCCTTGCGCATCCGATGGGTCTCCAGCCAACGCTTCATCCAGACGAAGCCGCGTTTAGGCTCCCAGATTTCGGCAAGTTCCATGGTGCGGCCGCACAGCGGGCAGGCAAGAGGATCATATCCGAAACTGGCTTTGATGCGCTCGCGCCATTTCAGGGGCGCGACGGACTTTAAGAACGGGTCAAGAGCGAACAGAGGAATTTGTGAGCGCAGCGCTTCCAGAGCGGCGTTGGCAATCTCTAAACAGCGGCGTTTAGCACAACGGGCGTAGAGGCCGGCGTAGCGCACCATTTGCAATCCCTTCGGCGGGATATGAGGAACCAGGGAAGAGATGAAATCCAGGGCCGAACAGCGCACGACGATTTTCTCATCGGTACAAGTGTCCTTATACCAAAAGGTGACTGTCTTCCCATCGTAGTTGGTCAGATGTGAGGTAGCCAGTGGAGGATGCCCCAGGTAGCGGCCGATATAACGGGCAGCCTCAATTCCTTTTGGATAAAAGCTTTCCGTATGGACCATAAAACCATGATGGTCGGTGTATGTTTTTGCAATTACTTGTTGCAGGGCGGTATCGGAGGGGCATACTTCCCGAAGACGTTTGCAAAGCAAATAGCGCCACTTTGCGGAAAGGCGATTTGCGGGGATGCCTTCAATCTCCACCCATTTGCCATCCACAAGGCCGCCTTTGGTAATAACCAGATGGACATGCGGCTTATACCCCAGGTCACGGCCGAAGGTATGGACGGTGTAGACCAATCCAATTTGCATCCCTGGATAGAGATCGGATAGTACTTCCTGCACAGCCTGAGCGCCAATCCGGAGCAGTTCTTTCAGGAGCCGACTATCCCTCCGGAAGAAAGGTCGAAAGGAATCGTCGGTGGTCTGAGTGATATGCAAGTGAGGAACTTCCAGCATGTCTTTGGTGATGTTGTTAACCCAGTTATCGACTTTGACTTTTCCGCAAGAGGGGCAGAAGCGTGTCTTGCAGGAGAAGGGGACGCGATGCTCATACTGGCAGCGGGGACATACCCACCGTGCATAACCGCCCTCCGGGTCACGGCAGAGCATCATGCGCTGAACAATGTCTCGGACGTAAGCTTGCTGATCGAAGGGGACTTCGTCGGCAAGGCGGAGGTCGCAGTAGCGATCCCAGTGGTCGGGGAATATCTTACGAAAGCGGTCATGCCCGGTTGGGTGGTCGAGAGGCCGGGAGGGGAGAGTTTGATTCTGAAGCGTGGATAGGTTTTCGATGGGGAGGTTTTTCAGGATATTGCGTGACGGGCAAAAAAGTGCAATAATTGCCATGGTAACGATAAGGAAGTATAGACATCGATTAGGATTGTACTACAGGCAATAAAGGTTGGTGACAAGTCCGGTTCCCGGATTTCCAGGATGCCATTGCCTTCAAACTATATTCGAAATAAAGATTTGTGATATGGATCTTTCCTCCTCCAAGAGAGTGATAATGAAAACCAATAAAAATGCCCTTAGCACCTTCTTCATTATCCTGATCACCTTCGGTCTCGTTCTTTCGGGTTGCACACCCAAGCCAATGGCTGCACCAACCCTGGCGGCCAGCACGACCATCCTGCCGACCGATACAGCCGTTCCCACGCTCGCCCCCAGCATCACTCCAACGCCAACCACCACCCCCGTCCCTCTGCCGATGATAACCCTTCAGCCGGGCAGTTTCTACTTCAGCGTGGATGGTCAAACGCGGTTTATTTTCAGCCGGAACGCGGCAGCCTTCTTTAATGAGGATTTCGGTACCGTAATGGACTGGGCGCAATACAATGGCGACCGGGCGCTGCGTGTTCTTATTGACAACGGTCTCTTGGGTGGATACGGGTATACCAACACCGGAGAGATCAATGAAAAATGGGCTCTGGCCTGGGACACATTCCTCACTGAGGCCGAGGCTCACGGGCTTTACGTTATACCGATTTTCACTGGCTGGGCAAACTGGAATACCACTGGCTTCAATAGCTGGAAAGCCAATCCGTTCAATCCCGCTAATGGCGGGCCTGCACAAAACAACATCGCCATATTCCAGGAAGGCTCGCAGGCGCAGAAATTATTTTTACAATGGGTGGGAAAAGTGGTCACTCGCTGGCAGGGCCACAAGAATATCCTTGCCTGGGAGGTCTTTGGCGAGGGCAACCTGACCGCTGGCGTCTCCGAACAGGAAGGTATTGCATTTACCGAACATATGGCAAAGGTCGTCCGGGCCGCCGACTTAAACCACCGGCCCATTACCGCCGCCTTGGCGGATGACGGCAGATGGCCCAACTATTACAAGACCGACGCCATTGATCTGATCCAGGTCCACCCCTATCCGCCTTCCAATAAGCTGGACAGGGTCATCATTGACAAAGTCCACCAGGAACTGGCCGCCTATAACAAACCGGTTCTGATCGGTGAATCCGGCTTGGATATTAATAACTATCCTCCCAATGCTGAAGTCGGGGTTCTCCATGCCATCTGGGCGGAGGTGGTCTCGGGAGCCGTGAACGGGCGTGGCTTTTGGTGGGAGGATGGATATGGAATAACCTTACCGAAATTGAGATCAATCTGGGTAAACAAGTATGCCGATGCGGAACTTCCCGCCACCCGCTTTACCAGCGGGGTTGATTTCACCGGCTTCAAACCCCTCACTGTCCAATATTCGAGCGGCACCAAGATCTGGGGAGCGAGTGTCGGGAATGAAAACATGGTGCTCGGCTGGTTCCGCGATGCAGGCTCCGAACCCCCTGACTGGAAGCTGCTGCCCAACCTCCACGGACAGACCGTGACCGTCCTCGTCCCCGGCTCTGCCATAAACTGGCAGGTGGATTTCTACGATACCAAGACCGGGTATGCTCTCTCCGGTTCAGCCCTGCTCACCCGCCAGGGGGATCACGTGACGGTAGCCTTGCCCGACTTCACGGACGACATCGCCATCAAGCTGCATGTCAACACCTCGGGCGCCCTCGTCCCCCCGCCGACCCCCGCGCCGCAACCGACCGCCATTGCAGTCACCAATACCGATCCTATCGCAGGAAAATGGGTGGGCACGGTTTTTCAGGTGAACGGCGATTGGGCCGCAGTCTTGCATGTGACCATCCAGCCCGGTTGCAAGATTGGCAGTGTCTGTGGAACGAGCGCCTTCGATTGGTGTTCCATCGACCTTGTTTTGAACAAGATTGACGGGGATAGCCTGATCTTTGACGAGCAGAAGGTGAGCAGCACATCGAATTGCACACCAGGAGGCATTGACCACCTCCGCCTGCAGCCGGATGGGACGATTCTGCTGCAGTTCGATGTGGGTACATCAGGATTCCTTGATTTCAACGGCATCCTGCACCGGCCTTAGCTCTCATCGGACAAGACATCTTGAGGCGCTGACGATCGGCACTTCGACCTGGGAAAGCAAATCCCCAACAATCCCACGCGCGGTCAGCCCGTTCAGCGCACTCTCCGGGCTGACCATTAAACGGTGTGCCAGGCAGGCTGTGGCCACAGCCTTGACATCGTCGGGAATGACGAAGTCGCGCCCCTGCAGCGCGGCGCGCGCCTGGGCGGTGTGGAAAAGGGCAAGGCTGCCGCGCGGGCTGGCTCCGAGGGCAAGCCCTGGGTGCTCACGCGTGGCATGGATCAGGTTCAGGATGTAACGACGCAGGCTCTCGACGACATGCACCTGGCGAACTTGACGTTGCAGCTCGGGCAGTCTTTTCCCATCCACAGCTTTCGTGAGCCCGTCGATGGGGTGGGCCAGCTGCTGCATCTGGATCATTGCATCCTCATCCTTGAAATCCGGGTAGCCGAGGCTCAACTGCATGAGGAACCGGTCCAGCTGCGCCTCGGGCAAAGGGAAGGTTCCCTCAAATTCGACCGGGTTCTGAGTCGCCAGAACCAGGAAGGGTTTTGGCAGAGGATAGCTCGTCCCATCGACCGTCACCTGTCTCTCGCCCATTGCCTCCAGTAGGGCGCTCTGCGTGCGCGGCGTGGCCCGGTTGATCTCATCGGCAAGCAGGATGCTGCTGAAGACCGGGCCGGGCCTGAACTCGAATTCACGCGTTTTTTGATTGAACACCGAAACGCCAGTGATGTCATTGGGCAGCAAATCAGGAGTGCACTGGATGCGTTTGAAATCGAGCCCTGTTGTGACAGCAATCGCCCGCGCCAGCATGGTCTTACCGGTCCCCGGGGCGTCTTCGAGCAGCACGTGCCCTTCACACACCAGGGAGATCAATACCAGTTCGATGACCGGCCGCTTTCCGACGATCACCTTCTCGACGTTGGCGATCACCGCCTCTGCAAAATCCTGGATCTCTCCAACAGGATTATCTTTCGCCTTTTCCTTCAGTGCCATTTCGGCACCTCCTCCGACCTGTTTTCCCTGGATCCGGTCTGTCTGGAAATGTCCCCCGCTGTTCCTTTGAGGGAAGCAGACAGTGCTTGCCAGGTTTTCAGCAGACTCAGCAGCCCCAGTTGCCAGCGCAGTTTGCTCCACTGATTCAGCAGGGGAGCCTCCTTTGGAGGGGAGGGGTGATACGTTCCGCGCACGATGCCGTCCATCAAAAGGCTGACGCCCTCGGTCACATTCGCTCCAAAAGACATGCGGCTGCTCCCCGCGGTTAGATCCAGCAGCCTGCTGCGCAGGGCTGCAGTAAATTCATAGGGAGTATCACCCGGTTTCGAAACTATCCCAAGGCGTCTGCCCGCGCGCCTCAAACGCCGGTACAGGACGGCAGCAGCCGACTGCCGGGGGAGGTGGTGCAGCTTGAATTCATCGGAGACTGCCCAGGCCGCGGCGATAATTCCTGCCAGACCTAAAATCCCGGCGAGCAGCCGCCCTGCCCAGGGCAGGATATCCACCTCCCGGTTGTTAGCGGCTGCAGCCGGAGGGATCGAAATCTGCGGCGTCTCAGGCACGAGTCCTTCCGAGCGTTCCAATGTGGGCAGAGCGGCGGTCGGTTCGAACGGCACCCAGCCGAACCCGGGGAAGTAGATCTCGACCCACGAGTGTGCATCCGCATCCGTCACCACGAAGCGCTTCGAATTGAGATTATAAGTGCCGGTGGCGTAGCCGATCGCGAGGCGCGCCGGAATTCCCGCGGCACGGGAGAGTACGACCATCGCCGAAGCGTAATAATCGCAGTATCCCTTTTTAAGATCAAAGAGAAAATAGTCGACCACATCCCGGTCCAGCGGCGGGCGGGCTACATCGAGGGTATAGGGGAAGGTGCGCAGGTAGCTCTCGATGGCCTTTGCCCGGTCATAAGGTGTCGGTAGGGAGGCGGTCAGGCGGATGGCCAGCGCCTTGACCCGTTCCGGCACCTCGTCCGGCAGAGACAGGAAGTGCTGCCGGACCCAGTCGGGATACCTTTCACCGGCGGAACGCAGGGTCTGCTCGTCCAGCACCGGGATTGAAGAAACGACTTCGTACGGCTCGGTACCCTCCGTCCGGATCCCAAACAGGTCCCCTGGACCGCGCCAGGCTGCCTGGCTGGCGAAATCCAGCCGGAACGGCTCACCGGCCGCGTAAATTGTCCCGCCCAGGTCCTCCACCGGGGATACGTCCTGTTGGATGGGCACGAATCCCCGGGCCTGCTCCGATTGCAGGGGCTGGTTCGCTGGCAGGTCCTGCTCGGTCGTGGCGCTCGAACTCCAACCCTGGCCGGTGTAGACGTCGTAGGTAAAGCCGCGCCAGTAGAGCGGCAGGGGCTGACCGTTCAGGGTATTGGGTGCCAGGCCTCCGACCCTGATTGTCATGACGACCCGCTGGGAAAGTTCCGGGCCGGACCCGATCAGGTAATCCCGGGGCAGGCCGGGGCTGCGCACGGTCCGGAACGCGTCCGGGAGAGGCGTCCCGCCCGGCAGGATTCCAAGGGACTGAGCCAGCCTGGACTGCTCTCGTGTGGCGGGCCTGCGCTGCTCGTCGATCCACTGGCGGATGCGTTGTACAGACAGGGAGGGGAGCAGCACCGAGAAGAGGACCAGCACGAGCGTACCCAGCAGGGCGGCGCCCAGGATCTGACGGCCCTTGCGCGCCGGGTAAGCCACCCGGCCTGCTTCCCAACCCCAGCGGCGGGCATCCTGCTTGGAGGTCGCCAGGAGCAGCAGGGTTACGCCGAGCATCAGGTAGAGGCTGTCGGACATGCGCCGCCCGGAAGAAAGCGTTCCCAGGCTCAGGATAAGCGCGGGGAAGACGGCCAGCAGCGCATTCCGGCGGGCTTCGATGATCCAGCCTGCCCATGCGGCCACCATCCAGACCAGGGCATTCCATACCAGCCCGGCTGCGACCGGGTCGAAGACCGGTTGGTCGGACAGCAGGGCTGCCGTCCAAACTCGCACCCGTTTCATGAGGATCTGCGTTGAAGTGGAAAGATCCTGCAGCCTGTGCATCACCTGGCCTGGATCGACCGGGCGCCTCTGGTAAAAAGGAATAAGCCCCAGCAGGTGGTGAAGGGACTCGGCCGCGAGTGCCACGATCTTTCCGCTCAAACCGCCCGGGATGAGCAGGAGATAAAGCAGACCGAGCCCAAGAACAATCGCCACTGCCCGAAGAAGCGGCTGCCGGGCTAAAGCCAGCAGCCATCCCAGAAGCATGCCGAAGAGCAGCCCCAGCCAGAGCGCAGCCGGATCCGGCCCTTTGAGTGCGGTGGTCATCCCGGTCACGGCAGACAGGAGCAGGACGAGAAGAAGACCCAGGGTGATGCCCTTTTCCGCCGCTAGGGAGCGCGCAAACAGAGGCGGGATGTGGGAGGTCAGTCCATGCTCTGCCACTCGGCCGTCCCCTTTTCCAGATAGCGCTTGCTGGAAAGAATGCCAGGGCGCTTTCGACTGCCCCAGCCGTGAGATGAATAGGCCTCATCGAGAAGTGCCCGGGGCATGCGGGTATGGGGTATCCCGCTCCGGGCCAGGGCGGAGGAGAGCCTGCCTTGATCCAGGGCACCGCCAAACTCGGTCGGGTCGACCAGAAGGGCGGTCATCCTGCCTCCGCGCAGCGCTCGCCCGGCGGTCGCCACCCAGGCAGGTTCGGTCGTCGGGGTAATGGTGATTAAAGTTGCGCTTTGAGCGGGCCGTCCCAGCGCCATCAGCTTCGCCAGGGAGTGGTTTCCCTCCTCGGCGATCGAGAGGGCGTGCAGCATTCGCCAGGTGTGGCCCGGGCCAGAGCGCGGCTCCAGCCAGACCAGGTCCGGTCCGGCGAGCGCCAGGCCGACGCGGCGGTGCTCCCTCAGCGCGCGGCTGGCGAGAGAGGCCGCCAGCACGATTGAAAGCTCCAAAGTGGAATCTTGACCGCTCCCGGCTTGAGCAGCTGTTTCCAGATCGACGAATATCCACCAATCCCCGGATGCGGCAGCTTCAAGCTGCCTGACGATCAAGGCGTCGTTATGTGCGCTGGCGCGCCAGTGGATTCTCTTGAGGCTGTCCCCGGGCATATACTCGCGAACCCCAGCAGCGCTTATTTCCCTCTCCAGGGTCCGGCGGGTTTGCTGCCGGTCACCCGCCCATCCACCTGGAGCGATCCAGAGCTGCTCCAGGGGTAGTTGAGGCGGTGTGACCATGATCGTGCTCGTATGGCGGTCAAGAAGGTTCAGGGTGTAAATCCCGAAAGGATCCCCGGTCCGCAAGCGGGTCGGTCCGAGCGTGTACTCTCCGCGCCGTCTGAAGAGGTGCAGCGGATGCCGCCTGCGGGAGGCATGCGCCTCGACGTCGGAAACCAGGCGGATCGGTTCCACTAAAGTAGCCGATTCGTCCAGGATCTCCACCCAAATGGCCGGCAGCCAGCTGGTGTTTGTCACGATGAGTTCCTCGGGCACTGAATCTCCCACGCGCGCCCACGCAATATGGATCCTGCGTTCGATGCTCAGCCCCCGCTCGAGGGTAAACACCCACACCGCTGCGAACAGCCACGCGCCTGCAAAACCGATCAGGAAAATCAGCCAGCCGCGGTAGCCGGTCAGGGCATAGAAAATGGCAAAGAGTCCAACCAGAATGGGCAGGAACGGCGCATTCAGTTTACGCCCGTTCCCGGGAGGTGTCCCTTTTAAAGTCTGTTTTCTCGCCACAAGCCTTGCCCTCATTACCAATAAATAATCAACGATTTCCCGTGACCGCTGCGTCAGGTCGGACTGCCAGGGACAAATACAGGTTGCCGGGGGAAGAGGGGAGGTAGGCCCGGAAGATTGGGACTTCGCGCGGATGGGAGGCCCATCCGTCCGACTCCGCCATTCAAGGGACTTATTTCAGGATTTCTTCCGCGAAGTGGCAGGCAACCTGGTGACCGGGACGGATCTCCCGCAGCAGGGGTTCTTCCGCAGAACACCTCTCCTTGGCGAACGGGCAGCGCGGGTGGAAATGGCAGCCCGACGGCGGGTTGATGGCATTCGGGATTTCACCAGCCGGCATCGGCTCGGTCCGGCGGTGACGCGGATCGGGAACGGGAACTGCCTCCAAAAGCGCCCGTGTGTATGGGTGAGCGGAATGCTCGTAGACCTCATTCAGGGGACCCACTTCGCACAGCTTGCCCAGGTACAGGATGGCGATCCGGTTACAAACATACTTGGCGGTCGCCAGGTCGTGCGTGATGAACAGGTAGGTCAGGGCGAACTCTTCCTTCATTTTCATCATCAGGTCGAGTAAAACGGACCGGACGGATACGTCCGCCATGGCAATCGGCTCGTCGGCGACAATGAGCTCGGGATGCGTGATCAGGGCGCGCGCCAGGACAACGCGCTGGCGCTGGCCGCCCGAGATCTGGTGCGGGTACAGGTCGTAGAAAGCCTCCGGCGGATTCATGCCGACTTCGTGGAAGATTTCCATTACCCGGTTGCGTCTTTCCCGGGAGGAGAGTTCAGGGAGATGGATCCGGGCGGGATGTTCGATTGCCTGACCGAGGGACATGCGCGGGTTGAGCGAGGCCAGGGGGTCCTGGAAAACGATCTGCATGCGTGCGCGCATGCGGCGCATTTCCTCGCTCGACAGGCTTTCCAGGTCGATGCCGTCGAAAATCACCCGGCCGGAGGTGGGTTGGTACAGGTGCAGGACCAGCCGTCCGATGGTGGACTTGCCGGAACCGCTCTCGCCGGCCAGGCCGAATACTTCGCCTCGCCGAATGGTGAAGCTGACCCCGTCCACCGCTTTTACCGATGGGATCTGGCCCCGGCTGAGCAGGGTGGCCAGAAACCCGGTCTGGACCGGGAAATGCTTGCGGATCTCTTCGACGCGCACCAGGTCTTCGCCCTCGGCAGCGACCCGGACCGAGCTGGCTGTTTTTACTATTGGGTTCTGCCTAGCCACCGCGGACCTCCTGTTTTCCAGAAGCCTGCTTTACGCCGGCTTTCTGGTACAGCCAGCAGGAAGCGAGGTGATCGCCAACGACCGGCTCGAAGGCTGGTTCTTCCTGGGAGCAGACGTCCATGACGAGTGGGCAGCGAGGGTGAAAGCGGCAGCCGCTGGGCGGGTGCAGCAGGCTGGGAGGCTCACCGCCCATTTTGTACAGGTCGCTTCCATCCAGCTTGATGTTGGGAACCGATTTAAGCAGGCCCTGGGTATAGGGATGCTTCGGATCGGCGAATACATCCCGGGCAGTGCCCACTTCCATCATTTTTGCCGCGTACATGACTGCCACCCGGTCGGCCACCTCGGCGACGACGCCAATGTTGTGGGTGATGAGCAGGATGGTCAGCCCGAACTCCTTCTGGAGCTCCTTGAGCAGGTCGAGGAATTTGGCTTCGACGATCACGTCCAGGGAGGTGGTGGGTTCATCGGCGATCACCAGCTTAGCCCGCAAAGCCAGGGCCAGGGAGATCATGACGCGCTGGCGCATGCCGCCCGACATCTGGTGCGGGTAATCTTTAATGCGCTCGCGCCGGATGCCCAGGCGCTCGACCAGTTCTTCTGCCCGGGTGCGCGCGGCAGCATCGCTGGTCTCGGGTTCATGTGTATGGATCGTCTCGGTCAGGTGGTCGAGGATGCGCTGGACCGGATTGAGCGAGGTCATCGGGTCCTGGAAGACCATGCCGATCTCGGCCCCGCGGATATCCGGCATCTCCCGCATGGACAATTTCATCAAATCCCGGCCGTCGAACCACAGCTCTCCGGCAGGGATGTCGGCGATCCCTTCGTGCAGGCGCATCAGGGCTTTCCCGAGGGTGGATTTCCCGCAGCCGGATTCGCCCACCAGGCCGAGGATCTCACCGCGGTGGATATCCAGGGACACGTTGTCAACGGCGCGCACGGCCCCGGCCCTGGTTCTGTACTCGACGGTCAGATTGCGAACGGAATAGAGGACATCCTCCGACATCAGCGGTTCCTCAGTTTGGGGTTGAAGATCTCAGTCAATCCCTCCCCCATCATAGAGAATGCCAGGACGACCATCAGGATCGCCAGGCCGGGGAAGGTGATCATCCACCAGGCGGTCTGGATGAAGCGTTGGCCGCGGGCCACATCGATGCCCCAGTCTGCAATGGTGGGGGGCAGGCCCAGGCCGAGGAAGGATAGTCCTGCCCCGGTCAGGATGGCGTCCGCCACGTTCACCGAAAAGATGATTGCCACGGAAGGGATTACGTTGGGGAAAATATACCTGCCCAGGATTTCCAGGCTGCGCGCCCCGATGCTCCTGGCGGCTTCGACGTATACCTCTTCCTTGACCGAAAGAGTCTGGCCGCGCACGATGCGGTAGTAGGTGGGGATATACAGCACGGAAATGGCGACAATGACGTTGAGCATACTCGGGCCCAGCACGGCGGTGATAGCAATCGCCAGGATCAGCCCCGGGAAGGCGTACAGGCTGTCCATCAGCAGGCTCAACAGGCGGTCGAATGCGCCGCCGACGAAGCCGGCCAGTAAGCCCAGGGGCACGCCCAGCAACAGCGAGACAATGGAGGAGCTGAACCCGATGATCAGGGCGATGCGGGTGCCCCACAGCAGCCGGCTCAGGACGTCCTGGCCGATGTCGTTGGTCCCCAGGAGGAACCCGCCAGCAGTGGAGGTTACCCCGCTGATGGATCCAGCCTCTCGCAGGGTGGGGAATTGCGCCTGGATATTATTGAAATCTTTCCGTTGGATAACGGCGGCATTGTCTGTCCCACTTACGACTGCCTGTAAGGCATCTTCGATGGCTGGATAGCGGTCGATGACTGGCCTCAGGCGCAGACCGCCGGGTTGATTCTTGATCACTTCATCGATCTTCTGGGCCTCTTCGTTCAGGGCCCCTCCTGTTGGGGCTCCCTCCACGACCGCCACACCTGGACGGTTACCTTCTGGCGGAACTGCCAGATCCTGCAATTTGTGGACTGGTGAACTCTGGAGCACGATGAGGACCGGCAAATCCACCTGGGCTCCTGGGGCCAGGAAGCTCGGCCCCACCAGCGCATTGGGGGAGTAGGGCGCAAGCAACCCTGGAAATAGAGCCACAAAAATAAAACCCACGACCCCCACGGCTGAAATAGCAACAAACCACCAATCGGCCCCGTACCAGCGGCGGGCCATGAAAATCCGGCGAACGAAGCCGACCCGTTTAAGCTCCACTTCCCAGGTGGTTCCTTCCGGGAGGGCTTCAGAAGGTTGTTCCTTGGTTTTAGCCACTCGATTAATACCTCACGCGGGGGTCGACGAGCGAGTAGATGACGTCCACTGCCAGGCTGATCAAGGCGACCAGCATGGCGAAGACGGTGATCACGCTTTGCACGGCGGTATAGTCCCGCGCGGAGATGCGTTCCACCAGGTAGCTACCCATGCCCGGCCACGAAAACACCGTCTCGGTCAGCACAGCCCCGGCGAGCAGGATGGCCACCTGCAGGCCGATCAGGGTAATGACCGGGATCATGGCGTTCTTCAGGGCATGCCCATAAATCAGCACGCGTTCCCGGATGCCGCGCGCCCGGGCCGCCCCAATGTAATCGGCATGCATCGTCTCGATCACATTGACGCGGGTCATGCGCACGAATATGCCCGACAGGATGAGGCCAAGCGTGATCGTCGGCAGGACCAGGTGCTGCAGGACCGAGAAAAAGGCAGGCCAGTTTCCTGAAATCAGGGCGTCGACCAGGTAGATGTTGGTGACCAGTTTGAGTTTCGTGCCGATGATCGAATCGATGCGTCCGGAGATCGGCAGCCACTTGAGCTGTACTCCGAAGAAGAGCTGCAGGATCAAGCCAAACCAGAAGATTGGCAGAGAATAAATAACCACCGAATAAATGCGCAGGGAGAAGTCCGCCACGCGCTTGCGTTTGGAGGCGGCCAGGGCGCCGCCGTACACCCCGATCAGCAGCGCCAGGATCGAGGCGGGGACGATCAGTTCCAGCGTGGCCGGGAAGCGTTCGCTCATCTCGTCCAGGATCGGACGATGGCCGCCCACGAGAGAGTTTCCGAAGTGCAGGGTGGCCATGTCCCACAGGAAGCGGCCATACTGGACGATCAGCGGGTCGTTGAGCCCGAGTTCGGTGCGAATCTTCTGGATCATTTCCGGGGTGCCCTTGGGACCCAGCGCAGACGAAACCGGGTCACCCGGCAGGACGCGCAGGATGAGGAAGACCATGCTGCCCAGGATGAAGACCATCGGCACAGTCAACACAATGCGGGTGAGGATGTAACGGCGCAGTCCCGTAGATCCCCGGACGAAAACGTACGCCAACAGGATGATGGATGGGACGCCGATAATGAGGGCGATAATTGCAATTGGGGACACGTCTTTACTTCGGTTGGGATATAGGATTGGGGCGGGATTGCTCCCGCCCCAATCGAAAAGGATCTACTTACTTGCCCTTGGTGAGCAAGGAATAGAGGAATAGAATGTTCGGCCCGATATTGAGGGTGTCGGGAGATGGGACAGAAGCTGAACCCTTAATGTAGGTCTGGTAAACCACGTGCTCTGCAGAGAAGAAGAGCGGCAGGGTGACAACCATGTCGGCATATAGATCCTGTGCCTGCGAATACTCCGCAGCACGCTTGGTCAGGTCGGTTTCGGTGTCGGCCTGCGCGAGCAGTGCGACCAACTGCTTGGCCTTGTCATTGATCGGGGTACCGGTTGTCGAGCCGGTGGCCGGGAGGGTAACGTTGGTACCTTCACCGCGGTTGTAGACGAACGGGTCCAGGTAGTTGGATGGGTCCGGGTAATCAAAGAACCAACCCAGGACGCCGGCCCCGTAGGCCTTGCCGCCGGTCAACGCGGGCACGTAGGTGCTCCACTCTTGAGACTGCAGGGTAACCTGGATCTCGCCGGTGGCTTCGAGCTGCTTCTTGACGACCTGCATCCAGGCCGCCGTCGAAGCGCCGTAGTGCTCGGGCGGGTACCAGAGCGTAATCGTCAGTGGATTCGTGGCCGAGTATCCGGAGGCTTCCAGGAACTTCTTGGCTGCGTCGAGGTTCGGCGCGCTGTACATCTTATCAAAGGCCTGGGTTGCACCCAGGAAGCCGGGCGGGACCTGCGAAAACAGCGGGGTGACCTGGCCGCCGTAGACGGTATCTGCAATCTCATTGCGGTCGATCGCCGAAGCGATCGCCTTGTCCACATTCGGGTCATCGAATGGCTTCATGGTGTGGTTAAGGACCAGGAACTGGATACGTCCACCACTGATCGTCCCGACCTTCACGCTGGTGACGCTCTTGAGCTGGGTGAGCTGGTCCGGGGAGAGCAAACGCCAGGCGACATCGATCTCGCCGCTCTGGACGGCCAAAAGCATCGTGTTCGGATCAGAGAAATAGCGCACGATGACCTGTTTGACCTGGGGTTTCAGGTCGCCCGTGTAGTTGGGATTGGGCTGGAAAACCATCTGCTCATCCGGGTTGTACTGTGAAATGTACCAGGGGCCCGTACCGTAAATCGGGGCGGGCGGGAACAGGTTGCACGCATCCGGCTTGAAAATGCTCGGATCGGAGGCCACGTATGGGGCGCCGGCCAGGATCTGCGGGAAGAAGGCGTACGGGTTGAGCAGGGTGAAGACGATCGTCTTGTCATCCGGGGCAGTAATGCTCTTGACGAACGGAACCGCCAGGGAATCGGCGACATCGTTCGGGCACTTGGGTCCGATGGTAAGCAGGCGGTTGAGCTGGGCGGCATACACGGTGGCGGTCAGGGGGGTGCCGTCACCGAATTTGATGCCGTCTTTCAGAGTAAAGGTATAGGTCAGGCCGTCCGTGGACACCGTTCCCAGATCAGTCGCCAGGTCGGGTTCCAGGTCAGTGGTGCCGGGCTTCCACCTCACGAGACCATCACTGATGTTGAAGAGCACCTCCCAGTCGCGGATCGCATAGGCATCGGCCGAGTCGAGGCTGGCGATTTTATCCGTTGTGCCGATGATAATGGTATCCGGTTGGGAAGCCGCGGTTGTCGCCTTGGGCGCGGCTGCAGCGGTCGGGACGGGAGTGGCTTTGGCTCCACAGGCGGAAAGGATCATGCTTGCCGCCACTAGTACAGGTTGGCGTAAGTAAGACAAAAGATAGGTAAATTGGTTGACGGGCAGGAACGAATTAGGTAGGATAGGGTCAAACTCCCGAAACAAGAGGTGAAGCCTATGCCGACCCCGAAACCGCTCCCGCTCCATTTGAGCGATCTGGAAAGAGAAGGATTAGAAAAGTTGATCAAACGTCATACGCTGAGTCAGCAAAAAGCGTTACGAGCCCGGATTGTATTGGCGGCTGAGCGTGTACAAAATAACAGTTGGATCGCCCGAGAAATGAAAGTGGAGTTGGATACGGTCCGCTTGTGGCGGCAACGTTGGCTGGATTTGCAGGGGATTGCGTTGGAGGACCTGAGTATCGCAGAGAGATTGGAAGATCTGCCGCGTCCGGGGGCACCGGCTCGGATCACGGCGGACCAGGTCTGCCAGATCATGGCCCTGGCCTGTGAAAAGCCGGAAGGAGCGGATCGGCCGATCAGCCAATGGACAGGCCGTGAAATTGCTGAAGAAGTCATGAAGCGCGGCATTGTGGAGCAAATCTCTGGACGGCATGCGGCCAGGCTTTTAAAAAGAAGCTGATCTTCAGCCCCACCTGATCCGCTACTGGTTGACACCCGAGCCGGATGAGCGTCTGGATGAGAAAGTTGCGGAGATCAACGCGGCCTATCTGCTGGCGCCGGAACGGGCCAAACACCGGGAGCGCACTGAAAGTGTGGATGAAATGACCGGCGTGCAGGCCCTGGAACGGCGCTATCCTGGCTTGCCGATGCAACCCGGGAAGGTGGAACGACGTGAGTTCGATTACATTCGACATGGCACGCTCTCGTTCATCTTCAATTTCGATGTGGCCGCAGGTCGCCTGGTGGCCGCTTCTTGTGGCCCGACCCGTAGTGAGCAGGATTTTGCTGATCATATTCGGCGGCGGCTGGATGCGGAACCCGAGGTCGTAAAGTGGTACTTCATTCTGGATAACCTCAACATCCATCTGTCCGCCAGCCTGGTACGCCTGGTCGCAGAAGAGTCTGACATCGCCATCGACCTGGGGCTCAAAGGCAAGAACGGCATCCTGAAATCCAAGGCTACCCGGGCAGCTTTCCTGAGTGACCCTGCTCATCGGATCGTTTTTCTCTACACACCCAGGCATGCCTCCTGGATGAACCAGGTCGAGATCTGGCTGAGTATTTTGGTACGCAAATTACTCAAACGAGGTAACTTCGTCTCCATCGCTGACTTGAAAGCCAAGGTCCTGGCTTTCATCGAATACTACAACCTCACCATGGCCAGGCCCTTCAAATGGACTTATCAAGGAAAACCATTGGCCGCATGAATTCTTTTGACACACTTCTGCCTCGAAGTACTAGGAAAGTGGCAATAGCGAACCATCTTTGACGATTCATTCTTTCTTCCTCCTCTTCTATTCTATAGTTGTCGATCTATAGTTGGAACCAAGAAATGAAAAAACTGGATGGGCGGAGAGTTCCGGGCCTTCACCTCCTTTCTTCGGGTCCATATATAACTAGGAGAAATATCATGATTATACGCTCCAAACAAGGCGTGTCAAGTCAGCAGTGGAATGGGTCAGCGCTCTTTGAAAACACTGGTTTCATGATCCGGTTTCATTGACAGTTTTCCCCGGCGCGCATACAATCAGCTCACAATCGAATCTCTGGTCAGGGTGCCTCTTCCCCCGGATGGGAAGGCTCAAAGGCGAAGCCGGTGCAAGTCCGGCACTGTCGCGCAACTGTAAGCTCGTTCGAGCAAGTCAGGCCGCCCGCCTTGGCCGGTTCACCACACTCTCGCGGTAAGGAGGTGGGAACGGCCCAGCTGGATTGCCACTCCCCCCTCCCCTGTCTGAAAAAGGCAGGGGATTTTGATTTGCAACAAAAGGACACCCAAGATAAAAATGGATGAATTTACGAGGAGATTGAAATGTTCCGCAAACTGCTTCTTGCGCTGATTTTCCTGAGTATGCTGGCTGCCTGTGCAGAGACTCCGGAGCTCTCCACATCGACCCCGGTTTTGACAGCCACACCGAGTGCGGCACCTACAGCGACCGCGATCATCCTTACCGACGGCCTGAATCGGACAGTGAAGCTCAACAGTCCCTCCCAGCGTGTCGTGTCCCTGGCCCCGTCGAACACGGAAATCCTCTACGCCATCGGAGCGGGGGCGCAGGTGGTCGGCCGGGATTCTTTTTCAGATTACCCGGCGGAGGTCAAGTCCGTGCAGGATATTGGTGGATCGATGGACCAGTACAACACCGAGGCCATCACCGCCCTCCACCCGGACCTGGTGCTGGCTGGCGGCATTAACCCGCCCGAGCTGGTCGCCTCCCTTGAAAAGCTCGGCCTGACGGTTTACTTCCTGCCCAATCCTACCACGCTGGAAGAGATGTACACCAATCTCGAAACTGTCGGCAAACTGACCGGACATGGATCCGCGGCGGACACCCTGGTGGCATCCCTTAAGTCGCGTGTGGCTGAGGTGGATGCCAAAATTGCCACCGTGACAACGCGGCCGACCGTCTATTACGAACTGGACGCGACCGACCCGACCAAGCCCTATACCGCCGGCCCGGGTTCTTTCGTGGATGCGCTGATCCAGCGCGCCGGAGGCGTCAACTTTGGGGCGCAGCTCCCGAGCCAGTATGCCCAGATCAGTCTGGAGCAGCTGCTGGTGGTGAACCCTGACTTCATCATCCTGGGCGATTCGGCTTACGGGGCGACGCCCGCCTCGGTGAAGCAGCGTTCCGGTTGGGACAATCTCGGCGCTGTCAAGAACGGTAATATTTTCCCCTTTGACGACAACCTGGTCAGCCGTCCCGGCCCGCGCCTGGTGGACGGGCTGGAGGCTCTGGCGAAGCTGCTCCATCCGGATTTGTTCAAATAACTCCTGGGGGCGGCAATCCGCCGCCCCACCCTTGAAGATATGATGCGCCGAATATTGCCCTACCTGTCGACCCTCACCTTTCTGCTAGTGGCAGTTTTATTCTCCATTGCCATTGGTTCAGTCTTCATTTCTCCCGTCGATCTATGGAAGGTGCTGGCCAGTCTTTTCACCGGCAGGCTTCCTGCCGCGCTGCAGACTTACCGGCTCATTCTCCTGGGCATCCGGGCACCGCGCACGGTCCTGGTCCTGCTGACCGGGGCAGCGCTCGGCGGGAGCGGTGCGTCCTACCAGGGCCTCTTCCGCAACCCGCTGGCTGATCCGTACCTGATCGGCGTGGCTTCCGGGGCCGGGTTGGGTGCGGTGCTGGCGATGAGCATCCAGTGGCCCTACTCGTTCTGGGGTCTGCTTGCCGTCCCGCTCTCGGCCTTTGCTGGTGCGCTCCTTACCGTCTTCCTCGTCTATACGCTGGCACGTCTCGGCAGGACAGTCCCGACGACCAACCTGATCCTGGCGGGTGTGGCCTTCAGCTCCTTCGCCACCGCCCTGACCTCGTTCCTGATGCTCCGTTCAACCGGCGAACTGCGCCGGGCCATTGCTTGGCTGCTCGGGGGGGCCAGCCAGGCCGGCTGGGAGCCAGTGCTGGCGATCCTGCCATTTCTCCTGATCGGACTGGCCGGAATGGTGCTGAGCGGGCATGCCCTGAATTTGCTGCAGTTCGGCGATGATCAGGCCCAGCAGCTGGGCCTTCCGGTAACTCGCACGCGGACCTTGATCCTGGTGGCCGCCTCCCTGTCGACGGCAGCCGCGGTTTCCTTTTCCGGGATCATCGGCTTTATTGGCCTGATCGTCCCGCATGTGATGCGCCTGTGGTTCGGTGCGGACCACCGCCGGCTGGTGCCGCTCTCCATTCTCGGCGGCGCGGGTGCGCTGCTGGTGGCGGATGTGATCGCCCGCTCCGTGCTTGCCCCGCAGGAACTGCCGCTGGGCATCGTGACTGCCCTGGCCGGGGCGCCGTTCTTCCTGTGGGTGCTGCGCAGGTCGAAAAACCAGGGGTACTGGTAGTTCGTTGGGATGTCGAGGGCCTGGACACCGATGAAAATGCTGCGTATTGAAAGATTGTCCGTTTCGTACGGGGCGCGCCGCGTGCTGTATAAAATTTCGCTGGAGGTTACTTCCGGCCAGGTGCTGGCCTTGATCGGCCCGAACGGGGCCGGGAAGTCCACCCTGGTGCGTGCACTGAGCGGCGTCGTTCCGGCACAGGGCGGGACGGTCCGCACCAATCGGGATGACCTGCTCTTGCTGAAGCCGATGCAGCGCGCCCGTTATCTGGCCGTGGTGCCGCAAGCGGTCACTCTGCCGCCTGCCTTCACCGTGTGGGAGACCGTCCTGATGGGGCGAACGCCCTATCTCAATTTTCTCGGCCAAACTTCAGACAAAGATGAGCAAATCGCCCGTCAGGCCCTGCAGAAAGTGGATGCACTGGAGCTGGCCGACCGCCGCGTGGGGGAACTTTCCGGCGGCGAGCAGCAGCGCACGCTGCTGGCGCGCGCCCTGGCGCAGTCCACGCCCATCCTTTTATTGGACGAGCCCACCGCCCACCTGGATTTGCAGCACCAGGTCAGCCTGATGGAGACCGTCCAGGCGCTGGCGCACCAGGAAAACCTGGCGGTCTTGATTGCCTTGCATGACCTGAACCTCGCTGCCCGCTACGCCGACCGCATGGCGCTGCTGGTTGCGGGGGAGATCCAGGCCGTGGGAACGCCGCGCCAGGTGCTGACCTCGGATTTGATTTCGGCGGCCTATCACCTGAGGGTGCAAGTGGTTCCCCACCCGTTTGCGGATGCGCCGCTGGTGCTGCCGGATAAAAAACCGTAGCGGCAGAGTGCGAGCTGCAGCGGCTACAGTTCATCCCAGCCCGGGGGGAGTTCCGGGATGGCCCATCCCGAAGGAGGCGACCATTTTTCCCAACCGTCGCAAAAGGGCGCCCCCCCTGCGCTCATCTGTCGGAGCACGCACTCCCCTTCGGCGCGAATCGCACGGGCTTCCTCCCGGGTGAACATTCCTGCCGCAGTCAATTCTTGGAATTCATCTTCGTCCTTCCAGCGCCACTGCGAGAGGTCCGGGCTGATGACGATGTCCAGTTCATAGTCCATCGAGTCGAAGCCGAGCGAGGTTCGCTGCAGAGGCGTCTGCAGGTTGACATACCAGCAGCGAAGTTTGGGCTGCCCCGTCTCCCACATGGCCCACACCGAATGGGCTTCTCCGGGTTTGGCCAGCGCCAGCACATCCGTCTCTGACCAGATGTGATCGACCAGGTCTATTTTCGCTGAAGGTAACAGATCCCGGGCAGCCATACGCCTGCCAAGGGTTTTCATGCGCGTCCCTGCCCGCCAGTACAGGGCAATCAAGTCGGGGTCATCCTCGACCAGGATCGCCGGACCGGCAACCCAAAGTTTTTGCCGCCAGACCCCGCGCAGCACCACTACGTTTCCCGGTTCCCACGGTGAAGTTGAACTCATCCAGCTCTCCAATGGACTGCTCTTGCGTGTGTGTGGGCAATCCACGCCGAACACCGAGGCCCCAAGAACCCTCGTGACTCGTCGTGTCTTTTGTAGCCAGGCTTATAGGCTAAAGGATTCGCCCGGCTTCAGCACGTGCACCTGCGCCTTGGTCTCTGTGGCGACCCGTGCAGCCCACGTGTCCGCATCCTGGGTGATCAAATCCCAGGTGTTGTAATGATAAGGGATGACATGCCGGGGGGTGAGCAGCTTGACCGCCCGCAGGGCATCCTCCGGGCCCATGGTGTAGTTGTCGCCGATGGGCAGCACTGCCAGATCGATCCCTTCCTCACCGATCAGCCGCATGTCGCCGAAAAGTCCGGTATCCCCGGCGATGTACAGCTTCTTGCCGTCGATCGTCGTCAGCAGGAAGCCTGCCGGGTTGCCGCCGTTTGATCCGTCCGGGAGGGACGAGCCATGCAGCGCCAGGGTCAGCTTGAGGTAGCCGAAGGGATACTGATGCCCGCCACCCAGGTGCTGGGCATGGGTGATGAGCTCCTGTTTGCCCAACCAGCTTGAAATCTCTGCATTGGCAATGACGGTCGCGCCGGTGCGTTTGGCAATGGCTACCGTGTCGCCGAGGTGGTCCCCGTGGCCGTGCGTGACCAGGATGTAATCCGTGCCGACTTGATCGGCGGTAACTGCGGCGGCCGGGTTGCCGCTGAAATAGGGGTCGACCAGGATTTTTTTGCCCCCGGTCTCCAATCCGAGCGCGGCATGTCCGTAAAAAGTGAGGGTCGTGGTCATTTTGTCCTCCTCGAAAATCGGCTGGTCCGGGCGAACCGCCAATTCCAGAAATAATTATAGGACAAAAGGATGCCCGTGATCAATCCGGCTTGTGTAGGAATAAAGCTATAATTTGTTTATCCTGTTTCTTATGGAGGCGGCATGGCTGAAAAACCGAGTTGGCGTGAACGGTTCCGCTACTGGTTTGACAACCGCTTTTCCGGAGGTCCGCTGGTCCTGATCGGCTGGCTGGCGCTGGGAGCGGCTTTCCTGGTTCTCGTGATGACCGCCGTTTCCTTCATCCCCCACGTCCGCCCGCCTGGCACCGGCTTGAAGGAGATCTTCTGGAGCATCCTGTTCCAGGCCCTGACGCCCAATCCGGGCGACGTCTCCTCCCCGACGCTTTTCCTGGTGGTGATGCTGGTGGTCACCCTGGGCAGCCTGTTCATGGTCAGCATCCTGATCGGTACCCTGACCAGCGGCATCGAGGCCAAAGTCGAGGAGCTGCGGAAAGGCCGCTCGCGTGTCCTTGAGCACGGCCATACCCTCATCCTGGGCTGGTCGGCGCAGATCTTCACCATCCTGTCGGAGCTGATGATCGCCAACGAAAACCAGAAGAATGCCCGCATCGTCATCCTGGCTGACCGGGACAAGGTCGAGATGGAGGACGAAATCCGTGCCCGGGTCGAGCGGCGCGGCTCAACGCGCATTATCTGCCGGAGCGGGAATCCGATCGACCTCACCGACCTCGAGATTGCCAGCCCACACGGGGCGCGCTCGATCATCATCCTTCCGCCGGAATCGGGCGACCCCGATTCGGTGGTCATCAAAACCGTCCTGGCCTTGACGAACAATCCCAACCGACGCCAGGAACCCTACCATATCGTCACCCAGATCAGCGAACCGAAGGACATGGAGGTGGTGCGGATGATTGGCGCACGCGACCAGCTCCAGGTCGTGCTGACCGCCGACCTGATTGCACGCGTCATCGCCCAGACCTCGCGGCAATCGGACCTCTCCGTGGTGTATACCGAGCTGCTGAACTTCGAAGGGGATGAGATTTATTTTCAGGAAGAGCCGGGGCTGGTCGGAAAAACCTTCGCCCAGGCCCTGCATGCCTACGAAGATTCGGCGGTCATGGGAATGCGCACCGCTGACGGCAGAATCGCCCTCAACCCTCCGATGCAGACGCTCCTGAAACCGGGTGACCAGATTTTCGCCCTTTCCGAAGACGATGACACCATTCTCCTTTCCGGGATGACCCAGGTTTCAGTCGACGAGGGTGCCATCCGTGAAAACGGCCGGAAGCGAAGCCCCGCCCCGGAGAAGGCGCTCATCCTGGGCTGGAACCGCTCCGGGGCGACCATCCTCCGTGAGCTGGATGCCTACGTGGCCAGAGGTTCGCGCCTGGCGGTCGTAGCGGATGTCACTGCTTCCAGGGAATCCGCCGCGGCAAGTGAGGCGGTCATGGAGTGCGCCCGGGCCCTCGCCAACCAGAAGGTGACTTTCGAAAAAGGCGACACCACCGACCGCCGCCTGCTGGAAGACTTGAAGGTGAGGGAGTACGACCACGTCATCGTCCTGAATTACGCCGGCCTGGAGCCCCAGGAGGCCGATGCCCGCACCCTGGTCACGCTCCTGCACCTGCGCGACATTGCCGAGCGCGACCGGACGCCGTTTTCGATCGTCAGCGAGATGCTCGACCTGCGCAATCGCGAGCTGGCCGAGGTGACCCATGTGGACGATTTCATCGTCAGCGACCATCTGGTCAGCCTGATGATGTCCCAGCTTTCCGAGGACGGCGCGCTCTACGACGTGTTCGCCGATATCTTTGACCCCGAGGGCTCGGAAATCTACCTCAAGCCGATGGGGGATTATATTGAGACAGGCGCCCCGGTCAATTTCTACACGGTGGTCGAAGCGGCCAGCCGGCGCGGTGAGATCGCCATTGGCTACCGGCTGCTGCGCGAATCCGGGGACAAAAATAAATCCTACGGCATTCACACCAATCCGAAGAAATCCGAAATGGTCAGCTTCGAAGGTGAAGATAAGATCATCGTGGTCGCGGAAGAATAATCCCACCCGGACACCTCCTCGTGCCCAGGCTTATTACCGCGGCACACTGGGACCGGGGATGGCCCGGTCCGTGCAACAATGGCCTGCTGATTTCGTAGATAATATTGGATTGTGCTGTGTCCGAAAGGAGAAAGAATGAATGATTTATTGATCACCGGAGGGATTATCCTTGGGATCATCCTGTTTTTCTACCTGCTGGGCGGGCTGCGTTATATTCCGAACAACCGGGTCGGCATCGTCGAGAAGCGTTTGAGCTTCAAAGGTTCCGTCAGGTCGGGCTTCATCGCCCTGCATGGCGAGGCCGGCTACCAGCCGCACGTCCTGCGCGGCGGTATGCACTACCTGTGGGGCATCGTATACAAGGTTCATGCGATGCCGCTGGTTACCATCGGCCAGGGAAAAATTGGCTACATTTTTGCCCGTGACGGCAAGCCGCTGGATCCGGCCCAGGTGCTGGCCTCCAACGTAACGGCAAACGATTTCCAGGATGTCATTGCATTCATGGACAACGGCGGCCAGCGCGGACCCCAGCGCCGCATCCTGCGTGAAGGCACGTATGCCATCAACCTGGTGCAGTTCATCGTCATTACCGACGAGCGCGTCTTCGGCGTCTCACTCAACCGGGAAGAGACCGAGATCATCCGCAGCATGGCGAGCGTGATCACCGAACGCAGCGGTTTCCGACCGGTGGTGATCAAGGACACCGACGACACCGTCGGCATCGTCACCGTCCATGACGGCCCGTCCCTGACGCAGGGCGAGATCATCGCCTCCATCGTCGGCGATGACCCGAAACTGTCCAACACCTATCACAACAGCTTCCAGGACGCCGATCGCTTCCTGGCTGCGGGTGGGATGCGCGGCCGCCAGCTGCAGGTGCTGGTGGAGGGCACCTACTACATCAACCGGCTGTTTGCCACTGTCGAGATGATCCCCAAGACGGTCATCGAGGTTGGCAACGTGGGCGTGGTCGTCTCCTATACCGGCGAGACCGGCATCGACCTATCCGGGAAGGACTACCGCCATGGCGAGCTGGTGGAGAAGGGCAAGCGCGGCGTGTGGAGCGAGCCCCTCCTGCCGGGCAAGTATGCCTTCAATACCTACGCCGGTAAAGTGATCGTTGTGCCCACCACCAACTTCATCCTCAAGTGGATCCGCAGCGAGGTCGGTGCCCATCACTACGACGAGAACCTGACCGAGGTCTCGCTCATCACCAAGGATGCCTTCGAGCCGTCGCTGCCGCTCTCGGTGGTCGTCCACATCGACTACCAGAAAGCCCCGCTGGTGATCCAGCGTTTTGGTGATATCAAGAAATTGGTGGAGCAGACTCTCGACCCGATGGTCTCGGCCTATTTCAAAAACGTCGCCCAGACCCGCACCCTGATCCAGCTGTTGCAGGAGCGCAGCGCCATCCAGCAGCAGGCCGGTACTGAGATGAAGGACAAGTTTGCCCATTACAATCTGGAGCTGGAAGAAGTCCTGATCGGTACGCCTGTCTCGGCGGAGGGCGACTCGATGATCGAGACCATCCTGACCCAGCTGCGCTCGCGGCAGATTGCCACTGAACAGGTGGAGACCTATGGGCGCCAGGAACAGGCTGCGGTCAAGGAGCGTGAACTGCGCGAAGCTGAGGCGCGCGCCCAGATGCAGACCCAGCTGACCCAGGCGGAGCTGAACATCAATATCCAGACCAACCAGGGCAAGGCCGAGTACCAGCGCTCCATCCAGCAGGCCTCCCAGATCCGCGCTCTGGCCGCGGCCGAGGCGGAAAAGGTGGCCCGGGTGGGCATCGCCCAGGCCCTGGCCACGGAGGAACAGGTGCGCGCCTACGGCGGTCCGCAGTTTCAGGTCACCCAGCAGGTGCTCAACCGCTTTTCCGAAGCCATCCAGCAGTCCGGCGTGGACGTGGTCCCGCGGGTTGTGGTGAGCGGAGGCAAGGGCGAGGAAGGCACCAGCAATACCGCCAGCGTCATGGAAGCCCTGCTGACTATGCTGCTCTCCGATCGTTTTGGCGCCCTGTCGAACGAAGCCAACCAAGCGCCGCGCTCGCCGGAAGCCGAAGCAATGCGCGCCAAAATCCGGCAGGACCTTGAAAAGAAAAGCGGGACAGAAAACAAAAAGAAATAAACAGGTTCCCTGTCGAATAGAACGACCCCCGGTTTTCATAAACAGAGCCGGGGGTCGCTTGCTGTCTGAAGAGCGCGGATAGGGCCACTTGCCGCGGGGCGGGATGAGCCCGCGATTATTTTACCGCCACGCAGTTCCGGCCGGCCTCTTTGGCCATGTACATCGCCTGGTCGGCCCGGTTAATCAGGGAGTGGAGCGTGGGAGTCTCCTTGCTGATGCTTGCCACCCCGATGCTCAGCTGGACGTGAAGGTCCCCTTCTTCGGTCTGGATAGGTGTATCCGCCACACGGGTCAACAGGCGCTCGGCCACGTAGACAGCCGCCTTCGTCTCTGTGACCGGCAGCAGGATTGAAAACTCTTCGCCGCCGTAGCGCCCGAGGATATCGCTGTCGCGCAGGCTGCTGAACAAAATATGAGCCACCTCGCGCAGCACTTGATCGCCGATCAAGTGGCCGTAGTGGTCATTGAATTGTTTAAAATGGTCAATGTCCACGATCAGCGCAGCCAGGGAATGGCTGTAGCGTTTTGCCCGGCCGAATTCGATTTCGGCCAGATCGAAGAAATGGCGGCGGTTGAAAATTTCCGTCAACTCGTCCGTGATCGCCAGGCGCTGCACCTCGGCTAGAAGCTTGGCGTTCTGGAGGGCGGTTGCCACCTGGCCGGCGAACAGGGACATGGCCGGTAAATCGTTCTCGTGCAGACCCTCCCCCCACATCCACAGGATGCCGATGGGCTTCCCCTCGGTCACCAGCGGCAGATGACAGACCGAGGTCGTCTCAATCACGCCGATCGACTTCAATATTTTTATGATCATCTGGCGCGAAAACCCGGGCAGCAGGTTCAGCAGCAGCGCGGTCGGGTCATTGATGAGGCTGGGACTCTGGGGGGTGTTCGAGGGGGGAGTAAATCGCTCGACCGGGATGATCGAATTGTTGATCTGATTACCGGTCATCCGTTCGATCAATTTTATCGTGTTCCTGGGCAGCGAGGTGTAGCGGACGACGGCGTGCATGTTGTCGGCGTCGGATAGGGCGATCAAACAACGCAGACCGAGCGCCCCGAGTTCGTTGCCCAGGGACTGCATGACACCCTCCGGGTCCGCGGCTGCGGAGGCGCGCGCTCCCAGTTGGGCAAGCGCCCGGATCAAGGCATTTGAGCGGGATAGCTCCTTGGCCTGGTGATGCTCCGCCTTTACCGTACGCAGGCGCTGGATGGCTGTGGCGATCTGGCCGGCGAGAATGGTCAGAAGTTCCTCATCCTGCTCGGTGAAGGCATTCTCGGCCGTGCTCTCGGCATTGACGACGCCGATGATTTGTTCCTCAACTTTCAGGGGGATACACAGTTCGGAGCGCGTGAGCGAATGGATGCTCAAATATTCGGGAGCTTTGGTGATGTCCCCCACACGGCGCGGCTTTCCGGACTTGGCCACGGTGCCGGTGACCCCGATTCCCAGCGGCACCCGAAGCGAATCCTCCTCCTGTTCGCGGCGGAAGGAGGAGTGCAGGTAGAGCTCGCCCATGGCTTCATCCAGCAGCAAGGTATCGAAGGTCCCGGGATACAACTTCTCGCCGATGAGGTGGGTGACCTGCCCGATCAGATCATCTTCATCGTTTGCGGCGGTGGTCACGGTGGCGACTTCGTGCAGAACGGCGAGCTCTTCGGCGCGTTTCCGTTCGATACTCAGCAGCAGAGTGTTCCGGATGACCGCGGTTGCCTGAGGGGCAAACACTTCCATCAGACGGGTGTCATCTTCGTTAAATCCCCCGGGCTTGTTTGCCGCGAAAATTGCGCCAAACCATTGCTCCTCCGAATCTTTCAAGGGAGCAACCAGGATACAGTCTACGCCAAACGAACTGGACAGTGAGACAAACTCGCCCGGGATCTCGGATGGCAAATTTGCCTTGAACACCTTTGTGGTATTCAGTCCCCAGGCGCGCTCGCCCATCTCGGCCGGGAAATGAAAAGCGGAGGCCAGTTCGTCGCTCAGCCCGAAGGCGGGAGTCTGCGTGTGCACTTCCCGTGTTTTTGGATCGATCAGGCAGATGAAGCAGAGCTTGGTGCCCATTTGGCTCGCCAGGATTTCCGTCAGCAGGCCGTATGTCCGCCGCTCGTCGCCGTGCATGGTAAACGCCTGCGAAATCCGGTGCAGTCCGGTGAGTTCACGCAGACGGGCGCGGGCCTCTTCCAGCGAAAGGACCTTGGTCATAGCCAGGGATATTTGACTCGCTGCCAGTTCCCCGCGTTCGCTATCGTCAGTGCTGAAAGAGTGAGGTTTCGTGAACCCTAAAATAAGCGCCCCCAGTTTCTGCTCGCCAGCGATGAGCGGCAGCCCGAGGGCCGAACGAATGTGTGGGAAATGCCTGGCTATGGCGGGGTCGAGGGAAGGCGTGCTTTTTGCATCTGGAACGGTCAGGACCTGCCCTGCTTCCAGGACGGAACCGGTCAGTGTGTGTGGGTCGGGTGCATCGGAAAAAATGGTATCAGTCTGGGTGCTGGAGCTGTAAGCGACGACCGGGCGGGGGGCAGTTGAATCCTTTTCTCTGAGGCTGATGATGCATTCATCTGCAGAAAAAAGCTCACCTGTACGGTCGGCCAACACCTTGAGCAGGCTCGGCATGTCCTCGGCTTCAAGCGAAGCACGCACGATACTATTCAGCAAAAGCATGAACCGGACGTGAGTGTCACTTTCGTCCAGATTGCGTTCACGTTCCATGGCCTCCCGATGATGCCGGCGGGTCATTTCACCGAGTATCCCCATGACAACCGCGACCAGGATCGATATCGGAATATTGAACATCCCCCCGTATTGAATGAATATTTCCCTGGGAGTAAAACCAAACAGATAGGATAGGAAGATATCCAGGATCAGGATGGCCGCAGTAAAAGCCAGGCCGCTCCACGCACTCCAAAAGTATGCGGCAGCGAGGATGGGGATAATAGTAGGGATGGCTGCAGACAGGCCGATGGCGGCATGCAGCAGTACAAATGCCGCCATCGAAGCCGCCAGGAGTCCCAGAATAATTCCCCATATGGCGAGGCGCGAAGGTTGGCCGAAGTTACGCATCCTATTCCTATCTTAGTGTTTCAGCGCCGGTTGTAAAGAACGGAGACCGTACTGGCTCTTCCAAACGCCTGTTTTGCCCGGTCTCCGTAAAGGGAAACTGTCCTATCCTAAACTCCATTAAACCTAGAATCTGCCCAAACCGATATAGTATGGGCACTTACAGTCTCTTTACAGGTTGATCAGGTTAGGGTCCATGATATATTGCCACCAGTTGTTCGCCACCCCGCTGGTGCGTCCGGCTACCTTGGGAAGATGTTTCAACCACCATGAATGCATGGCGTGAATGTCGCCGTTGCCCCACTCATCGGCGTTGACCTGGCGCACGTCGCTCTTGAAGAGCGGGAAGTTATACCAGTCATAACAGTTGCTGGGGACCAGGCGCGGGTTGTTCCAGTCGTAGTCCTTGTCGCTGTTGGGAGCAAAATGGATGGTGCCGATTTCGGCCTGGCCTGGTGAAATCTTGTCATAGCGGCTGAAGCGGGTGTAGAGGTTGGCCTCCCCCTGGGCATTCTCGAAGGCCTGGGTCATGATCGATTCGCAGCGGTGGCCGAAGGAGTGGAGCATTTCACCTGCACCGCGTTCGTAGGAAAATCCCATGATCACGAATTTGCGGGCGCATCCGGCGGTTGCAGCCAGAGGTTGAGCATTGCACCAAAAAGCTCCTGCGCCGCCCATGATGGACTCATCGAACCCGGCCTGCGGAAATCCGAACAGCCAGACTTCGTCGATATCCCGCTGGGCGATGCGTGCCAGGACGTTTAAGCCGGTCAGGATGGCCAGGTAGTCAACCGTCGCGGGTTGATGAGCCGGCTGGCCGCCCTTCACGACGCCAAGGTAGGTCGTGGGGTCATACCGGAACCCATCCGTCAACGCCGGGAATTCGTTCAGCTCGATCTTCTGGTTGATTTCGAAGTGCGCCGCTCCGCTGCTCGCCTCGAGGATATCCTGAATGAAGCCGTTGGCGAGGTCATCGACATTGTTCCATTGCATGAGCTGAGAGAGCTTGGTGCCCTTGGCCGGGTCCATGATTGGGTCGTAAACAACCAGCAGCACTTGCGAGGTCACAATGCGCACAGGTTCAGTCGTATTGTCCGGAGGAAGGGTCGGCTGCGGCGGCGCGGCAGGCGGAGGGGTTGGCTGGGATGCACCCAGCAGGCGCAACAGGAAGTTAAGAATCGACGTAAAAAGCCCCCCTGAACTGCCGGATGAGCTGCTCATAACACCTCCTAAAAATAATAATATAACTTATGGAATATCGTTGGCAAAATAAACCTGATTTCCCACGCTCAAAAAGAGGGAACGCTCGGGGCTGATTGCCATGGCAGTAGCGGGATCGGCCAGCATGAAATTACGCTGGTCCTCGGTTGCTCGGAGCTGTCCTTGCAGGGTAAGGTTGTCCGATCGCGGGCTGAAGCGGTAGATCGCCTGGGTCAGTGGCTCAAACATATACAGCGACATGTCGGGCGGAGCGGCAAAGGTCATTTGGGTAAAGACTGCGTCGGAAATGATCGGTCCGGCCTGCTGCCCGGGACGGGTATCGACGTATGTGACCGGGTCGGTACAGCGTGTGGGGACCACATTCAACTGGCCCAGGGTACAGGAGGTCACGTGCCCGTCTTTAAAGAGCAGATAGAGGTCATCTCCATTGACTACCAGGTCGATGGCGAGGTTCATGTTCTGCGGGACCTGATCCCCAAAGAAGAGGATCGGCAGGTTGGGAAAATCGCCGAAATTACCTGCGTAGACCCATACGGCATTCCCGGCTGGGTCAAGAACGTAAAGGTTGTTGCCGCTGGTGTCCAGCACGAACCTGGAAATACCTCGCCAGCCCAGTTCAGGAGCTCCCAATGTGACCGCGAGCGGGTCGGCGTTGGGGGCACAGTAGAGCAAGGTGGCATTGGCGTCAATCGCCAGCACGGTTGCGTTACGGGTGTTGACCTTGGGCAGCGCGGCGATGTCGATCAGCGGGCCCACGCTGGTATTTCCATATTGGCCCGGATCACATTTGAACGAAGTGTCGATCTCGTAATTCTGACCGGTCCGGTAGGCGCGCATTACATTGCCATGAGCGGAGTTGAGCAGGTACAGGTCATTATCGGTCGCGGCCATGGCGCTGACATGAACCGCGCGGCTCAAGCCGCCTGCAATCGCCGCAGTGAAATCCAGGCGGAGGATCCCGTCCAGGTTGTCGAGGGCCGTCTGCGCCTCCTGCCTGAGCGCCTGCGAGTCTGAGGTGTTCCGGTATTTGTCGGCGTTATCGAGATAGTATAGTACGGTGTCCCAGCTGCGCCGGACGTCGATGGGGTCCTTCTGGGAGACCGCGGTGTTCGCTGCGGCTAGTGCCTGGTTGTAATTCTGTGTATACTCGCCAACCTGTCCATAGCTTGAATAAATGATGTACGCAACCATCACGACCAGCACCGGAACGGCCACTGCGATGAGCGCCATGGTCGAGCCGGGGATGCCAGCCTCGTCTTCCTTAAAACTAGGGACCAGTCGCGGCAGGAATTTGCCTGCAAACTGTGAAATGGTCTGAAAGAAAGCTCGGAATCCCTGCAGCACCATTGCTAGGTTGTGGAAAGCCTTCTGGCGGCGAGGCGAGGCAGGGCGCGTGAATTCGGGGATATCGGATGAACCGCGCGGCGTAATGAAGCGGTTCGGACGGCGCGGAACTGCCGGGGTCCGGACGGGAGCAGGGTGCTCGGAGGTGCCTGCCTGCCTCGGCACTGAGGGTGGGAGTACAGGAGTCTCTGCAGGGGATTCCGTTTCTCTGCCGTTGAGAAGGCGGTTCAACCGGCTGGCCGGCTGGCTGCTTTCCACCTTTGAGCTCTGCGGGCGGGGAGGCGGGGCAGGGCTGGCCGAAGGTGCGGCCTCCGGCCCGGGTTTGTCCGCGCTCTGCCTGGCAGGGGCTTCGGGGGCTGTGCCAGCGGAGCGCGCCCCGGACAGCAGGTTCAGGTTTCCACGTCCGGATTGCACCTGGACAAGGACGGCATTCAGATCGTCCTCGGTGAGCGCGACGAGCTTGCGGCGCAGGACGTCGGCGGAGGCATTGCTTTCGGTGGACAGGACAGATTCCCACACGGAGGGAAGATGGGCACACAGGACCAGCAGGTCGCCAGGATGCAGGTCAGCCTGGGCATAATACAGCGTCGTGCTCTGGCCGAAGCCTAGGCCGCGCCCCGAAATCTGCATGTCGTGGATTGGCCGCGCCTCCCGCCCACTAAAATGGAAGACATGCGTCGGGCCGCATTGGGCCAGGACAAACCGGGTTTCATGCAGCACACCCAGGATCAGGCGCCCGACGATGTACTGTCCTTTGCCGGTCGTGCGCAGGTTGCGGTCGACCAGGACCTGGTTGAGGGTTTCGACCGTCGCCCGCATCGCCGCAGTCAACGACCCGGGATTCTGGTAGAAACGCTGCGCCATCTGGTTGGCAATCTGGTTGTATTCGCTGGACGAGATGGGGGTATTGCCTGAGAAAGATAGGTAGATGACCAGGGATTCGTCTTCCCGGCCACGGGCGGCGTGCTTGGGGGGCGTCATGACCAGCAGGCCGGGGAGTTGCGGTCGTTCCAGTCCTTGGATGCGGTAGAAAGGGGTAAAATTCAGGTCGAACTTAGCAGCCACGCCATCATTATACTGGTAAAATTTGTCGGGGTACCCCTGCCTTTTCGGTTTTTTTCTATGGAATTTTCCCTCATCCGCAATTTACCTGACCTTGAGAGGCTGGCTGCCGGCTGGAATGCGCTGCTGGCTGAAAGCATCACCGATGTTCCCTTCCTGCGCCACGAGTATTTGCGCGCCTGGTGGAACACACGCGGCGGGGGCGAATGGCCCGAATCCGAACTGGCCGTCGTGCTGGCGCATCAGGAGGATCGGCTGGCTGGCATCGCCCCATTCTTTTTTGCACAGAGCCGTGACGGCCAGGCGTCTCTGATGCTGCTCGGCAGCATAGAAATTTCTGATTACCTGGATTTCATCGTCCGGACGGCCGACCTGCCTGCCTTCCTTTCCGGTCTGCTGGATTTCCTTTCCCGCCCTGTCGAGGGCTTCCCGTCCTGGCGCGTCATCGACATCCACAACCTGCCTGAAACTTCGCCCACTCTGCCGCAGCTTCAAACCGAAGCGGAGAAACGCGGCTGGACCTTTGCCTGGGAGCGCACCTACCATGCGCCGTCTATCCCCCTGCCCGGCGATTTTGAAGCTTACCTTTCCGGTATCGACAAGAAGCAGCGCCACGAGATTAGGCGCAAGATGCGCCGTGCCGAGGAAGCCGGGCAGGCGGTGAACTGGTATATTGTCTGGGATGAATCCAGCCTGGATGCGGAAGTGGACGCCTTTCTGACTTTGATGGCTGCCGATCCTGGGAAGGCCGTTTTCCTCACCGAGGGCATGCGCCGGCAAATGCATCTGTCCTGCCGGGCCGCCTTCGAAAACGGCTGGTTGCAGCTGGCCTTCCTTGAAATTGAGGGTGCCAAGGCTGCCTGCTATTTGAATTTCGATTACGGGAGCCGCATCTTCGTGTACAACTCCGGGCTGGACCAGCGCTTCCTTGAGCTCTCGCCAGGCTGGGTGCTCCTCGGACACCTCCTGCAGTGGGCTAACGAGAACAAGCGTACCGAGTTCGATTTCATGCGCGGAGAAGAGGATTACAAATACCGCTTCGGGGCGGTTGACCATTTCGTCATCCGGGCGAGGCTGATGAGGTAGGTTGGCTCCGGGCTCGCTTCAGGCGAGGCAGCCGTTCCGGTCGGCGGATTGGCAAAAAGCAGTCACCTGGGCAAACGTCCCCCTTCGATCCGGGCTGCCCGCAGGGGCCTTTGAACTTCAGCCGGTGAACGAACCATCAGCACCTTCCTCGTGGAAGAAGAAAAGAGTATTACCGACGCATGCAGCTTGAACTCCTCCTAGACGCCTGTGCCGAGCTCGGTGAAGGTCCGGCCTGGGACGCGGCCGCTGGCCTGCTTTACTGGATTGATATTTATGCTGGCCTCCTGCATGTTTTCAATCCGACAGATGGGACCGACCGCAGTCTGGCGCTCGGTGAGCCCATCGGCTGCGCCGCCCCGCGCCAGAGCGGGGGGCTGGTTCTGGCCCTGCGCAGCGGCTTCGCACTCATCGATCCACCTTTGCCCCCAGGAGAGGTAGCGCAGGTGAGGCGATTAATCAATCCCGAACCGCGCCTGTCGGGCAACCGCTTCAACGACGGCAAATGTGACCCGGCCGGTCGCTTTCTGGCGGGTAGCATGGACAACAACGAAAAGGAGGCTTCCGGCTCGCTCTACTCGCTGGACAGGGAGGGTGCGCTGAAAACGCTGCTCAGTGGCTTGCGCATCTCCAACGGCTTGGCCTGGAGCCCCGATGCCCACACCTTCTACCATATCGACACACCCACCCGCCAGGTGATGGCTTTTGACTACGATCTCGAGCGAGGCGGGATCAGCCGGGCGCGCCTGGCCGTTTCCGTCCCACCTCACCTGGGCTGGCCGGACGGGATGACTACCGATGCGGAGGGCATGCTCTGGGTGGCCCTGTGGGGCGGGGCGAAGATGACCCGCTGGGATCCGGCCTCAGGGAGGTTGCTGGCGGAAATTCCTTTCCCGGCGCTCAACATCAGCTCGTGTGTCTTTGGCGGCGCGAGCCTGACCGATTTGTACGTCACCACGGCGCGCAAAGGGATGAGCCCCGCCGAGCTGGAGCAGTATCCCCGTTCCGGAAGTTTGTTCCGAGTCCGGACGGATATCCGGGGCATGCCCACTTTCGCATTCGCCGGTTAATCCACTTCGGTCTGTATTTGAAAGTACCAATAAAAATAGAAGAAAAAATATAAAGTCCATAGGTCATGGGATGAGGCTGCCCTTATTAAATCAATGACCTATCCTGAACTTGGGATAGGTCATGTTCGTTTTTCTTCGATGGAAAATCGCTCTTTCAGGGTGCCTGGGTGAGCAGGCCCGACGCAGGCAGCGTCACCTGCAGGCTGTTGCGATCACCGTTGAGCCCGGCCCAATGAAATGTCTTAACAGCCACAGGCGTGTCGCCCAGGTAGTTGAAAACGGTCAGGTATGTCCCGCCCAGATCTCCCCGATCGATATCCAGCACAAGATTCCCTGTCGGGTCCAGTCCGCTCAAGACCAAATCCCAGGTCATCTGCACCTGCATGCCGTTCTCGCCGTCAGCCAGCGGCTGCATCAGTACAAAGCGGTTGCCGTCTTCTACGCCTGCCTGGGTGAGTCCCGGGCTGGCCGAGACCAGCTCCGGGCGGCTCCAAGTGCCGCCGCTCACGATGCTGAAGGTGGTCCAGTCCGAGGTGGTGGTGATCTGGAAACGCGCCCGGTAGGTCGCCGGCCAGGTTTTCGCTAGGAACTTGTCGATCCACTGGCGAGTCAGGGTCAGATAGCCATCCGGCGGCAGGGCGCCGAAGTCGGCATAGGAATAGCCTTGCTGGTTGTTCGCTCCGAGGGCAATCGGTTCGATCATGGTGCCCTCATGCCACTCATTGAAGGAGGTCACCGTGACCATGGCTGGCTGGACGCCGGTGCCCAGGGCGGCGGTCCACTGGTCGTTGTAGGTGGCTCCATCGAGGCGGGGAACGAAAGTGTCGGATGAGTACCCAACCCGCCGGGCCGAGAAGCCAGGGATGACACTTGGAATGTACAGCGAGCCCGGCGGCAGGCTCTCTGCCCAGGCGAAGCCGCCGTCCTGGTCGAGGTGCAGCGTGGCGTAGTTATACAGACCGTCGAAGTGACCTCCGTTGATCCAGCTGCCTTGTGTCGTGTCAGCAATAATCAGCCCGCCTTGCGGCAGGGCGTGGATGGCGTCCACGGCCTGCCGCCAGTAGTCTGCCTGGACCGCATTTCCGCTGGTATTCTCGATGTTCCACACGAAGAACATTGGCTTGGGCTGGTTCCCCGGGCTGTAGCGGCTGCTTGCCGTGGAGAGGAAAAAAGCAGGGTTGGATCCGTATTGGCCGTACAGATATTGGACGTCCGACAGGAGACTATCGGCAGTTCGCCCGGCGTACGGCTCAACGTGAAAGGTGACCTTGATCCCATAGAGCTGTGCCATTTTCAGGAGGAGCGGGACCGGTTTTTCCTCCCGCGAGCCCTGTCCCCACCAGGAAACGATGATCACCCCGATGCCCGCTTTTCGCAGCCAGGCCATGTTTTGAGCCACGACCGTCGGATCGTCCGAAGAGTATGCTCCCAGAGCTGGATAATAATCGCTGGCGATGTCATTGGGAGGCGTATGGCCGCCCTGTGTCCAGTGGATCCATTCGCCGTCAGTAGCCGGATTGCCGTACCAGGGATAATAAAAGGCGGCCACTTTATCGGATGGATCCGGTCCTTCCACGGGCGGCAGAGGCCTCGCAGTTGCTGAAAGAGTGACCGTCGCGGGTGGTGGGGGTGTGGGGGTTGCCGACGCCAAAGGCGCCGGGGTGGAGGTGCTGCCTGAAGGTAAACTGCAGGCGACCAGAAGAAGCACAAACGTCAGGGCAAAAAATTTTGTCATGAATATTTCCCTCTCCCCGGAATACTTCCGATGAGTCTCTGGGGCCACAAAGTTGTCGGACAGATTTAGAGAAATGTCTTTCTGTTTTAGAGAAGGCAGTCCTCAGGACAGATCGGACCGCCCTTTGGCGTCGGGAGTCGCGACAAACTCGTTTCATTATATCTATTAAGGAAGATATATGGATAAATTCCCTTCGGTATCCCTATTTTTTGACTTGGCACGGCCCTTTCACTCCCACGTGTATCGTTTCCGGGCGAAAAAAGAGTGTCAATTAAATGACTTGGACCATTGGTAATGATCTTCATTAACATTTGATTTTGAGACGGTGGAGCAGGCGCAAATGGATGAGCATCGTGGTCAGCGTGTTGGTATTTGTGATGATCCTTCTGCCCCGGTAATGCCGAAAATGCCCCCGGGTTTGGAGAGAATCTTTGTCGCCCAAGCATGTCCCCAGTTGGGAATAATTCCCGGCTGCACTGCCCTTGAGAAACCGTGTTAGAATAAAGTTACGCTTGGTCTGATTGGTATTTGGAGCATGACATGTCTGAGATGATCGAAGTGACGATTGACAGCGTGCGAGTCAGCTTGATGTCGCCTCAGCGCGTCGTCATTCTGCGTCAGAAGGACGCAGAGCGCTATCTTCCTATCTGGGTCGGCCCGTACGAGGCGGATTCGATAACGGTCGCCCTGCAAGAGGTCGAGATCAGCCGCCCGATGACCCACGATTTGCTTAAAAACGTCTTTTCCATCTTTGATGGCAAAATCCTGCGGGTTGAGATTATTGCCCTGCGAGATGACATCTTCTACGGGAACATCGTAGCCGAAACAAACGGAAAGACCACCAACGTCGATTCTCGCCCTTCGGATGCAATTGCCCTGGCCCTGCGTGCCCACGTCCCCATCCTCGTCAACCAGGAGGTGATGACCGAAGCCGGCATCGTCCCAGAGCAAGATATCCAGGAGCAGGTCGCGCCGTCTCCTGCCAAGGATGTTCAAGCCCGTCTCACCTCCCAGCCGGGAGAGCGAGGAGCGGCTTTCCGTGTTCGAGGACTTCCTGAGCAAGCTCGACGAGGACAAACCTGACAGCAAGAGCGGCGATGAACCCGAAGACAGCGAAGGCAAGCCTAAGAAGAAACCCAAGAAATAGCCGGCATGAGTGACCTGCCTCCCCCTGAAGAGCCCACCCCGGGTTCCGCTGAAGGGACCAGCCTCCCCTCCACCACCACTATCCCCCACAACCGCGAAGCTGAAGAAGCCGTTGTGGGGGCCGTGCTCATTAACCCGGAAGTCTATTATGACCTGGCCCAGTTTCTCCAGCCGGACGATTTTTACATCCACCGTCACCGCTGGATTTGGGAGGCCTTCACCCATCTGCATGAGGGGCGCATCCCGCTCGATTTCCTGACCGTGACCGAAGAGCTCGAGCGTGCCGGGCAGCTGGAGGAAATCGGCGGCCCTGCCTACCTGACCGCCCTGCTCAACCAGGTGCCGACATCCCTGCACGCCGAGGCTTACGGGCGCATGGTTGAGGCTGCAGCCATCCGCCGGCGCATGCTGACCGCCGCCAACCAGATCGCCACCCTGGCTTACGACCAGCAGGAAACGGTCGAGAATGTCATCGAAGAGTCTGAAAAGGCCATCTTCAACGTCAGCGAGCGCCGGCTGCGTCATGACGTGCTGCCGATCCGCCAGGTGATGAGCGAGGTTTATGACCGGATCGACGAACTGGCCCGCCGCGACGAGGAAATTTTCGGTGTGCCGACCGGCTTCATCGACCTGGACCGCATGCTCGGCGGCCTGCAGGCCTCGGACCTGCTGATCATCGCCGGCCGCCCGGGCCAGGGAAAGACCGGTTTCCTGCTCTCGGTGGCCAAGAACGCCGCCCTTCTGCATAAAAAGCACGTTGCCGTCTTCTCGTTGGAAATGTCCAACGAACAGGTGGCCCAGCGCCTGCTGTCCCAGGAAACCGGCATCAACTCGCAGCACCTGCGCACCGGCAAGCTCAATGACGACGAGTGGCCGCTCTTGACCCACTCCATCGAGGTGCTGGGCGATACGCACATCTTCCTTGACGACACCCCGGCCATCACCCCGCTGCAGCTGCGCACCAAATGCCGCCGCCTGCACATGGAGTTCGGCCTCGACCTGATCGTTTTAGACTACATCCAGTTGATGGGCGGCGATTCGCGCACCGAGAACCGCGTCCAGGAGGTCTCATACATCTCGCGCAATCTCAAGGTGTTGGCCCGCGAGCTCAATGTGCCCGTGCTGGCCGCTGCGCAGCTCTCGCGCGCCGTCGAGCAGCGCACCGACAAGCGCCCGGTGCTCTCGGATTTGAGGGAATCTGGCTGCCTGACTGGCGAGACTTTGGTAGCCCTTGCCGACAGTGGTTTGAGCGTCCCAATTGGTGACCTAGAAAACAAGTCCGGTTTTGATGCCTTGGCCCTCAACCCGCAGACGAATCAGGTTGAGCGTGCTCCAGTGAGTCGAGCGTTTACGACCGGCATAAAACCTGTTTACCAGCTGGCGACTCATCTTGGACATACCATCCGGGCTACCGCTAATCACCGATTCCTGACCATCCACGGCTGGAAGCGTCTGGATGAATTGCGCCCAGGCGATTCCGTGGCCCAGCCGCGCGCACTCTGCAGTTTGTTAAAGCAGACGGCAAATGGAGCAATCGATTGGGACCCAATTCTTTCAATCGAAGCGGATGGGATGGAACAGGTCTACGATCTGACTGTTCCCAGCCACCACAATTTTGTGGCCAGCAATCTTATTGTCCACAACAGCCTGGAGCAGGATGCCGACATCGTCATGTTCATCTACCGCCCGGACCAGTACGAGAAGGATACCGTCAAGCAGAACGTGGCGGAGATCATCGTCTCCAAACACCGCAACGGCCCGACTGGAAGCGTGGAGCTGGTCTTCCTGAGTCAACTGGCCAAGTTCGTTCGACGCGGCGACACGCAATATCGACCTTTCCCAGGCCTGATCCCGTTGCGAGGAGTCCCGTTCCCCCAGAGCGAAAACATGCAAAGCGCGGCTGACCTCTTCCGGCCGCTCGCCACGACCAGGTTGTGACCAAATGGCACAATTTAAAGGGTTTACCGATCACGAAACCTTCACCCGGGTTCCAGATGCATTCTTCCACCGCTTGCTGAACGATATCCAGGACGCGGACGAGCTGAAGGTCAGCCTGTATGTGCTCTGGCGCATCGAGCACATGGAGGGACGCTTTCGCTGCCTGTGCCGCAGCGAGATGGTCGACGACCGGGCTTTTATGGAGGGCATCGGGGAGGCCGGGCTGGATTCGGGACTGGAAAAAGCCGTGCGGCGCGGCAGCCTGCTGAATGTGGTGAATGACGAGGGTGGCTTCTATTTCCTCAACTCGCCGCGCGGGCGCGCTGCGGCCGAGGCGATGAAAAAAGGCGACTGGCGCGCCTCCTCCCGCCCTGCATCCGTTCCGCCGCCGGAGCGCCCGAATGTCTTCAAGCTTTACGAGGAGAATATCGGTCCACTGACACCCATACTGGCGGACGTCCTGAGAGAGGCCGAACAAACTTATCCTCCGGAATGGATCGAAGAGGCAATTGGAATTGCCGTAAAAAACAACAAGCGTAACTGGAATTATGTGGAAGCAATTTTAAAACGCTGGAAGGAAGAAGGCCGTGCCAAAAGGCAAGATAGACGAAACGCTGAAAAAGATGGCCGCCGGTACATCGAAGGCGAATACTCCGAGTTCATTGAGCATTGATCCGCGCGCCAAAACCCTGGGCGACCCGGCGTGTCCCTACTGCGGTGGGTTGGGCTATTTGCGCCGCGATGCTCCGCCTGGTTCTTCTGATTTCGGCAAACTGGAAATTTGCACGTGTCGCCATCCGGATGTGACCCGTGCGATCCGGGAGCGTTTATTCTCGCTCAGCCACCTGGATGAACTTCAAGCGCTCACTTTTGAGACTTTTCAGCCGCGGGGTTTGATCGGCCTGCGCGAGTGGCAGGCAGACTCTCTGGAAATCGCTTTCAAAACCGCCCGCGGGTATGCTGCCTCTTTGAAGGGATGGCTGGTCTTGCAGGGTGGTTACGGCTGCGGAAAGACCCACCTGGCCGCGGCCATCGCCAATTATGCCGTCGGCATGGGCGTGCCGACCCTGTTCCTGACTGTTCCCGACCTGCTCGACACCTTGCGCTTTGCCTATGACGCCGAGAACACCTCTTTTGAGGAGCGGTTTGATGATATCCGCTCCGCTCCGCTGCTGGTATTGGACGATTTTGGCACGCAGAATGCAACCGCCTGGGCGCAGGAGAAGTTGTTCCAGATCGTGAACTACCGCTATATTAACCAACTGCCGTTGGTCATTACTACCAATGTCTCCATTGACGAAATTGAGGACCGCATCAGTTCGCGTCTGAAGGATCCAAAACTTGTCACCATAAAGCAGATGAAAGTTCCCGACTACCGCCATCCGTCGGATGACACCGGTCACCATGAACTATCGTCGCTCGGCCTGCTCGAGAGGTACTCTTTTTCCAATTTTTCTCTTCGGGAAGATGAAGGTCTGGACACCGATAAGATCCGATCGCTGGAGAAAGCCCACAAGGCTGCGGTCGCTTTTGCAGAGAAACCGATTGGTTGGCTGGTAATTACCGGTCCATATGGCTGCGGGAAAACCCATCTGGCCGCGGCGATTGCCAACTACTGTTCCAGGACCGGCACTCCACCCATCTTTGTTACGGTGCCGGATTTATTCGATCACCTACGGGCTACATTCAGCCCGACCAGCAGCGTTAGTTACGACCACCGTTTTGATGAAATTCGCACGACACGACTCTTAATTTTGGACGATCTAAATATAAAAACGGCCAGCCCCTGGGTGCGGGAGAAGCTCTACCAGCTGTTCAACTATCGCTACAACGCCGAGCTGCCCACGGTTATCACCTCCGCCGACCCACTCGACGAGATGGACGCCCGGATCCGCTCGCGCATGCTGGACACCCGGTTGTGCACGATCTACGCCATCACCGCGCCGGAGTATCATGGTGGCAGGAAGAAGACAAAAAAGCCGTAGGGGCGGCCGTCCGCTTGTCTCGTTCAGATGCCCGGCGGTTGGAATACCCGGCTGCAGCGAAGGCAAGAACAGGTCGGGTATTCGGCGGCCTGCGAGTGAATTGAGCCATGATCGCCTCCATCCTCGGATATTTCTTTATGGTTGGTTTTTTTGCATTGGAATTCTTCCTGCGCCGGGAGGGCGCAGCTAGGTCCTTGAAAGCTGGCCCCTCCGACCGGGGGACGACAATACTAATCGGCTTTTCCTATGGAGTCAGCATCCTACTGCCTCCGATCCTCAATTATTTTTCGATCGGCAGGTCTCCGGAGGCAATCCTGGTTGGAGACGTGGGGGTGGCACTCATGCTGGCCGGGCTCGGGATGCGTTTGTGGTCGATGCGTACGCTCGGACGTTACTATACGCGCACCCTGCTGATCTCGGAGGAACAGCCCTTCATCACAAAAGGCCCATACCGGGTCATCCGGCATCCCGGTTATCTCGGCACGCTTCTGGTCATGATAGGTCTGAGTGTTGCTGAAGCCAACTGGATCGCCGTAGTTGTGGTTGCTTCGCTGATGCTCGTCGCCTACCACCGCCGCATGAACGCAGAGGAGGCGATGCTGGGCACAGCCTTCGGCGATGGGTACCAGGGTTACAAAAAGCACACCTGGCGCCTGCTTCCACCACTGTATTGATCTGCGCAGGAAATATTTATGACCATCCGCCTCTGCCCGATTGCCACGGTGAATGCTCCGCTTGAGCGCGTCTGGGGCCTGCTCTCCAACCCGGAGGGCTACGCCACGTGGTGGGATGCCCGCACGCGGTCGATTACCCCGCCCGGCCTCGCCCTTCCCGGCCAGCGCATCGAGGCGGAAAGCCGTGCCCTCGGCCGGCGCTGGGAGGTGGCCATCACCGTCGAGGCGGTGGATGAGCCCGGGCACACCCTGCGGCTGACCACCCGGCTGCCGCTGAGGATCATGGTTTATAATTTCATCACCTGCACGGCGCTCGAATCCATCCACCTGCCGCATCAGCTTTGGCTGAGATTTTGCGTTCTCACCCGTGGGGTGGGGCTGGCTGCTTGAACATTTTTTCTCCCGGTGGCTGGCCGAGGGGGTGGAGGATGCACTGGCCCGATTGAAGCGGGCCGCGGAGTCGTGATTACCGCCGTGGGAAAAACAGCAATCCATGAAAACTGTGATCTATCGTCCCATCGGCCTCCTGCACACCCCCTTTACTGACTTGAAGGATATGCCCATCCAGCCAGCCGGAGTGACGAGCGCCCGGGGTACGGCTGAGGTCTTTCCGGAGTTTGCAGCAGGCCTGCTGGATCTGAATGGCTTCTCGCACGTCATCCTGCTTTATCATCTCCACGCAGTTCGCAAGATCGACCTTGTTGTGACCCCGTTCCTCGATTCTCGCCCCCATGGAGTTTTCGCCACGCGAGCCCCGACCCGGCCCAATCCGATTGGATTGTCGGTCGTCCGCCTGGAAAGGATCGAAGGGAACGTTCTTTATCTGGGCAATCTCGATATTCTGGATGGTTCTCCTCTGCTGGATGTGAAGCCTTACATCCCTGAATTCGACCGGCCGTCTGGTGTGAAAGTGGGCTGGCTGGAGGGGAGGAAAGGCCGTGTTGCCTCCGCCAAGTCGGACAGCCGTTTCGGGTAGAGGATGCTCCCAATGATATCCGCAAAATTTCTCGGAAGAAAAACCTTGATCCGTAAACGCTGCCTGGTCCTCGGCCCGGTTGTATTCCTCCTTGCCAGCTGTGGTCCCATGACGGCGATATCCACCCCGACAATCACGGTCCAGCCGACGGCAAGCAGGTCCATGCCATCCGAGACCGAGCCTTCCCTGCTGGTCTACCCAGACATCCCCTACGCGCAGATCGATGGGATCGATCCCAACCTGCTCAGCCTGGACGTTTATACACCCCTGACCGGCAGCGGCGGATTCCCGGTCGTGTTGATGTTGCATGGCGGCAGCTGGACAGGAGGGGACAAGCGCACCCTGTCTGTGTCCGGAACCAAATCACTGTTTTTTACCTCGCAGGGTTGTATCTTTATCAGCATAAACTACCGCCTGGCGCCGGATGCGAAATATCCAGCGCCAGCACAGGATGTGGCTGCCGCTCTCGCCTGGATCCATAGCTACATCGGCCATTACGGCGGGGATGCCAGGCGGGTTTACCTCATGGGCCATTCTGCTGGCGGACAGCTTGCCGCATTGGTTGCCACAGACGAAGGCTATCTGGCAGCCCACGGGCTCGGCCTGAATGCCCTGGCTGGCGTCATCCTGCTCGACGGGGTTGGGATTGATATTCCATCCGAGGTGACACCCCATACGCAGCCTATGTTCGAGGCGGCCTTCGGCTCCGATCCCCAGGTTTGGCGCGAGGCTTCGCCGCTCGCCCATGTCACCCCGGGCAAGGATATTCCCCCCTTTCTTATCTTTTATGCCGGAGGGCCGGGCATGAGTCAGAATACAGGCCAGGAGTTCGCCAACGCCCTGACCAGCGCCGGGGTGAAAAACTGGCTGGTGTCTGCTCCAGAAAAAACTCATGACACGATCACCGCCGACGTTGGTTTACCCGGCGACCCGGTTACGGATCGGATCATGAAATTTATGAGTGACACACAGCCTTAGCGGGCCTGCACTTTGAGACAGGACTTCCCCATCCTTTGGCTTGAGGTGGAAGCCATCTGGCGGTCGGAGGCATCCGAACCGAATCAAAAAGCCGGAGTTTTTTAAAAACTCCGGCTCCATTTTTGCAAGGAAAGATCACGGTTTGCTCACCAGGAAGTTGCCAAAGGTGATTTCTGCTCCGCCCTGGTAAGTCGAGGATCTCGCCACCAGACCGACTCCCGTCCCGGTGATGGAATTGTCATAGGAAAGGGAAACCTGCTGGCCGTTGACGAACATGGAGAGTGCATCCCCGATGCAGTCAACCTGCAGATGGTTGGTGCTCTTGCCGGTGTTAATCCCCTTCATCTTTATGAATTTCTCCCCGGGGGAGATCATGGCAGTTTTACCGCCCTTATTCATGAGAATCCCCAAATCGCCATCGCTGGTGATCAGGAACATGTAATAGTTATTGGCATCCTGGTAGTGGCAGACCACGCCGGTATAATTGGTGGCCCCTCCGCCACTGTTTTGCTCATCCACCTGGATGATGACATCCCCCGGAAAGTTTTTGCCGGGATTGGCAATGATCTGGGCATTATTGGAGAGGACGGAAATGCGGTAATGACCCTCAAAATAGCCGGCAGTGCCATCCGCGCCCTGGATCAGGCTCCAGTCACCGTTCGTATTTGAGAAATCATCGAAGAAGAGTGTACCCGCCGGAACAGCTACCTTGGTGGGTATACTGGCTGTTCCACTGCAGGCGTACCCCAGGCTGACCAGGATAAGCGCAAGTGTGACTGAGAAGGCTTTCTTCATGTTTTTCTCCTGAATGTACACAATGAATTCTGGACGCCATTATAGCAGATGTACATTAAACAACTTCATAGCTGTCAAAACCGGGAACGGGAAACCCTGTGCTTGGGGGCCTGAAGCTGGGCGGAATGATCGTTCCTGCCAACCGCACCCGTCAGCATGAGGGTTTTTTGCAGTGAAAGTTCGTAGCATGACTTTCGGTCCTCTTGTCCTTCGCGAACGCCCCCTAGCGTAGGGCAATCGCATTTGGAATAGTTGATGCCAATTTTGGCTGTTTCGCTTGGGGCTGAAGCCCCGGTTCAGTTCATGGAAGCCCCTGCTGGGCTTAAATTGCCAGCTCTCAGGGCTTTCAAGTACTGAGATTCGCCTTTAGCCGCGCTGAAAAGTTGAATTGCGATAGCCCTAAATTGGGGGGTATAGCGGACGCGTTTTCCCTGATCAACCGGTCAGGAGGGATTGGATCAGACTCAGGGGAGTTTCCGGTTTCGCCCGGTGGCGCCGGGCAGCCAGGTGGCGGTCGGGTCGGATAATCAGGGCGGTTCCGGGAGGCGCCTTGAACAACCGCGCCAGGCTGCCATCCTGATCCACCAAGATTGCCCCGCGCTCACAATTAAGCGGACTTACCGCATAAACTGCCAGTGGGAAGGCCGGTTTATATTTTTCAACCGCGCCGAACAACTCGTCGATCTGTCCTTCGTTATTTACAAAATAAATGACAACAAACCCCGAGCCGAGGAGTTTTCGGAGATAAGTATTTTGGCAGGCACCGTCCCGGCATAGGACCACCTGAGTGTCCGGCAGCTGCGCACCCAGCTCGGGGGAGCCTTCCCAGGCTTTCTGCGGTTCGTCGTCCGGGAGAACCAACGATGTGTTTCGATAAACGAAAGGCACGCTCATCCTGCCGCTGTCCACCCACTTGCGGGCTGGCTTATAGAACGCGCTCAGGCGCAGGGTGGAGTTGCGTAAAAATCGCCTCCAGGGATTGGGCGGAGACATGAACAACATCGTCCGTTCAGTCACCTTCTGGTTCTCCTGCTGTGCCGGCCAGCGTTCGGTCTGATAACTATCGAGCAGTGCTTCGGGGGCGTAGCCCCGCAGGACGAAGACCAGCTTCCAGACCAGGTTTTCCACGTCCTGGACGGCGCTGTTCAACCCGCGCGCACCAAAGGGTGACACCAGGTGGGCGGCATCCCCGGCAAAAAGGACACGTCCATGGCGGAACTGCTGCAGGATGCGCTGGTGGAAGCGGTAATCGCTCAGCCAGACGATCTCGTAGCGAGTATCGCCGATCAGTGAGCGGATGCGCGCCTGCATGCGTTCGGGGCTGCGTTCTTGAGCTGCATCCGCGGTCGCCCCGATCTGCCAGTCCATGCGCCAGACTCCGTCGGGCTGGGGATGGATCAGCACGGTATAACCTGGGTTGGTGGGATGGTCGAAGAAGAAGCGCGGTTCGGGAGGATAATTCAAATCGGCGCGGATGTCGGCAATCAGGAACCGGTCGTTGTGCGTCTTTCCGGGAAAGTCCAGGTCAAGCAATTTTCGTACCGTGGAACGGGCGCCGTCGCAGGCCAGGACGTACTGGCCCTCCAGGCTGATTGTCCCGGAGGGCGTCTCGACCTCCAGGCTTACCCCGCCGGCGTCCTGGCGCAATCCGGTGACCCTGTGGTCCCAGCGCATGTCGATCAGCCCGGTCGCCTGGATCCGGTCATACAAGAATTGTTCGACATAAAACTGCTGGAGGTTGAGGAAGCGCGGCAGCATTCCCTGCGGAGGCCGGGGAAAGACCTGTGTGTAAAGCTCTTTATTCCTGTAAAAGGTGTGCCGTACCGTCCAGGGAACCCCCTTTTTAAGGATCTGCTCGCCTGCGCCCAACTTTTCCCAGACTGCCAGGGCGGTATGGTGGTAGGCAATTGCTCGGGAACCGTCGCTCAGCTTGTGGTCCTCATCGAGGACGATGCTGGGCATGCCGTAATGCGCCAGGTCAAGCGCGGCGGTCATCCCGGTCGGGCCAGCCCCGACGATGAGTACCGGCTTGATGTTCTTTCCGGTCATTGGGAGGCTTCAAGCTCCGCGGCGACGCTGCGCGCCAGGATGCTTGTGTCGCTGGCTACGTTGACGAACTGGAATCCCTGGCGGATGCGCTCGGCGGCAGCCCTGCCATTCGAGCAGAAAATCCCCAGAGGCAGGCGATGCGGTTTGGCGGAGGAAATCAACCTGTCCAGGAACCGCCGGAACTGCGGGTTCTGGTTTTCGGGGAGCGGATCCAGGCCGAGCGAGAGGGACAGGTCAACCGGGCCGACGAAGATGAGGTCGATGCCTTTGACGTCGAAAATCGCGTCCAAATTCTCGAAAGCTTTGGCGCTTTCGATCTGGATGCCGACAATGATCTGCTCATTGGCCGTCTTCAAATATTCCCCCATGCTCTGGCGGAAGGCCAGGCCGGCGTAGGCGCTGCCGAAGCTGCGCTCGCCCTGGGGCGGGAATTTGGCCCAGGCGACGACCTGCGCAGCCTCCTGCGGCGTATTGATCATCGGCGCGACCACTCCATAGGCGCCCGCGTCCAGGGCGCGTTTGATGTTTTCCACGCTGGCCTGGGGGACGCGCACGATGGGAGCCGGACCGTCCGCTTCGGCGATGGCAGAGACCATCCCCGTGAGCAGGTCGGCGTCGATGGGCGCGTGCTCGCAATCGACCAGCAGCCAGTCGAGGGGCAGTCGGGCCAGGAGGCGGGCGCTGTATGGACTGGGGAGGCCGAGCCAGATTCCCCGGCTCGGCTCACCATTGGCAAGTTGTTTTTTGACGAGGTTCGATTTCATAGTCATTTACCCCTTCTATTTTACCGGATATGCGGCGTGAATGCCCCGCCATTTATGGCCGGGGATGAAACGCCGCCTGCCGCAGGCAGTTCTTGGAGAGTCATAGAAAACAACTAGGGTAATCGCATTTCAACTTTTAAGGACTGTGAGCAGGTAGTCATTGTTCCAACCAGCTTGTAATCGTTTGGCGCGGATACCGCCTTTCGCCGTCTTCTCGTTCTTGAGCAGGTTCAGGGCCATCTGGCGTAACACAGCCAGGTTTTCAGCGGCATGGTCTTTGCGAACCCGACTTTCATCTTCTCGGAAAGCGATATCCAGGACCCAATGCACCTGATTCTCGATTTTCCAATGATTGCGTTTGACTTTCAAGATGTCTTTGGCATCGGCGGGCAGGCTGGAAATGAAATAGCGGGTCTGCACTTCGATTTCTTCTCCAATTTGTCGCTGCGAAACAATGCGAATGATGCTTTTCAGGCCCTTCCATTGCTCGCGTTTGCGTACCAGCGCTAGATATTCTTCCCGATCCACCGCCCAGCATTCTCTGGTTTCCATGCGCCCATGGCCTTTGTTGACTGTCTTGGCATAACTATGTTCGTGTTCATATCCATGCGCTACATCCACATCAAATAGGTATTGGATATCTTCAAACAGGTGGCCCTGGTTCTCTTTCACCGAGAGAAGATAATCGCCACCACCCTCTATAATCGTTTGGGCGATCTCGGTTTGGGTCCCGATCGCATCAATGGTGACAATACACCCGCTTATCTCCAGCAGCCGGAGCAGTTCAGGAATGGCCGTGATTTCATTGGATTTGTCAGCCACTTTGGTTTGACCCAAAATCAGTTGGTTTTGGGTTGCCCAGGCATTCACCATGTAAATCGCCACTTTCCCGCCCTCATGGTCGTGAGACCGCCGTAATTGCTTGCCATCGATGGCGATCACCTGTCCAGCGGTGAGCTTCTCAATCGCTCGAACCCATTCAATAAAGCGTTTCTGGAACTCTTCCGGCTTGATCAGCGCAAATACCCGTCCAAAGGTGTCGTGGGACGGAATCCCTTTTGGCAATTTCAGAAAGGTTTTCAGCCAGGCTTTCTTGTTTTTGGCAAACAACTCCACATCACTCCAGCCATCCGCCCCACAAATCACCGCACAAATGGCCATGATCAGAATCTCCAAAAAGATATGTTGCTTCGCATTGCCCGTCCGCGGGTCTGGCAACCCTTCAAAATGCTTGACGATCCCGGCTACTGGTTGTCCTTCCATCGCTGTACGCCTCCATCTCTCGCTCAGCGATTCTCTCACATTTCAAATGCGATTGCCCTGCCCCCTAGCGGGTCTCATGGAGTAGGTTTAGAATCCTCTCGAAGGATATGAACTTCCGTGGCCGGAGTTTCCGGAAAGAGAGCGCCGCAGGAGAACCTGTCCGCTCGAATACCCCGAGAACTGAAAGCAGACGAAAAGCATGCACCCGCAAGTCGCCTCTAGATCCATTGAGCGGTTCCTGGCAGTCACAAGCATGGTGGTTTGTCTGGGGACAACTGCCGAAATCTGGCAGGTATTCAGCCCTCTGCAGTCCATGTGGCCCCTGCCGGGCCTCTACCTGATTGAGATCCTGCTCCTGACCATTGCCGTTGTGATCATGGTGGTGCTGGATGCCAGCCTGGGTGGATCGATGATCTGGGGATCTGTAGGGGCGATGCTTGCCTTTGCCTTTATGGCGGCCTTCACTGTCGGCCTTCTCTACGCGCCGGAGATCGTCATGCTCATTGCGGTTGGCACGCTCTACCTGCGCCGGAGGAAGGAGCGGTTCCCGGTGCATCTGGCCCTAGGTGCGGCGGCGGCCCTGGCCCAAGGGGCACTGATGCTGGCCACGATCAAAACGCTTTCTCCGTGAGTTGAAAGATCCAGGATCTGGTTTCTTCCCCGAAGCAGGACCCGTCTATTTCTGCCGGGCAAATAGGCTTAAGACGCAATTGATCTCCGTTTCGATGATGGTTGATGCGACGCTCGCCGATCCGATCCCTACGACTGCCGGGGAGGGCCTTGGCGGAATATCGCCCCGGCCCGCGATCATAAGGGCGTCTTCCAGCTAATGCAATGCTCCAAAGAACCGAGGAAAGCAAATCCACTGGTTCTGATTTATTGGATCCGATTTGCTGTTTGCGCAGCGGCGAGGCTGGCTGCGCAATCCCGGGATGCCAGCGGCAGATATATTTGGATGTATAATGTCCAAATAGGCCCAGTCAGGCACGAAGACAACTGGAGCACCGCCTGAAAGCTGGTTGGATTCCGAGGCGGGAAATCGAAAGGACTGCAAGCCATGGCCTCCAAAACCGTCGTATTCATTCACGGCATGTTCATGACGCCGCTGTGCTGGGAGGGCTGGGTCGCTTATTTCGAGACCCGTGGCTATTCCTGCTCTGCGCCAGCCTGGCCGGGCAGAAACGACCCGGTCGAGACGCTGCGTTCGCGCCATCCCGATCCAAAGCTCGGCCGGCTCACCCTGGCGGCGGTCGTCGAGCACTACTCCAAGATTATCCAGGCCATGTCTGAGAAGCCGGTCCTGATCGGGCATTCGATGGGCGCTCTGGTCGTCCAGCTGCTGCTCCAGCAGGGAATAGCCACAGGAGGTGTCGCCATTGACTCTGCTCCGCCCGCGGGGGTATCCACCGCGCAGTGGTCCTTTTTAAAAGCTAACTTCCCGATGATCAATCCCTTCATCTCCGATAGTCAACCCCGCAGGATGCCATTTCAGGCCTTCCAATACGCTTTCGTGAACTCGCTCCCGCTCGAGAAGCAAAAGGCAGCCTACGAGCGCTACGTCGTCCCCGAATCGCGCCGGGTGCCGCGCCAGTCCCTGACAAGTGTCGGCCGGATCGATTTCAAAAAGCCGCATCCTCCACTCCTGCTGGTCGCCGGCTCGGACGACCACATCATCCCGGCTGTTCTAAACCGGACGAATGCCCGCCGCTACAAGGCTTCGCCCTCCATCACCGACATCAAGGAATTCCCCGGGCGGGTCCATTTCATCATCGGGCAGGAGGGATGGGAGGAAGTGGCGGATTTCATCCTGGCCTGGATGAAAGAAAAAGGACTATAGGCATAAGAGGATGCAGACATGAGTGTGCACAGACAAACCATTACAACTGGCACCCCTTGGGAGCCGGTCGTCGGCTATTCCCGGGCAGTGCGGATCGGCCCACTGATCTACGTCTCCGGCACCACTGCCACGGATGCCGGGGGGAAGGTCCTCGGACCCGGCGACCCGTATGCCCAGACCGTCCAGGCCATCCGCAACATCCAGGCTGCCCTGCAGAGGCTCGGTGCGGATCTGGAGGCGGTGGTGCGGACGCGCATTTATGTGATCAATATCACCGACTGGGAGCAGGTGGGCCGGGCCCATGGGGAGTTCTTTGGCGCGATCCGCCCAGCCACCAGCATGGTCGAGGTGCGCCGCCTGATCGAATCTGAAATGCTGGTGGAGGTGGAGGCCGAGGCATTTGTAGCTGACGAGGCGAATTATCCTTTTCCAGACACTTGAGCATGATTTCTTCGGCCTGCTGGATCACGAGATTTCTGTGATTTAGATCGACCTCCGGACCCTTTTCAACCAATAATATTTCCGACGCAGCTCAGCTGCCCCCATAAAAAAGCAGGCCACGCGTAAAGCGTGACCTGCGGATTCAAAGCGGCCTGGATTTTATACCCAGCCGCGCAGCTGCATGGACTTGACCACCCGGTCGATGGCCACCATGTACGCTGCGTCGCGCATATAGGCCTTCTGCTTGAGGGCCATGTCCAGCACGCCGTGAAAGGCCTGGGTCATCTTGGTGTCCAGCCGTTGCAGGACCTCTTCCTTGGTCCAGTAGAAGTTCATGTCGTTCTGGACCGACTCGAAGTATGAGCAGGTCACACCGCCGGCATTGCACAGGAAGTCGGGGATATCGAAGATATTCTTCTTCCTGAAGTATTCATCCGCTTCAGGCGTGCATGGGCCGTTGGCGCCTTCGGCAACGATCTTGACCTGCTTGCTGATCTTCTTGACCGTGTCGTCGTTGACGTGGCCTTCTATGGCGGCGGGGATCAAAACATCCACATCTTTGGCGATCCAGGCCTCCCCGTCCTCGAGGATGTAGCCGGCTGCCTGGGCTTTCTTCTTATCGATCGTGCCGTACTGATCGACGATGGTCATCAGGAAGTGCGGGTCGATACCATCCTTGTGGCTGTAGGTGTAGGCAGTCCGGTCGTCCCGGTCCCAGCAGGAGACGCAGGCGACCTTGCCGCCCAGGATTTCGATGAATCCGATGGCCGCATACTGCGCCACGTTGCCGAAGCCCTCCACTGCGGCCATGCATTTCTTGGGGTCCATATTCAAGTGCTTCATCGCCTCGCGCACGGTGTAGATCACACCGAAGCCGGTCGCTTCGGTGCGGCCCTCCGAGCCGCCGTCGCCCAGCGGCTTGCCGGTAAAGACGCCCGGAGTATACTGCCCGACCAGTTTGGAATACTCGTCAGTCATCCAGCCCATCATCTGTGGGGTGGTGCCTACATCCGGTGCGGGGACATCCAGGCGCGGGCCGATGTTCTTCCACATGTTGTGCACCCAGCCGCGGCACAGGCGCTCTTTTTCGGTGACCGAAAGCGTGGATGGGTCGACAATAACGCCGCCCTTGCCGCCGCCCAATGGGATATCGGCCACGGCGCACTTCCAGGTCATCCAGGAGGCCAGTGCACGCACGGTGTCCAGCGTCTCGGCGGGGTGGAAACGGATGCCGCCCTTGTTGGGGCCGCGGGCATCGTTGTGCTGGACCCGGTAGCCCTGGAAAATGCGCAGGGACCCGTCATCCATGCGCACTGGGATGCGGAAGATGAACTCGCGCATCGGCCAGCGCAGCACCTCGGAGACCTGCGGGTCGAGGCCGAGCAGTCTGGCGACCCCGTCGAACTGTTTCTGAGCCATCTCAAATGCGTTAATTTGTCCTGCCATGATTCATCTCCTTACCAAAAATGAGGGATTAGTGAAAATATAAGCGGGCACCCCGGACGGGGTAGCCCGCTTTTTTCGACATTATGTCAGACCATTCTTGCATAGGCAAATCCCAGACGCTGTTGTCTAACAACTTAAAGGTACACGAAAATGCCCCGAAAGTCAATATGACAAACCGCCTGCACCCGCGGGAGATTTCCTGTGATATTGTTCACCAAGAAGACCGGCCTGGATTGCAAGGCCGGTCTTCTTTAGTTTTGTGGTCATTCCTCATCGCCGGGCTCATCATCACCCGAATCGAGCTCGATCTCCACTTTCTGCGGGTCGAGCTGGATCCACAGCAGGAGCACGTGCCCGTCGTTCGTTTCGACTGAACGCGCCGCCACGATCGGGGCATGTTCTTCCAGCCCCAGATCGTTGCGATAGTGCAGGTGGATGGGCGCCTGGGCGCGCCAGCGGCGGTAGCAGCGCTCCACAAGCGATGGGCCGTTGAATGTGCGCAGCCGTGTGAGCACCGTCAGCGGAAGGTGCGGGCCTTCGCCCAGGCCGAGCGCCCAGCCGTCCTGGATTGGTTCAAAAACGGGCGGAGGGCCCTCAATGATAGTGATTTTATCTTCCATAAAATTTACGAGGTGGAAAAATCATACCATAAAAAACCAGTTTGTAATCTAATCGTGTGATTAGAAATTGTGATCAGAATCGTATGGACGACCGGTTCCTGCAAGGGTCCAAAGCAGGTTGCCCTCCAAGGTTAATCCTCTAACGGCGGCGCGGCAGGGCCGTAGTCCAGCACCTCACGCAGCTGCGTGCCGCCTTGCGGCGGACCGATGATACCTTTCTCTTCCAGCGTGTCGATCAGGCGGGCGGCGCGTGTATAACCGATGCGCAGCCTGCGCTGCAGCATCGAAACCGAGGCGCGCCCCTCGCGGCGGACCAGGTCGGTGGCATCGTTCAACAAGGAGTCACCCTGGGTTTCAGGGGACATATCCTCGAACATGGGCACTTGTTTGAGCGGCACTCCCTGGGGAAGCATCTCCGCGGGCCCGCTGGGGACCCCGGCGGCGGCCGCGTACGGACTGGAGGCTCCGGCCTGTCCCCGCCAGTAGTCCACAAGCCGGTTGATCTCCATGTCGGAGACGAATACTCCCTGCAGTCGAACCGGGGCAGGCGAGTCGGGAGCTTGAAAGAGCATGTCGCCGCGCCCGAGCAGGCGTTCGGCGCCGGGCTGGTCGAGGATGACGCGGCTGTCCGTATTGGAGGCCACCACGAAGGCGATGCGGGCCGGGAAGTTGGCCTTGATCAGGCCGGTCAGCACGTCCACCGAAGGGCGCTGCGTGGCGATGATCATGTGGATGCCCGTGGCGCGCGCCAGCTGGGCCAGGCGGGTGATGGTGCGTTCGGTCTCATCGGGGGAGATCATCATCAGGTCGGCCAGTTCGTCGATCACTACCACCAGGTAGGGCAGCCGTTTGCCGCCCTGCGCAGCCATACGCGTGTTGTAGTCCTGGATGTTGCGCGAGCCCGCCTCGGCAAAGGTGTGGTAGCGTTTGTCCATTTCCCGCGTCATCCACTGCAGCGCGCCGATGACTCGCTCGATTTCCACGACCACCGGGGCAAGCAGGTGCGGGATTCCGTTGTAACTGGTCAACTCGACGCGCTTGGGGTCCACCAGGATCAGGCGCAGGTCATCGGGGGTGTTGTTGAGCAGCAGGCAGGACAGGATGGCGTTGACGCACACCGACTTGCCGGATCCGGTCGTCCCGGCGATGAGCAGATGCGGCATGGCTTCCAGGTTGGCCACCTTCGGATGTCCGGCCACGTCTTTGCCCAGGGCGATGCGCAGGGGTGACTTGGTGCGGGCAAAGACCTCGCTCTCGACAACCTCTCCCAGGGAGACCAGGGACATTTCCTCGTTGGGCACCTCGATGCCGACAAAGCCGCGTCCCGGCACCGGGGCCTGAATGCGGACGCGCGGGGCGGCCAGCGCCAGGGCCAGATCGTCCGCCAGGTTGACGATCTTGCTGACGCGCACGCGCGTGCGCCCATTGCGCGTCTCGACAAAACTTGGCTCCACCCCGAACATGGTGACCGTTGGTCCGCGGCTGATCTCGACCACCTGGCTGGGCGCGCCGAAGGAGGCCAGGGTCTCCTCGATCAGGTGGGCGCGCCGCTCGATGAACTCCTCGTTGACGGCCACAGCCTGAGGTTTCTCAAGAATTACGTTGGTATTCGGCAGGGTCCATGGGATGGGCGAGGCGCTCGGGAGCCCAGTCCTGACGGTTACCCCCGGATGGGGTGAGGCGGCCTGCTGTTGCATAGCCGCCGGATGCGGGAGGGGCCGGAAATCGTCCGGAGGCGGCTCAGGCGATGGGGGACCGGCCTGCGCAGGTGAGCCCGGTTTGGAAAGGGAACGGTTCACCCGCTCCTTCAGGCGCAACCACAAAGGCCCGACCCAGCGGAACATCTCCTGCATGGACAGGTCGAGGGTCATTGCCAGGCCGATGATCAACCAGGCAATGACGACAACCGCTGTTGCCAGTCCACCGATAGTCGTGACGAGCAAATTCTGGAAGATGGCCCCCAGATAACCCCCTCCCTGTCCAAGCGCGGCGCGATCGTAGGCGGATTGGGCTGACCCGTCCAGGCCGTGGAATGCCACCAGCAGGCCGATGAACAGCAGAAGGATGCCGACGATGCGCTCGATATTGAGCTCCGGCAGACGGTCCACGTTGCGCGCAACCAGCCAGGCACCAAGCACGACCAGACCCAGCGGCAGGAGATAGACGCCCCAGCCGAAGGCTTCTGCCAGTAGACCGACCCAGGAGCCGGTCAGTCCGCCGTGGTTGGCCGAAAACAGGCTGAGCAGGGTTACCAGGCCGAGCAGGACCATGACCACGCCGGCCACGTCGACTTTGCGCTCGGGTGAAATCTTGCCCAGGATGGCGCCGCGTTGAGCAGACGGCTGGTGAAGCTGGCGGGAGTTCGAGTGACTCGCCCTTCGGGCAGGCGGAAGGAATCCCTCAGGCTTTTTGGGCGTCTTTTTTAGAGAAGTCTTGGACCGCAGAATTGGCATTGTAAAATTATTATAGCACAAATGGTCTATGCGAATCTTGGCTCTTTAGGAATTAGCGTGGTAGCCCCCATAGGTGGGGGGTAAAAAGGGCGAGTAAAATCAAGCTAAAGAGATGAGAATGGCAAATGCACAGGTAACCATACCATTAGAAATACCCGAAGTGCGTGTGCTCAAGAGTGAAATCAACAAAGAAGGCGAATTGATCATCACGATCGAGAGCACCAAAGAGACGGCGGTTTGTCAACGCTGTGGCAGGGTCATCCGGAAAATTCACGGCTACGAGGATTGGGTGAAGGTTCGATATCTGCCCGTCTTCGGACATCCGACCTATCTTCGCTATCGTCCGAAACGGTATCGCTGTGATCAGTGTGATGGACATCCAACGACCTCCCAGCGCTTGGACTGGCATGAGCCTAATAGTCCGAACACATTCAGGTACGAGCAACACATTCTGTTACAGTTGGTGAACGCCACCGTGGAAGATGTGGCGATCAAGGAGAGATTATCCTACGATAGTGTGCTGGGCATTCTGGAGCGCTGCATAGAGACACGGGTGGATTGGTCAGAATATATGCGGTTAGACACCTTAGGGTTGGATGAAATCGCCTTGAAAAAAGGCCATCGAGATTTTGTGGTGATCGTGACCGCCCGAATGGAGGGCGGGCGCATCGTAATTTTGGGTGTTTTGGCAGACCGGCAAAAGGAAAGCGTGGTCGAATTCCTGCGCTCGATCCCGGAACGGCTGAAAAAGACGGTTGGATCGGCCTGCTGCGACATGTACGAAGGCTTTACCGAAGCGATCCGAGAAGAACTGCCGGAGGTGCGCCTCGTCATTGATCGCTTTCACGTGACCCGCTCTTATCGCCAGGGTGCGGACGATTTGCGCCAAGCCGAACTCAAAAGGTTGAAACGCAAACTATCCGAACCGGAATATAAAACGCTGAAAGGAAGCATGTGGGCTTTTCGCAAAGAAAAGCAGGCTTTGACTTCTGAAGAACGTCAGGCACTTGCCCGGTTGTTCCGCTTTGCGCCTGATTTGAAACGGGCGTATGATTTTCAAAACCGCCTGACAGATATTTTTGACCAGAACCTATCGGTCCAAACAGCCAGCACCAAGATCAGACAATGGATCATCCAGGTTGCCAAAAGTGGGTTGCGCTGCTTCGATAAGTTCATTGACACACTCGCTCGCTGGTGGAATGAGATCATGAATTTCTTCGTGGCGCGCGAAACCAGTGGCTTTGTGGAAGGCTTCAATAACAAAATCAAGGTGCTCAAACGACGCTGCTATGGATTAACTAACTTGGCACATCTCTATCAGCGTATTTTTCTCGACTTGGAAGGCTACAGGCTTTTTGCCTGACCACCATATGTGCCCTTTTCACGGAGATTCCCAAAGAGCCCGAATCTTTTCTTTTCCCTGCCCGAAGACCTTATAAAAAAAGGCAAGCCGCAAATGGACTTCAAAGTGGCCGCGTCCGCCTCGTTTCTTAATTTCTTTTCCTGCCTCCGCTCCTCCCGGGCGCTTCCTGGGCTGCCGTGCAACCGGCATCGGCCGATGCGAATGAGGTACAATTGCGGCATTCTTCCTAAAGGTATCCGCTTTGTTTGAAATCGTCTTTCTCGGCACATCCGCCTCCGCCCCCTCCGCTAAGCGCGGTCTGGCCGCGCAGGTCGTCAAGCATGATGAATTCCGTTTCCTGATCGACTGCGGTGAGGGCACTCAGCGCCAGATTCTGCAGTCCGGCATTGGCTTCAAGCACTTGAACAACATCCTGATCACCCACGGCCACCTGGATCACATCCTGGGGCTGGCCGGGCTGCTCTCCACGTTCATGCGCTGGGAGACGATGGACGAGCTGAGCATCTACGGCGGCAAGTGGGCCCTGGACCGCATTCACGACCTGCTGTATGGGGTCGTGCTGCGCGGCGCCAATTCCCCCATGACACTCAACCTGCGGGAGATCAAGCCGGGAGTCTTTTTCGAGGCGGATGGTTTCACCATCACAGCCTTCCCCGTCTTCCACCGCGGCTCGGACAGTCTTGGCTACCTTTTCGAGGAGCGCTCGCACCGTCCATTCCTGCCGGAAAGGGCGGATGAACTGGGCGTCCCGGTGGGACCCTTGCGGGGCAAGCTGGTCGAAGGCAAAACGGTCAAGCTGGAGGACGGTCGAAAGGTCAAGCCGGACGATGTGCTCGGACCCTTGAAGCCGGGGGTCCGCATGGTGCACATCGGCGATACCGGGCGGACCGAGGACCTGATCGAGCCCTGCCGTGGTGTCGATGCGCTGGTGATCGAATCCACATATCTCGAAGAGGAGGCCGAGATGGCCAGGCAGTTCTCGCACCTGACGGCCAGGCAGGCCGCCGAGCTGGCTGTGCAGGCCGGGGTGGGCCGGTTGTTCCTGACGCATGTCTCACGCCGTTACCGGGAGAAGGAAATCCTGGCGGAGGCAAAGGCAATTTTCCCGGACGTACGCGTGGCGCGCGACTTTGATACTTATTCCATCAAGCAAGGATAAGTCTTATGCCCCGCTTTGAACTCGATATCAACCCGGTCAGCCATATTACTGCCGATGCATTGGGCCGGCCCGGGCAGCGCGTCTTCTACCTGCAGGGTTGGCGCGAGACTGATCCTCAGCCAGTGACGATCGTGATCGAAAAGATCCAGCTCCAATCGCTGGCAGTGGGTGCTGAACAATTACTCTCCGAGGTGGCCCGCCAGAAGCCGGATCTGTCCGAAGCCGATGCGAATTTTGATGAAGAAAAGATGCACATCAACCCGCCGGTCGACCCGCTCTTCCGCGCCGGGGAGCTCGGCCTGGGCTATGACAGCGAAAATGACCTGGTGGTGATCCTGGCCCGCGAGATTGTCGTGGAAGGCGAAGACCAGGAGAATGCCGCGGTGGTGCGCTTCTGGTGCACGCGCAGCCAGCTGCGCAGGCTGGGGCGCTGGGGCAACGAGGTCGTCAGCCGCGGGCGACCCATTTGTCCCCAATGCGGGCAGCCCATGGAGCCGGAAGGCCACTTTTGCCCGAAGAAGAACGGGCACAAGCATTGATCGATAGATAGGGGCAGCCGTTCAAAGGCTGTCCCAACGGACACTGGTTGTGGATGAAAGAGCTTTGGAAAAGTGTACGCGGGGTTGTCCAACGCGGTTACGGTGTTGCCTCCGGTGTGTCTACGGACAGCGAGTATTATCCCCACGGATCGATTGAGCTGCAGGCAGTGAAGTTTAAAGATCTCGGGCTGGATCTGACCGGTTATTTCCCTGCCACCCTGAATATCTCGATCAGTCCCTGTACATTCAAAATGGAACATCCACAGTTCACTTTTAGAAACGTGGAATGGACTCACCAGCATCCTCCCGAGCACTTCTCCTTTTCAAAATGCAGGCTCAGCTTTAATCAAACTCTGTACAATGGATGGGTTTATTACCCCCATCCGGAGACCAAAAAACGCCATTTCCAGCAGCCCGATCTCATTGAGGTGATCGCCGGGAAAATACCCGGGATCGGTTATGGGGATGAGATCGAGGTTCAAATTAATCCCAGGGAAATATTGCTGATCAAGCCGTCGTGAACATTTCACGGCACGCAGTACACCGGATGACTTTGAGAATCCCCGTAGTTTCCTTCCAAACGGTGCTCTTTTTGGGATAAACCTCCTTGATGAGACAACCCCCGGATTTCCCCGCGCGCACGCGCACAACGCTCGAAAAGGGTGAGATCGAACTCCAGGGCCAGTTTCTGCTCGGCTCCAATTACACCTACCTGGTTACCGTCCGTTACGACGACCAGGAGATCCAGGCAGTTTACAAACCCTGGCGTGGCGAGCAGCCGCTGTGGGATTTTCCGGAAGCCTCGCTCGCGGGGCGCGAGGTGGCTGCCTACGTGGTCAGCCAGGCGTTGGGATTCGGCTTTGTCCCGTTCACCGTCCTGCGCAACGGCCCGTTGGGCCCCGGCTCGCTCCAGCAATTCATTGACCACAATCCCAACTATCACTACTTCAGCTTCAAGGAGGCCGACCGCCAACGCCTGCGTCCGGTGGCTTTCTTTGACCTGCTGGTCAACAATGCCGATCGGAAAGGCAGCCACATACTGGTTGAAAAACATACCCGGCGCCTTTTCCTCATCGACCACGGCCTGTGCTTCCACCAGGAGAATAAACTGCGTACGGTGTTGTGGGACTTCGCCGGGGAGGAGATCTCCATCGACCTGCTCGACGACTTGCGCTCCTTCCAGCAAACCCTTTCTGAGGCTACGGACTTGCGCCGTTCCCTCGAGGCGTACCTTACCAGTGCCGAAATCGCTGCCCTCGAGTTCGCGTGCCAAAACCCTGCTGGCATTCAGCAAGTTTCCCTACCCACCCTCAAACCGGCGTGCCGTACCTTATCCGCCATTATAATTGGTGGAAGAGGTGCAAGCCATTGAGCCTCATGGAGAATATGGATGGCCCATTACAAATTAGCATTTCTCGGTTTTGGGAATGTCGGCCAGGCCCTGGCGGCACTGCTCATGCGCAAGCGGGGGGAGCTCAAGAACCGCTATGACATTACCTACGCGGTGGTAGGGATCGCCACCGGGCGGCACGGCAGGATCATCAATCCGGCGGGCATCGACCTGACCGGTGCACTGGAGTTGGTCCGCTCCGGGCATTCGCTCAGCCTGATGACCAATACCCTGATGTTCAATACGAGTGATTTCATTCACAAGTGCGGAGCAGACGTTCTGTTCGAAAACACCCCGGTCAACCACCAGAACGGCCAGCCGGCCATCTCGCACCTGCAGGAGGCCCTGGAATGCGGCATGCATGCCATCACGGCCAACAAGGGACCGGTCGTCCACGCCTACCGGGAATTGACCGAACTGGCCCGCACCAAGGGGAAGAAATTCCTGTTCGAGTCCACGGTCATGGATGGGGCTCCTATCTTCTCGCTTTTCCGCTTCGCCCTGCCCGGCGCCCGCCTGATGGGTTTTCGCGGTATTCTTAACTCGACCACCAACCTCATCCTGACCCGCATGGAGGCTGGTGAGTCGTTCCATGATGCCGTCCAGTATGCCCAGAAAGCCGGTCTGGCCGAGACCGATCCATCCGCTGATATCGATGGCTGGGATGCGGCCATCAAAGTGGCTGCGCTGGTCACGGTGCTGATGGGCACCCCCTTGAAGCCCCAACAGGTGGAGCGCACCGGCATTCGCGCCATCACGGAGGAGATGATCAAGACCGCCAAAGCGGAGGATAAACGCTGGAAACTGGTCTGCTCTGCAGAACGGGAACGGGACAGCGTTCGCTGCCGCGTCGCCCCGGAGCAGGTGTTGCCCGACTCGCCGCTGTACAACATCAAAGGCTCCTCTTCCGCGATCGAGTTCAAGACCGATGTGCTCAGCAGCCTGTCGGTGGTGGAGGGCAATCCCGGCCCGGAGACCACCGCCTATGGCCTCCTGGCGGATTTCCTCAACGCGGTGAGGAGCTGATCACAGCACGCCAATAACCGGGATAGGCATCCCCTGTGCAGCATTCGACACGGGCTTTCCTTCAGGAGAGCCCGTATTCATTTTTCCCTGATATCCGGGCGGGGATATAGAGCCAAATATGACGGTTTTTATCTATATTCAAGGTATGATGGCGCACTTGGGTTATGGATTTTATTGCTTATTAAGGAGGAAAATATGTCTCGAATGCGAACCCACGTTTATTTTTGGATTGGAACGGTCTTGATCGGGGTCACCTGCGCCTGCGGCCCGGTTTCCCCAGGATCATCCTCCTCTTCCACGGGTGGTGCCGCCTCTTCTGATAATAATGCCTCTTCCCCTACGGAAAATTCCCGCTTACACCCAACCTGATCAATGTCCAGATCACCCTCGACACGCAGCACGTGATCTCAGGCCGGGGTGAGGTGCAGACCGGCGTGATTAACCAGGAGACGCTCTCCGGCAAGGACGCCAATGGTAATAGCCTTGACGTTATCTTCCCGGGAGACTTTTTGACCCAGGCAGCGGACAGGACGTACACTCCGGCCTTCGGCACCGCAGTGACGGCCACCCCGGTCTCAGCCATCGGCGGCATTCCCTTCGCCAAGGGTTTCGTCGCCGCCTTCCAGTTCGGCCCGGAAGGGCTGCTGATGAGCCAGCCGGTTTCAGTCTCGATGGACGTCCAGGGCAATTACAACGACCTGGTTGGTTTCGCCTCGAACGGGGATGGGACGGATTTTCACCTCAATCCGATCGATGCTGGCCCGCTCGGGAGCAGCGGCCAAACATCGTGGACTTCAACCTCAGTCACTTCAGCATGTACGGGGTGGCCGAGGCGACTGCGGCGGAGGTGCTCGCCCAGCAGAGCCATCCACCGTCCAATCCAGACTCCCAGGACGACGACCTGCTTACGGCCCCAGTCCCAAAGTCCAAGACGCAGGTTCTGACCGAAGAACATGACCGCCTGCTTAAGTCGTTCCAATCCCGCGGTACCTGCGACGACGTCATCACCGCTGCCCGCGGTTTCCTCACCTGGTACGGAAATGCCCAATCAGCCAACCTGCAGGATACCTTCAAAGCTGCCGTCACATCAGACATCGGCACCCTGCAGACGTGGCTGAAGGACTGCCTGAAGGTCTCCTGCCCCGCTTGCCTGCAGGATCAGAACCAGAATCAGAGCCAGAACCAGGGTCAGAGCAAGGGCCAGGCCTTGGAACAGAAACAAGCCACGGTGAAAGCCGTCATAGTTCAGGCTGATTTACCGAATCCGCCGGAAGGCCCCCGCCTTCAGGCGTGGAGATAAAAGGTGGCGGCGCGCAGCGCCGAAAGCCGGTGATTACCCACAAGTGTAAGTATTGAATAAAAGCTCTGCCAACTGTGGTAATAATTTGTTACCAAGCAAACCTTACCCAGGAGGCAGAGCCATGATGAATATACCACGGGAAGACCGTTCCCTGATCGCTGGAGTTCTCAGCCAGATGCCTGGCAAAGAATTGGAGCAGACCTTGAAAGAGTTTGTTGAGCCCATGACTGATTTGCTGCCGGAAAAGCGTTTGCGGCGGGTGGTGGGAGAGGCCATCCGCGGCATTCTGGCGCAAGAGACGCCGGTGATCGCGGCGATGGCGCAAAGCACTCCGCGACAGAAGATGAGCTGCTGGGCAGGGGCGAAACGCATCTATCGGTTTATCTGGAATAAGAGGTTCAATCATCATCAGCTTTTCAAGGGTCTTTATCGGATCGCCCAGCGGACAGTGGCAGAGGAGGATCCGAACTATCTGGTGGTGGCATTGGACCCGGTCAACTTCGAGAAGCCTTACAAGAAGAAGCTGGAGGGGGTGAGCACGGTGCGCAAAAGCACGCCTCCCAACCTGGACGGTGAAGCCCGCCTGGCACGTGGCTATCCAGCCATGACTGCCACGGTGGTCAACACGATTGTCCCAGCCCTCTCGTATTTGAACTGGTTCTCCTATAAGACAGCCGACTTCATCAGCGAGAATCGAGAGATCCAGCGTTCGATCCGCACCACACGCTGGGCCTTTCCAGGTCGAAAACTGCGCTTTCCCGGAAGGACACCGGGACGGTGTGTGATGGATTCAGGGGGTGACGATCAAAAAAACTTCGCTTTTTGGGAGCCAGATGAGTTCATCGTCACAGCCAAACACATGGACCGGCTGGTGGAAGTGTACAACTCCCGCCTGCACCGCTGGGAGACCGAACACCTGCAAGACCTGGTCAACTGCGTTCTCTGGCAAGTCACCTTTCAGGTCGCCTTCCAACATGCTGGACGTACCCGCCTGGCCGATCTCAAGATGGGCTGGTTCAAGATCCGCCTCCCGGAAACCCATCAGAAGCTGTCGGTCCTGGTAGCTGAAGACAACCTGCATCCCCACACCCTCACCTTGTTGACCAACATCCCCCTGCTCAAATGTCTCCATCGCCCAGGAAGTCTACGCCGATTGGCGCCTGCGCGGCCGCATCGAACACGGCTATCGCTTCGATCAGGAGCAAGGCCTGGATGTGGAAGACCTTCGGGTTCGCACAGTCGAACGGATGCGCCGCGTCTTTGCTTTGGTCCTGGTAGCAGCCCAGTTCGTCTTCGCCCTGGGAAAACACTGGCCACCTAAAGCCGTGCTTTGGCTGCGAAAACTTGGCGGCAAGCTCGGCCTCAAGACCGATCGTGACGGCCCTTATATTCTGCCCCACGGCTTGAGCGCCATTTGGCAAAGCATGGCGACTCTATCCTGGTTGGCCATCCAGCCCTTTCCGCATCACCTCTTTGGAGCTACTTGAGATGTGGGCAATCACCGGCCGAAAGGGCTTGCCAGTCGGGGTTCAGGGTGTATAATACAGAACATGGGTTCTACTTTGGATGAGGAGCAAGAAAGAGCCTCCTGCCGGGTGATGCGCATCCGCTTTCACCGGACGGCCGCGATCAAGCGCACTTCCGACCGGGAGCGAGGCTCGATGGCCCGGCTGTGGAACGATATGGTCCGCACCCATAAACGCATTCGCCGGTCCCGCTGGAAGTGGCCCACGCTTGCGGCCTACGATGCGCATTTCCTGCGCCGCAAAGAGCGCTATGCCGGGCTGCCCAGTGCCTGCATCCAGCAGGCGGTGCGCAAGTTTTTCGGGAACCTGCAGACCACGCGCACAAGCCGGGAGAAAGGGCTGCCCGCCCGCTATCCATGGCGGGACCGCAAGCGCTTCCAGACGGTCGTCTTTCGCGGGGATCTGGTCTCCTGGTCGCAGGGCAGGCTCCGCCTGGGGGGAGGCAACCTCTCTCCAGCGCTCGTCATTCCCATGCGGGAGGATCCCGGGAGGATCCTCAAGGCGGAGCTCTTGTTCGACGAAGTGCTGGTCACGGTGGAAGCAACCGCTCCCGATCAAACGGATCGTGCTCCAGTGCCTCCGGCTTCTGCCGCCGGGGATCCCGGGCAGAGGTGGGCCTGGGCGTTCCTTTCCAGCAATGGCCAAAGCCTGATGGTGAACGGCCGGGGCATCGTGGCGGAGAAGATCCGCCGGGAGAAGGTGCGCGGCCACCAGAAAGCGCTCCAGGCCTGCCGCAAGTGCGACTCCCGGCGCCACCGGAAGACGGTGCGCACGATGGCGCGGCAGATGGCGAAATCCGCCCGGAGGGTGCGCGACCTCAACCACAAGGTATCCCGCCAGGTGGTGGATTGGGGGGTGAAGAGCGGGCAGAGCCGGCTGATCCTCAGCCAGCCGCGAGGTATTGCGCAGGCGGAAGGCCGCAAGAGTCAGCGGCAGCGCAATGGATTTTGGGAATGGGGGAAGCAGTCGCGCCTGATCGCATCCAAGGCCGAAGGTCTCTTCGAGGTGGTGCGCTGCGAGGAACGCGGCACCTCCTCGGCGTGCCCCCGCTGCGCTCAGCGTGCCAGGCCTTCGGGCAGGACCTTCCGCTGCCCGAACTGCGGCTGGAGCGGGCACCGGGACCTGGTGGGGGCCGGGAACCAGCTGGGTCGGCATGACCCCCATGCCGATGTCGCTCGCCTGATCGAACAGGCGCATCCCATGTATCTCCGTCCCTGGCAGCAGGGTAGGAGTAATGTCGCTGAAACCGACCGTCCGCACTCCCCGACGCTTTCGCCTCTGGAGGAAGCGTCCGCATCCCTGGGTGTGCGGAAGTGGCTCGCCAGAGGCTACGGCGGGAGGGCAGCCCCGGGAAACCGGAGCCGGGAGGCTGCTGCTCAACCGTTGGTAGCGCGAGGAAAAATCCTGGAACAGGGAACCACCGATCAAGCACCTCCAGGAACCCCCCAGCTTTAGCTGTGGGGAGTTTCAGTGGAAGATCTTGCCTTGTTGCTAGACAACTCAGCGGATGCCAACTACTACCGGGACCTGGCCAGCAAGTGCGCGAAAAGTGCCGGGCTCCCCAATTCCTTCCCTTCTATAGGTGCTGCGCAATTTTGCACTGGTGGCAACTGCCCCAAGATCACGCCGACCGAGCTCGCCTGCCCGGCACAGTAGGAGACAGGCGCCGGATTTCCGACAGGCCTTAGGATGCTTTAAGGAGATCGATAAAAAAGGGCCCGGGAGAAATCCCGGGTCCTCTGCCTATCTCCATCCGTGTGTTGCAAAGGCATTCTGGCAGCCCACTCCTGCTATAGCATGGTCTTTTCGGATGTATTCATTCAAACGTCCATTCTAGAAGCTCTTTCAGGCTCCGGGGTTTCATGTTGACCACTGCTGGCTCACCTGCTCCAATCGAGCGGGCTTTCCGGAATGCCAAAGCCCTAACCGCATTGCTGACCTGACAGGTTTCTGTCTTGGTGATGTGCACCAGGTTGCGAACAGAAAGGTCTTCCAGGCTTTGTCTGAGGATCAGCCTTTTTAGCATCCTTGTGTCCAAATCCCGAATTTTTTCGCGGATCGCTGCATGGCGTGTGCACAGTCCGTTGGATGAACAGGCGGGACAATCTCCCTATAACAATTAATCGTTTTTTTCTAAATCAGCAGGCTGCTGGCCTTGTCCAAGGCTTCCACCTCGTCTGCAGCTAAACGCCAGCCCAACGCGCCGGCGTTTTCAGCCGCCTGTCGAGGATTTTTGGCGCCCGGGATGGGAATTGCACCCTTGCAGAGGATCCAGTTCAGTGCAACCTGTGCAGGCGTCTTTGAATGCCCCTTGGCAATCTCCTGCTGCAGGGCGAGCAATGCCGAGATCCGCTGCATGTATGCGCGGTTGTACCGTTTGCCATGCAGCCAGGCGGGCGGGTTGTCGGGCGTGTACTTGCCCGACAGCAGGCCGTAGCCCAGGGGCCGGTAAGCCACCAGGGTGACATTTAATTCCTGGCAGGCTGCCAGCAGGCCGTTTTGCTCAGCGTCCTTTTTCAACAGGCTGAATTCGACCTGGTCGCTGGCGAGCGGTATTCCCCGGGCAGACAGCACGGCATGAGCCTTCCGCAACCGGCTTGTATTGCAGTTGGAAATGCCCACCGCTCGGGTCAATCCGGCTTCCTTGACGTCTGCCAGGCTCCTGATCCAGGTTTCGAAAGGCACAGGCGGGAGGGGGAAATGGAGCATGTACAGGTCCACCTGGGGGATTTGCAGCCGTTCCAGGCTGGCGTGAATGGCCCGGGTCATGGCGGAGGGACCGAGCCGCCAGGGCAGCGGGAAGAACTTGGTGGCGAGGCTGACCTTTGGCCTGGATTCGTTCAGGAACAGCCCCAGGGTCCGCTCGGACCCGCCGGAGTTGTAGATCTCGGCCGTATCGAAGAAATTGACGCCGTTCTCCAGGGCGGCTTCGAATGTCGCTCGCTGGTCACGATCGGCCCTGCCCTTCGGACCCCAGGAGTTGGTTCCGACGCCGAGCGGGCTGACGCGCAGCTCGCTTGCGCCCAGGCTGACTCTCTCTGATAATTGTTTGTCCATTTTTTTGCTCCTATTCCTAAAGTTTGAAAAATGAACGTCTGAGGATGAATTTTAAGGACATTTTCGGGTTTGCGCAGACATCAGGCCCGTTCCGCCGACGTGGTTTCTGGACGCCCATTCCCGGTTAGCGACTGCTCACTCTCTCCAGTCGAGCTGGCTTTCCGGGATGCCAATACCCCGGCCGTACTGTTTGGCCGCTTCTCTGGATGTCAAATCCCCTTTAAGATCTTTAAACACTTTGCCGGGAAATATGATAAAAACATGGGTCGATGTGGACGCATGGGTATACCAACCCTGGGCCTTGAGTGCCTGGCTGAGCTTCCTGGCGATCAGGCCGGCCTGGCTTTCTTCCGCTTCGAAGGACAGCGCAGTCCATAGAGTGGGCTGATTTCCGGCCGCGTTGCTGACCTCCCAGGTTTCTGTCCGGGTGATGTGCACCAGGTCCAGGGCATACAGATCTTCCAGGCTTTCTTTGAGGATCAGACCCCTTAACATAATACTCTCCCGTGCAGTTCTGTCAAGAAATTTTCTTTATTCGTGGATGGGATCGATGACCGTGTTCTGGATCACATCGTACTCCAGCCGGAGGTAGGATTGCTCGAGCACTTCACACCTGACCAGCTTCAGGGCTTTCAGGTTGACTAGGTCCTGTTCGGTCTGAGGTGAAACTCCATCCAGCAACGATGAGGTGGCATGACCGCCCACCAGCAGTGGCGCAACGATGATGCAGACATGGTCGATCAATCCCTGGCGGACCAGGACCGAGTTCAAAGTTCCCCCCGACTCGATCACGAGATGTGGGATGCCATATTCCTGCTTGATGCGCACGAAAAGGTCGGAGAGGTCGACCTCCCCCTCGTAAAAGATGATCTGGAGGTTTGGGTAGCTGGAGCGTAGGGTAAACGCAGGGTGCTTGGGGTTGTTCGTAACGATGAACAACTTCCCGACCCATTCCGCCAGACATTTGACGCCGTTTTGGTCGAGGTGAGGTTTGCGGTCAAGGATAAAAAAGGTGAGCTGCTCATTTTTCGTGGGTGCCTGGGTGCGTGAGTTGAGCCCGATCTTGGCCATGACCCGTCCTGTGTTCAGTGAATTGGCAGCGATAGCCCATTCGTGCTGATAATACTGATGAATTCCTTCCATTACTCCATGGATCCTTTTCCAGTCCCGGTCGGAATCGAGGGTGTCGCTTTCGCCGCTGGTGATTTTTCCGTCCACGGAGGTGAGCAGGAAGAGGGTGGTCTCTACACGAGACATTTTCGTGATCATCGAAGCCTCATTTGTCGAATTCGTCAGCCTGCCGGCTGCATAGAGTCTGGGATTTTATCGTGGTTTTGTTGCATGAAAGTGTGGACGGCCACAGAGAAGTTAAATGATTATTGCCGTTAGAAGGATATCACCGCGTATCGCTGCAGCAAGTTGAACGACCCGGAAGTTAGGGAACCGGATGGGACAAGTTGTATGCGGCAATATTTTGTGCAGGATATCTGATGAATCTTTCGTATAATATCCATGGTTCCAGGCCGCAGTTCTACTATACAGGAAAATGTCTTCCACTGTCAACCAGCCCTTTTCCGTCATCTACCTCGCCCTCGGCACAAATCTGGGCGACCGCCCCGCCAACCTGCGGGAGGCGATCGCGGCCCTGACTCCCGCGGTGACCGTCCAGGCCGAATCACCGGTCTACGAAACGCCGCCCTGGGGATATGCTGACCAGCCGGCTTTCCTCAACATGGCTCTCACGGGTAAAACTCACCTCTCCCCTCAGAAACTTCTGGAGCATCTCAAAAATATAGAAACCGCCCTTGGCCGCCTCCCCACCTTCCGCTACGGCCCGCGCAAAATCGACATCGACATCCTCTTTTATGACGATTTGGTCCTCGAAACGCCCGAGCTGACCTTGCCGCACCCGCACCTGCACGAGCGTGCTTTTGTCCTTATACCCCTGGCGGATCTGGCCGCGGAGCACGTTCATCCCATCCTGGGCAAGTCCGTTGGTGCGCTTCTTGCAGAAGTTGACCAGAAAGGAATTCATCGATATGGATGATGTCTTCCCCCAACTTGAGGGCGAGCCCGCCCTGGCCTGGAAGGTAAAAGTGCTGCTGCTTGGGGCCCGTGAAGAGAGTCCCCGCCTGGAGGTTCGCGCTGCTCCGCTGGTGCACACCCTCCTGGCGCAGCGCGACAACCAAAACCGGCCCTACAAAAAATGGACCGGCGAGCACTGGGTGTTGTCTCTCCTGGCCGACCTGGGTTATCCGCCCGGTGATGAAGCGCTTCGTACGCTGATGGAGGCTACTTTCAATTGCTGGTTGAGTGAAGAGCACCTCCGGAAACATCTGCGGGTGCTCGAAGGCCGCGTCCGGCGCTGCGGCTCGCAGGAGGGCAACGCCGCCTGGTCCTCGCTGAGGCTGGGTCTGGCCGACCTTCGTACGGAGGAACTGGTCGAGCGCCTGATGCGCTGGCAGTGGCCGGACGGCGGCTGGAACTGCGATAAGCATCCCGAGGCGGACACCTCCTCGTTTATGGAAACACTCATCCCGCTGCGGGCGCTCGCACTCTACGCACAACTCTCCGGTGATCGGCGGGCTCAGCTCTCGGCCGAGCGCGCCGCCGAGGTCTTCCTGACCCGCCAGCTGTTCAAGCGGCGCAGTAGCGGACAGGTGATGGATCCGCATTTCGTCCGGCTGCATTATCCCTGTTATTGGCATTACGACATCCTGTTCGGTCTGAAGGTGCTCACCGAGGCCGGCTTCCTGGGCGACCCGCGCTGCCGCGACGCGCTGGATCTGCTCGAGTCGAAGCAGCTGGAGGATGGCGGTTACCCCTCCGAGGAGACCTACTCCCGCCCGACGCGGCCGGATTTGAGCGGTTACTCTCCGGTCCCCTGGGGTCGGCCGAACCGGAAGCAAATGAACCCATTCGTCACCGCAGATGCCCTGTATGTGCTGCGCCAGGCAGGCAGATGGAACCCGTGAGGAGACATCTGAGGAGGAACGGGACGCGTTATAATCATCTCCGATAGGAGACGTACCATGACCGAACTCAAACCGCTCCACTGGGAGCCCGAACCCGGCATCGGTTATACGGTCGTCCGCCGCCCGGACGGGGGCATGGCGCTCACCTTCACCAACCTCTCGGATGCCACGGTCAAGCACTGGCACGACTTCGCCATGCAACACCTGCTTGATTCCGACCGGCTGACGCGCAACCTTTACGACCTGCGCCAGGTCGGGGCGATCCCGGAAAAGGCCGTTCATGCCGCCGTTGACGTCGACAGCGACCCTGCGGCGCGCAACATCCGTGTCGCCGTGGTGGTCGCCAATGAGGAAGTCGCCAATGCCGTCCGCGAGGTTTATTACGCGACCCTGCCTGAGACTTCGGCGGCTATCAAGATCTTTACCGATATGGACGAGGCCGAAAGATGGCTCAGCCGTCCGCTCGACCAAATCGTCTGACAGTGGATTCCCTGCGCATCGGCAGCCGCACCCTGGATTGGGGCGCCCGCACTTACATCATGGGGATTCTGAACATGACCCCAGACAGCTTTTCGGGGGATGGGTTGTTGTCCTTCCCCTCTTCCGGAGAGATGGGGGGAGCGAGCCGGGTGGGGGAAGCCCTTGCCCAGGCTCGCCGCTTCCTGGCTGCTGGAGCCGACATTCTGGACGTCGGCGGCGAATCCACCCGACCCGGTTCACAGAGAGTGAACGCGGACGAGGAGATGCGCCGAGTCCTGCCCGTCCTTCAAGCCATCTCCGCCGAATTTCCGGATGCACTTCTTTCTATTGACACCTATAAATCTGTCGTCGCCGATGCCGCCCTGAAAAACGGGGCGCACATCCTCAACGACATCTGGGGACTGCGCGCCGACCCGCAACTGGCAGAGGTGGCTGCCCGGCACGCGGCCCCGGTCGTGCTGATGCACAATCGCTCCAAGCCAGAAAGTGTCGAGATCCGCGAACATCTGGGCAGCGCTTACCTCAGTGCGGAGTATCAGGATCTGCTGGAAGACGTCAAGCGCGAGCTATTGGAGTCTGTGCACATTGCCCGGGAGGCAGGGATCCCGGACAGCCACATCCTCCTCGACCCCGGGATCGGCTTTGGCAAGACCGTCGGGCAGAACCTGGAGCTGATTGACCGCCTGGATGAAATCCGGGCGCTCGGATTCCCGGTCCTCGTCGGGCCATCCCGCAAGTCCTTTATTGGCTACACCCTGGACCTGCCCTCGGATCAGCGTCTGGAAGGGACCGCCGCGACGGTGGCAGTGGGCATCACGCGTGGTGCAGACATCGTGCGGGTGCACGACGTGGAAGCCATGCTGCGCGTCGCCCGCATGACCGATGCCATTGTGAGGCGAAATTAGACGATGTCCTCTGACTACGATAACGACCTCCTGAATGAAGGTATCTTGAACTTCAAGGCCGGGGAGTTCGACAAGGCGCGTGATTACCTGGAACGCGCACTGGAGGTCGCCGACGACGACGACACGCGTGCCCGGGCCAATTTCTACCTGAGCCGGTTGACCGACGACCCGGCCAGGAAGCGCACCTACCTCGAAGAGACTTTGGCAATCGACATGACCAACGCTGAAGCCCGCCGCGACCTGGCGCTCCTGGACGGCAGGCTCAAGCCGGACGAGATCGTGGACCCGGAGGCCCAGCTGCCCACCGCGCCCGGGACGGTAACGGTGAAAGCCGATCATTTCACCTGCCCGAAGTGCGGTGGGCGCATGACCTACGCGCCGGACGGATGTTCCCTGGTGTGTGAATATTGCCAGCGGACCGAGCCGCTCAAGGCCGAACCTCCGGGCAAGGAGGAAGATTTCTTCGTCGCCATGGCAGATGGCCTTGGGCAGCGCAAGCCGGTCTCGATGGTAACCTTTCAGTGCCAGGGCTGCGGTGCCCGGTTTTTTCTCGCTCCACAGGAGATCTCCGCCATATGTGCCTACTGCGGGTCGGCTCAGGTGGTTGCCACCCAGGACCGCCGGGAGCTGCTCGAGCCGGACGCCATCCTCCCGATGGCTTTCGATCAAAAGCGGGCCACCCGGCACCTGGTCGACTGGGTGGAAGGCCATAAGATCCAGCCTCAGGGCAAGGTCCTGGAGCCGCGCGGCCTGTACCTTCCGGTGTGGATATTCGACATCATTGGGAATGTCCCCTGGAGGGGCTACCGCTACACTCGCAGCGGCCTTGACGTTGTAAGTATCTTATCAGGGTCCGGCCAACAGAAAGGGCCTGCCTCGGGCGAGTACCCGGTCCAGTTTGACAACGTCTGCGTCGCCGGGATGCACAAGCTGGCCGACCTGCTGGTCAAGACCCTGCCTGGATTCGATTTTCTCACGGTGCCGGCTTACGACCCGCGCTTCCTGTCCGGCTGGCCGGCAGAGATCTATGAGGTGAGCATGGCTGACGCCTCCCTGGATGCCCGCCGGATCTCCGTCGAGAGGGTGTGCCAGGGGATCAAGACCGATCTGGATGGAGTGCATGACCTGACCTGTTCGCCGTCGACGATCGCGGTGACAGCTTTCAAGCTTGTCCTGGTGCCGGTCTGGCTGACGGATTATACCTATGAAGGGCGCTCCTGCCGCGTCCTGATCAACGGCCAGACCGGGGAGACGGTTGGCGAAACACCCTCCCATGGTATCCTCGGCCGGATGAATCCTGCAATTGGCAAATGATGAACCCGATCCTATGCCCCCGACCCTGACCATCGTCCGTCAGCGGCGCCACCGCCGACAGGCTGTTCAGCGCAGCGGCCAGCGGCGCGGTCAGCGCGCCGTGCTGGCCGTGGGGTTCATTGTCAGTGCGCTGTTATTGGTCCTGCTGGTCGCTGCGGGGCTGGCCTACGCCAGCCTGACGCGCGGTCTTCCGTCAATCGAGGAGTTGAACATCTTGCTCAATCCCCAGGATGGACTCCTCCTCCAGCCGACACGCCTGTACGACCGCAGCGGAGCACACCTGCTGGAGGCTCTGGCCCCCAGCCCCGGACCGCGCAGCTACGTCCCATACAGCCAAATACCCAAATCCCTGGTCGATGCCACCCTGGCCCTGGCCGACCCGGTCTTCTGGCAGGAACCCGGTTTCGTGCTTGCCGGCTGGCAGGAGCCGCAGACGCACCCCACCCTGGCGCAGAAGCTGGTATCGGACCTGCTCCTTTGGGACGAACCGCCCTCAATTAGCCGGGCCATCCGTGAACGCCTGCTGGCAGCCCAGGTAACCGCCCGTTTTGGCCGGGAGAAGGTGCTGGAGTTGTACCTGAACAGTGCCGATTACGGCCACTATGCCTACGGCATCGATGCCGCCGCCCGGCTCTACTTTGGTAAATCCGCCGCACAGCTGAACCTGAGTGAGGCAGTCCTCCTGGCAGCCGTCGGCCAGGCACCGGCACTCAATCCAATGGATGCGCCACAGGCTGCCGAAGCCATGCGCCGGGAGACGCTCCAATACATGCAGAAAGTCGGGCTGATCACCCCCGACCAGGCCGCTCAGGCGCTGGCAAATCCTCCAAAGATCCTTCCATACACTGCGCCGGCGAGCGCAGCTCCGGCCTTTGTGGCCCTGGCCCTGGACCAGCTCTCCCAACGCTTCGACCGCACCCGGATCGAGCGCGGCGGGCTGGATATCCTCACTACGCTGGATTACAACCTGCAACTGCAAACTGAATGTGCGCTGAAAACCCAGATGGCGCGCCTCGGGGGCGATTCGAGGGTCATTCCTGCTGCAAATGGCTCTGCCTGTGATGCCTCCCGGCTGCTCCCGACCCTGCCCTCCGATTTGACCCTTGGGGCATCTTCCGAGAGTGCGGTGCTGCTTGACCCGCAAAGCGGACAGGTCCTGGCGGAAGTCGGCGACATGCGTGCCGGGCAGGCCGGCACCACCCTTGTTTCCCATCCGGCCGGTACGCTCATCACTCCATTCATCTACCTGACTGGCTTCACCCGCGGTCTCAACCCGGGCAGCCTGGAGTGGGACATCCCCGCGGCTGCCCCGGATCCCGCTGTCACTTATCACGGCCCTGTCCGCCTGCGCATCGCCCTGGCCAACGATTACCTGGCTCCCGCAGTGCACGTCCTTGACCAGATGGGAGCGGATTCTGTCCGTGCCATCGCCGCCTCGTTTGGACTGGAAATCCCGGTCTCAACCAACCTGCTCCAGGACGATTTTCCCGTCTCGCCGGTGGCTGTCGCTGGAGAGTACGGCATCTTCGCGAATGAGGGAGTGATGGCCGGGCAGCGCATTACGGACAGCTCTTTACATCCGGTTGCGGTGTTGAGCGTAAGCGGTTCAGATCACTCGGTCTGGCTCAATTGGTCCGCCCCGCAATCTCAGGCGGTCGTCAGCCCGCAGCTGGCTTACCTGATGAACCATGTTTTAAGCGACGAGACTGCCCGCTGGCCCTCCCTTGGGCATCCCAACCCGCTGGAGATCGGCCGCCCGGCCGCCGCGAAAGCTGCCCCCACCCTTCGGCAGGACACCTCCCCCGCCTCGTCCGGGGAGTGGATCGTTGGTTACACTCCTCAGCGCGTCGCTGTCGTCTGGCTGAGCTCTTCTTCATTATCCGGGGACGAATCCCTGCGCGCGGCCTCCGGCCTGTGGCACGCGGTGATGCAGTATGCCGTGAGTGGCCTGCAGGCTTTGGGCTGGGATATGCCTGCGGGGGTGACGACAGTGGAGGTCTGCGACCCGTCCGGGCTGCTGCCCACTTCGGCCTGCCCGAACATTGTCAACGAGGTCTTCCTGGCGGGGCGCGAGCCACTCCAGGCCGACGACCTGTACCAGACCTTCCAGGTCAACCAGGAAACCGGCCTGCTGGCGACGGTTTTCACCCCTCCTGAGCTGATTGAGGAGCGGGTCTACATGGTCGTTCCATCGGAAGCGCGCCAGTGGGCGGCGGAAGCCGGTATTTCCGCCCCGCCGACCTCTTACGACACCATCCAGGTGCCGCCGGTCCTGCCTGAGGCGCATATTACCTCTCCATCCATGTTTGCCGATGCGCGCGGCGCGGTGAAGGTGCTCGGCAGCGCGGCCGGGACAGATTTTTATTACTACCGCCTGGAATACGGCCGGGGGCTGGACCCGCAAACCTGGGTGCAGGTCGGTACGGATTCGAGAACACCGGTCACCGAGGGCCTGCTGGGAAGCTGGGACACCACCGGCCTGAACGGGTTGTACGCTCTGCGCCTGCTGGTGGTGCACAACGACCAGAGCGTGGACCAGGCCGTCATCCAGGTGACGGTGGACAACACTCCACCGCAGGTGACAATCGTTTACCCGCAGGAGGAAGCCGCGCTCAGCGCCGCTCAGGAGGCTCAGGTGGCACTCCAGGCCCAGGTCAGCGACCCGTTCCTGGCCAATGTGGAATTCTACATCGACGATGTGAAGGTAGGGGAATTCACTGACGCGCCTTTCAGCACCCTCTGGGGGGCGGAAGCAGGAGCGCATGTCTTCCGGGTCGTGGCGACCGACCGCGCCGGGAACCAGGCCGAGGCGACGGTGAATTTCTCAGTGAAACCCTAGAGGCGTTGCAAGACAACGCCTCTATTTCAATCCCGGAGGAATTCCATCTGGAACAGCATCCGCCGCTGACTCTGCGGCAGGCTCGCGGGTGTCATTTATAAGGTTGGCCGAACCGCTCGAGGTGGGCTACCTCGGCGAGTGTCTTGCGTTTCTTCTTGCCTTTCTCACGTGCCTGCGTCGCATAACCGAAGGGGAGGATGGCCAGTACGTCCATCTCCTCCGGAATGCCCAGGAGCGGCTTGACTTCCGCCGGCCCCATGAAGCCGACCCAGTTCGAGGCGACGCCTTCTGACCAGGCGGTCAGGATCATCGACTGGATGGCCCGGCTGGCATCGGACATTGCATAGGTCGTCTTGTCGATTGCCACGACGATTGCCAGGGGCGCCTGGGCAATATACGGACCGGTTCGCGCCAGGCTGCCCAGTTTGCGCAGGGTCTCGCCATCCTCGATGATGATAAAGTGCCAGGGCTGGCCGTTCATGCTGCTCGCCGTCAGGCGCCCGGACTCGACAATCCGTCGCAGGATATCTTTCGGCACGGGTTTGTCCTGGTATGCACGCACCGCAAGGACGGTACGGACCGCATCGAATACTTCCATTTCACACCTCCTGATTTTTTCCGTGAAAAAATGAAATTACATTGAATTATATAACCGATGAGACTGGACATTTAAAAAACTCGAGCTGATCCAACATCGTCGAGACCGTATCTTAATTTGTTATTTCCCGGATCATGATCGTGGAGCACGATCCTCAAGGAGGCATCATGCAGGTCAATGTAAAGCGGCTGGTGGGAGAATCGATTGGCTTATTTTTAGCATTTGTTATTGCGTTATTCCTTCCAGCAGGAACCCTTGTCTGGCCTGCCGGCTGGATCTTCCTTGGAATGTTCTTCAGCTTTTATCTTGCAGTCACGGCATGGCTTTTTAGGCACAGTCCAGGATTGGTACAAGAACGCCTGCAGTGGGGCACATCCGACCAGCAAGGTTGGGACAAGCTGTTTTTTCCATTGCTGGGCCTTTTTTCCTTGGTGTGGATGGTTTTTATAGCACCTGACTTGCTCATTTTAGTGTCCCGAAGACAACTTATCCAGCACGACTAATGTTGTCTCAGGGACCTCCGCATCTGCCAAAAGATCTTTACCATTGAAGGTCACAATACCGGATCGGATAGGACGCAGCAGTTTTACGAATTGTTTGATGCTGATCCCCGTCTTGCGCTCAATGTTCCGACTGATCGCCAATGCAGTCATAACAATCGTTAGATGCGCCTCGATCGCTTCCCGGTTTTGATGGTAGATCGGTCTGGCTCGCAGATCCGATTTGGCCATCCGGAATGTGGCTTCGATCTGAAACAACTGATGGTAATAGTTGATCACTTGATCATCCGGGATATCCAGGTTGGTGACATATCCCTTGATACCCGCAAGTGTTCTGGTTTTGTCGATCAATTTCTGGTTGAGCTTTTTGCTCTTGGCTGTCATACTCAAAAACTTCATTTTCTTGACCGGTATCTGCCCACTGAGCACTTTTCTAGCCTTGGCGATTTGCTTTTCAATGTTGCGTAGGTCCAGAGCTGCCCGTTTTGCCCGGTACTGGTAGATGACTCGGTACCCATCTTTTTGTTCCACCATGATCTGCTGGTCAACCATTTCTGCCCTCTTCTGATACTCGGCGATATCATAAGGTACCTTGTACAGCCGAGAGCCAACGATATAGGTGTAACCAGCGGCTGAAAGCGCCTCTAAGTTTGAAGAGCTGAGCATGGCTGCATCGGCCACCACGGTGACTTTGGAGACTCCGTGCTGGGCCTGGAAGGCCTCGATGACCGGTAGAATGGTCCTGGTTTCGGCTTTGTTGCCCTCAAAGCTCTGCAAACCCAGGGGAAAGCCATTTCGATCAACCAGCAAACCGATAATGATCTGTGGTTCCAAGCGGCGTTCTTTGCTCAGTCCTGGCTTGCGATATTCATCCTCTTCCTGAATCTCAAAATACAGCGAGGTCACATCGTACAACAGCAGGGTCAGGCCGCCTCCTTGCACATGTTCAAAACAAGCCTGACTGATCTGTCTCCGATAATCCTGACTGGCTGCTTTTACCAAACAGCGATAGAGCCTGTTGCGGTTGATCGGATCCACCCCCAGGTCGGCCAATACTCGGAGACTGTCCAGCTTCGATGTGGGCTCCACGATCCGGGCAATGCACAGCGCCTCGAAGATCTCGTCTCCCAGCCGGTCAAATCCTAGTTTTCTGTATTCGTCCTGGAGAACTTTCCACAATAAACCGGAATAGGAACGCTTGATGCTCACCCGCAGAGAGGGTTTTGTTTCCATAAACAATTCCAGCTGGTTGGCCTGCATCCACTTGTGCGCTAAAGCAAGCAGCATTTCCAGTTCCTCTGCGTTGTGTGCGCTACCGATATGGATGATCTTGATGATCCGGCCTTTTTGTTTGTAGGCGATCTGAACCGCGGTTGCCCCACTTGCTGTCTTTACCTTACGGATGAACGCCATGCATTCAATTTTAGTCCATCCCCCACAAGACCGTTAGTGTCCTGAAAATTCGATTTTTCCCCTTGGAAAAGGCGAAAAAAAGCAAAAGTGAGCAAGTCAGGTGACCAGCAAGGTTGGGACAAGCTGTTTTTTCCATTGCTGGGCCTTTTTTCCTTGGTGTGGATGGTTTTTATAGCATTAGATGCAGGGCGCTTTCATTGGTCGCGGCTTCCAACCGGGGTGCAGGAAGCAGGAGGCGGTATCCTCGTAGGCTCGTTCTACCTTATGTTCGTCGCATTTCGAGAGAATTCGTTTGCCTCACCGGTGGTGCGCATCCAGAAAGATCGTGGACAAACTGTGATTTCTAGCGGACCATATTGGTATGTCCGGCACCCCCTATATTCCGGGATAGTTGTATTCGCATTCGCTACACCGCTTCTCCTCGGTTCTGGGGTCGGGGTTCTCGGAGGATTGATTTTTGTGGTCATCCTGGCAAGGAGAGCGGTGCTGGAGGAGCGGTCATTGCAAAAGAACCTGCCTGGCTATGCAGCTTATCTGCAACAGGTGAAATACCGCTTCATTCCACATGTTTGGTAGAGGTTGCATCATTCCAGAGCCGAAAAGATTAATGGCCGTTCAGCGGTTAGTTGCAGTGTGTGCAACACGAAGCCGCATCAAGTATTGATAGACCAAGAAATCGATACCACACTTAGTATTTCGCGCAGCATAACCCTACCAGAGCCTGCGCCGCATTTTCGCTCAGATTTATTCTTATCGCCGCGAGCTACACCCTTGAACTTCGAAGTGCCGAATGATTTCCTTTCGCAAAAAGCCTGTGATCAATCCATTTGGCTGAGCGCTTTTGTCGACGGGTCGCACACCTCCAACTAACACAAAAACGTCAGGGCAGGTACTGAATATTTCGAAAATAAATTGTCTCTACTGAATTGTTGTTCCCGCGGAACACAAATTCAATGGGAATATAAATTTCTCTCAAGTCTGCTCCCGTGAAATCAGGTAAATCAAAAATAAATGTTTTCCACTCGGAAGCCAGAGATGCGGGCAATAGAGTTTCCGAGCCATCATCGGGCTGGTTCTTATCTTTCAAACCGATGAAAACAGTTTGATTTTCCAATTCGCTTCGCATCTCAACACTTAAATATCGGTACTGGCTCAAATCCATCGATTCCCGGGATCCAGGAGGAGCCAAGTTGCCAACGGTAATAAAAACCGTGCCCCAATCCTGACCGGCCGGGTAGCTTGCTTTCATCTGCCCATTTAGATTTTGAACCCATTGATAGGAATGCTCCGAAGAATCGATCCCCATGTTCAATCCGTTGCGCAGGGTTTTGCCAATGTAAATATTTAAAGGTGGAATTACTCCCTGGCTGGGTTCCGCGGTAACAAAGCGGATGTCATCCAGGTAAAATATGGCACCCTCCGGCGTGCGTGCCCGCTCTGCTGCCCAACCAAATCCATCAATGACATTATGTAAATCCGCTCCAGTTAAATTAATATGATATTCCTGCCAGGAATCAGTCAGGTTGATAAACCCATCTTTCGGAGCAGCTTCCTGTGCAAAAATTGGAGTTTTTATAGAGCTCGGATATGGCAAGGGGATTTGGGGGGCGTTGGCATTTTGGGAAACACCTCCGACGAAGAACTTGATCTGCGTCCCGGAAACTTCGGCGCGTGCCCGAAAAATCAGCTGCTTGTATTTAGACAGATCGAATCCTGCGTTCGGGATTATGCCCCAATTTCCATCCGGCTGCAGCCAGTAAACACCGGCCCATCCATTAACATCATTTTCACTGGGAGTATAAGACACCTGAATGACACTTTTTGGCCATGTTTGTCCTTCTGTCCAACATGTGTTTAACTTTATGGCAGAGCGATCGCCCATCCAACCGCCCGGGGCAAAATGGTTCTGCAAATCTTCAAAATTCGAATATACATAAAAGTCACTTGAACCTACACTTGAAGGGGTTACTTCGGCGGTGGTTGACATTCCACTGCTGCCGCCTGGATTGGGCAGCGGCGTTCCCTCGGAGGTCGCTGACATTCCATTCCCGCCGGTATACGGCTGCGGAGTCACATTGTAAGATATCATGACACTCTGAACATCCGACTTGAAAGTCCGATTCGCATACAAAAGTCCCCAATTTGACCCAACTCCCCCCTCATTTTTCCACATTTCGTTGAAAGCATCAAAGTAATAAAAATCAACGTTGTCGGAAAGCGCCAAAGCCAGGAATTCTTTTACGAATCGAATTTGGTTTTCCGGGCTGGGCACCGCCTCCTTATTCACGGGTCCCGCAGAAGGCCAACCGGTTTCGCCGATCACTACGCGTTTCCCATTCGATTTCTGCTGAATGTAGTGATACTGGTCAATAACAGCCTGCGCCGCGCCGTCGATTGGGGTCCCATCCCAGAAAGGATACAAATGGACCATTTCATAATCTACAGCAGCCATTACCCTGGGGTGCGCTAACAAAACACCGCCTATTTCTGCAGTAGTCACCGGGACGTTGACGGCTTTTTTCACGCGTCCGATATAATCCAACAGCTCATCTTCGCTGAGATCCCCACGCAGCAGGACCTCATTGCCCACAATTACCGAGTCAAGATCAACTTTTTGAGCAATATCAATTAATCCTTGGATTTCACGCTCGTTTGCTTCCTTGTCTTTCCCCAGCCAAGCTCCTGCACTGACCCTCAAGCCCATTTGGCGAGCAATGGCTGGAATTTCGGCATTTATCCCGGTGCTCGAATAGGTACGAATGCCATTCGCCATGCCGCTGATAATTTGCAGGTCCTGCTTAACATCATTCAATGTTGGCTGGTCCAAAGTGTCCGCGGACTGACAGTCGCGATAAGGGCTGTATGCCAGTCCATGGATAAGAAGCCAGGGGACGGGTGTCACCGTAGGTGTTATGGTTGGAGTTGAAGTCTGTGTTATCGTGGGCGTGAATGTTGGGAGTGACGTTGGCGTCAATGTAGACTCGGGAGTCAGCGTAGCACAGCTCTGCAAAGCGATGATCAGCAAAATACCACACAAAAATCGATATTCCGCCCGGCGTTTCATAGGATACTCCCCTCCTATTTCGAAGTACTATTTGAATTGCTAATGGGCCGATTGAACTCAAAATTAACGATTTTCCATTCGCCATTGATTTTATTAAAGGTCCACTGGTCCGATCCGGCAGGGTTATCGAAGGTTAAGGTGCAGCCCTGTCCTGCCCACCCCCAGGTCCCCTGACTGCTGGTGGTCATCGTAACCTCATTCGATGTAAAGCTGGTTACATCATAATGCCCGTGGCTGTTGGTGCAGTGGTCCTCCTTGGTGAATTTTATTGAATAAAAAGTATATGCCTGTGATGATTCCCCCGTGTCCTCGCGCGTAACAATGGCATCGGGAGTGTAGATATTTCTTATGATGTCCATGTTCTTATTTATAACGGCTGATCCTTCCTGTTCAGTCAAGGCGACTAGTTTGTTAAAATCCGATACGCAGGAATTTTTATCATACTGATGGAATAATGGGGAAACAAGGATCACAAAAGCTCCTGCGAAGAGGAGGCTGCATATCATGTAAATATAATTTTCGTTGCCTTTCACATTTAGAAGATTATTCTTCCGATCCGTGATGAACTTGATCGCACCCCCGAGGACTGCAGAAATGGCGGTCAGGCCAGCGATGGTGGCCGCTCCGCCGGGTTGATAAGCGTAAAAGCAATACGCCCTTTTAAATAATGCAAATGCGATAATCAAACCGATGACGGCACCACCGACTGGAAAAAACCAGAGATTCCTACTTAAAAACCTCTTCGTATTAATGATCATTCTGTTCTCCTTTTTTTTACTTATCCTACCCGGCGCTCATCCCCAGCGCTTCCTCTCCTCGAACATGCATACCTTTGACCGAGACTGCTGCCTTCCCCAATGGCACTTTGGATAATATTAGGTTAGCCATACTTTTATTATCCAATCCCTATACATTGCTTTTGTCTATTTGATTTCCAAACCACTTATATCACCACTTACATTCCACAGGATAATTGTCCAGTCCGGTGACCATGTTAAAAAACAAAGCCGGGTTCGTTGTCGTCCCAAGGGTGACATGTCGTATAAGCGAAAGCCTCGCCGGCTCTCGCTTAGGTGGGCCAGGTATAATGTATCCAGTCAATTACATGTCACTCCATCCAGGATAAGCACCAATTCGGGTTACAATCCTTTATTTCCAACTGACGCAAATATTGGTAGCAAATGGCCGGCGACCCGGCTTCCTCGATGCAGCCGTGGAATCTCTGGACTGGTACCGCGGATCCAGTGAGGCGACAATGATGGACGGGAAGATCAAGTCATAGCTCCTACGGGATTGGGATTGCAACAGGCACAGGAGCACTCGTCGGCATCGGGTTAATCTCCATAAGCTCAGAATAGGATCGCCCACTGCCATCGTTGTATAACCAGTCGCGCTTGGCTTCGGTCAGGGAACGCTAGTAGAAGACTTGCTCATCCATCCTTTCAGCCCTTCAACCATACTGCTCTACGCTTTGTCTCGGATCGCGCCCTACGAAACCGCCTCTGTTTCCGATTTCCTCGGGATCAGTCACGCATCAAAAAATTGTGCCGGGGAAATAGATCAATACACCTTTTTTAGAGAATAGTTTTGTCCACTTTGATTCACTTGAACGTTGGTGTAACTCATCTCCCCTGGAGTGAAATTACATCTTGTAAGGGAATTATGACCAGCGCACTGGGGAGACGGGACCACTGTCCCCGACCAGCCGGGGGGCACCGCCAATATATAGTTTCCATTTATATCAGAAATAACTGTCTGGGGTACCCCGTTGACAGTGTAAGTCAGGGTTATACCGGCGCTTCCGGCGTTGCCTGAAATCGTGTAGGCGACCAGGGTGGGAGTATAGTTTTGGCTGGTTTGATCCGCCAACACATCGGTATACGGTATGCTGGTGGGCGAGAAGGAGTAGCCGGTTTTGGAAGGCGTGACCGTTCCGGACCAGCCGGAGGGGACGGCAATCGTGTAGTTGCCATTTCCAGCAGATGTGGCCGTTTTGTCCGTTCCATCCAGGTAGCTCAACCTCACTCCGCCCACACCGGTATTCCCAGAGATGTTGTATGTGAGCCTGGGAGCTGTGTAAGCCCGGACGTAGTCCACCAGCATGGTTCCGCCCGAAGCAGTGGAACTGGTGGGATTGCCAGGCCAGCCTCCGCCGATGGCGACATTCAAAATAATGAAGAATCCGTGGTTGGTTGCATTGTTCCAGGTGGTCATGTCCACCTGGTTGGAATTGACATTGAAGTACTGTATGCCATCTACATACCAGCGGATTTCCTCCGGCGAGACACTTTTGTCGAATTCCATCCGGTAGGTGTGGAACCAGGCCTGGAGGCTTGGCGAAAAGCCGGACGCATGCCCGCCGATGCCGCTGGGCTCGTTGCATGGACCGTTCGGGTATGTGCCGCAGTGAAATGTGCCGTACCATGTGTTGACACCGTTGATGGCCTCCATGATGTCGATTTCACCGACCTTCGGCCAGTTGTTATAAGTGCCGCGGAACGGTGCCCCCAGCATCCAAAACGCTGGCCAGTAGCCTTGCGCTGCCTGGCCTGTCAGATTCGGCAGCTGGATGCTTGCCTCGACTGCTAAAGCCCCATTTAGGGGGGCATGGAAATCCGTGAGTTGGGTCTCGATGCGGCCCGAGGTCCACCCCGAGATCGGGTCTGAGCCGGTGTGGATGGCCTGGATATGAAGGTAGCCGCCACTCTGGAAGACATTGCTGGTGCCGCTGGTCATCGTCTCAACCTCTCCGGTGCCCCAGTTGGCTGCGCTGCCGGGGTAGCCGGTGCCAGTGTCATACAGCCAATCGGAGGGGTTGATGCCGCCGGAACCATTGAACTCATCACTCCAGATTTGGGTCCAGGATCCCAAAGCGCTGGCGGCTTTTTCGTCAGGGTGGGCGTGGGCATTTCGAGCTGGCCGGAGGATGGCAACCACCGCCGCCAGGCCGGAAAGGATCAGCAGCCAATAAAGAAAAGACTTCCGTTTTGAAATATTTTTCATTGATTTTTCCCTCGAGGTTATTTCTTTCCGGTGATTATCGGCTTTCCGCCCGCAGGCTTGATTAATTCCCGGCCTCGGGATGCCGTGAAAATACAGCCTGGATGCCGCGATTTTCCCCGGGCCGGCGTGTCGCGACCCCGTTCGTGTTCAGCCCTGGCGCATCCACCTTTTGACTGCCTCGGCGGAGGGCTGGTAGTCTTTCATGGCATCCAGCAGCGCTTCGGGGTCGGAAGCACACAGCAAGCTTCTTCGGTGTTCAGCGAAGATGAAGCCTTCCGCTTCGGCGCGGTCGAGCATTGCCAGCAGCGGGTCATAGTAGCCTTTCACATTCAGGAGTCCTACCGGCTTGTCATGTTCGCCGATCTGTGCCCAGGTGAGTGTTTCAAAGAGTTCGTCCAGCGTTCCGTAGCCGCCGGGCAGGGCAACGTAGCTCTCCGCCAGTTCGTGCATGCGTGCCTTGCGCTGGTGGATGGTGGCTGTGACCTCCAACCGGGTCAATCCGGCGTGTGCCAGGGCAGGTGTGTTCATGCCCTCGGTGATCACGCCGACGGCCCTGCCTCCCGCCTCCAGCACCGCGTCGGCCAGCGTCCCCATCAGCCCGGTGCGCCCTCCGCCGTAGACCAGGAGCAGTCCGCGGCGGGCCAGTGTCGTCCCCGCCAGGCGCGCGGCGTCCAGGTATTCGGGAGAAATGTGGTCGGCGGAGCCGCAGTAAACGCAAACGGATTTCATCTTGGCTTCATCTTGTATAAGTATGATAGGATTTATATGACATCTTTAGTATACAACCTTCGCCCGGATTCGCCTATGCGGGCTGATTCAGACTTGTAAGAGTTGTGTAAAAACACCAGGCCTGTTCTTGACTCTGCCCCTCGGGGTGGTCTAGAATAAGGATAAAGAAGGCAGGTGGTGCGGTTATGGAATATCGAGATTATTACCAGATACTGGGCGTGGAACGCAGCGCCAGCGCGGGCGAGATCAAACGCGCTTACCGGAAACTGGCGATGCAGTATCATCCCGACCGCAATCCGGGAAACAAACGGGCCGAGGAGCGGTTCAAGGAAGTCAACGAAGCCTACCAGGTCCTCAGCGATCCGCAGAAGCGCGCCCGCTACGACCAGCTGGGCGAATCCTACTCCAGCTGGCAGCGGACCGGCGCCCCGGGTGATTTCAACTGGGGCGACTGGGCAGCCGCCGCGGGCAACGCTCAGCAGGTGGACGTCAACGATCTCTTCGGTGAAGGCATGTTCTCCGATTTCTTTCGTTCCATCTTCGGCGGGACAGGTGTCGGACAGGCGACTCGCATGCGCACACGCGGCGCCCAGAATGTTCAGCAGCCCGTCACCATCAGCCTGCGTGAAGCCTACGCCGGTACGACACGCCAGCTTCAGATCGGGAACCGGCGGGTGGAGGTGAAATTGCCCGCGGGAGCGCGCACAGGCACCAAGATCCGTGTGCCGGGAGCGGATGGACAGGGTGGCGACATCTACCTGGTACTGGAGGTCGCCGCAGATCCTGTCTTCGAACGGGATGGCAACAACCTGCATACGCAGGTCACGGTCGATGTATTCAAGGCCATCCTCGGCGGTGAAGTGGAGGTGAAAACCTTGTCCGGGAACGTGGTGCTGACCATCCCGCCCAGCACGCAGCCGGAGCAGGTCTTCCGCATTGCCGGACGGGGCATGCCTCAATTGAAGAGGCCGGATGTGAAAGGCGACTTGTACGTCCGGGCGAAAGTGCAGATTCCGCGGCAGCTGACCGCCAAGCAGAAATCCCTGCTGGAGGAAGCCGCCCGCTTATCCAAATGAAGGGTGATAATTTTAGGAGGTTGTTGATGAAAAGATCGATTTCTATATCTGTGGCTGTCTTATTTGCAGCAGGGTTGCTTATCGCTTGCCAGGCCACCAGTCTGGTCCCGACCGGCCTGGTAGCCAGGAATACTGCTGTGCCTCCGGCAGCCGTGCCGACGCCAACAATTTTGGCGAATACATCTCCGCAGCCTGTGGTCAACCTGACCAACGAGCAGGATACGCTCGTGGCGATTTACCAGAAGGTCAACCCCAGTGTGGTAACAATCAAAACCTCCACGGGCCTCGGCTCCGGCTGGGTCTATAACAGCGACGGTTACATTGTGACCAACAACCACGTCGTGACGGGTGAAACCCAGGTCGAAGTGGATTTCCCCTCCGGGCAGAAGGTGTATGGAAAGGTCGCCGGAACAGACACCTACTCTGATCTGGCGATTGTCAAGGTCGATCCGAGCGCGGCTCAGCTGATTCCGCTCACCTTGGGCAATTCCAGCACACTCAAAGTCGGGCAGATCGTGGTTGCGATCGGTAACCCCTTCGGTCTCAATGGGACAATGACGACCGGCATCGTTTCCGCCCTGGGCCGTACGCTGCAATCCGCCGCTACAAACGCGAGCGGCGCTTCATACTCAACCGGTGACATCATCCAGACCGATGCACCTTTGAACCCCGGCAATTCAGGCGGGCCGCTCCTGGACTTGAATGGGGATGTCATCGGCATTAACGACGCCATCCAATCCGCCACCACGACTACTCAGGGTGAGCCGGTCAACTCGGGGATTGGGTTTGCCATCTCGGTCAACACCGTAAAGCTGGTCATCCCCAGCCTGATTTCCAAGGGGAGTTACGCTTATCCTTATCTGGGCATTTCCTCATACGTGGATCCAAATTCACCAGATATGCCCCTGCAGTTGATCGACGCCCTGGGTCTGAAGAGCACGTACGGCGCTTATGTAGTCAGCGTTGTCTCCGGCGGGCCGTCGGATCAAGCCGGTGTGCATGGCGGGACCACTCCGATCACCATCCCGGGCTATCAGGGATTTAATATAAATTCGGGCGGGGACCTGATTATTGCTGCTGATGGACAGAAGGTCTCCAACTATGATGCTTTGATCACCTACATTTACCTGCACAAGTCACCCGGTGATACGGTCGTCCTGACTGTATTGCGCGGCGACCAGAAATTGGACCTCTCCGTCGTCCTGGGCACCCGGCCGGCACAACCCTAGGCCGGGCACCAGGCCCTGGGGCTCATGCGAAGTCATGAAAAGAGCAGGAGGTGAATAGACCCACTTGCGCCAACTGAATAGTTTCGGCCAGCCTGGTTGCTTTGCCTTTCAACCGGGAACCTGCGTAGGAGGTTAACATGTTGGCTGACCGTGATTTGAAGGAACTTCTGGATTTTTCCAGCCCCGGTTCGGTATTGAGTGTCTATCTAAGCACCGATCCGAGCGAAGGAAACGCGGAGGCGCAGAAGCTGAGATTGCGCCGATTAGTTAAGACGTTAACCTGCCGAAGGATCAGGCAGCAGTGCAAGAATTTTTTGCACACGAGCGCGAATGGAAGGGACGCAGCCTGGCTATATTTTCCTGCGCGGAGCATGATTTCTTCCGGGCTTACCCACTGGCCGTTCCAGTGCTCAGCCAGGTCCGTGTGGGAGACCAGCCTTATCTTAAACCACTGGCCAACCTCCTGGATTCGTACGGGGGTTACGGGGTCGTCCTGGTCGACAAGCAGGGGGCGCGCCTGTTCCTTTTCCACCTGGGGGAATTGATGGAACAGGGCGAGATTCAAGGCGAGACTGTCCGTCGCATTAAACGCGGAGGGGCTTCGAGTTTACCCGGCAGGCGCGGTGGGAATGCCGGCCTGACGCATTACACGGACGAGGTCACTGACCGGAATATCAAGGGGGCGGTAGAATTCGCCGCCCATTTCTTCGAGCAAAACCGGGTCCGCCGTATCCTGATCGGCGGCACGGATGATAATGTGGCCCGTTTCCGCCACCACCTGCCCAAAGCCTGGCAGAGCCTCATCGTGGGATCGTTCCCGATGGAGATGACTGCCAAGGCGGCCGAAGTGCTGGTGCGTGCCATGGAAGTTGGAACGCAGGCTGAAGCTGACCGCGAGACCCGCCATGTCCAGACGATCCTCACCAACGCGGCCAAAGGCGTCGGTGGCGTTGTCCGGCTGGATGGAACGCTGGATGCCATCCACGCCGGGCGTGTGCAGATGCTGGTGATCTGCGATGGCTACCGTGCTCCGGGTTACCAGTGCCTGGGCTGCGGTTTCCTGACGACGCACGGATATAAATCCTGTCCTGCCTGCGGGAAAGGCTTCATCCGGATCGATGATGCGGTGGAAATGGCCGTCCGCAAGGTGATGCAGGCCGGCGGAGACGTAGAGGTGGTGCGGGCGAACCCGGCCCTGGAGCAGGTGGGCGTCGGGGCGCTGCTGCGATACTGAAAACCCAATGGGCCACGCACTTCATGAGTGCGTGGCCCATTCCTGTTCATGGGGCCTGCTGCTTGGGGCGGGTTTCCTGCCCCGCGGTTTTTTCAGGCGAATCGTTCCTCTTTCCACACATCGGCGGTGTTGCTGTAACCGGCCTGCTCCCAGAAACCTGGCCGGTCCCGGCTCATGAACTCCAGGCCGCGCAGCCATTTGGCTCCCTTCCACGGGTAGGGTGTCTTGAGATCTGTGCGGCCGGGGATGGCACCGACCACGCCCCGTAGAGGGTAGCCGTGGTCAGGAGTGAGCGGTTCGAGGTTGAAGTGCGTCGCCAGCAGGAAATTATCCTGCAGGGCCACCTCGAGCGGGATATTGACCGTGAAGCCGTATTCGGCATGCTGCATGACGAACTGAGCAGACGGTTTTAGCTGGATGAGCCCCTGGTCCACGAGGCTGCGGACCGACACGCCTTCCCAGATGGTATTGGCTTTGCTCCAGCGCGTGACGCAGTGGATGTCCATGGTGACCTTGCTGCGCGGCAGATGGAGGAATTCCTCCCACGTCCAGCGGACGTCCTTTTCAACCTCGCCCCAGATGCGGAAATCCCAGGTTGCCGGGTTGAATGCCGGGACCGGTCCGTAGTGCAGGACGGGGAATTTGAGCGTCAGCGCCTGCCCCGGGGGCAGGCGGCCTTCGTCACGGATGCGCATTTCTTGCCTGCGCCGATCGGGTCCTTCGAAGAGAGACATTCCAGATGGCTCCTGTCCAAATTATAACATCCCCCCTGAGAGAGGTTCGCGTAAGGAATGGCTACGGTATAATTTCTGTTATGCGGCGAGATGTTGCCACCTCCCTGGTTTATGCCCGCGGCAGCCGTCTTTTCGGCGGCCTGGCCTATACTCTGCTCAAGCTGCTCGGGGCGGAAATTCCCCGCTCGGTTCGCATCGGCAGGGATTTCCTCCTGCTCCACGGCGGGTTCGGCGTGGTGATCCACCCGCTGACGGTCATTGGCGACCGAGTGAAAATTTACCCCGGCGTGACGCTCGGCCGCGCTGACATCCAGCGCCCGGTCGAGCGGTCCGATTTCCGCGGGTTAGAGGTCGAGGATGACGTCATCCTGTCGTCGGGCGCGAAGATATTATGCAAAGAAGGGGTTTTACACGTCCGCCGCGGCACAATCGTCGGGGCGAACGCTGTGCTGCTTGAGTCCACCGGAGAGAACGAAATCTGGGCCGGCATCCCGGCCCGCTGTGTGGGAAGGCGAGAGGATTAACCGCGAGGGCCGCGACGACCTGTAAAATCAGCCCCTTCGGCGGTATTTGACTCATATGACCCGCATCTGCCTCACCCCCAAAGTCCACGGCATCGGCGGCATGGTCTCTTTCCAGGCCAAGCTGACCGCCGGCCTGGCCAGGCGCGGCATCCAGGTGAGTAACGATCCGCATGACTTCCCGTACGATGCCCTGCTCGTCACCGGCGGGACGCGCGATCTGGGGGCAGTGTGGCTGGCCCGGCGGAAGGGCATCCCCATCGTCCAGCGGCTGGATGGGATTAACTGGCTTCACCGCCGGGTGCGCACGGGAGTGCGCCATTATTTGCGCGCCGAAAGCGGCAACCTCCTGCTGACCTTTTTGCGTTCCCGCCTGGCCACGCGCATCGTTTACCAGTCCGAATTTGTCCGGGGCTGGTGGCAGGATCGGTTCGGCCCGACGCCTCAGAGGTCCACAATTATTTACAACGGCGTCGACCTGGGAGTTTACACAACCGCAGGTTCCGACGAACGCCCGGCCGACCGCTGCCGCTTGCTGGTGGTGGAAGGCAGTCTGGGCGGCGGGTACGACCTGGGGCTGACCACCGCTGTCCGCTTGGCCGAGCTGCTGGCCGAAAAAGCTCTCCCCATGGAATTGATGATCGTCGGCCGCGTTCCGGAGCACCTCCAGGAGGCTGTCCAGTCTGGCAGCCGCATCCCCCTCCTGTGGGCAGGGACAGTACCGGGGGAACGCGTCCCCGTGCTTGACCGTTCCGCGCACCTGCTCTATTCCGCTGACCTGAACGCTGCCTGCCCGAACTCGGTCATCGAAGCCCTGGCCTGCGGGCTGCCGGTGGTCGCCTTCGACACAGGGGCTCTCGCTGAGCTCGTGGAGGGTGACTCAGGCCGCCTGGTCCCTTACGGCGGCAACCCGTGGAAGCTGGATCCGCCCGATCTGCCCGCGCTGGCGTCTGCCGCCGCGGGCCTGCTCTCCGACCTGCCGCGCTTCCGCCTCGCCGCCCGGGAGCGCGCCGAGGCGGTCTTCGGCCTGGATCGCATGGTCGATCGCTATCTCGAGGTATTATTATCCTGAATTCGGGTTCGACCGGCTGCCGGTCGACCTTCGAGAAACCGCATGATGCGTAAAATTCTGCTTTCCTGTGCTGCCTTTGCCGCTCGAGTGCTGCCGGATTCCCTCAAACAGGCTCTCTACCGGAATAAGCCTCTGGCTGCAGCTATCCGGCGGACGCTCAATCGTGCCGCCCCCACCGGGCTGGTGCAGGTGACGGTCGCTGGCGGGGACCTGGCGGGCGTGCAACTTCTCCTGGATATGCAAACCGAGAAGGATTACTGGCTGGGCACCTACGAGCCTGAGCTGCAGAAAGCCCTGCACGACCTGGTCGAACCCGGTGTGACGGTCTACGACGTGGGTGCCAACATCGGCTACGTTGCGCTCCTGCTCGCAAAGGCATGCGGAGAGTCAGGCCGGGTGGTTGCCTTCGAGGCCCTCCCGGGGAATATAGAGCGTTTGAAGCGGAACCTGGCTTTGAACGGCATGACGAATCGTGTGACGGTCGTGCCCATGGCCGTCACGCAGGCCCCGGGTCCGGTGCGCTTCCTGGTGCACGCCTCCAGCGGCATGGGCAAGGCTGCCGGGTCTGCCGGGCGGTCCGACGAGTCGTACCAGGCTGAGATTTCCGTCCCCGGCATCTCGCTGGACGATTTCGTCTACACCCGGGGCAACCCCGCACCTCAGGTTGTCAAGATGGACATCGAGGGCGGCGAGGTGATGGCACTGCCGGGGATGCGCCGGGTGCTCGCGGAGGTGCATCCGTTGATGCTGATGGAACTGCACGGGCCGGAGTTGGTGCGCGCAGCATGGGAGGCGCTGACCTCCGCCGGTTATCAGATCTGCTGGATGAAAACCGGGTACCCGGCCGTCCCTTCCCTGGAGGCGCTGGCCTGGAAGGCCTACATCGTGGGGAAGGTCAGGAGCGACTCCCCAAAGGAGGCGGGGCCAGGATGAGGAAGAATTCGTGCAAAAAACCTCTTTTTTGAAGAACGGCGATTTTCTCTGGCTGGCCCTGGTGCTGCTCTTTGCCCTGGGGATTGCCTTCCTGCTGCCTCTTACGCCGCAGGATTACTGGTGGTACCTGCGCATCGGCCACGACACGCTGGCCTCCGGAGCCGTGCCGAGGCTGGATGCATTGAGCTACAGCCAGGCCGGATCGCAGGTGGACTATCAGTCCTGGGGGGCGGCGGTGCTCTTCTGGCTGCTCTACCGGGCCGGCGGCCTGCCGCTGACCTTCCTGCTGCGCGGGATCCTGGTCGCTGTGGCTTATTCGGCCCTGTGGATAACCGCCCGGCATGCCGGTGCGGGGCGGCTGGGAGCCAGCCTGGTCCTGCTGGCGGCGGTGCTGACCTCCAGCAGCAACTGGTCGATGCGCCCGCAGTTGTTCGCCTATCCGCTCTTCGCCCTGGCACTCTGGATTCTGGTTCAGTGGCAGGAAGGGAAAAACAAGCCGCTCTGGGGACTCGCTCCGATCAGCCTGGCCTGGGTCAACCTGCATGGCTCTTTTGTGATCCTGGTCCTGCTGGCGGGAGCCGCACTGGTCTTTGGGAAGGGAAACCGGCGCCTCCTGGCCCTGGCCTTCGGTGGGATCCTGGCAGCCACGCTGCTCAATCCACGCGGTTTCGGGGCATGGACCTACGTGGTCCACTCGGTAACTTCAGCCTCCAGCCAGCAGTTCTCCGCTGAATGGTTCCCACCGGTCAATACCGGCTGGCAGATGAATATTTTTTTCCTGTGGCTGCTAGCCTTTCCGCTGCTTGCCGCCCTGTCCCCGCGCCGGCTTTCCGCCCTGGAATGGATCTGGTTCCTGGGGTTCGGGATCCTGGCTCTCTCGGGCCTGCGCTATGTCATCTGGTTTGTCTTCGTCCTGTTCCTGCTCACCTCCTGGCTGCTCGCGGATTGGGAGCGGGAACGGCTGGGCGGGGCAAAACCCGGATCAATTGCTTTGAACCTGACCCTGGGGGGAATCTTTGTCCTCCTTCCGCTGGTTTTCCTGCCGGGGGTGCGCGAAGGCTGGTGGAGGCAATCCCCGCCGGTCACGGAGAACACCCCGATCGCCGCCACGCAATGGCTGGCGGCGCGTCCCAACCTGCCCGGGCCGCTGTGGAGCGAGATCGGTTTTTCGAGCTATCTTGAATTTGCCCTGCCCTCCCGACCGGTCTGGATCGACGACCGTTTCGAGGTGTTCCCGGTAGCCCAGTGGAAGAGCTACCAGGATACGACCAATGCAGCCTGGAACTGGCCGGCCCTGCTCGATGGGACCGGCGCCAGGCTGCTGATGGTCTCGGTGCAGAACCAGCCGCGCCTGCTCGGAGTGCTGCAGGCTTCGGCGGCCTGGTGCGAGCTTTACCGTGACGCGGTGGCAGTGATCTACCAGAAAGGAGCCTGCGGAGGAAAATGAAAAGCGCCCAGAAGAATCTGATAACCTTCCGCGGTCTTTGCCTCTTTGCGTTTTGGAGAAACGGGCTTGGTACCCCGCTTTGAAGGCCGGCTGGCCGTCCAGCAGCGCGTGTTGCCTCCCTACCGGGCGGCTTTCTTCGACCTGCTCTCGGAAGACTGCCTCGGCGGTTTAGAGGTCTTCGCCGGAAGGCCGCGTCCGGGTGAAGCGATCGCCTCCGGGGAATTGAAGGCGGCCCATTTCCAAGAGGCGCGCAATATTCACATTCTCAACGGACCATTCTATCTGTGCTGGCAGGAGGGCTTCCTGAAGTGGCTGGCAGAGGCAAATCCGGATGCCCTGGTCGTGGAGGCCAACCCCAGGTATCTGGCGACCCCGTCCGCCCTGCGCTGGATGAAGCCCCTGGGCCGACCGGTCCTCGGCTGGGGCCTGGGCGCGCCGGGGCTGTCCGGAGCTCTGGCGGGACTTCGCCGCTCCCGGCGCCGCTCCTTCCTGTGCCAGTTCGATGCCCTGATCGCCTACAGCCGCCGCGGGGCGGACGAGTATGCCGCCCTGGGTTTTCCCGATGAGAAAATCTTCGTCGCCCCGAACGCGGCTGTCCGGCGCCCCTCTGCGCCTCCGCTGCGCCCGCCTGAATTTTCCAGTGAAAAACCGACTGTCCTCTTCGTCGGACGGCTGCAGGCCCGCAAGCGGGTGGACGACCTGCTGCGCGCCTGCAGCGCCCTGCCAAAAAGCCTTCAGCCGCGCCTGGTCATTATTGGCGATGGGCCCGAGCGGGTGCTCCTGAAGGACCTAGCCTTGAAAATTTATCCATCGGCTGAATTTCCCGGCGCCAGACACGGGGCTGAACTCGCGCCATACTTCGCCGCCGCGGACCTGTTTGTCCTGCCCGGGACGGGCGGGCTGGCAGTACAGGAGGCCATGTCCTACGGCCTGCCGGTGGTGGTGGGCCGCGGCGACGGCACCAACGATGACCTGGTCACTCCAGCCAATGGCTGGCAGCTCCCGGAAAAGGCAGCTTCCGCGTTGGAGGCCACCCTGCGCACGGCGCTCTCGGATGTTTCCCGCCTGCGGGCCATGGGCGCTGAATCCTACCGCATTGTCGTAGAGGAAATTAATTTGGAGAGGATGGCGGAAAGTTTCCTGGGGGCGTTAAAACAGGTGCGAAAATAGCGCTTTCACGCCGGGGAGTCCCAGGGGGCTGGCGCTGGCCAGTTCCGACACTCCTGCTGGAATGAACCTGGAATTCCTATTTCAAAATCGTAGAAGCTGGGACGATTTCGCCAGGCTGGGACCCACGTTGCGCGGCTCTATTCATCTTAGGCTCGCCTCACAGGATAGCTCCAGATGAAGGATTGCACCATGGAAGGCATTGACAGGTGAGGCGCGCCTGTTTTCACTGGAGATTTTCCAAAGTCCAGGCCGCAGCCAGTGCAAAAACCTGCTGCCGGTTGCGGTCGAGGTGGCCGGCGTGACCGTTGCCGGCGAGGATGTGGAGCTGCTTCTTGCAGGTCAGCCTGTCATACAGCAGTTGGGCGGTCCTCGGCGAATCCAGCCGGTCTTCCTTGCCCCACAGCACGAGGGTAGGGGCCTTGATCCCTGCCACGCGTTTGAGCGTATCCACGAAGAAACATTCGGCCGCGCCGGGGAGCGGGAAGGAGGCGAGCGCATCCATGATGCGCGGGTCGGAGCGCATCTTCCGATCTACTTCCGGATCAGCGGCAATGGGCACTCCCGCGAACAAATTTAGAACGGAAAAGCGCACCTCTGGTCGCGTGAACAGCTTGGGGACGGAGACGCGGCAGGTCTCTTTTCGTGAAGCGCTTATTGACTTTCCCGGCCAGGATGAGCGTTTGGAAGATGAGCGTTTCCAACACACCCAGCGTGTTTCTGACGGTCGCGTCCAGGGCAACCAGGGCTTTCAGGCGCGGCTCCACCAGTGCGGCTTCCAATATGGCGGTTCCACCCGAGGAAAGGCCGAATGCTCCGATGTGCTCCCTGTCCACCCCAGGGGTATTCTGCAGAAAATCCACCGCGGCGCGAACATCCGCCACCCATTCCCGCATGGCCACATGATACCGTTCGCCCTGGCTGGCCCCGTGACCGTGCATGTCAACTGCCAGGGCAGCAATGCCCTGGCCGGCCAGGAATTCGCAGAGCTTGAAAAAATCCTCTTTGAATTCCAGGGCGCCGTGGCAGACGATCAGGGCTGGCCAAGGTTCGCCTGTGTCGGGCTGAAACAGGCTGGCCGAAAGCCTTTCGCCCAGCGATTGAAAGGATACGTCTTCTTTTTTCGTAGTCTCTCCTTGTCGTTCACCTGTTAGGTGAGAGGCAGGGGTTGCGAGCTAAAACGAGCCCGGCGGCGCCTGTATCTGGGAGGGCCATCCGCGAGCCGGACCTGGAAATCGCCGCGCGGGTCGATTTTATCAGGGTCGGGGGAGATCCAGGGCTCTGCCGTCCATATCACCTATAAAAATTCCAATGGTTCCTCTTTAGATGCTGCTCAGCTCATTTTGTATCATCATTTAATTTTTTTGTCCACGCTGCCTTCGTTGCTTTCGTGGCAGGAGCGCTTATCCAGCTCTTTCCGGCCGGGAGGACCGCCTGGGAAGCGAGGCCAGCCCTTACCAAGGTCATGTTGACGTTGAATGGATGAATTAGTATGATATTCATGATCAATTTTACCTTGATTGAAACCAGGCTGGGAGACCATATACGAATTTCGAAGGACTTGCGCACCGGCAGATTCTGTTGGAAAAATTCACGCGGCGCCCAAGCCTTTTTTTATTCTCGTTGGTCGTGATCTGGCAGGATGATTACTTTTTGGCCATCGCTTACGTTCTTATACAAGAAGTGAAATGACAACCGTGGACAATTCCGAAATTCTTCTGGCACAAGAGGCCGCCCGTGGCGACAAGCAGGCTTTTGCGGCGCTGTTCCAAAAATATTTTCAGGCCGTATACAACTACGCCCTGGTCTTATGCACTGACCCGGCAGAAGCCGAGGACCTCACCCAGGAAGCTTTCATCCGGGCGCACAAATCCCTGCCGAATTTTGGCCCGCCCTGGAATTTTCGCACCTGGATCTTCCGCATGACCCGCAACCTTTTCCTGGACGGACTCCGCAAACGCCGCGCGGAGGTGCCCCTCGACGATGCGGTCCGGGATCCTTTTCCTGGCGCCAGCCCGGAGAGCCGGGCGATGCTCGAGGATGTTGCCGGGCGCGTGCGCGACACGCTTGACCGGCTCCCTCCGAGAAGCAGGGAGGCACTCGTCCTGCGTGAGATCCACGGCCTGGCTTATGCCGAGATCGCCGAGGTGCTCGCCACTACACAGGCTTACGTCAAGACGCTGCTTGCCCGCTCACGGCTCCAATTCCAGGAGGCGTTCGGGATTCAACTGCTGATCGATGAGCCTACTGAAGATTGCCACGAGGTCACTGGACTCTTGCAGGCTTACCACGACGGTGAAACGACGCTGGATGTGGAACTATTTGTCAAGGGGCATCTCAAGACTTGCGAAGCCTGCCAGAAACGGCGGCAGTGGCTCATCACCCAGTCGGGCCTGCTCGCCGCCCTTGTTCCAGTTCCTCCGCCTCCCGGCCTGGCCGGCGCCATCCTTGGCAGGCTCGGTATTTCAGCCTCTCTTCAGCCACCTGCCGGAGGCGCACCGGGGCGTCCGCATTTCTTCAGGGATCATCCCTGGACGATTTTCTTTTGCGCAGCCGCGCTGCTCGGCGGCTTGGGCTGGCTGTTTTATCCTGGTTCCCATCCGCCCCTGCGGGCGACACCTTCGTCGGTCCGGTCGCGCTCCACTCTGGTCCTGCTCCCGAGCGTAACTCCCCTCCCGCTGCAGACCGCCAACGAGCCGGATGTGGCCGGAGGCACAGCCACGCTTTTCCTCGCACCCACCCCAACCTCGCTCCTGCTGGTGATCGTTTCCGCCACACCGACCCAGGTCTCCTCCGGCCCGGTCTTCACCCGGCCGGAACTGTCCACCGATCACTTCTACTCCGGCGGGGCCGGCTGTGGGCCGCTGGATTTGATAGTGCAAATCGGCGTCACCGGCCCCAACCAGATCGCGAGCGTGGTGCTGTTCTTCCACCTGGAGGACCAGTCGGGCAGCGGCTCCACTCCCTGGAACGCAGGCGCGGCAATGGAACCGCAAGGAGGAGGCGTGTACTCCTATGATCTTGGATCCGCGACCATCCCGGCCTTCAATTCCTTCTCAGACGCATGGCTGGTGTACCAGTTCGCCGCCACCGGAGCCGGAGGGCAGGTGCTGCTGCGCAGCCCCGCGTTCAAAGATGTGACTTTGTCCATGTGTGGAAAGAAATGAGCTTGCTCCAGGATTGGCGGACAGATAAACTCGGCTCCGCCTGTCTCAAAAGTGTGGTTCGCAAGGTTGGCGCCCGAGGAGGGCAGACCGCGATCATTATCCGTAGTTCACTCGATTAACGGAGGCATAAGATGAGAAACCTGTTACGCAATTTGCACCTGGTCGTGGGATGTGTGATCATCCTCCTTTCAAGCGCGGCCTGCGTGCTTCCAATTACCATCCCACCCCTGCCGACGCCATTTAATGTGTATGTCACCACAACCGGTAATGACAGTAATAACTGCCGGAGCCAGGCAAGCGCCTGCAGGACAGTTACGGCTGCCATCGGGAAGGCCGTCACCGAAAGCCATATCCTCATTGGGCCGGGGACTTTCTCCTCTGCGAACGAGGTTATCGTTGACAAATTTATCACCATCAGCGGGGCTGGCGCCAGCCAGACTACTCTCTCCAGGACGAACACCGCTGGACCGGTATTGGGACCGTCCGGCCCTGTGGTCGTCACTGTCAGCGATTTAACCATTTCCGGCGGCCAGACCGGCGTGGATTTGGAGGATAGGGGCTCACAATTTGTCGGAAAAGCGTTGACCATCACGAATTCAGTCGTTGGCCTGGGTAACAATGTGATCGGGGCGCGGGTTGGATTGACGGATGTCAACATCCAGAATAATTCTTATGGGGGAATCAGCAACCAGGGTGTTTTATCCGCCAACAATCTCGTGGTGCAGGGAAACAACAACCGGGGAATTGATAACTCCGGGTCCATGACCCTGGATACCGTGACTGTCCAGCAAAATGGCCATGGTCTCCCTTCCGGCTCATTGAGCGGTGCCGGCATCGATAATGCCCAGTACAGTGGGGTTGGAACTCTTACCATTACCGGTGGACAAATTACCAATAATAATGGTACCGGGATCAACAGTGCTGGGGGCATGCTTAATATCACCAATTCATCCGTGAGCAACAATCGTGGTTTGGGCCTTCTGCTGGACGGAAATGTAACCATGGATAACGTTCTCGTCAGCGCGAATATCCTTGGGGGCCTGGGTTTTGGAGCGAGTAATAGCGATTCTTTGCATATGTCCAAAGTCGCAATCGTCAACAGCGGCGGAGCGGGCGCAGACAGCGGAGACGGAATGGAAATTCAAGGCGGCACCGCGACGATCATCAACACCACCGTCAGCGGAAATCATAACAACGGCATCTCGATTACCCACGGGAATGCAAACATATCCTACAGCACGATTACCTCCAACTCGGGAATCGGTCTGGGATCGAGTGGCATCGTTTCGGTGCAGGATTCGATCATTGAGCTGAATTCGACCACGCTGCACAACTGTGCGGGCACTGGCATCACCCTATCGGGCACCAACCTGGCCTGTGACGATACGGCGACTGCCGCCTCGCTGCACCTGGGCCCGCTCGGCGCCTCCGCCGGGACGCTGGTCGTGCCGCTTCTGGCTGGCAGCCCGGCGATCGATGCGGCCACGGGGAGTTGTCCGGCGGATGACCAGCGCGGGTATGCCCGCCCTTACAACCTCAGGTGTGATATCGGTGCCTTCGAATTCGGTGCGGGCTTGCATTCGGAGGCAGCCTCGCCCGAGGCGGTAACCTCAACGCTGGGCGTGCTGCAGATCTTGCCGACCAGCACCCCGACCTCCACCGCGCCTGTCCCTACTCCCACCCCAAGTCCTTCTCCCGCCGGGTTGGCTTTTACCCAGCCCACCTTAGCGACGGATCATTTCTACTCGGGTGGGGCGGGCTGCGGGCCGCTGGATGACAAGCTCCAGGTCAGTGTCTCGGATCCAAGCCAGGTTTCCAGCGTGGTGCTGTTCTTTCGCCTGACAGACAAGGCCGGCAGCGGGTCCACCCCCTGGAACAACGGGGTGGCCATGCAATCCCTGGGCCAGGGCGCCTATTCCTATGATCTCGTGTCCAATACCATCCCTTCGTTCAACTCCTACCCGGAGGCCTGGCTGGCCTACCAGTTCGTGGCCACGGGTCCGGATGGCAAAATCCTGCTCCGCAGCCAGGCGTTCACGGATATCACCCTGTCGATGTGCGGAAAGAAGTGAGCTTGACCGGAAGAGGGCACATGGAGGGACGCGGTTGGCCATTTCTTGACTTTCGAAGTGGCATGCGTGATGAAGGACTGCAATGGTTTGTTCTTTATTGTCGTTTTTACTCATATCGAATTTAGGAGGCACAAGATGAGAAACCTGTTTCGCAATATGCCCCTGGTCATGGGATGTATTTTCCTGATTCTTTCCAGCGCGGCCTGCGTGATTCCCATTACTATTCCACCCCTGCCGACGCCGTTCAACGTTTACGTCACCACGACTGGCAACGACCACAATGACTGCCGGAGCCAGGCTAATGCCTGTCTCACCCTTAGGGGGGCCATCGGGAAGGCCGTCACCGGGAGCCACATCTTCGTGGGTCCGGGAACCTTTGCCGCGGCTAATGAGGTGTATGTCAACAAATTTGTGACGATCAGCGGGGCGGGCGTGAGCCAGACCACCCTCACGACGACGAACCCTTCCAGTCCGGTGCTGGGGATTTCCGGCTATTTGGTTGCCACCGTCAGCGATCTGACCATTTCCGGCGGCCAGACTGGTGTTGATTTAGCAGATAGCTCGGCAGACTTTGTCGGGAAGAACCTGACCATCTCGAATGCGACCGTCGGTGTGAGAAACCATGTTTCCAGTGGGAGAGTTGGATTGACGGATGTCAGCATCCTGAATAATTCCAATGTAGGAATCAGCAATGCGGGTGTTCTCTCGGCAAATGTTCTTGTGGTGCAGGCAAGTGGTAATCGAGGAATTGAAAATTCCGGGACGATGACCCTGGATACCGTGACAGTCCAGCAGAATGGCCATGATATCCCTCCTGGCGTAATAAACACCGCCGGCGTCCAGAACTACCCATCTGGAAACCTGACCATTACAGGCGGTCAAATTGTCAATAATAATGGCAACGGTATCGGCTCTGGGGGCACGTTGAATATCACCAATTCCTCCGTGGGAAATAATCAGGCAATCGGTCTGACCCTGGATGGAACCGCGACGGTGGAGAATGTCGTCATCAACGGCAATGTGCTTGAGGGGATCGGTTTTGGCTATGAAAGTGGCGACACCCTGCTCCTATCCAAGTCGGCGGTCATCAACAGCAGCGGAACCCCTGGCCATGGCGGAGACGGCATGGAAATTGCAGGCGGCAGCGCCACGATCGTCAATGCGACCATCAGCGGCAATCATCGTGCCGGCATTGACATGAGTGGAGGAAATGTGACCATCAGCTACAGCACAATTGCCTCCAATGGGCTGTTCGGCTTGGCCGGGACCGGCGCGGTGTCGGTGCAGGATTCGATCATTGAGCTGAATTCAACCACTCCGGGCAACAACTGCGCGAACCCCTCGATCACCCTGTCCGAGGCCAACCTGGCCTGCAGCGATACGGCAACCGCCGCCTCGCTGCACCTGGGCCCGCTCGGCGCCTCCGCCGGGACGCTGGTCGTGCCGCTTCTGGCTGGCAGCCCGGCGATCGATGCGGCCACGGGGAGTTGTCCGGCGGATGACCAGCGCGGGTATGCCCGCCCTTACAACCTCAGGTGTGATATCGGTGCCTTCGAATTCGGTGCGGGCTTGCATTCGGAGGCAGCCTCGCCCGAGGCGGTAACCTCAACGCTGGGCGTGCTGCAGATCTTGCCGACCAGCACCCCGACCTCCACCGCGCCTGTCCCTACTCCCACCCCAAGTCCTTCTCCCGCCGGGTTGGCTTTTACCCAGCCCACCTTAGCGACGGATCATTTCTACTCGGGTGGGGCGGGCTGCGGGCCGCTGGATGACAAGCTCCAGGTCAGTGTCTCGGATCCAAGCCAGGTTTCCAGCGTGGTGCTGTTCTTTCGCCTGACAGACAAGGCCGGCAGCGGGTCCACCCCCTGGAACAACGGGGTGGCCATGCAATCCCTGGGCCAGGGCGCCTATTCCTATGATCTCGTGTCCAATACCATCCCTTCCTTCAACTCCTACTCGGAGGCCTGGCTGGCCTACCAGTTCGTGGCCACGGGTCCGGATGGCAAAATCCTGCTCCGCAGCCAGGCGTTTACGGATATCACCCTGTCGATGTGCGGAAAGAAATGATATTCGACTTCCGAGGCATTTTTATCCCTGATGCAAGACAAAAGGAGAATATCTTATGAAAAACACTATCCGCCTGTCCATGAAAATCGTGGCTCTTTTTACCATCCTGTCTTTTTTTACTTCCGGCTGCAGCCTGGTCGATGACATCCTTCGCGCCCTGGAGAACTACTGTGGAAGGACCGATTTGACCGTCACCACGACCGATGATATTTTCGGCAACAGCTTGTGCACGGCTGCCAGCTGCTCGCTGCGCCAGGCGATCCAGGCCTCGAATGCCTGTCCCGGCGTGCAGACCATCCACATTCCCGCCACCCCCGCTTCTTATGATTATGCCCTTACCCTGACGGGCGCGGGGGAAGATAACAACCGCACCGGCGATCTGGACATCACCGACAGCGTCAATATTATTGGAACAGTCTATCCTCCCCATCAACTGCCTTATATTGACGGACGCAATTCCGATCGCGTCTTCGACATTCACGCCGGGGCAACGGTAAATATGACCGATCTGGTGGTCGTGAACGGTCGGGCGGATAATGGCGGCGGCATCCGCAATTATGGTACCCTGAACATGCACGGCAGCCAGATCAGCTCCAACTCGGCCAGCGGGTTGGGCGGTGGGATCTACAGTGCCGGCAATTTAAGTATTGACAACACCGCCGTATCCCAGAACACCAGCGGGAGCGGAGGCGGCATTGCCATGGACAATCCCACAGCTGCGCCGATTTCTTTCAATATGACCGCCTCGTATCTGGGTCAGAACACAGCGGCCGCGGCTGGAGGCGGGATCTATATCTCCGGTCGGGTCAATGCCGCACTCCCTCTGGGGACCTCGGTGAACGCGATTACGTTAAATCAAGCAGCTCGGGGCGGCGGCATTTTCAACTCCGGTAACTTGACAGTCGACAGGTTATTTCTCGATGCCAACACTGCCAGTGAGGAGGGTGGCGGCCTCTCCAATCGTTCAGGGTCTGCCTCCATCGCACGCAGTAACATCACCAATAACCATGCGGATGGGCCTGAAAGCGGGAACGGCGGCGGCGGCCTGTTTAACGCATCGGATAGCGTGTTGACCGTCAACAATTCCACCATCAGCCAGAACAAGTCCAACATCGTCGGGGGCGGGATCGTCAACTTCGGGAACCTACTGATTGCCTTCAGCACCATCTCCAACAACAACAACGATGGCCTCAACCTCGGCAGTCCTTCATCTGCCACCATCAGCAACTCGATTGTGGCCGATAATGCGGTGGTCAATTGTGATCTCAGTGGTCCCGTGCTCACCTCCAATGGCTTCAATATCGACAGCGCCAACAGCTGCGGCTTCGGCCAGCCGAGCGACCTGGCGAGTACCGACCCCTTGCTTCAGCCGCTTGCTAACGACGGCGGCGATACACGCAACCAGGCGCTCAGCCCCGGCAGTCCGGCGGTTGACTCGGCCAACTCCTCTACCTGCCCCGCCACCGACCAGCGCGGCGTGGCGCGCCCCCAGGGTCCCCGCTGTGACCGGGGAGCATACGAACTCGAGGTGGGCGGGGCTGCCAGCCCAATTACCCCCACTTACACACCCACGCCCTCTACTTCGACCCCGACTGCCACGATCCCAACTCCCCCCGGCGGGCTGACCTACACCTCTACTGCGGCGCCGGTGCTGGTTGTTGTCACCCCGCCCGGAATCACCTTCGGCCAGCCCACCCTATCGACCGACCATTTCTTCTCCGGCGGCGGCGGCTGCGGCGTACTGGACGTCAAGTTCCAGGTTGGGGTGTCGAACCCGGGCCAGGGCTTGAACGTGTTCCTATTCTTCCACCTGGAGGACAAGAATGGCAGCGGGTCCACGCCCTGGAACAACGGGGTGGCCATGCAGCCGCTCGGGCAGGGCATGTTCTCGTACGACCTGGCCTCGCAGAACATCCCTGCGTTCAATTCATATCAGGAAGCCTGGCTGGTTTACCAGTTCGCCGCCAGCGGGCCGGACGGGAAAGTCGTTCTGCGCAGCCAGACATTCAATAATCTCACCCTGTCCATGTGCGGGAAGAAATAAACCGGGTCCTGGGGCCTTCCCGGGGCTCTGGAAAAACAACGACATCCGGAAGAGCTATGTGCCTTTCCGGATGTCGTTTGGTTCTTTGGAGAAGGTCGATATTCTCACGGCTCGATCAGGGTCTGACTTTCGAAAAGCCCTCCGGCGCTGCTCCGGCAACGGGCGGGATGATGCTGAGCGAGAGCCCCTGGCATTGATAGGTGATCGTCCCACTGGCTGGCATGACCGGGACCAGCCCCTTGAGCAGCGGGTCGAGGCTCACGGTGACCCCGTCGATCACGGCGGAATAAGTAAACTCGCTGTCGTCCGGGTTCGAAAAGGTGATCTGATTTGGACCGGTGATCGTATAAAAACACCGGGCGGTTCCGTTCGTAAGGATGGTAACCACCGTGGACGGGTCATTTTTATCTGCGAAGGTCAGGGAGAAATTATCGGCGGTTGCCTCAGCAAGGCCTGCGGCGGCAAAGGTCCAATGGATACGGCCGTTTGTTCCGGTGTACTGGAAGTTGATATCGCTCGGCAGCATCGACGTGATTGTGTCGGCAAAATCGTTCAGCTCCCATTCGCCGACGATACAGTCGTAATTCCCCGGCAGGCTGGGCACGGGCGTGACCTGGGCCAGCGCGGGCGGGGTGGGAGAACCGGAGGTTAAATTGCATCCTGTCAGGATGATCAGGGCCACCAGCGATAAGGGCAGGATGAGTCTACCGATAAAGTTGCCCATACTATTTCTCCTTTTTGATAACCTATATCATACTATGACCTCCCGGGCAATAAGAAAATAGTGGGATCGATCCATTGGCTCCCATGCATCCTTGACACCGGCATGGGAACAGCCCCCTCCGCCCCAAAAGGCAAGGAGAGGGCTGCATGTTTGCTTTTTTTGGCGAGGGGATTTTAGCGGTCTAGGTTTCTTGCACGAACCAGGCGGCGATGTAGCCGGATGTGCCGCCCGGTTCCTTGACGTACAGCCATTGGCCACTGACCCCGATCTTGCTCTGCGCACTTGAGGCTGGTTCCAGGATGGTCAGGGCAGTCCCGGCGGGCAACACTTTGAGGACGCTGGCGTTCTCATTCGGCTGGCTGCGCAGGTTCAACCCGGCAGTCGCCTGTTCGGAGACGGCCACGCTGAGCGTGCCGTTTCCTCCGGGCCCTCCGGGGGGTACCGGGGAGGAAGCCTGGCTGCCAGGGATGAGCACATACCAGGCTGCCACGTAGCCGCTATTCCCGGCAGCATCGCGTACATTAAGCCACTGGTCCTGGACGCCGATCTTGGCCTGTGCAGCCGCAGCCGGCTCGAGGCAAGTCAACGAGGCCCCTGCGTTTTCGACGGCGACCACGTTGCCGGATAGAGCTGGCTGGTCGCGCAACCTCAGGCCGGTCGGCTCGGTGGATTGGGCGACGATGACGACGAGCTGGCTTCCCGGTGCGACTACTGGGGCGGGGCCGCCGGGACCCTGGACGAACCAGGCGGCGATGTAGCCGGTATTTCCCTGGGGATCCTGGACATTGATCCACTGACCGTTGACACCTATTTTCGCCTGGGCGGCCTCGGCCGGTTCAAGTGAAAGCAGGTACGTCCCCGCGGACTCCAGGGCAAGGATGCTGGCGCTTGTCGAACCTGCCGAGCGCAGGTTGAGCCCGGCGGTCGTGCTGAGGGGCACCTGAACGTAGAAGCCGGGCCTACCGGGTGGGGCAGGAGGCACCTGCGCCAGGTACCACACCGCGGCAGTGATAATCTCCTGCACCGGCCGGTTGAACCCGTACCGGCTGGTCAGGGTCACCGGAGAGGAATCATGAGGGTACGGCCAGGGATCGAGCATCAGGTAATCCTCCCCCTGTCGGGCATACAGGACCACCCAGTGACTCTGCAGTCCGGGCGCGGGCGAGCGGTCAAGCTGGACAATCACCGGCTGGCCGGAGTCGAGGGAGTCATTAATGTCGGTCAAGGGCGCGGGTTGGTCCGCACACAGGATAATGCGCTGGTAGGCGATCTTGGGGAAGGCGCGCGTCAGGGCACCCCAGACGATCAGCCCACCCATGTAACCAACCCCGGAACCCATATCCTTGAACTTCTGGTTCATCGTGGACGGCGTTTCGCCGAACCCGAAGCCGTTGACCAGCATGGTCAGGCTGGTCAGGGCGCAGCCGTCAGTGCCGATGGTAATGCTGTTATCGAAGCCCAGCTGTTCGTTTTTCCACTGGGGGTCCTGCTGGGAGAGATTGCTGGGAGAAAATGTCATGAGAGCCCTCACTTGAATATTTAGTATTTTGGGATGATATCAAAGCATGTCAAACAGAGCATGTCATTTTCGTTGAAAATTAACCGGCCCGGTTTCTTAAAAAAACCGGGCCGCTGGTTTTCCTGTCATTTCAGGCTCCCCGTGGTGATCGCCATTTTCACCTCCCCGATAGCCTGGGTAATCTGGATGTCGCGCGGGCAGGCCATCGTGCAGTTGAAGACGGTGTGGCAGCGCCAGACGCCGTCCACCTCGTTCAGGATCTTGAGCCGCTCGGCGGCACCGCGATCGCGGCTGTCAAAGATGAAACGGTGTGCGGTTACAATGGCTGCCGGACCGAGGTACTTCCCGTCGCCCCAGAAGGAGGGGCAGGCAGTGGTGCAGCAGGCGCACAGGATGCACTTGGTGGTGTCATCGAAGCGTTCGCGCTCTTCGGGGCTCTGAGGGCGTTCCTTCTCCGGTTCTGGCTCGTCGTTGATCAGGTACGGCAGGACAGAACGGTAGTGATCGAAGAACGGCTCCATATCCACGATCAGGTCCTTGATCACGCGCAATCCGAGAAGGGGCTCGACCGTGATTTTCGTCCCGATATCGCGCACCAGGGTCTTGCACGCCAGGCGGTTCATCCCGTTGATGCGCATTGCGTCGGAGCCGCAGATACCATGGGCGCACGAGCGGCGGAAAGACAGCGTGCCGTCCTGGTAGCCCTTGATCTTTTCAAGGAGATCCAGCACGCGGTCGGTCGGTTCGGCGTCCAGCTGGTAGGACTTGTAAGCGGGCTTCTTGTCCTTTTCGGGGTTGTAACGCAGGATTTTGATTTTGACTTCCATAACACCTACCTGTTCGGATGGTTCATCGTTGGCCGGTTGGGCGAAAACGGATGTCGCCCCGCGCAGCGTACAATAGCCTCAGTATGTCCGCTCTTTCGGCGGGTACTTGGTGATAACGACCGGCTTGTATTTCAGGTCGATCCTGCCGTCCTCATGAACCCAGGCCAGGGTATGCTTGAGCCAATTTTTATCATCCCGTTCCGGATAATCCTCGCGGGAATGACCGCCCCGGCTCTCCGTGCGCGCCAGTGCCGAGACAGTGGTGACCTCGGCCAGGTCGAGCAGGTTGGCGAGCTCCCAGGCGTTCATCAGCTCCATGTTGAAAATCTTGCCGGTGTCGGTCACGCGCACGTGATTGAGGCGTTCCTTGAGCTCGTGAACTTTTTCCAAGGCCTGCTGGATGCCTTCCTTGTGACGGTAGATGCCCATGTTCTCGAACATCTCGTGTTTCATCTCGCGCGAGATGTCGAAGGCGTTTTCCTTGCCATCGGCTTTGAAGAAGCGGTCGAGCTGGGCATGGGCAGGCCCCGCCGGGTCGGAGGGGAGGGGCTGGAAGGCCGCGCCTTTAGAAAACTCGGCGGCGCGTAAGCCCGCGTGCTTGCCGAAGACGACCAGGTCGAGCAGCGAGTTGGTGCCCAGCCGGTTGGCGCCGTGGACCGAGACGCAGGCACATTCCCCGGCTGCGTACAGGCCGGGCATGATGGTATTCTTTTCGTCGATGACCACTTCGCCAAATTTATTGGTGGGGATGCCGCCCATGGTGTAATGGGCGGTGGGCTGGATCGGCATGAGCTGTGTGACCGGGTCCACCCCCAGGTAAACGCGGCAAAAATCGACGATGTCGGGCAGCTTGGCCAGGATCTCCTCGCCGGTCATGTTGATCGGCGAACCGTCCGGCTGTTTGCGCCCGTCGATGGCAGCATACCTGTTGACCGTTTCGGGCCGGACATCCAGGTAAAGGTAGTTCTGGCCCTTGACGCCGCGCCCTTCGCGGATCTCGGTGTAAATCGCCCGGCTGACGACATCCCGCGAGGCCAGGTCCTTGACATGCGGCGCATACTTTTCCATGAAGCGCTCACCTTTGCCGTTAATGAGCACGCCGCCTTCGCCGCGTACACCTTCGGTGATGAGAATACCAAGCTTGTAGATGCCAGTCGGGTGAAATTGGAAGAACTCCATGTCCTCCGCCGGAATGCCCCGGCGCACCGTCACGGCAATGCCATCGCCGGTGAAGGCGTAGGCATTGGAGGTAATCTCCCAGATGCGTCCGTGGCCGCCGGTTGCGAAAATGACAGCCTTGGCGTGGAAGAGGTGCAGCTCGCCGGTGGCGAGCTCGACAGCCACGACTCCGGCAGCCGCGCCGCCCACGACCAGCAGGTCGACCACCTGGAACTCGTCGAAGAAGGTGACTTTGTTTTTAATGCACTGTTGATAAAGTGTTTGCAGGATCATATGACCGGTGCGGTCAGCCGCATGGCAGGCGCGGCGAACCGCTTGGCCGGTCACATTGTTGGTATGACCACCGAAGCGGCGCTGGGCGATCTTGCCCTCCGGCGTCCGGTCGAAGGGCAGGCCCATGTGTTCCAGCTCGTAGACGGCCTGGATGGCCTCGAAGCACATGAACTCGATGGCATCCTGGTCACCGAGATAGTCGCTGCCTTTCACGGTGTCATAGGTGTGCCACTCGGGATGGTCTTCCTCCTCGCTCCCGAGTGCTGCGCCGATGCCGCCCTGGGCGGTGCCGGTGTGCGAGCGGGTGGGGTAGAGCTTGCTGATCACGGCCGTCTTGGCACTCTTGGAGGCATACAGCCCGGCCATCAGGCCGGCACCTCCCCCGCCGACGACAATCACTTCGAATTGGTGCGTTTCCATACTGCCGCTCCTAGGTTGTCAGGATGACGTAGCTGCCGATGATGCTCATCCCCAGCCAGATGACGAGCACCAGGATGCGCAGGCTCCGGCGGATCCAACCAATGGTGAGGTAATCTTCGATCACGTTCAGCAGCCCATGCAGGCCGTGACCGCCGGCAAGCAGGAGCATCAGGATGCCCATGATCTGCCAGAAGAGACCTTTCCATATGGCAATGTTCGCGACTGCGGTGTTGAGCACGTGGCTCGAGGTTGGCATGAAGGCCCAGCGCAGCAGATCGGGCAGGCTCATTTGCATCCGGGCGCCCATGATCAGGGCACCGACCACGGCCACCAGGGCCAGCAGGTACATTCCCAGGGCGGACAGGCGGGTGAAGAGCCACATGGCTGTGTCAAAGTTGGCACCGCGCCTCAAAATGGAGACAGTTCTGGATTTCATCCCTGCTTCCTCCTCATCTACCCAATCCGCCCAGGACCAGCAGATAAGCGGCCAGGCCGAAGATGGGCAGGAAGATGAGCCACTCCAGCCAGATGGCTTCGCGCTGGTGCTCGATCAGCTTTGGCCAGAGATCCAGGACAGTGATGCGCAGACCATTGATAATATGGAACAGTGCGCAGAAGAAAATGTAGAGCTGGAAAATCCAGTTCTCATAAATACTGTTGATGAAGATGCCGGTCCTGGCGAAGGAGGGCTGATTCAGGAAAAAGGATGCCAGGATGTGCAAGCCGACAAAAACGACCATGCTCACCCCGCTGACGCGATGCAGGATGAAAGTAAGCATCGGGCCTTTTCCCTGGTAGCTCAGTCCCTGCATCAGGCTGACGTTCCTCTTCACGCCCATCTATGCCTCCTTGTCCATCAGAAAGGTTCGGGGAATCTGCGGAATTATCCCATCCGGGCCTCTGCCACTAAAAGTGACAATACTCATAGGTTTTTGGTTTCAGTTGTCCTGTTGGGGAGAGTTCGAACGTCTTTATAATCATAGGATTGTGGACCAGATTTGCCTTCGTTATTGGTCTGAGTGGAAAGCTAGCCGGCAATGGCTTGCGGTCGTACCTGAACAAGGTTAAAATCTGACAATCAAGCTCTTATTATAAAACAGTTTAACTGCACCAGGAGGCAGGCATGGCAGGTTCCCGAAACATCCCCCGCCGGGATTTTGTCAAAATAACGACAGCCATCTTGGGCACGATCATGGGGGCGGTCATCGGCCTGCCAGCCATCGATTATCTGCTCGCCCCGGCCCTGAAATCCCAAAAGACCGACGTCTGGATTCCATTGGGGAAGTTCAGCAGTTATGCCGTCGGAGTGCCGACTCTGGTCACATTCAACCGCAGCAAGGTCAATGGCTGGGAGACGACGGTCGACAGCTACGGGGTGTTCGTGGTGCGCAAGTCTGAAACGGATGTGATGGTGCTCTCGAATGTGTGCACACATCTGGGCTGCCGCGTGAACTGGATAGCGGACCAGAAAGAGTTCATCTGTCCCTGTCACAATGCACAGTTCGGCGTGGACGGCAATATCCTCGGCGGCCCACCGCCGCGTCCCCTGGATCAGTACCAGACCAGGGTCGAAAACGGGTCCCTGTCCATTCACCTCCGGGAAGGCTGACCTATGTGGAAAAAAATATTCGCCTGGCTGGATGAACGTCTGGGCCTAACCGATATTTACAAGAATGTTTTCGACCGTCCGGAGCCGAAGGGCAACTGGTGGAACACGCTGGGTAGTGCCAGCCTCTTCCTCTTTGTGCTGCAGGGGATTACCGGCATCTTCCTGGCTGTGTACTACACTCCATCGCCCGACCATGCTTACGCCAGCATCCAGTACATCATGAACGATGTAGCCTTTGGCTGGCTGGTGCGCGGCATTCATCACTGGGGTGCAACATTGATGGTGATTGTCGTCTTCATCCATATGCTGCGCGTTTTTGTGACCGCTTCGTACAAATACCCGCGCGAGCTGACCTGGCTGATCGGCGTCGGCCTGCTGCTGCTGACCCTGGGCATGGGCTTTACCGGCTACCTCCTGCCCTGGAACCAGCAGGCCTACTGGGCGACCACGGTCGGCACCTCCATTGCCGGATCGGTGCCCCTGCTCGGCCCGCTGATCGAAAAGGTGCTGCGGGGCGGGACGGATCTCAGTGCGCTGACCCTCTCCCGCTTTTTTGCCGTTCACATCTGGATGCTCCCGGCGCTGCTCGCTGGTTTGATCGGGGTCCACCTCTACCTGATTATCAAACACGGCGAGTCCAAGTTCCCGGACAAGGACGACTAAAAGGAGCCGGCGATGAATGACGAGCAAAAAAAGAGAAGCCTCGAAAAGTACAAGATTGCCCTGCAGCAGGGTGAACGCTTCTGGCCGGACAGCCTCTTCAAGGACCTGCTGGTCTCGTTTGGTATTTTTATCCTGCTGATCCTGCTGGCGACATTCGTCGGGGTCCCGGGCCAGCCAAAAGCCGACCCAAGCGACACCACCTACATTCCCCGCCCGGAATGGTATTTCCTCTTTCTGTTTAAATTCCTGGCGCTGTGGGGCCAGATCCCCCTGGTGGGAAAAATCGAATGGATCGCCACCACCGTCGTTCCGGGGATTGCCGTCCTGGTCCTCCTCCTGCTGCCCTTCCTGGATCGTAACCCCTACCGCCACTACTCCAGGCGGATGCTCGCCCTGATGGTGATGGGCGTGGTGGTGGTTGACATCGTCGCCCTGACGCTCATCGCCAACCTCCCCACCGCCGGGATCGGCCAGGGGATAGCGCCCATGACCATCGTCCAGGCGCTGGCAGGGCTGGTCATTCCCGCGCTTGGTTTGCTGGCCCTGTTTGCGCTGTCCCTGGCCCTCAAGGGGAAACCCGAAGCTTCCGTGCGGATTTTACCCTGGGTGGGGGGGGCCTCGGCGCTCGCAATCATCGTTTTATCCGGGATTGTATTGGCGACCACGGCCCCGGTCGTCCAGACAGAGATGGCTGTCGCCGGGAACTTGCTCCAGCAGATCACCCAGGGCCAAAGCCTGTATTCGTTGAACTGCGCCCAGTGCCACGGCCCGGACGGCGAGGGCGGGGTGATCCAGGGTGTCATCGGTCTGGAGGGATTTAAGATGAAAGCCCTGCACAGCTCGGATGAGATGTACACCCGCACCGACGAGACGCTGGCGAATGTCATCGCGTACGGCCAGCCTGACCTGGGCATGACGCCTTTCAGCAAAGCCTACGGCGGCAGCCTTTCCCCAAGCGATATCGACGCCATTGTCGCTTTCATGCGCTATTCATGGGATGACCGCGCCGTGAAACCTGCCGGGGCCTCCACGGTGGGGGCCATTCCGCTGCCTGGGCCGAATGAGGTCCCTTCCTATGCTGTGAACATCGCACCGCTTGTCCAGCGCTACTGCATCTCCTGCCATTCGCCGGGCAAGGTGAACAACAATTACCTGCTGACCAGCTATGACGAGATGTTAAAGAGCGGCGATAATGCCCCGGTGATCAAAGCCGGGGATGCAAACAGCCTGCTCGTCCAGCTCATCACCGGCCATCCCTCCACCGATCCGAAGACCGGAGCGGCCATCCGCCAGATGCCGCCGACCAAGCTGCTCGACCAGTCCCTGGTCGACATGCTGGTCCGCTGGGTGATGGCCGGCATGCCGGAAACGGCAGCGCAGGCCGCCAAGACAACCCCGGTGCCGACGCCGTAAAAAAAAAACGAAAACAGCCCCGCCCCCGAGAATTTGGCGGGCGGGTTTTTTCTTTCCTGCCCTATAACCATGTATGGATTAATCCAATCAGCGCTCCGCCGGCGATCAGCCAGGTCGAATTCACTTTGAAACGCAGCAGCAGGATCAGGCTGGCAACCGCCAGGAGGGTGGTGAGGGGGTCGAGGACGGCAGTCGAGGCGAGCTGGAGCGTCACCCCGAGCATCAGTCCCAGCGAAGCAGCGTTCACCCCATCCAGGAAACCTGCGGTCCACGGGGAATTGCGGATGCGGTCGATCAGCAGACTGGCCATTGCCACGAACAAGAATGAGGGCAGGAAAATCCCCACGGTTGCCAGGATCGCTCCCGGCACCCCATCCAGGAGATAGCCGATAAAGGTGGCGGTCGTGAAGACAGGCCCGGGGGTGACCTGGCCGATGGCGATCGCATCGATCAGCTGCCGGTCGGTGAGCCAGCCGAGGTTGTGCACGAAGTCCGCACGCAGATAAGCCAGCAGCACGTAGCCGCTGCCATACAGCGTCGCCCCGACTTTGAGAAAATTCAGGAACAAAAGGGAGCGGCTGAACGGGATCGCACCGGCCAAAACCCCCACCCCGGCGAGCGGCAGCCAAATTCCTGCCACGGGGAGGCGTTTTATCCGGGCGAGGTTTTCCCCGAGCGCGGCGATCAGCCCGGCCGCGAGGAGCAGGATCAAAATATTCACCCCCAGGAAGTAAAGCGCCACAACCAGAAGCCCAAGGGCGCCGGTCAGCCAGCCTTTCACCGCCTGCTTGCCCAGCTTCCATAACGCCTGGGCGACGACGGCGATCACGACCGGCAGGATGCCGTAAAAGACCCCGCTCCCGAGAGGCGTGGTGCCGTAGCGGACGTAAGCCCAGGCCAGCGCCAGCACGATCAGCATGGCGGGAAGGATGAAGCAGACCCCCGCCAGCACCAGCCCGATCCAGCCGACGCGCCGGAATCCCAGGTAAATCGCCAGCTCCGTCGAGGTGGGCCCGGGGATGAGGTTCGCCGCGCCAAGCAGGTCCAGGAATTCCTGCTCGCTGACCCATTTGCGCCGGCTCACCACCTCATTGTGCATGATGGCAATGTGCGCGGCCGGGCCGCCGAAGGCAGTGACCCCCAGGCGGAGAAAGAGGGTCACGACCTCAATCAGACGCTTGCGAAAGGGTGGGACGGCGAGGGGAGTCTCCATGCCAGAGCACCTTATCAGCCCTTTTACAAAAAGCAGTGGGACGAAGCAGCCCGTCGATATCCGGCGGGCTGTGGGTTTCTTTGGTTTGCCTCAATCCATGTGGGCGATGATCGCATCCCCGTACTCTGAGCACTTGACCTCTTTCGCGCCGTCCATCAGGCGGGCGAAATCGTAGGTGACGGTCCGGGCAGCGATGGCGCCCTCCATGCCTTTGACGATCAGGTCGGCGGCTTCACCCCAGCCCATATAGCGCAGCATCATCTCGCCCGAGAGGATGAGCGAGCCCGGGTTGACTTTATCCAGGTCAGCGTATTTGGGGGCGGTGCCGTGGGTGGCTTCGAAGATGGCATGGCCGGTCTCGTAGTTGATGTTGGCGCCCGGGGCGATGCCGATGCCGCCTACCTGCGCGGCCAGCGCGTCCGACAGGTAGTCGCCGTTCAGGTTTAGGGTGGCGATCACATCGTAATCCTTCGGGCGGATCAGGACGAACTGCAGGGACACGTCGGCAATCGAATCCTTGATCAACAGTTTGGATTTCCACCTGCCCTCGCCGTGTGTCGGCCAGAGAGTCAGGGCGGCTTCGACCTCCTTTTGGATATCCTGCTTCTGTGCGTCGGACATCATCCCGAAACCGGGGTCGATCAGGCGGGCGTTGGCTTCGACGCTCAGGTCCGGATTGGCTTCCTTGTTGCCCAGGATCCAGGTCTCGCGCTCCGTGACCGTCTGGTCGCGGAATTCTTTCTTGGCCACGGCATAGCCCCAGTCCTTGAAGGCGCCTTCGGTGAATTTCATAATGTTGCCTTTATGGACCAGGTTGACGGACTTACGCTTGTTGGTCAATGCCCACTGGATGGCGGCGCGCACCAGGCGCGAGGTTCCCTCGACCGACACGGGCTTAACCCCGTATGCCGTTGTTTCGGGGAAGCGGACCTTGGCATATTCCTTCGGGAAGGACTGCTTCAATAATTCCTTGAACTTTATATTTTCCTCGGTGCCATACTGGAATTCGATGCCCGTGTATATGTCCTCGGTGTTTTCGCGGAAGATGACCATGTCCACATACTCGGGGTGCTTGACCGGGGAGGGAACGCCGTTGTAGTAGCGCACCGGCCGCTGGCAGACATACAGGTCAAGCAGCTTGCGCAGGGCGACGTTGAGCGACCGGATGCCACCGCCGATCGGGGTGGTCAGCGGACCCTTGATGCCGACCATGTATTCGGTGAAAGCCTGGACGGTCTCATCTGGGAGCCAGGTCTTGGAAAGCTGGAAGGACTTTTCCCCAGCAAGGACCTCCATCCAGTGGATCTTGCGTTTGCCGCCGTAGGCTTTCGCCACCGCAGCGTCGAAGACACGGACGGAGGCACGCCAGATGTCGCGGCCGGTGCCGTCGCCCTCGACGAAGGGCAGGATCGGGTCGTCCGGCACCTGCAGTTTGCCTTTATTGACCGTGATTTTTGCTCCCCCGCTTGGAACCTTGACCTGGGTTTTTGCCATGCTGGTTCTCCTTAGATACATCCAGTCGGATTATATCAAATAGTGATTGGATATCGCTTGTGCGGCAGCCCGATACTACCCAATCAAGCGTTCGCTTTTACCGAATCCGCCATAAGACTCCCGCCTTTAAGCGTGGGGATTTTAAGTCATATAATGTTGCACAATCCCGTTCTCGCCAGCCCTGTTAGGAGAAGTTGAAAAGTGAACACACTATGCAATTCAAAAGTGAACTCTCGAATGTCGTGATGGCAACCAAACGGAAGAGATCATGGCGTTTCTGTTATCAAGTGCAGGTTTAAAAATCTATTGGGTCAATTCAGAAATTCGCCTGCCGAGTTGTTCCATGAGTTTTACTTTTTTACAGAAATCCACCAAGAGCATTAGGTACCACCGATTAGATTGTTCAATTCAGTTAAGCTACCTCAATAATGAGAGCCGCCTCGTGTCAGTTTCTGGCTGAACCGCTTCCGGCGGACCATTGTTTTCCCTCCGGCCACCCTTGTCAAGAGTGCTCCGCTTCGCTCCGCATCCCTGCGGGACGGCTGCACCGCTCTTGACAAGGGCCCGGCTTCCGGGAAGGGCTCCGCCTATGAAGTGCTTCAGCACAAACCCGTTCACAGTTCACTTTTCAGCTGAAAACAGTTCACTTTTGAATTTCAAATTACACCTTCGGGATTGCGCAATATGTCGGGGGAAAAAACTCAACTCAAAAAATTGAAGAAGTCAACTCAACTTTAGCCCCCTCCGAGGCAACACGGCGGCACCTTCTCACAGGATAATAGGAATTGCAACGTTCCAAATCCTGAAAGGAGATGCCGCTGTGGCTATTTTACCCGTTTGCCACTCCTGCGGAGTGGCTAGTTTTGCCTGCGCCCAGGCGGGTTGCCCGGACTGCCTGGAAGCACTCATGCAGGAACATGATGGGCTGGTCTATTATATCGTCCGGCAGCAAGAGATCGGGTGCGTGGAATTCCAGGAACTGGTTCAGGAAGGGCGGATCGCCTTGTGGCAGTCGATCCTGCATTTTGATTCTGGACGAGGCTATGCCTTTTCGAGCTATGCCTGGGCAGCCATTCAGCATCAGATGTGGCACTGCCTGGGGTATGCCAACCAATCCTGGGGGTATGGGGAAGCCGAAGCCTGGCTGGCATCGGCCGATGAGATTGAGGAAGATGAGTGGCGGGGGCAGGTGCGCCAGGCGCTGCTGGAAGTGGTGGGGGAGCTTCCGGCCCGGCTGAGGCGGTTGATTCGTCTGGCCTATGGGCTGGACGGGCGGGGGTCATACAGCCTGGCTGCCATTGGCCGGGAGTGGGGGATCAGCCGAGAGAGGGTGTGGCAGCTGCGCAACCGGGCTCTGGTGCAGCTGCGGCTCCCGGCCCTGTCGCTGTATCTGCGCAGTCTATGTGAGCAGGACAGCCGAGCGGACTACTTGCTGGCCCGCTCCCTGAACCGGACCTGGCAGCGCAGCCAGAGGAGGCACCGATGAACAAGCTGCTGGTTCCGGCTGCCCCCCTGGTGCCAGCCTTCACCATGCCGGACAGCCCGTTCCATCAGTTACAACGTCCTATGCGTTCTGAACTGGCCGAGACGCGTGCGGTCCCGGCGGCGGAGCGCCGCTTGCGGATCCCCAATTTCGTGGAGCTTTTCCGCTTCGAAGCCATCCGGCCCCTGCTGCCCTTCCAGTTACCCACCCCCGGCGATCCCCCGTCCTGGCCGGGCCGCGCTTGCCGCTCCTATTACCGGTGGCTGCCGCCGGACCGTCTCCATACCAGTGCCGACCTGGTGGGCCTGGATCCCTTCGACCTGTGCCTGGTCCTCTTTGATTTCTCCCCATGGCGGCCCTACTTCGGCGTGCGCTTCAAGAGTCTCTTCGGCCCGCCTGGCTTCGATCCGCTCAGCCTGGGCCTGGCCATGCTCCTGGCCCGTTACCGTAAATGGGACTGGGCTACCCTGGAGGGCGAACTATGCCAGGCGAACCGCGGTCACGACTACCGCCGCAGCCTGGGTTTCAAGAAAAATGACCTGCCCTGCGCCTCCACTTTCCGCATGGCCTGCCAAAATACCCCCGAAAACTGGCTGCGCGGCTGCCAGGACAGCCTGCTGCTGGGCCTGATGGCCTATGGTCTGGTCCCTTCCCACTCCACTTTTCCCGAGGATCCCCCGGAGCGGGGGGTTACGATCTCCACCGACTCTCAACTGGTTGCCGCGCGCTCGCACATGCGCTGCAGCCACCAGGTCCCGGCCTGCTCCGAGCCTGCTGCCGCACGCCCCTGCCCGGCGCGCAAGGCTGGCAAAGAAGGCTGTGCCTGCGATACCCCGGCCTGCCTCAACCACTGCCGCTTCGCCACCTTCCGCGACCCCAATGCCGCCTACGTGTATTACGCCGGATCCAACCAGCCCGGCCACCACCCGAATGCTTCCAGGGACCGCAAGCTGGCGGCCACATCGCATGGCAAGCACCACTTCGGCTACAAATCCAAAGCCTTCAACATCGTGGACGACCGTCTCTTCGCCCTCTGGCCGATCAGTGGCCCCTTCACTGCCTCTGACCGCAACGACCACCTGCAAACGGTCCCCGGCTTGCAGACCCTGCGCCAGCGCTTCCCCGATCTCTCGATCGGCGAATTGCTCGGCGATGCCGGGGAAGGCTTCGAGGATATCCTGCGCTACGTCCATACCGACCTGCAAGCCTTGCGCACCATCCGCCTGCGCCACGCCGAAGGGGATGACCAGCCTCTGACCTGCCTGCGCCGCGGTTACGATGAGAGCGGCATCCCTCTGTGTCCCCTCGGCTACCGCCTGTCCTGCAATGGCCACGACTACCAGCACGGAACGACCAAGTGGGTCTGCCACCGAAAATGCATCCATCAACCCCAACCCGATGTCCAGCTTTCCCTGGAGGTGCAAACCCCGCGCACCGCCTGCCCTTTCGCAGATCCGGCTCACCCACTTGGCACCTCCCTCACCACCGGCCTGACCCTCCCGGATGGCTCCATCCGCCTCGCCCGCGACATGCTGGTCGGCTCCGACACCTGGAAGCTGCGCATCGGCCGCCAATCCTATTCCGAGAGCCGCAATGCCTCCCAGGCCCGCTACCAACTGAAACGCTCCCCCTGGTTCGGCTTGACCAACTCTGCCAAGGCGACCACGCTTGGCGCTACCCTCTCGCTCATGCTCAACCTGGCTCGCTTCGTCCAGGAAGCCTCCCTCGCCACCCTCCCTGCGCCTCCATGAGTCGCTGATCTTCCCCCCTTTCCTTTCGGCCTCCGCCCCCGACAGGCCTGCCTCCACGCGCCTACCCTGCGTTCCTCGTCCACGGCTTGGCCAATTAATTCCCGCCTGCCCCTGAATCTCCGGTTCGCACAGGGCCTGCTGCCGACTTGTTGCGCAGCCACCCTCGAGTTATTGCGCTGGAGAACCCCCTCCAGCCCCAATTTTCTTCAAAAAACTCGTTCAACCTATCTGTATCTCCACCTTCCCCATGAATGGCTCTCTCCCTCCATATCATACATATTGCAGAATCCCACCTTCTCGCCAGCCCTTGACAAAACTCCCGCCTTGCCTATAATTCCGCCCGATGGTTATTACATTTCCCTATCGGGATTTTTTGAACGAGCACCCCGGGTGCACCAATTCGTTTGTCCTTTAGAGAGCCGTTATCGGCTCTCTTTTTTTGTCTTTTCCCTTTGAAGGCCATTGGCCTGCCAAGCTCGAAAGGGACAAGCCTTGGAAAAAAACTAATGCTCAAATTTCCTGGATTAATCGACCCACACGTCCATATGCGCGAGCCGGGTGCGACCCACAAGGAAGACTGGGACACCGGGACGTCCGCGGCGCTTGCCGGCGGTGTGACCCTGGTCCTGGCTATGCCCAACACCAAGCCGCCCATCTTCGACGCCGGGACGCTCGACCTGGCGCTGAATGCGGCCCGTACAAAAGCGCGCTGTGATTATGCCCAGTACGTTGGAGCCGGGCCGGATAACGCCGAAGGAGTGGCAGGCCTTGCCTCAAAGGCTGCCGGCTTGAAGATGTATCTGGACATGACCTTCGGCCAGCTGCGTCTGGATGACATGACCCTCTGGCAGGAGCATTTCCGGCACTGGCCGAAGGAGTGGCCCATCGTGGCCCACTCCGAAAGCCGCAGCATGGCGGCTGTCATCCTGATGGCCTCCCTTCACGACCGGCCGGTGCACATCGCACATGTCTCGCTGCGCGAAGAGATCCTGCTGATCAAGGCAGCCAAAGAGCGCGGGCTCAAAGTTACCTGCGAGGTCGCCCCGCACCACCTGTTCCTGACCAAGGATGACATCCCTGCCATCAGCCAGGGGCATCCCGGCCGGGGCGAAGTCCGCCCGCGGCTGGCGACGAAATCAGACGTGGACGCCCTCTGGCAAAACCTGGATGTCATTGACTGCTTTGCCACCGACCATGCTCCGCACACCCTGGCTGAGAAAGACGGGGAGAACCCGCCCCCAGGCTTCCCGGGTCTCGAGACGGCCCTGCCGCTGCTGCTGACCGCAGTGCAGGATGGACGGTTGACCGTGGACGACCTCCTCCTGCGGATGGTTACCAACCCGCGTAAGATCTTCGGATTGCCCGAGCAGCCGGAGACCTGGACCGAGGTGGATGACAAAGCGGAGTACGAAATCCATGCCACCGAAATGAAGTCCCGCTGCGGCTGGACGCCGTTCGAGGGCTGGAAGGTGATGGGCCGGGTCCGCCGCGTCGTGCTCAGAGGTCAGGAAGCCTTCCGGGATGGCGAGGTCTGCCTGCCGCCCGGCTCTGGTCTCAACATCCGTGTTCCATCAAATCCAAAATAGAAAATTTTTCATCCCACATTGAAAAGGAGCCACTCTATGCCTACCCTGCTCAACAACAGTTCCCACTTGCCCTTCGGCGACCAGCGCACTGCCCCCTGGTACGGCAAGGACATCCTCTCTGTCAAGCAGTTCAACCGTGAAGACCTGGAGTATATTTTTGCTGTGGCTCACGAGATGCACATCATGGTCGACCACGTCGGCACCTTTGACCTGCTCAAGGGCAAGATCCTGGCCAACCTGTTCTACGAACCCTCCACCCGCACCTCGTCGTCCTTTACTGCTGCCATGGAACGCCTGGGCGGTTCGGTCATCCCGATCAATGACGTGAAGTACTCATCCGTGGCGAAGGGTGAAAACCTGCCCGATACGGTCCGCACCCTGGAGTGTTACGCTGACGTGATCGTCATCCGCCATCCGGAAGTCGGCTCGGCAGCCCTGGCTGCCAAGGCTGCCCACAAGCCTGTCATCAATGCCGGCGACGGGATCGGCGAGCACCCCACCCAGGCCCTGCTGGACGCCTTCACCATCCGGGAAGAGCTCGGCCACCTGGACGGCCTGACCGTCACCCTGCTCGGCGACCTGAAGCATGGACGCACCGTCCACTCGCTGTCTCGCCTGCTCTCGCTATACAAGGTCAAATTGAATTATGTCTCGCCCGACATCCTGCGCATGCCCTCCGAGCTCATCGACGAGCTTAAAGCCAAAAAAGTTGAACAGAAGGAGTACGCCGTCCTGGACAAAGCTTTGCCTGAGAGTGACGTGCTCTATGTAACGCGCGTCCAGAAGGAGCGCTTCACCGACGAGGCGTTGTACGAGTCGGTCAAGGGGGCGTATGTGATCGACCCGAAGGTGATGAAGGCTGCCAAAGAGCGCATGATCGTCATGCACCCGTTGCCGCGCGTCGGCGAGATCAGCATGGATCTGGACGACGACCCGCGCGCCGCCTACTTCCGCCAGATGGAGTACGGGCTGTACGTTAGAATGGCACTGCTGGCAATGGTGCTTGGAAAAGCGTGATCGTTCCCCGGCCGGTGGGAACGATCTGTGTTCCCGCGCTTGGAATTCGAAGGGTGATGGTATGATAACAGCTTGTATGAACACTCATGCAGGGAGATGCATGTGTTAACTGAAGACTATCTCATGCGGATCATCAACCAGGCCATGGCTGCCCTCTTAAAAGCGATCGGGTTGAAAAAAGAGGGTAAGTACGAGGAGGCCCAGCAGGCACTGGATCAGGCTTTCGAGCAGTTATTCGGTTTGCCGACGCATGTGTTCAAACAGCTGGAGGATGCCAGCCTGCTGGCTGCCCTGACGACTCTGGGTAAGCTGGACATCGGTCGCCTGGCGGTCCTGGCGGATCTCTTCAAAGAAGAGGGTGAGATTCTTGACCTGCAAGGCCGGTCCGCGGCTGGGGCGTCCTCGGCTGCACGGGCATTGAGGCTTTATCTGGAAGTGGTTTTGGCCGAGGAGATCAACCTGACCCCGGAAAATATTAGCAAGATCGAGGCTCTTTATTCAAAATTGAAAAAGCAGGAGCTTCCGGTCGACACGCAGCTGGCCCTGCTTGATTACTATGGACGATTGCTAGACAGGGATGAGGGAGAACTGGCCTCAGCCGGCACCTCCCACAGGCAGGCGGCCGAGGCACTTTCGGAATTACAGGACCGGCTGGGGCCTTCCCTGAAATAGCCTTTTCGAAAAGGGATTGAATCCATTATGGAGACCTTCTTTTCACTGCTCGAGCGCCATGTCCAGGTTTGCCATTCCCTTCTGTGTGTGGGCCTCGACCCATCCCCCGCGGATCTACCCGCGCCCACTGCCGAAGCTGCTCTGGAATTCTGCCTGGGCTTGATCAAGGCGACCGTTCCTTATGCTGCGGCCTACAAACCCAATGCCGCGTTTTTCGAAGCCTTCGGACCCGAGGGCTGGGGCGCGTTGAAACAGGTCATCGATGCCATTCGGGCAGAGTCGCAGCGCATCGGCTCGGTGATCCCGGTGATCCTGGACGCCAAGCGCGGCGACATCGCCTCCACCGCGGAAGCCTACGCAGAATCGGCGTTCAAGAGACTGGGTGCGCAGGCCATCACGCTCTCGCCCTACCTGGGCAAGGATTCGATCGACCCCTTTATTGCCGACCCGGAGAGAGGCGTCTTCCTGGTGTGCAAAACATCCAATCCGGGTTCCACGGACTTGCAGGACCTGACCGTGGACCGAAGCTCGCCGACCTGGGATGGTTCCAGTACCCATGGATCATCGTCCATGGCCCTGCTTTATGAGCATGTCGCCCTTCTGGCCCAACAATGGAATACCAATCATAATATCGGCCTGGTGGTGGGGGCGACGCAGCCCGAAGCGCTGAGGCGCGTCCGCCTGCTTTCACCCGAGCTGTGGATCCTGGCCCCGGGCGTCGGAGTACAGGGCGGGGACCTGGAGCAGGCGCTTGAGGCTGGAATGCGGGCAGACGGGTCGGGCATTCTGGTGACGGTTTCGCGCGGCCTCTCACGGGCGAAAGATCCGGCCAGGGCTGCCGCGGAGCTGCGGGACGAGATCGAGCACTTCCGTTATACGCTCGCCGGGGCTCAGAAAACAGGCAGGGAAAAGCACCTTGTTTCCCACTCGGCTCTGGGTGTCTTTGCCGACGGCCTGCTCGAAGCCGGCTGCATCAGGTTTGGCGATTTTACTCTCAAGTCTGGGCTGAAGTCGCCCATCTATATTGATCTACGCTGGCTGGGCACCTATCCAAAACTGCTGGCCCAGGCGGCGTCGGCGTACCTGCCCATCCTTCAAAAGCTGACCTTTGATCGGTTAGCGGGGCTGCCGTATGCTGCCATCCCCATCGCGACCGCCATCTGCCTGCAGGGTGATTATCCGCTGATCTACCCGCGCAAGGAGGTCAAAGCGTACGGGACTAAGGCCGAGATCGAGGGCGATTTCCATCCTGGCGAGACCGCCGTGGTCATCGACGACCTGGCCACGACCGGCAGCAGCAAGTTTGAAGCCATCCAGAAGCTGACTGCCGCAGGTCTCAAGGTCAAGGATGTGGTCGTGCTGATCGACCGCCAGTCCGGTGCGAAGGAAGCGCTGGCTGAGGCCGGCTTTGGCCTGCATGCCGTGGTGACATTGACGGATTTACTGGACTATTGGGAGAGGCTGGGCAAAGTGGAGCAGGACAAAATTGCCGCGACCAGAGAATTCATTAAGAAAAACGGCTAAAGTTTAGTGGAGGGACTCCCAGCCGGGACATTTGATTCCCCGACGAGTTTATAGGTAAGGAGGTCGTGATGAACGACAGACGGACCTTCAAAGCTGTAATCGAAAATGACAGAAGGGAGGCGCCTTCGTGTGCATCCCTATCGAAGTCGAGCAGGTTTTCGGCACGAAACGTCCCAAGGTCAAGGCGACCATCACCGGCGTGGCGGCGCGGCCCGGAAAGAGGTCCTGAGGGTGAATATTTTTAACCCCGGTTGTCTGATGCCATTCCCCTTCTTCCGTACGAGAGACAAGCTGCCGGGAAATATCCTTGCCCCTGTCGTGGACCGCTCCCACCTGGCCTGGTTCGGATGACTTATGCAACCCGCTGCGGTTTTCCCACTCCATGACCCGGACGGCCTGCTGCTGCCCCAGCTCGCCGCCCTCACGCCGGACCTGAAGCAGGTCTTCTGCTGTGCTTTCGTTCTACCTTCGGTGGAAACCCGCGCCCGCCCCAGCGCACCGCTCCGCTCCCTAGAAGCCGATCCTTTCTTCCGGCTCTTTTACCTGGATGGGGATCCTCCCGTTGGGGATGAGTTTGCATTTCTTTACCACCAGGCAGCCCTGGCATCGCTCCCGGACCAGATCCTGCACCTGTGCTTTCTCGACCGCCTGGCCTTCGCCCTGCGCACAAAGCATCGGAATCAATTCCTGGCAGATGTAGCCTCGCTCAGCGTAGAAGATCTGCCCCTGATCTTCCAGCGCTCCGCGAAAGCTTGGCGCTCCCACCCGCGCAATTATTACGAGATCGAGAGCTTTGTCACGACCGTCGGGCGGCTGCTGTTTGGCCGCGAGCTGGACTATGCCTGGTGCCACCTGGCCTTGAACGCCGCTCAACTCAGGAGCATCCTGCCGAGGGTACATAACCACGATCTGAGCCTGGTAGCGGAAATGATCCTGCAGATCCAGAATGTGGTCAAGACGCGGGAGGTCGATTGGCTGGCCTGGGAGGATCCCTTCGTCCTGTCGCGTCCCTCGGCTGATTTGAAACGCGAACGTGAAGGCAGCCTGGTTGAGACCTGCAAGCGCCTTACCTATGCCCTGCCGATGGTTGAGGCCATGCAGAAATTTGCCGTGGAACAGGAAAAGCAATAATGTATCCTTTCATCCGCCCCCTGCTCTTTCGGCTCGACCCGGAAAGAGCCCATACCCTGACGCTGCAGTTGATCCGCCTGGGAAGGTACCAACCGCTGACGGCTGTCCTGCAGGCGCTGTATGCCGCGCCCGAGAAACCGGTCGAGGCTTTTGGGTTGAAGTTCAAGAACCCGGTTGGGCTGGCCGCCGGTTACGACAAGGATGGCATCGCCTTCCGCGGCCTGGCGGCGCTGGGGTTCGGTCATGTTGAGATCGGTACGGTCACGCCGCGCCCACAGCCGGGCAACCCTCGGCCGCGCATCTTCCGGCTGGCGGAGGATCGCGGGGTGATCAACCGCATGGGCTTCCCCGGCCGGGGTGCCGAGTACGTTGCCCGCCAGCTTGCCCCCCGCCGCTCGACGTCCGTTATCCTGGGCGTCAACCTGGGCAAGAACAAGGATACGCCTCTTGAAGAGGCGGCCGAAGATTACCTTTTCCTCCTGCGCTGTTTCATGCCAATGGCGGACTACCTGGCGATCAACGTCAGCTCCCCCAACACCGTCGGGCTGCGCCGCCTGCAGGGGCGCGAGATGCTGGAGAGCCTGCTGGGCCGGATCGCCCAGGAACGCGCCGCGATCGCCCTGGATCGAGGCGGACATAAACCGGTCCTGGTCAAGCTGGCACCCGATCTGTCCGATGACGAGCTCGACGATGCCCTGGACGCAATCCTCCGCACAGGCATGGATGGCGTCATCGCCACCAACACCACCCTGGGACGCGCAGGTCTTAGGTCGGATCAGAGGGAAGAAACCGGCGGGTTGAGCGGGGAGCCGCTGCGGGTCCGCAGCGAGGCGGTGCTGAAGAAGGTGGTGAAACGGTTGGAAGGACGCCTCCCGGTGGTCAGTGTGGGCGGGATCATGAACCCTGCGGACGCAAAAACCCGGCTGGAAGCCGGGGCTGCGTTGGTTCAAGTCTATACCGGCCTGGTCTATGCCGGGCCGGGACTGGTCAAGCACATCCTTGGAAAATTATAAAAGCGGACCGGTCGGTCCGCTTTCCTTATTTCATCATTTTGCGGCCGGCCGGAGCTCCGCGTCCGGGTGATCGTGCGGGTTGCTGAAGAACCCCGCCGGCAGTGCAAAGGGAGTATGACTTCCGCCGGCGCCGAGTGTGCCGTATGGAACTAAATAAAGCTGTGTTGTCGCGCTGGAGCCCAGGGCTAAATTCTGGTAGCCAAAGATGACATAATTCCCATCTGGACTCCAGTGCATGTCCGCATAGCAGCAGCCGGTGCCGAGCGGATCGAGCTGCTGGGTTCGGTGAGTGTCCAGGTTGTAGGAGAACTGGTACCCATAGGCCTGGTTGCGGATCAGGGTGTTGAGCAGGATCAGGGAAGAGTTGTTCCAGTCAAAGCCTGGGATGACCGGGTTTTCCGAGTAGCCAGTCATGGGAGAGCGAGGGAAGAGGTCCAGGCTTTTTACCGGCGTACTGCCGTTGTTGCAGATGCTGACATCGAAGACCTTCACCATGTCGGCCGCCCTGCCGGTGTCGTCAACGCCGATGATGCCGACTGCTATCCTGGAGCTGTCACCCGACCAGCTCACATCCTCGGTGGACTGGTCCGTGTTCTGCGCGTTGTAGGTGAAGCAGGGGCTCATACTGGTCAGCTGGCTACGGGTCTGGGCCTTTTCCAGTGTGGGCAGATCGAAGGGGACGACAAAGAGCTGCCGGTTGAGACTGATGGCTACATGTTTGCCGTCCGGTGAAATTCGGAATGCATCCAGGAAATCGGCCTCCGGGAAGCAGGTGATCGTGTTGGGCAGGCCCTGGACAGTGAGGCTGACCGTTAGGATGCACTTATCGCTGATGTAGAGCAGAGTATCCCTATCCGCCATCCATTGCAGGTCGTGCTTGGCGGCTTGATCGGAGGTCAGCTGGCGCAGGTTGCTGCCGTCCACATTCATGACCCAGATGTTGTTTCCGCTCAGGAAGGCAACCAAGTCAGACCCGCCCAGGGTAGGCGCTCCGACGGTGGAGGTCGTCGGGGTGCTGGAGGTGGCAGGCGTCTCGCTCGGCGTATAGCTCGGGTTTTGTGTTTGTGTGAAGGCCAGCGTGGATGTATCGATTTGCTGGGCGGTGCCTCCAGGGACGACCTCTTTTGTCTGTGTGGGGACGGCCTGGAGAGGGGGCCCGCTTCGGAAGAGAAGAATACCCGCAGCAGCTGCGGCCAGGACGAGAAAAGCCCCCGCTCCTATGCCAATCCACATCCTGGACTGGCTGCGAGCTGGACCGACCTGTGGTGCCTTGGTCTCTTTGTCGCGTTTCGCCCGGACGGTCCCGGCCAGCTCCGCCTCGTGTCCGGCGATGATCGTCCTGGATAAATCGGCGCGCTCCCCTGCTGCCACCGTTACAAGGTCCGATGTTTCGCCTCGGGCGACTGCGCTCAAGGCGTCGGCCAGGGCCTTGACCGTCGGGAAGCGTTCGTCGCGGTTCTTGGCCATGGCTTTTGCGATGACACTTTCCGTGGCGGGTGGGAGGTCCGGTTTTACGTCCAGGATGTGCGGGACGGGGTCGGTGATGTGCTTGACGACCACGCTCATCGGCGTGTCGCCCTGATACGGCTGGCTGCCGGTCAGCATCTCAAAAAGGATGATCCCCATTCCGTAGATATCACTGCGCCCGTCGATGGTTTCGCCCTGGGCCTGTTCGGGACTCATGTAGGCCGGGGTGCCGACGATGGCGCTGCCGGTGACGTTAGTCTGCGCTTCGGAAAGTTTGGCGATGCCAAAATCCGAGATGTACGGCTCGTTGTACTGATCGAAGAGAATATTGCCAGGCTTCAAGTCGCGATGGATGATGCCCTTGACATGCGCCTCGTCCAGGGCGGGGGCCAGGCGCTCGAAGAGTCTGGCGGCCTCCGCGATTGAGACGGGACCCTTTTTCAGGCGGTCGGAGAGCGAGCCGCCGGTCATGTAGCGCATGACGAAATAGGGCTGGCCATCCTCCTCGCCGAAGTCGTAGACCGGAACGATGGCCGGGTGTTCCAGCATGGCGATGGTCTTGGCTTCACGCTCGAAGCGCACGCGAAACTGTGGGTCGTGCAGCATTTCGCGCGGCAGGACCTTGATCGCCACCTCTCGCTCAAAGCGCGGATCGTAGGCTTGGTAGACGGTGGCCATACCGCCGCGGCCGAGCTCGGCCTTGATCTCATAACGTCCGATCTTTTGTGGATCCATAAATTCGGTTGCTCCCAGGATAATTCCTTCTTTGCTTATGCCGACAGGTCCGAATGGATGAGTTCAGGTTGCAATTGTATCCGGTGTACCCTGTAGTATAGCAATGGATGTGAGGAAGCGCAAGAATTTTGGTATAATTTTTCTACCGCCCCTGTAGCTCAAAAGGACAGAGCAGGGCACTCCTAAGGCCAAGGTTGCGCGTTCAATTCGCGCCAGGGGCACTCAATATATTCTTTTATATCCATTCAAAACAGGGGGAGATAACTTTCGGCTTTTTAAAAATCTGTTTCTTTATGCAAACTGTCTTCAGATAAGTCGAGCACCAGCGCGTGAACCTCGATATCGAACCATGCAGTGAGAGTCTCATAGTCTGGGTTCGCGGGCCTCAGCTCTCTCGCAGGCGACCAAGCATCAAGTTCTCGTTCGAAGATTCGAACGCAGTTCTCCCTCAAGAATATCTCCGCATGGTCCTGGTAAGCGGATTTGGGGATGAGAATTACGGTACTCTGTTGCCTGAGTTCATCCATACTTTCCATGGTTTGAGCGACTTCGTTTGCCCAGTCCAGATAAGGTTCTTTGGGTTTGATGACGATCGCCGACCGGTTAACCACATCCATGTTCTCACCTCGGTTATCTGTTGAATATATTCTTCTGATTATTCAAATAATTCTTGCTGCCGGTTGCACGTGATGATCTGGTGCAAACGTAGCACTAACAATTCATTCTCTGTCCATGTCGCTCTCACCTCGACCAAGTTGCCAATTGCCAATGAGGCGCGTAGCAAGCACATCGGCTCTTGAATTGATTGGTGAGTTTGCTCATCTCGAATTGCAATCTATTGGATTGGACTCGAACTTCCACTTGAATCGGATTTTCCGCGGAATTGGTTGAAACGAGCAGGCTACTATGATTCGACATGCATAAAGATATCAGCAGTATACAGCTTTTTATTTTGTACTGAAACTCCTACAATTGAAGGCGGAGGCTTTACGGCGGAGGCGGTAATTGGTTGCATAATAGCCGAGCTTGTATAAACAGCTTCCTTCCTGGATATCACCTTACAAATTTCTAATCTTTTCCCGAATCACTTGCATTTTCGGTTGACTTAGGGTAATATATGAGCACGAACGTTTGGGTGCCCCCCTCACCCAGACGTTCGTGCTTTAACCGGATTCTGTAGACTTTTGTGACTTAACCCATAAATTGGCCGCTTTGGACACCATATGCTTCCAGGGGGGCAAAAGGGCACAAGGGATCTAATCATCTGGTTATAACTCCTGAATTGATGCACGCCAAAATCTGTAGATGATGGGGTCACGCATAGCGGTAGGATCGCTCAGCAAAGCGCCAACCCTGCGCGAACTGGGATACGAACCTTGAGAATGGATTTCGTAGATTGCCTGGTGGACCTCCTTCTCCCATTGGCAGAGCCTCTGCTCGTGGCGGGTCTTGAAGTAATTCTTGCGGCGGTTGGAGATCGCCCGGCACAATCCGGGGAAATGCTCGCGCAGTTCTCTAGGTGAATAGTTCAAGCACTTTGCCACAGTACGCAGGGATTGGGGTGGTATCTCTTCCCGTGCCAAGGCAGTCTCCAAAGATTGTCGAATCCGAACGGCATCGAAATGTGTGCGGCGGCGGCGCTTTCCGGTTGGATTGGGAATGGCGGGTAGAGAATCAATTCGCACCTTGCTCCAATCCAATGCCCCGGCTCGCGACGTGAACAGATCATAAAGAGAAACCCCACAACAGTAACACAAGCGCATCAGGGACTCCATTTGAGGAATTTGCGCGCCTGATCGCCAGGCATTCACAGTGCGGCGTGAAAGCTGGAGTCTTTCCGCCAGATTTTGCGTGCTTCCATTTGCGGCTTGCTTCCGCGAGGCGGCGATCAAGCCGGGAATATTCCCGAGGTGAGGCGCAGTCTTCAGATCCACATTGTGAGAGATCAATTCCCCAATCGCTTCTGCCACCCAAACATGCCATTGCCACTGCTCCGTTGTCCAAGAAGAATCGGAATGGTCAGTGGTAACGCCCAGCCACCCGGAACACTTCGAACAATAACCGGGGCGAAAACGAGAAGCAAGCACAGGTAAGGTTGCACCGCAATCCGGGTGGGGACAGGCTTCAATCAAAGCCCGCCGGTGGCGAAGGCATATGGAAACCGCCGTCACATTCCAGAGCAATGGTTCGTAGATGGGATCCCCTGCGGTTTGCCATTCCGTCAAACAATCAGGACACCAGGCCCGGGTGATCCTCAGCAGCCTTTGCTGGGTCAGCACGGCAGCCCAGGGCAGGAAGGTCAGAGACCGCAGATCTGTGCGGAGGGTCAAATGCTGCAAGGCTTGCGCCCAATCTTGAGCCAGGGTGCCAGTCCCATTGAGGGCTCGGGCTGCCTCTATCCAGAAAGCGGCCAGGCTGTTGCCGAGTGGATTGAACAAATAATCCCGTTTCAGAAGGGGGAGGAGTTCCTGGACCGCCAATGTGCGCAGGGAGACACTATGAGCTTCTGCCATGCGGGATACATAACTCGTGAGACTCTCGGCATATGGCGTGCCCACCCCCAAGGGTTCGAGAGCATAAAGCCTGCTGTGCGGCGGGTATGCTGGCAGGGCTAGGCTCCAGAATTCACAAGGAGCAAGTTGCCCGTTCATGATACCCCCACCAGATCGCGCACGGGATTCCGTTTCCCCACTTTTCGAGAGACACCGGATGAAGGTTGCTCAGCGGGTTCAATGGACATCCCCAATAGGGAGTGCAACTCTGTTCGTGCCCGGCTGTTGGCGGCCAGTGCGTCCTCGCCTTCTCGAATCTCGCGCGCCATGCGTAGAAGCTTGCGGGTTGGTAACACCTGCTGCTCCAGGACTGTCTTTGTAAGCGTTTCTTGTCCATCTTCCAAAGCTGCAGCCAACGCACGGGTAAGCCAATCCTTCAACACGCCCACACAACCCACCGAGCATTCGTAAAAGTACTCGGCCTGGGAGACCAGGTCTGGCTCTCCCGTTAGTGGCAGGTGGCGCTGGAAAGTCAGCAGTACACGCTTGAAGGCCAGCATCTCCTCGGGAATGTCGATGTGGTAGCGTGGAAAATGGATTTCGCAACTGCGGCGATCCAGCTGGGCGCTCAACTGGGCAAAACCAAGCAATTCGTAGGTGCCGATCATCACATGGGTTGTACCCGTCATATTCGCCAGTGACTTGAGGGTGTCCATCTGGTCCAGCAACCGCCGCCCGCCAACGATCCTCTTGAAGTGTTGGGCTTCGTCCACGATGAAGGCGGTAGGCCGCCGGTGGCGCAGGGTCTGCTCCAACGCCCAGCGTAATTCCGAGGTCACCTTGTAACCGCCACTGGTAATCATCCCCACGCTTTGATCGGGCAGCACCTTGTGATCGATCATCGGCTCATCCAAAGCCGCTAGTGCTCTTTTGTAGTAATCCCGCCAGCGAAAGCCATCGGCATCCGCCACGGCAACTTCCAGCCCAACCACGGGAATATGCCCCGGGTCACGCTCGATCGCCGCTCGTCCCGCTTCCCAGAGCTGCTGCTCTAACCTGCAGCGGAGCGTGGTCTTTCCCACGCCAGTCGGTCCGAAGACAAAGATCAACGAGGCTCCCCCTGGCTGTTGGATGGCGCGCCAAAGCTGGCGGTGGGTTTCCTGGAGATGGGGGTGCGCAACCACTTTGTGCTGAAAATACGCCAGACGCGCAGCAGGAGGCTGTGAGAGTAATTCGGGTGGAAATTCAGTCTGGGCCGTCATAGCTAGAAATCCTCATAGGTGGCCAGGGCTTCACACGCTGCCTGGGATCCCTGTTTGAACGAAGCCTTGAATTCGCCGAGGCATTGCTCCTCTTTTTCGCTACTTTTGTTCGGCGTGAGCATCTCTCTGGCCTCGGTATCCTGCAATCGCTGTTGCAACAGGAATTCTTCTGCTTCCAACGAGGTCAGAAAGTCTGCCAGCTTGCGGGCCGTGATCGTAAACCGCTGGCCGTGAAGCTGGTCCCGCTTGCGTAATTCAGCCGTGGCCAATTGGATCTCCCGCTCGGAACGTCCCGCGAAGGTGGAATAATGCTCGGAGAGACACTGCACCCAGCGCCCCTTTATGAAAACATAGGCTACCCCGGCATCATAGGGATCGTAACGAACCGGGACTTGAGTCTTTTCCACCTCTGGATCGAGAAGAGCATCAGACCAATAGCACAGCGCATTGATCTTGACTCCCAATTGTGGCATTACTTTGGCTGTCCCTTTTCGAGTGGTAGGCAAGGTCAACATGCGGAAGGTTTCATCGTATGGGATCAACCGTTGGAGTCGTTGTCCGCCTTGCGCCATTCCCATCGCGAATGCCTCTCTTGGTGATAGGCCTAAAGCCGGATGATCAAGCGTGTCATAGACCTCATAAGCCCACTCGCACAATCGGGCATGGAACTGGCCCAGCGTCCAGCAGGCTTGCTCCTGCGGCGATACAAATTTGGTGACCTGGCGGACATTGCGAGTGATCTGCGTATTTCCCAGCAAATTGTAGATGAAACGCGTATTGGTGGTTCCAAACAAGCGTTCACAAACCGAGCCAAAACGGGGTTTAGCTCCGGGCCGGGTTTTCTTGCTGCATTCGTAGCGCGCCAGAGAAGTCTCGAAGTAGATGCTCTCGAATTCCCGCCCTCCATCCACCACAACGATCTGCGGCAAACGGCCATGTCGCTGGACGCATTCCCTCAAAGCCATCATGCAGGCGCGATAACTCGGCGGGTCAAACGACACCGTCACAGCCAACAGACGCCTGGAGAAAGCATCGCTCAAGAAAGTGCCCCAGGGCCTGCCAAGATTGCGCCCCGTATGAGAACACACGAGTTCAATGTCCAGCAAAGTATGGTCGATGTGCCCAATTTCAAATGGACGATCTCCGTGCCGGGGCGTGGTCAGGGTCAACTCCTGGTAAAACGTCTCGTGTTGGTAGGCGGCTCGTTTCCCCTGCCGTTTTCGAACTTGCTCTGTATGGGGACGTTTTTGAATTGCCCTGGCGAATGTTCTGTAGCTGGGAGCTGAGATTCCCTGTTCCTCACATTTGCGTACCAGGGCACCGTATACGGCCACCTTCGTTTTTTGTTTCAGCGTCTCGTAATCGTTGATGATGAAAGCGCTCATCGCCTCCAGGGTGGCGTCGGGTAGCTTCTGTTTGCGGTTGCCGCGATCCTGATATTGCGGCAGCAGACCCACATATCCACAACCACATCTGGCATCCGCCTTTTTCCACCTGCCCACCCATCTCCGAAGGGTACGAGAGGAAATACTTTTGTCATCCGAACAACAACCAGCAAGTCGAGCGGCAATGATCGCATAACGGCGATTGGCTTCCGCAAAATCGCTTGGGCTGGCGCTGGAAAGTAGTTCTTGAACAGCCGGATGTGTTTCCAGGGTCTTTGCCTCAGCAGGGTTAGCAAGCCGCCCTGCCTTGATCAGGTCTTCAAATGTCGTTTGAGGCAGTTCAATCATGGTGCCATCCGCAGCAAGCAAGGCGATTTGGGTGGCGCCGAGATTAACAACAGTCCAAGATCGGCCATCCCAAACCACAGAAACACCGAGGGCTATGGTCACGCAGGAATTGCTTTTGCCAGCGGAAGAGGCAACCATTGAATACCCTCGCGCAGTTTCCTGATCCCGAAAAACCTTCACCCTTTGCGATTCGGCCAAAGGGGCGGCTCGCAGATCAACATAAACCTGTCCTTGAGCGATCATGGCAAAAACAGCATCGTTTGGGAAGTTCCCTTTGGCAAGCAGATCTTGAAGCATTATTCCGGGATGTTCAGCGACCAAGGTTGTCACTGAGCAGACTACGTTCTCATCCCAACCTTCCTGATCCGCGTGCAGGTAGTCTTCGAGAAACAGCAAGTTTCGTTGCAAACCCCAGTCGATCTCGGCAGAAGATCGTACCCGATAGAAGAAACCAAACTGTGTGGCATATTGTTCACCCGGTGGGCACTGCCAGACGTTTTCTTCCCAGACATATCGGTGGGGCATTTGCTCTGCCAGGCGAATTAATTCCGCTTCCATTTTCCATTCTTCCCACCCGATGCTATCGCTTCGAATAACAAAGTAGTCCGGAGTGTGCCAAATGCCTACCCTACGCCCGTTCTTGGCCTCATAAACCAGTTTGATGCGCGATGGCTGATCGTAGTATTCCAATGTCTCCGGATCGTATTCTTTTTCATAGATGCCCGCCAGTTCGTTCCGGTGGCTTTCTGCTTGGATGATGACTCCCATCTTCCGGCTGGGATAACGGACACTGACATTCCCGGCAGCGCTGCGCACGCGCCGCACCGGAGGAGAAGAACGGATTTCATCAATGACCTGCTGCGCTTGCTTCGACAAATTGAATCTCCGATAGAGCTGATGCAATTCAATTTCCTTCAACATGGCTTTGCCTCCAAAAGAACGAGAGATTTGATTGACACTGGTGCAAACGCACTATATCTCATAGGTATCTTTTGTGGGCATCAGCTCTACTCCTGGCCATGTTATGCTTCCGGGATTTACTTGCGGCCAGATTATCTTTCCAGAATGTCCTCCGCCTGTTGATCAGCACCCTCAAAACAAGCTAAAATACGGCCACTATTTGCTTCCTGCCGCGGCCATTTTATGAGTAAAGTCACAACTTTGTGGTTGTTTACAATAAAGTTGGACTACCGATAAGAAGCTTGCGCAAGGGCCCTCCATCAATAGAGTGGAGGGCTTTGCTATTACAGCTGATCTTCGGACAAAAGTTCAGACATCTTATGCATGCTCCGAAAAACAGCTCTCGCTGCCAAGGACGGAGGCCATAGCCGGGGAAACATAGGCCCTGCTCCGTGGAGCGGGCATGGTCTGTGCGACGCATGGTGGTTCACTTTCCAAACGCGCTTCGATCTATTTCTCCTACCCAGCGGCGCCTTTCCATAACCGCCGCATCTCTGAACTACTAACCAGCAAGGCTTCTAACTGTCCCTCGGCCTCGATTCGGCCATCTTTGAGTACCAAGATTCGATCTGCTCGGCGTAGAACAGCCCGCCGGTGTGAGGCGACCAGGCAGGTGAGACCTCCGCCAAGGGACTTGCGGTGCTCGTCCAGACGTTCCCATAATGCTTTCTCTGTCTCCACATCCAGAGCGCTGGATAGGTCATCGAAGACCAAGAGCTCGGAATTCCGGACGAATGCACGCGCGGCGGCCGCTCGCTGGACCTGTCCACCGGAGAGGCGGACCCCGCGAGGGCCAACCAACGTATTCAGCCCTTGTTCGAGCACCGCCACGTCATCTTCCAGCACACTCGAGTGGATTGCTCCGTCCAAGTCGGCGCTGGGATCATCCAGCCCCATCAGGATATTCTCGCGCAAGGTAGCGCTAAACAGACGCGGCACCTGCGCTGTATAGGCGCATCGCGGTGGTTGGAAAAAAGCAGCCGGGTCTTCCACCCATTGCCCATTCCAGCGGATCTCCCCGGACTGCCTGGAGACCAGACCGAGCAAGGCCTTGAGCAGGGTTGATTTTCCTGATGCAACTCGCCCGGTGATTACCAGAAGTTCCCCCCGATGCAAGCAAAAGGACACGTCTCGGATGCTGCTGGCGTTCCGCTCGCGGTTGCGATCTGGATAGCTGTAGGACAGACCGCTTACCTTCAGCCATTCCAGCCGGTCAGTTTTCGCCCGCCGTTTGCGACGGTTGACTTCGATGCTGGCCGAATCCATCACCAGGTTGGCCGCTCCCAGGGTCAGCAGGTAACGATGCAACCAAAATCCGTCCCGCCCGGCCTTGTAACAGCCGCGCACCGGCGCATTCTCCGGCAGCCCAAACCGCTCTTTGGCCAAGCGAATCTCCTTCGCCAATGCCGTCAGATCCCGGTCTTTCACGTCACGCAGACGGGGCGCCTGCCCAAATCCAATGGTGAACCCAAGCTTCCACGTTTCGTTGCTGAGTTCAATTGCGATGTAAAGGTACTGAGGTTGTGGTGTATCATTGATGGTGCGAGTTGTTTCTGGTTTCCTACGAGCTCCTTTCTTTTTTTGTGATTTGCCTAATAGGAGCTTACCAGAAACAACCCGCAATTTCAATCCAAGCTATTCATATTATCTCTTGGAACAAAGCTAGACCTGAGCATGTTTCTCCAAGAACCCCTGGGCTTCAGCCCTAGAGAGTTTCAGGTGCAGATCTACAGCCAGGATATCAAGTATGCGTCAACCCATGTAGACGCGCCGGCACAGGAGGTATAGCCTGACGGCACCACCATCACGACGACGCCACAGGACCTGCTCAACCTGGCCAGCCAGAAGCTTCTGGAAATCTGCGAGCCCATTCATCTACGGTAGCATCTACCACCGGTACTTCCTTCACCAGTGTTGTCGCCTACTTATTTTGAATGCAAGGAAGGGAAAAGTGAAAAGGTGAATCCAATGAAAACGCCGATCCAATTTTTGATCTTCTTTATGCTCGGTTTACTTGTCGCATGTTCTATTCCTGGCTTGCCCCCTAACAGTGAAGCCACTCTTACAGTACCAGCTCCCACCCTCACTCCCTCGAGCGTCTCAACGAACAACGCCCCTACGCCCTCTGTTCCCAGTATCCCCATTCAACCACGCGGCATCACCGCGGTGAACAACTTCATACCCGCGGCACAGGCGGGCAGCATGTTTAGCGGCCAACTTTTTGAAGATCAGACCTATGCCAATCCCAACATCGCCGGGCTTACGTTTCGCACTTCCTGGGCGGATATCGAACCGGCACAAGGCAATTTTGTGTGGGACAAGCTCAATGCGGTTTTCGACAAGGCCGAGAAAAACGGCAAGTGGGTCGAACTGGTTTTGATCCCCGGCTTTGCTACCCCGGCGTGGGCACTCCAGGGCGTAAAAACCGATTCTTTTAGCGTCATATACGGTCCGGGCAAGGGCGAAAACATGGTGCTGCCGCTTCCATGGGATCAGACGTATCTGGGCCGCTGGTTTGCGTTCCTGAAGGCCGTCAGCGCTCGTTACCAGGATCGTCCCTCTTTTATCAAGATCGCAGCGGATGGCCCGACGTCGGTCACGGCCGAAATGTCCCTGCCGAATGCCCCCGCAGACCTTTGTACCTGGGTCAAGGACGGGTACACCAGCGACAAGCTGATCGGCGCGTGGAAGCAAGTCTTTGCCAGTTACGCCCAAATTTTTCCTCGTCAATATTTTTCCCTGGCGCTCTATCCGCCGCTGCCGATTGTCAGCACGACCAGGTGTAAAAACGGCAATCCAAGCGGTATTGACCATAACGAGAGCCAGCGTGTCACTGCGGCCATCATCGGGCTGGGTGCAGACAACTACCCCAACCGATTCGTTCTTCAGGAAAATGGGATGACGGCCGCCAAAGATAACACCGCGACCTCTGGGGCTTATGATGTAGTAAAGAGTTACGGCGGCAAAGTCGTGATTGGCTATCAGCTCGTCACATCGGCAATCCAACACCCCGCGGATATGGGTGATGCGGATGGAGCGACAGCACTCCAGAAATCGCTGCAAAGGGGCGTGGACGCGAAAGCACAATTTCTCGAAGTCTGGGAACCGGATGTGCTTTCTCCCGCCGCGCAAGATGTGCTGGCCGCCATCGCCGGCGCCCTGGCATCTGCGGCGCACTAAAGTCGCTTTTGAAGAACAGGAAGTTGAAATGCTCTCTAGATGCCGCTGGTTCGTCCTCATTGTTTTTCTGTTCTCAATGGTTGCCTGTATGCTCGGCAGTCCGCCTGTGCCCTTTGGCACAGCGACCTCAAGCGTGCCCGCAGCGACTCCCACCTCCGCCTCAGCCCAGGCCGTCAGCCTCAAAACGACGCGCGGGGTCTTTATCGTTACTGCACACAACATCGCCATTCGGTCTGCCACCTACACCAACCCCGCCGTGGACGGGATCGTGGTGCGCACTTTCTGGAGCAGCATCGAGGCTGCACAGGGCCAGTTCGACTGGAGCTTTATCGACAGCCAGGTCCAGGCCGCCTCAGCGGACGGCAAGAAGGTCATCCTGGTCGTCCTGCCAGGCGCATTTTCACCTGAGTGGGCGCTTCAGGGAGTACAATCGTCGCAATTTGTAGTGGACTATGGCTTTGACCAGGGCACGACCGTTACGCTTCCCATGCCTTGGGATGCAACCTACCTCAACCGCTGGTTCGCGTTCGTGCATATCCTCGGACAGCGCTATGATTCCAACCCCGCGGTGGTCAATGTCCCCGCGACCGGGCCTACTTCCATCAGCGAGGAGATGAGTCTTCCCAACGACCCGGCTGCGGTGAAAAAATGGAAGCAGCTTGGATACAGCCTGCAAAAGTACGAAGGCGCATGGCAGCAGACGCTGGCGGCCTACGTGCAGTCTTTTCCCACAACTCAAATCTCGCTGGCCTTCTATCCCGGCTTGCCAATACCGGACACGTCGGCTGAAACCGCAACGCGGGAGGACGTTGCGAAATTCGCTTTTACTAACTATGGCCGGCATGTAGCCTTCCAGGAGAATGGGCTGAGCGCTCGCAAAGGAAGCCCTTCCCTCGGCTATGACCTGGTGCAGCAGTATTCTGCCCAGACCACCACCGGTTTTGAGATGGGCACAGCCGCATCGCAGAAACCGGACCAGATGGGAGGCAGCACCGCCGCCGAAGCACTCCAGGCTTCGGCGGACCTTGGTTTGAAGGCGGACATCCAGTTCTTGGAAATTTATGAAGAGGACGAACTCAACCCGGACCTTCAGTCCATCCTGGTCAATGTTCATTCCGCTCTCTTGCCTTGAGATATTAAGGCAGGTGGATTGGGTTTCCCATCATTTTGCCTATTTCCCCCAATCTCAACGGGAAGCGGCTCTCCAAGAGTTGATGCCAGACAAGTTCATAGAGAGTCTTTAATTTGCGATTGGAGTACCCCACCAATTTTACGGATCCATAGATGAATTAAGGAGCGGGTTTGTGAAAAAAATAAAATTTTCTCTTTTTCTCGTTTTTATATTCATACTGGCCGCGTGCACTTTATCTATGCCCACGACTATTAGCACCAGTCTTCCCCAGCCTGCTTCGCCGACATTCTTCCCATCTACAACGGCGGGATCAACCGCCTCGCCTTTCGCCGCCGACACGCCGGCAATCAGCCAGAACGGATCTCCCAACGCAATCCCGCCCTCGTTCTTTGCAATGACGACTGTCAACCCGGCTGATTATCCCCAGCTGACATTTGGTACGCTGGCCCATCCGGAGATTGGAGCCTGGGCCTGGATCGAGCAAACCAAGGGAGTCTATGACTTCAGCCTCTTCGATAGCTATGTCAGCGACGCAGCTGCGCACGGGCTGGTGGACGGAACCAATACCGTCAGCCTGGCGATTACGCTCGGATCCTCCCCGGCATGGGCGGCTGTTGACCCGCATTCTTGTACAACGGTCAGGGGCTTCTCGCGGTGTACCTCCGCCCCAGCCGACACTCAGGATTGGATTGATTTCATCACGGCAGTGATGAACCATTACAACGGCGTTACCGAGCCGCACGTGCGTTATTACGAGGTGTGGAACGAGATGAACATCAATCTGTTCTGGACTGGAACGATTCCCGAGATGGTGAACTTGGCGAAAGCAGCATATCCGATCATCCACGCTGACCCGCACTCGCGGTTGTTGACGCCTTCGGTTGCAGGTCCGGTCGGTGACCAGGCCAAGAACAGCGGCAGCACCTGGATGGCAGCTTATCTCGATGCGGGCGGAGCGAAATATGCCGACGGTGGTGCGTTCCATGGTTATATTGCAGAACAGACGGGTGTTAAACCTTTTCCAATGCCTGATGAGGATATGACCGCCGGATGCAAGGAGTTCATAACCTGCTATGGGTCGATCGTGACCAAGGCGACCCTGATGCGGCAGGTCTTCGATCAGCATGGACTGGCAGGAAAGCCCATGTTCGATACGGAAGGAAGCTGGGGGAATGGCACCGTGACCGATCCGGATACACAGACGGCGTGGCTGGCACGCTGGTACCTGCTCCAGGCCGGCCTACGCTCGTCCGAAAATCTACAAATGGCGGCATGGTTTACCTGGGGAGATCCCACCACTTTTCACTGGGGAACCATCGAGACCGCCGCGAGCGTGCCAACCCAGGCAGGAATCGCCTTCGATCAGGTTTACACCTGGCTGGTCGGCGCAGAGATGAGCCAGCCGTGCTCATCGACCTCGGATGGGACCTGGACTTGCTCGCTCACACGATCGGGCGGTTATAACGCGCTGGCAGTCTGGGACATGCAGGGTTCGAATACCTATTCACCTGCCACGACCTACGTGGATTATCGCGACCTGGCCGGTAATTCTGTCAGGATCACCAGGGGGGCAGCGGTGCCGATCGGCGCCAGACCAATTTTGCTCGAGAACCATTCGTTGCCTTAGCTGCCCACCGGTGTGAGCTTCTGTCAAAACCCGGGACGGCCCCTTGCTTCCCATCGCCTGCATGCCCGGGGGCGCAAACCATTTTTCCATCAACCCCGGGTCGGTCCAGGAACGAAAGACCCTCCCGTGCCGCTCCGGGAGGATCCGTTCCCAACCACCACCAGGAACTGCCGCGATTCAGCGCGCTTTGCCGGGTTGTTCATCTCAGAAAATACCCGGGCTTTATAGACAATGCCGTCGATACACTCAATGGCAACCAAAAGCGACGGCCGTGCTTATTATCTTTGCAGACGAATTTGGAATTCCATAACTTGATGTGTTAATTCGAGCTGGAGACCACACTTGTGAAATCACAATAAGCAAAACACGAAAACAAATTGACTAGGGCGGGATCCAGGTGCATAATGATGTCAGCACTCTTGCAGCATCTTTTCGGGAGGGCTCGCATGCCTGGAGATTCGGTCATCGTCGTTGGAGCGGGTATTGCCGGGTTGACCGCCGCCTATCAGCTCAAGAAGGCTGGGCAGGACGTGCTGGTGCTCGACGTAAATGACTACGTGGGCGGGCGCATGGCAACCGTGGATTGGGAAGGATTTCGGGTGGATATCGGGGCCAAGTTCGTCACCACCAGCGACAAGTCGCTGATCGACATGGTCCGCGAGGTTGGTCTTGCCGACCAGCTGGTCAAATCGGATGAGGGGCTGACGATCACCATCTACCGTGACGGCAAACTGCACAGCGCCAATTTCGTTTCCATCCTCTCGTACTTGCGCTGGAGCGGGGTTTCGATCAAGGCGAGGCTGGCCATGCTCAGGCTGTTGCCGTATTTCCTGAAACAGGGCAGGTTCGCCAATCCCTACCATATGGAGCGGGCGCGCGGCCCGGATATGGACGAGACCTTCGAGCAGTTCTTCAAGAACCGGATCAGCGAAGAAATGTTTGAGTACTGGGCCATCCCCATGTTCGAGACCATGTGTGCCTATAAGGGCGGCGATATCTCGCGCAAGGCGTTCCTTACCCTTATGACGGGCTACCTGAACGCCAATTCGGTCACCTTCCGAGGCGGGATCGGAATGCTGCCTCAGGCGCTGGCCTCCCGGGTCGAGGTGGAGCTGACTGCCCAGGTGAAGGCTATCCGTCTGCTGCCCGATGGCAGCGGGGTGAAAATCACCTATACCGTCCATGGAGCCGAGAAAACGGTCGAGGCGCCGCGGGCAGTCGTCGCCGTGCCAGGCAACCATGTCCTGCCTCTGTTCGAGGTCCCGCGCCCGGCCTGGCAGGCCTTCTTCTCCCAGGTCGCCTACAGCACCGGGGCGCTGCACTATCACATCGCTGAGACCGACTACCAGCCGCCGGTCAAGGGGACCTTTGTACCGCGTTCGACCAAGCTGCCGATCAACAGCATCAGCTTTGAGGCATATAAAGACGGTCGCTGGCTGATGCTGACCGACCCGAGCGTCTACACCTTCGACATGTGCCAGGATCCTGAGCTCCTGGAAGCCCAGGCTCAGGGGGTGATCGCCGCAATCTTTCCGGCGCTCAAGGGGACCTTCAAGGCACACCGCATCTTCAAGTGGCAGGACAAGCTGCCGACTTTCCGGCCCGGGTACCTGGATGCTGTAAAACGCTTCTGGGAGGATCCGCAGGAGGGGCCGGTTTATTTCTGTGGGGATTACTTTGCCGGCCCGAGCACCGGCGGAGCACTCTACACCGGGATGGAATGCGCCGGACGGGTGCTGCAGTCGGTTTGAATTTCCCAAGATCGGAAATAAAGGCGATGGCCACTGATTCAGTCCGGACTTGATTGGATTGTGCCCGCCTCTATTTTTCCAATATCCGGGTAATGCTGGCGTTTTCATCCACTGTGTAAGGGATGCCTCTGGCGATAACCACCGGGCACCCTTCGTCTGTTTGCCCCATAAGCATCGATGCAGCCGCTGCGATCTCATCCACTAAGGCAATGCAAGTATTCGCCGGGTTTCCAAAAAGATCCTGTCCACTTTTTTCTTCCAGGTGACGAATGCCTGCTATTCCAATGGCGACACCTATTGTCCCGAACCGATCCGGTTTCCCAAACGAATCACAAATAATAACGGCGATCTCTTTTCCACTCAGGGTTTGAATCCGCGACCTGATCCATTGGGAGCTCTGGTCAGGATTCTTGGGAAGCAGGACAACCATTCCCTTATCATAAGGGGCGATATTTTTGCGGTCAACATTGGCCGATGTGTTGATATAACCAAGCCTGTCCCTGGTAATAATCATTCTTCCTTTGACATTCAGGATTTCAGCGCTTTCATTTAGGTAGACCTGACAGAGCCTTGCATCCCTGCCCGTTTCCCTGGAAAGCGCCTGTGCTTTTTCCCCGGGCTCGATGTCAGATAACCTGACAATTGCATTCTCGGCCTTTGAGACGATCTTTGAAGCGATCACAACAATATCGTTATTTTCAAATGTAAAGCCGTCCTCCTTGGACCGCTGATAAATGATTTGTCCAATATCGTCGCCCGCGCCAATTAGAGGAAATTTCGGAACCTTGTAAAGGGCCGCGTCAAATTTTCTGTCAATTTTTGGTTTCATCTTTTCTCATTCGTGAAAAACGAAGTTCTCAAATCATATTCGGGTTTGAGGAAGATTGATTTTGGAGGCTGGATCACTCTCTGAGGGGAATGCTGCAGACAATTCATCCCCACGATTTTATTGCGAATTGCGACCGGGATGCCGGGCGAAAGGGAGCCCAGCTTTTTTTCGAGAAAGACAAAATTTACACTTTCTGCGGATTTCCTCCGACATTCACGCCAGCTTTTTGAGGGCGTTTCCCAACCGGGCAATTTCTTCGAGCGTATTGTAATGAACGGCGCCGGCGCGCACCATCCCACCTCCCGCTTCAACCCCCAGACGCTCCGTCACGGCCAGGGCATAATAGTTGCCATCCCAGACATAGAGGCCTTCTTTTGCCAGCATTTCGGCTGCCTGGCGCGGGTGCTTCCCTTCCAGCGTGAACGAGAAGGTCGGTACGCGCTCGTCCAGGCGGTGGGCGTCGGCGATGCCGTACAGCCGCAGTCCCGGGACGGACTCCAGGGCCTCAAGCAGGGCACGGCTGAGTTCGAATTCATGGGTGCGGACCGCCGTCATGGCTTTCTTGAGCTCCATCCGGCGGGCCAGGTATCCTTTTCCCCGCAGGCTTTCCTCCTGATCCCCGCCGAAGGTCTTCCCGACCCACTCGAGGTATTCCAGCGCACCCAGCACCCCGGCGATGCCCTCGTGGTTCTGCGTGCCGATCTCGAACTTGCCGGGAGGGGTATCCTGCGCCGGGCGGACCTTATAGGCTTTGAGCTCGTCGAGCAGCTCGTAGCGCCCGTAGAGCACCCCGGCGTGAGGGCCAAAGAACTTGTATGCCGAGCAGACCAGGAAGTCCACGTCCAGGTCCTGGACGTCGATTGGCCCGTGCGGGGCGTACTGCACCGCGTCTACGTAGACCAGCGCCCCGGCTTCGTGCGCCATCTGCGTGATTTTCCGCACCGGGTTGATCGTTCCGACCGCATTGGAGGCGTAGCCGAAGGCGGCCAGCCTGGGCTTGCGCGCGAAGGCCTTCTCGAACTCGTCCAGCTTGAGGGTGCAGTCCTCCACGTCGAAGTCGATCCAGGTTACCCTGTAGCCGCGGTCTTCGGCCGCAAGCAGCCAGGGGGAGATGTTGGCATCATGGTCTAGGCGGGTGACGACAATCTCGTCACCGGGGCTGAGGGTGCGAGCCAGCGAGCGGCTGAGGTGCAGGGTCAGCGTGGTCATGTTGTTGCCGAAGACAATCTCTTCCGGCCGGCGGGCGTTGAGGAAATCTGCCATGGCGGCATGCGCCTCTGCCAGGATCGCGTCTGACTGCTGGCTGGTGGCGAAGGCCCCTTCATGGTTGGCATTACACTCCAGCAGGTAGCTCTGGATGCGCTCGAGGCTGCCTCGGGCGATCTGCGTCCCGCCGGGGTTGTCGAAGAAGACGTCCGGGCGGCTGAGGGAAGGAAACTGGCTGCGGATCGCGGAAGGGTCAAGGGTCATGTGGGCCTCCTGAACGGAATATGAGAGCGCTCGTTCGATGGATGCTGCAGGATTCTTTTTCACCTCGGAGCCTGCAGAGGACACCGGGTGCCCGGACAAAATCTTTTTTGTGATCTCCGCACTCTTCGCGGTGGGCTTACAACTGCCCGATTTGGCGCTTCCGAAAGTAGATTGATTATATCCCGGCCGCTTTCTAGGTGTATGATTAAGGATATTCTATTGGTAGAGAAAGAAGGTTGCCGTGACTGCCATCGTGAACATCCTGGACCGGTTGACTGCCCAGGGGGAATTGTACGAACCGCTGCCCGAAGGCGCCCTGCGCTGCACGGCCTGTGGGCACCGCTGCCTGATCCGTCCCGGGCGGCGCGGCATCTGCCAGGTGCGCTTCAACGAAGGGGGTAAACTGCGTGTGCCGTGGGGCTACGTGGCCGCACTGCAGGCTGATCCGATTGAAAAAAAGCCTTTTTATCACATCCATCCGGGTGCCACCGCATTGACCTTCGGCATGCTCGGCTGCGATTTTCACTGCGGGTATTGTTTTACCGGGGAAACGATGGTTATAACGAATCATGGTCCTGTGTCATTGGAAGACGCATTCAATTATTCGGATGTTCGCAACAGCCAGCCCGATGGGGAGATCTCATACCCGGAGGGACTCAAAGCGGTTGCCGCCTCCGGCCGCATGCGCAGTGTCCGGGCAGTGTTCAAGCATCCCTATCAGGGGGATCTGGTTAAAGTTTCCCCATACAATTTCCCTGCACTCCGCTGCACACCGGACCACAGGGTCTATGCCACGAAAAATGCCGCCGTGGCCCCCACGTTAATCCCGGCTGGCCAGCTGACCATGGACCATTATCTGGCTGTACCGCGCCAGGAGGGTTTCTCCTCCTTGGATTCCATCGATGCCGGTGAAATCCTGCAGGGGCAGCAAACAGCGGATCGGGTTACCTGGAGACTCCACGGGGAAGAATGGGAAATGATCCTCAATGCGACAGGGGCCGGTAATTCGGCGGGCTGGATTGGCAGTGAATTTGGGAAAAGTGCCCGGGTCCTTCGCCATGTTCGCAGCGACCCGAATCGTGGCAGGGATCCAGAGAGTCGAGCCCAGGGGATGGTAATTGAGGCTGACTTCCCGGGTTTTCCCAAGGAGCCCAGGCCGGGAATCCCTTCGTGCATTCCACTCAATCAAGACGTGGCACGCCTGCTTGGGTTTTATTGCTCGGGGGGTTCTGTCGTAAAGGATTGTAAAAAGCCTGACAGCCTGGGCTTGAACTTCAGTTTTTCACCTGCCGATATCAAACAAGCCGGGTTGGTCCAGGCGCTGCTCGAGGAATATTTTGGCGTTTCCGTGTGCACGCTGGAACAACCCACGGCATTAAGAATATCCGTAAACCAAGCCTCTGCGGCCCTCCTTTTCAAGAATCTGGCCGGCAGCCGGGCTGCGAGCAAATGGGTGCCTTTACCCATTTACAGTGCAGCAGAACCTGTGGTGAATGCTTTCCTGGAGGCTTTTGTTGATGGGGATGGACATCGCTACAAAAACGGAAAGGTTTCTGTGACGACCGCTTCGAAAAGGCTGGCTTACGGGATTGCCTGGTTGGCTCTCAGGCTCGGGCACCTTCCCACGATTGCTGATGCTTTGCCGACGCCAGACGGGGATGTGCAGGAAGGACCTGCCACGCGTGCCTCGCACCAATACACCGTTGTCTGGTACGAAAACGAGGAGATATCCCCGAAGGCGGCAATAACCGGCCGGCATTATTTGATCCCTTTGCGCAGCATTGAAATTGAAAAATACACCGGCTTTGTCTACAACCTCGAGGTCGAGGTAGAACATAATTATCTGGCTGGCTTCTTCCTTGTGTCGAACTGCCAGAACTGGCTGACCTCCCAGGCGGGGCGGGACCCCGTAGCCGATGAGTCCGTGTCTGCTCTCCGCCGGGTTTCCCCCGAGCAGATCGTGGAAGCCGGGGTGCGTGTCGGGGCGGAGGTGGTCGCCTCTTCCTACAATGAGCCGCTCATCACCAGCGAATGGGCCGCGGCCGTGTTTAAATTGGCCATTCAGGCAGGGATGAAATGCGTTTACATCTCCAACGGCAACGGCACACCGGAGGTGCTGGATTACATCCGTCCCTATCTGGTCGGCTACAAAGTGGATCTGAAATCCATGCGGGACAAGAATTACCGCCAGCTCGGGGGGGTGCTGAAAAATGTTCTGGACACCATCCAGCGGGCGCGCCGGATGGGGTTATGGGTGGAGGTGGTGACCCTGGTCGTGCCGGGCTTCAACGACAGCAACGAGGAGCTGTGGGACGCGGCCCGCTTCCTGGCGGGGATCTCTGCGGACATTCCCTGGCACGTGACCGCTTTCCACCAGGACTACAAGATGACCGATCCGGACAATACCCCGGCACGCACATTGCTGCGCGCAGCTGAAATCGGGCGCGAGGCCGGACTGCACTACGTTTACGGCGGGAATCTGCCCGGGCACGTGGAGGAATACGAGGACACTTTCTGTCCCCAATGTAATACGCCGCTGGTGCGTCGGATGGGGTACCTCATCCAGGAATACAGCATCACCCCGCAGGGAACCTGCCCGAAATGCGGGACCGCGATCCCAGGGGTCTGGCCGGGCGAAGGGAACCAAAAGGAAATGGGGAACATTCCCTAGCAGTCAAATTTTCCCCGAAAAAGGCGCTTTGATCCCCCACGTGGTATAGACAATCAAATCGGGCTATCTTGTATATCCCCCTTGAATCTTGTACAATGTTAATGAAAGGATGCCCCTCTACCGATCATTCTTTCACAAGGGAGACACGCCATGGATATGATTAAGGTGTCCGCTACCTCCCGTACTGCTGCCGTCGCCGGGGCAATAGCGGGGGTCGTCAGGGAACACAAACGGGCGGAAGTCCAGGCTATAGGGGCTGGGGCGGTCAATCAGGCAGTCAAAGCTCTGGTGCTGGCCACCGGCTACCTAAAAAACGATGGAATCAACGTGGTCGCCATCCCGGAATTCGTGGATGTGGAGATTGAGGACAAAGTCCGCACGGCGATCAAGATCGTCGTCGAGCCCCGCTAAACTTTCGTTCAGAGTTAATTATCGGTCCGCTTGAAGGGTTGTATCGACGCGCCTGCCCTTCGTGTGTTATCATAGATCGCAGGAATTCGATTTGGTTATGCCGCGCGACAAATCTCCCAATTTTTGGTTGATCTTAATGTTGGTCCTGCTGGCCGAAGGCATCTTCTTTATGGCTGGCGCCGCGGCCGGGCGCACCGCGCCACTGAGCAGTGTAAGCGTGGCAGCCGCCGTTTCTGCGAAACTAACTAAAAGCGCCACCCACGCGCCCAGTAATACCCCCACGAATACCAATACTCCCACGATCACCAATACTCCCACCATCACCGACACGGCCAGTAATACTCCCACGATCACGGATACCCCGACGATCACGAATACCCGGACAGCCACATATACCCATACGGCCACGAATACCCGGACGGCCACGAATACCCCTACGATCACCCCTATCTCCAGCCTGACCTTCACACCCGCCGCACCGGTGCACTTGGTCATCAGCGAGTTCCGCTCGCGCGGCCCCGGCGGGGACGGCGATGAGTTTGTCGAGCTGTACAACCCGACCGGGGTGACGGTCAACCTCTGGGGCTGGTCGATCGCCCGATCGAGCGACTGCGGCACGACCACTTACTACATGGCGACGATCTATTCGGATCGCCTCGCGAATACCTACCTCCTGCCAGGCCAGCATTTCCTCGCGGCTGCCACCGGCTCCAGCCTGAGCATAACCCCCGACATGACCTATTCGGCTGCCCTGACCGACCAGGGAGGGCTGGCCCTGATCTCCTCCATCGGATACGTGGTGGATGAGGTTGGCATGTGCATCTCCACCGCTTACCGGGAAGGTACCAACCTCGTGCCCCTTTCCGGAAATGTGAACCAAAGTTATGAGCGCAAGCCGGGAGGGCCCACCGCCTGCTACGACACCGGCAACAATGTCGCAGATTTCAGCCTCATCTCTCCTTCAACCCCGCAAAACATGTCCAGCCCGATCGTGGTCTGTGCCGGCGTCCCGACGGCGACGGCCACCGGAACAGCCACGAGTACCTACCCGCCGTGGTGGATCCCTGTTCCCACCCGGACACCCACCTTCCAGCCCAGCAGCCTGGTCCTTAATGAGATTCTGCCTCATCCAGCAAGCGATTGGAACATGGACGGCAAAGCCGACGTCGGTGACGAGTACATTGAAATCATGAATGTTGGCACTGCCGCCATGAACGTGACGGGCTGGAAATTGGACAACGGGGTGGGAGGCACTAGCCCTGCGTATACCTTGCCGAATTTGTCCCTGCTGCCGCGCCAGATGGCTGTTTTCTTCCATACCGACAGCGGGATTGCCCTCAGCGACGGCGGCAGCACCGTTCGCCTGTTGAGGCCGAATGGTTCGATTGCCGATGCCTTTACCTACCCGGTCGTGGCCGATGCCGACCAGACCTGGTGCCGGCTGCCGGATGGGACAGGCACCTGGACTTTCAGCTGCCACCCGACCCCGGGCCGGCCCAACGAACGCCTGACCACCAGTCCCAGCAGCCTGGTTGTCAACCCGCCTGTGGATCTGATCGTAAACAGCTGTCCTCTTCCCGACACAGTGCCTGCGGCAATCCAGGAGGCCGAATGCTCCGCGGTTGGAGCCGGGATATGGAACCCGGAAAACGGGGGAGAATTCTGGTTGACGAGTCGTTGGAAATGGGATGTATTCATCCGGTAGTTCATGCTCGATCGTGAATTGAATCGATCGGTGGGGCGACGATCTCCGGGATTCCCATTCTTTCCCCCTGCGTTGGTGCCCCGGGCGGAGCGTTCTTCCTGCTCTGCATTGGGATGGCAAAACGATCCCGCCGCAACATCCCAAAAGGGGAAGGGAGCGGAGGACAGGCACGGATACCCCTCGGCACCGGAACAGTCTGAGCGTTTAATTTTTGGGGATTATTTTTTTGGCTGTACGAACTGGCCTAAACACAGTTCAGTGCCCGCACGACGAACAATGGCCGCCCGTGCATTCCCCGCAGGATGGTTCGGACATGCCCGCAACGGACCTGCCACCGCTCTCGGCGAAGAACATCGAGAGCTTGCGCCTGACATCCTTGGCACCACACTTTATACAGGGGAGCGGCACATCCGCCAGGCTCATCGGGCGGATGGTTTCAAATTCGTTCTTGCAGTTCAGACAGACATATTCGTAAATGGGCATAGTGGTCCCTGGTGACGCCGTGATGTGCAAAAGGAGCGGCCCTCGCTCCTGTTCGGGCATTCTGCAGCTAATCATAGCCTCGAACAGTCTCGGGCGCAAGTGCCTCCGCCCGGGGGCGAATGCCGAGCTGCGCATCCGCAGTTCTGCGCTCCATGAGCAGCTGGGTGCCCAGGGCGGGGGGCTTCAGCAATATTTAATTTTACTGGGAAGGTGACTGTTCCAAATTTGGTAAAGCATCGACCAAGGGGCAAGGAATAACGGGGAAGGAAACTGGCGAGCCTGGATCAGGCGAATAAGGTAGCCAAATCCAGGCCTGAATTGAGGTGATTGCCACAGTGGGCAATCAGGCGGCTGACGTTCAGGGCGGACTGATCGCGTTTGTAGCCCCGCATGGTGCGATAGCGTTCCTTGATCCACCAGCCGATGGCGCGTTCGCAGGCATTATTGGTGCCATCCAGGAGAGGGGTTCCGGCCGCATCTTTCCAGGTGCGGTAGAAGGTCAAGCGCGGCCAGAGGTTCCAGCGGTCGAGGAAGAGATTGCGGAGGCGGTAGGCGAGGCTGGCGGTGGCGCCTTTGGTAGGGGCAGGCGCCATGGCATAACGCTCATACATCGCTTGAACTTCCGCCTGTTGGTCAGGCTGGCGGGAATGGATCAGCTCCCCCAGGCGGCGCAGATCCTCCAGGGCCTGGGAAGCTTGGATGTGCAGTTCGGCCAGGGAAGGATCCCGTCCCAGCTGGATGGCCTGGCTGAGGCTGGCGATCAACTCGTCCGTGTTGCGGCCGACATGGCTCTTGCACACCTGATGGAACAGCCCACTGTCATCCGCAGCAGTTTTCAACGCATCTGCATCATCCGTGACCAGGGTGTGCGCCCCGACGCTCTCGGCGATTGGCTCGATCCACTTCTGCAGGGTCTGCGCATCTTCGGACTCCAGCTGGTCAATGCTCAATACCCAGCCTGTCAATGGATCCACCGTCACCCCCAGGCTCAGCCATTTCCCTTTACATTTCACACTGGTCAGGTCGGCTCCCAACGCTTTCGTCCGATACCCCTGCAGCAGCTCTTGCTGCTTCAATCCCGGCACCACCTCCGCAGCCGCCTGTAGGCTGCGATACACACTACTCTTGCTCAGATCTACCCCCAGGGCTTCCAACATGATCACCACCGCCCCGTAGCTCAAGCCCAACAGGTACAGCATCACCGCCATCCCTTTCAGCCGCTGTGAGACCTGTGCTGCACTCACTCCCTGGGGATACACCCGGAACGTATGCCCGCACCGCAGACACTTGTATCGCCGGGCTTTCACCGTCTCGTACTGGCTATCGCGCACATTCTTCTGGACCTCCTGCATGGGGAAGAAGTGCTTGCCCGGGCAGCCGGGATGAGGGCAATGCTCCGGTTCTATATAGGTATCGGGATCAACTCTTGGTAAAATCAACTTGAGGCGCATGGTGCTGATGTGCCTTTCTGTATGGATTTCCGGGACAATTCACAGTTGCTCCGGAAATCCTTTTATACCACCCAATTTACCAATCTTGGAACAATCACCTGGGAAGACAATAATGGGCATTTCGATTAAAATGAGCAATGATGACCCGGCACAATAACAAACCGGCCAGGAGCAAACTAGCCCGCGGGACTTGGCTGTCGAGCATTATTTGTGGCTTCTTGCTGGCCTCGTGTGGCCAGGTGCCCCAGCTATTGATTCCAGCCACCCCAAGCCTTCCTCCGACGCTGACGGCTACTTCGGCGCCGACATCCACTCCGACCCCGTCTCCAACCCCAACTGCGACTCTCGTTCCCACTCCTACCCCGATCGCCCTGAGCAAGCTCGGCACGGTTGAAAAAAACGTGACCTATTGCACGATGAACGGCGTCCCGGTTCACATGGATGTGTATTATCCACCCATGTCTAACGGCCCCTGGCCGGCAGTGATCATCGTTCACGGGGGAGCCTGGAGCCTGGGCGATAAAACCACGACTCCCGATCTGGGCGCCCAGCCCGGTCTTAATGTGCGTGGCTTTCTAGTCGTATCGATTAATTACCGCCTGGCGCCGGCTTTCCCCTGGCCGTCGATGATCGAGGATGCCAAGTGCGCAGTGCGATCCCTGCGCGCCCATGCCTTCGATTACAACCTGAACCCGGACCGGATCGGTGCCCTGGGCGACAGCGTCGGTGGGCAGATCGTATTGTTATTGGGGCTCACCGACCAGTCAGTCGGATGGGATGTCGGCGAGTACCTGGATTATTCGAGCCAGGTGCAGGCGGTGACTGATTTCTTTGGCCCGACCCGGCTGAACGATGATTCCCTTTATCATTTGATAAATGGATTGGGACAGAGGGCATTTTATAACACACTCTGGAACAGCCCCGAATTGATCAAAGCCAGCCCGATCACTTATGCGAAGGCGGATGCCCCGCCGATCTTCATCGCACATGGGACCCTGGATGACACCGTTCCATTTGTGCAGTCCCAAATGTTTTATGACCAGATGAAGGCCCTGGGTGCCCCGATCTGGCTGGTGGCCATGAAAAACGCGATCCACAGCTTCGCCCCGGTCTTTTATGATGTATCTCCCACTGAGGACGAGGTCATGGACATGACGGTGAATTTCTTTACCAACGAGTTGACTCCGCCGCCCGACGCCCGCTATGCGCTGTGTGGAGTAACGCCCGACCCGGTGCCGATGGATGGTCCAGCTCCTGCCTGCGCCGAAGATCATTAAGCCTCGAGACAGATTTCCCCGATCAAAAACTTAGAAAGCTTGATAGATGAACGGCGCCCCTTTTTCCGCGAAGGACAGCAGGAAAAAGATCGCCACCAGCATAATCAGCAGCACCGCCTGCAACCAGGCTGGCCATTTTAGAAAACGGAGTTCGTCCTTATATAAAACCACGTCCAGGAGCAATGCGCCAAGCAGCACAAAACCGGCCTGGAAAAAGGGAAACAGGGAGACCCAGCTGAGGGTAGACTGCGGGAAAATTTGACGTTGGGTTGCAGTCAGGAAATAAGCCTTGTGAATGGAAAAGTGCCAGTTATTAATAGTCAGCAGGCTCTTCCAGTATTGAATTGCAGGCACGACCCCGGTGTGAAATGGTACCCAGGCCATTAGAATACACAGGAACACTCCCAGGGCAGCAATGACCTGCCGCCACCTGGGGAGATCGGCGGGGGATACCCTTGGTTTCCAGAGTGTGCCAATCCGTTCGAGGACAAGAAATCCTCCCTGCAGCCCTCCCCATAGGAGGGTGTTCCAGGTGAAGCCGTGCCACAGGCCGCAGACCAGCATGGTGAGCATGGGCGGGACGATGATGTGAACCGGGTGGTTCCGCTCGGGGATCTTTTTTAAAAGCGAACGTGAAAGCGGGAAGAATATATAATCGCGCAGCCAGTTGGATAAGCTGATGTGCCAACGGTTCCAAAACTCTGAAAAACTGCGCGCAAAGTAAGGGATATTGAAATTGTTGGTCAGCTCGATCCCAAAGAATCCGCTGACCCCTCTGACTATGCTGGTATACCCTGCAAAGTCATTATAGAGCGCGAAGGCATAGACCAGCAGCCAGGCAGCCAACAGCGGAGCGGGGTATTTGGACGGTTGTTGGAAGGCATCCGCAGGGATCATGGCGTTCAGGACATCTGCAAGGACGAGCTTCCGCACCAACCCAACCAGGACCAGGGCGAAGCTGTTGCGGAGCAACTCGCCTGACCACTTCTGCGGGGACTCCAGGCGGGAGAGGAAAGTCTTCGCTCGCTCGACCGGCCCGGACAGGATTTTCGGAAAATAGATCACATACAGGGCAAACCTGACCGGCTCTTTTTCAGCCGGTAAGCGTCCGTAATGGACGTCGACCAGGTAGGAGATCATTTGGACCGTGATGAAGGAAATCCCAAGGGGAGCCAGGATCTGCAGCCCACCCGCACCGGTTGGGACTCCAAGCCTGGCAAGCAGCGACATCAATGCCGGGAGGTAAAAATCACTGTATTTGAAGACCAGTAGAGCCAAAATGTTTATTACAATCCCGGCCCACAGGATTTTCTTCCCAAACCGGGTGTTGGGGACGAGGAAACCAAGGAGATAATTGATCGTGGCCAGCAGGAGGAGGCTGACCAGGAATTTCCATGACCAGGTGACGATAAACACCGAAGAGGCCAGCAGCATCCAGAGGTTTTTAATGCGTTTCGGCAGCACCTGGTATCCAAGCCCGGTCAGGATCACGAAGAGGGCAAAGAGAAAGGTCGTGATCTCCATTAATGACCACCCTGGCTGGAATGGGTAAACTGCATGCCGTTATTGACCGACAAGGCTACCAGCAGATTTCCCAAATAGGTGCTCATGACAGGTGCACCGTTACGGTTCAGATGTTCCCGGTCGGAGCGGCCGTCCGGAGGAATCACGGGCTTGCCATTCGAAGGAATGAACAACGCACCGGAGGCGGCGACGGTGTCGGCGATCGTCTGCTGGTAACCCACATAGACATCCTTGCCGCCCATGTAGTCGTAAAAGGTGGCAGCCAGGGGCATTTCCATAACGATGACCTGCGTTCCCCCCACTCCTTGCAGCTTGAGGATGTCCTGCAGGCGCTGCAAGCGCTCCGGGTCTATTTTAAAATCCTGGTATTTGGCGAAAGCGTCCACTTCGTTTGGATCGGTTGGGTCCGGATGCTGGTCGATGTTCGTGGCGATGGCATTGTCGGGCTGGTAACCGCTGCTGGAGGTTTGGCCGGTCCGGTACTCTTCGCCGAAATGTCCGGCCAGGAAGTCAGACCGCATCCAATTACGGTACGCCATGTAGCGGCGAACAGCCATGGAATGGGCAATCAAGAAACCCGGAAAATTCCATTGCCCGGCTTCATATTCGATCCATGGGCTCGAGAGGAATAATCCGTTGATATCCGGATTATCGCTGGCCAGGTAATCCCTGGGAAGGGTTCCAAAGATCAGCACCGCCGGGTGGAATTGTTGAACCAGGATCTTCGCATACACGGAGTTTGGAACGATGTCCAGACTCTCCACGCCAAAATTAAATATCCTCAGCTTTATGCCGGTTTTCTGGTAGTAGGTATTGGCGACGATATCCGGATCGATCCCGGTGTTCACGACGGAACTGCCGACCAGCAGGACATCAACTCCACCGTTTTGGGCGACGTACTGCTGCAGGCGGGACCACTTGATCTCGAAGTATTGCCCAAACGGGGATGGGTCGACTCCCAGGGATGCCGACGGCAGGATCTTTTTCACTATTGCCGTGCGGGCGAATGCCTCGATGAGGAGGGAAAAAGCGACGAAAATGGGAATCACCCACAGCAGGGAGCCTAGGAAGGGGTGCCGCGGCTTATGAGGAACACTGTTTTCCTTGGATGGCGAGGATTCCGGGATGGACATAATTGGCCTTTATCTTTTTTCCAAATCGGTATAAGGATATTTCAGGCTTTCAGCCTGTTTTAGCTATCTGCCGCCGATATCCCGGCATCCCAGCCGCGCGGAATGGCTTTGCGTGCCAGTTCATCGGCGCGCTGGTTGGAACGTACCCCGGAGTGTCCGGGAACCCAGTTCCAGATGACCTCGTGACCCTCCAGCGCGGAATCGAGTGCCTGCCAAAGATCCAGGTTGGCCAATTTGCCGCCTTTTCGTTTCCAGTTTTTAACTTTCCAGGCGGGCATCCACTCGGTGATCCCGCGGCGGAGATATTCGGAGTCGGTGAATATATCCACCTGGCAGGGTTCTTTCAGGGCTTCCAGCGCCCTCAGGGCGGCGGTCAGTTCCATGCGATTGTTGGTCGTCCCGACCTCACCTCCTCTGAGCACTTTTTCCGTCGAACCCGAGCGCAGGATGGCAGCCCAGCCGCCCGGTCCGGGGTTGGGATCGCAGGCGCCGTCCGTATAAATGATCACGCGCGGTTTGGGCTTCGTCATTTGCTCAACTCCTCCGCCATGGCGTCTATTTCTGCCAGGACGGCCGGGATCTGGTCCACTGACACGTTCGTCCGGAAGATGGACTGCACGCCATCTTCCAGAACATAGCGCACCTGCCGCCAGGAGGCCAGCGGGGGTGGTTCCTGGATTTTCGGCATCGCTTCAACGGCCGCCGCCCATTGGGGCTGCTTGGACTGGTAATCGCCGAGCGCATTCACTGCCGAGTTGAGCAGGGGCAGCGAGCCGGTTGCCTCGACCCATTGAACTTGGTTCTCAGTCGAGAGCACCCAGCGGACGAAGAGCCAGGCTGCGAGCTGCTTTTCGGGGGTCGATGTCAGCAGGCTGTACGAAGGCCCATAGCCGACCAGGGCGCTCGTCTGCGGACCGGGGAAGGGGATGACAGTCCACTCGTCCGAATTCTTCAGTCGGGACAGGCTTTCAATGACCTGCGGGACTTCGGCCAGGTCGCCGCTGACGAAGAGCGCCAGGCGATTGGCGAAGGGGTCGTAGACGTTCGGTCCGGTTGAGATCCAGGCGCAGTGATCGTCGTATAGTTTCTTCAGGAACTGCAGGGCGGCCAGGTTTTGGTCGCTTTGGAAATGGTAGGTAGTGCCCGCGAGCACCCCGCCGCTGAATGCCTGCATCCAGGAGAGCGTCGTCTGCCAGGTGGTGTCCACGATCCAGCCGCCGTAGCCGTAAACCTGCGGGTTGCTGCCGCTGCGTAAAGACGCGTTGGCGGCGCACGCCTGCTGGCGGAACTCATCGGAGGTGGCCGGGGGGTGGTCGAAGCCCAGCTGGCGGGCCCAGGTTTCATTATAAAAGAGAAAACGGGCGGAACGCTGTGCAGGAAGGCCAATCCGCCGGCTGTCGACGACATCCTGTGTCCAAAAGGCCGCAGGGAAATCAGAGCTTGCGCCGCTCTTGAGACCCCAGACTGGATCGCCGACATACCTGGTCAAGTCCACGATTGACTGGGAGGCGTCCCAGGCCAGCTCCTGTTCGGGGAGTGCGACGACCAGCTCAGGCCCGGTGCCGGAGGCCAGCCCGGCGTTGACCGCCTCGAAGAGCGAGGTGTAGTCCCCATAGTCGGTCGGGGTAACGACAATGCCCCACTGATTGCTCGAGTTGAACTGTGCCACCTGGGTCGCAAAAGCGTCTGATGAGGAGCCGGCAAAGGCGTCCCACAGCTGGATTTCCACGCCGCGCAGGGAGGCTGGGTCAATCTGGATGGGCGGTATGGGGGTCGCCGCGGCGGTGGGGGTTGGACCCTCTGTCCGGGTTGCACCCGGCGGGCTTGCGGTCGCGGTGGGTGCCGAGGGTTTCTCGATACACGCGGAGAGGAGCAGCACGCCGAGCATGAGTGGCGCAATGGATCGCAGCGGAAGGATGTGCATTAGAAGACGGTGAACGGCACGGGGGTGAGCACCAGCAGGAAGATGACCAGCATGATCACCGCCAGGGCTTTACGGCGTTGGTCGAGCGAGGTGATCTGGTCAAGGGTCTCTGCATGGCCGCGGCCCACCAGCAGGATGATGAATGCCCACAACCACCAGCCAGGCCAGAAGAAGCCCAGCAGGATGGTGGCGACCAGCAGCACAGGTAAAATCACGTTGATGCGCTTGCCGAACACGGCAAAAAGCACATGCCCGCCGTCCAGCTGCCCGGCCGGGATCAGGTTGAGGAAGGTAACCAGCAGCCCGGCCCATCCAGCCAGGGCGACCGGATGCAAATTCACATCCAGGCCGCCGATGGGGTTGGGAGTCCCGGTAAAGAAGTAGCGGATCCAATACAGCAGCGGCGAAGACCCGTAACTCGCCGGGGCGGGCAGCAGCTTGCCCGTGAGCAGGTATTTCAATCCCAGGTAGAGGAGGAGGAGCCCTCCATTTCGTTTTGACAGGTGTAGGTCTCTCCCAGGTGGGCAGTATTCGGGCAAATGTCGGCCACCCCCGCTTGCTTGATAAATGTGGTCTGGACGGGCTCAACTTTTGAAAGCGATAGACCCAGGATGAGCACCGGGATGGCGACGATCAGCCCGGAGAGCGGGCCAGCAACGCCGATATCGAACAGGATGCGTGTATTCCTGGGCCGCTCCTTCATCTGGATGAAAGCCCCCATGGTGCCAAGCGGCGGCAGCGGCAGGGGGAGGAAATAGGGCAGGCTGACCGCGGTCTTGTGGAGGCGGCCGGCGAAATAGTGCCCGAACTCATGTGCCAGCAGGATTCCCAGCAGGCTGGCGGCAAACGGCCAGCCGACCCACAGGTTTAGCACGAGGGTCCTCACCAATCCCGGGAGATCGGCAGGCAGGGGGCCGCGGTAACTGGACAGCTCCCCCACGAACATGACGCTCAAGGCGGTCAGCACGAAGAGGAGGATGTTGGTTCGCACTCGTCCCGGCTTTGGGTGGTTGATACCCGGGATGAGCAGAATGGTCTGGCGCCCGTCCTCGACCCGAAAGAGGGGGGTGATCTCGTAAGGATGCAGCGCTTCGGCCAGCTGATCGTAGGCCAGGGCGGAGTTGAGCAGGAGCTCCCCGTGGTAGCGGACGAGGTAGCCGTGCTGCGGGTCGCCGGTCGTGATGTCGTCGAAGTGGAAGAAGCGCCCCACGATTGCATTAAGGATTTCAGTTTGCGGAAGAGTCATTCATTCACCTGTAAATAAGCAGGATCGCCTTCAAGCGGGAGTGGATGGGGGTCGAACCCACCGCGGTCCGCAACGCGACCCGCCGCCGGTTTTGAAGACCGGGAAGCCCTCCGGGACTTAACCACTCCCGGCGCCAAGCATACCCGAAGGGGGCAGGATTGGCAAGATTTAAAGAAAAAAGGGCGGCAGGGGAACTGCCGCCCGGCAGCGTAAAGAAATGTTAGGGAGCAGGGGTGGCTAACGAACTGTTGATCTGCGAGAAGATATTGCCAATTTGCGGGCCAAGGATGGTCAGGGCAGCTGTGCCGCCGACTGCTATTAAGATGCCCCCCACGCAGATGGACAGGATGCTTAAGATGCCGATGACGATGCCGAGAACTGCCAGGCCTTTCCCTTTTTGTTCCGGATGGCTTTTAAGCTGGGCCAGGGCGATAAAGCCGAGGATTAAACCCAGGATGGCCATGAGAAGTCCAAGTCCGCAGCCGCAGGCCAAACCAAATGGACCCAATAAAGGAATAAAAGTCGACACGAATCCAATAACGGTCACGACGATCCCTGCAATGGAAAGGATACCGGCCGTAAGCGCCAGTCCATTGGTCTTCTGGGCTGGTTGTCCAGTGGGTTGTGCAGTTGGGATTCCCATTTTATATCTCCTCTTTTAAATATGATTTAAGCAAGTATAGCATGGGCCATTCCAAAAATCCAGATAATGGAGGTGACTTTTGGGGGATAAAGGTTCTGAACTCGGACAATCCCTTGCCGGATGCACTGCCGGGAGGAACCGCCTCTCTGCCGGAGAGCCGTCCGGGGTCACCGGAGAGGTTTTTTCTTTGGCGCAGCTTTGTGCTAAACTAAAGATAAGGAATGGATATTATGGATGCTGCGTTCTCAAATTTTTTCATTCGTCGCTGGAAGAAATACTTTTCAGGTGCCGACCTGCCTATTTGTTATTTCTATACTGATCAGGTCCAGGATGAGGATCTGAAAGGGACAATCCATACCGATCGCTGCTTGATTGGAAACCTGAAGCGGGTGCAGGACGGATTTCCCTTTGTTTATGAGGCCCACACCCCCGGGTGTTCTGGAGGCAAACGGTACAGTGGATTATTGAGAAAACTTCGGCCTCATTTTGAGTACTTTCTGTCCTGCGGCATTCCTGGCGAAGTTGAGGGAGAGCGCTATAAAAAATCCCCCAAGTTGGTGGAAGAATATCTAAAAAACCATCCGCCTTTTGAAGCACCTGGCAGATACCTGGTTTTCAAACGGCTGGATAAGCTCACCCAAGATGAAAAGCCTTTTGCCGTGATTTTTTTTGCTGCCCCGGATGTGCTCTCTGGGTTATTTGCTCTGGCAAACTTCGATCGATCAGATCCCTACGGGGTCATCACACCGATGGGCTCCGGGTGTGCCTCGATCATCAGCTATCCTTTTATTGAAGCGAGTTCTGACAATCCAAGATGTGTACTGGGCATGTTCGACGTTTCTGCTTGCCCCTGCGTGCCTGAGAATAAATTGACTTTTACAATGCCCATGCGGAGATTTGAACAAATGGTAGCCAATATGGATGAGAGTTTCCTGATCACAAAATCATGGAACCTGGTTAAAGAAAGGATATGAGCCGGGACAATCGCGAGTCATTTTCCTTCTGGAGTTATATTCCGACGTGAATCCTGATTTTCGAATATTTCTAACCAGGTTATTGTTCGTTGGCTGACGCTTAACCGGTTGCGCCCTTTTTATCCGATTATCGAAAGAACAGCACCTTGAACCCGCTCGACCTCAAACTTCTGATTCCATCCATGGCGAATGGATCCGGGTTAATTCTGCCTGGGACACGAGTCGCAAAGGGCGGGCTATTGATAATCAAGAAGATTCCCAATTTTAAAACTGAAGACGAGCAAAAGCCCTTTCTGGGCCGAGAACGACTCTTCTGAGTATCGAATTTTTTGTTATCTTTATGTCCAAGGGTGTCCAGGATGTCAACCCAAAGTAGAAATGTCCCCTGTTTTCCAAAGTAGAGATGTCCCCCCGCGGGGGGACATCTCTACTTTGCGGCCGCCAGAACGGCATTGCTCCGGCGCCAGGGATGGTCCTTGGCGGGATGCCAGGGTTCTCTTGCCACTTGTTTGGAGGTCACCACTTCCGCCTGGTGTTCCTGTTTGCGGAAAATAGTGTAGGTGAGTTCTTCGCCCTTATACAGGATCATGACCTTGCCTTGCTCGTTTTGACATACGGTCACCGAGGCTTTATGCAAGGCATAGGCGGGGCGATCGGTTTGGATCTGGTAGACGACATTCCTGAACTGGACCGTCAGGTTTTTGGAGAGCAAGCGTGGTTCCTGCCAGGTCAGGATCCGATCCAGATTTTGGTGTGGAAGCAGGGGGCGATGTGCATCCACAGAGCTGCGCGGCTGTACGGCAAAACGGGCATTGAAATCGGCGATGAACTCTGGCAGATAGGCATTGCCCTGCTGCATGTTGTTGATCTTGCGTAAGCGCATCTCCTTGACCAGACGATCCTGCAGGGTCTGGTTGACGCGTTCAACACGCCCCTTGGCCTGGGGCGTGTTGGCGCACAGGATCGGAATATCCAACGCTTGCATGGCCCGCCCAAACTGCGTCAGGTTGCCTCCACCGCCCGCATTGGGAATATTGACCCGAAAGATGCCATGTTTGTCCGTGTACAGCCCTGCTGGCCGCCCATGGGCCGCTATATACTGCTTCAGCAGCCCGCAGTAGCCGAAGAAACTCTCCTCCTCCACGAAGGACAGCGTTCCCAACTGCCCACTCGCATCGTCGATCATTACCAGCAATGTGCAGCGCTCCCCTCGCCCTTCAAACCAGTCATGATCCGTCCCGTCCATTTGCTCCAATTCCCCCATGCTCGCCCGCCGCTCTCGCATCTGGTGCACTTCCACTTTCCGGGCTTTCTTCGCTTTCCACAACCCTTCCGCCAGCATGATCTGCCGCACACTCTCGTCCGAGATCCGCAACCCTTCCTGCTCCACCAGCTTCTCGCATGCCAGTGTCGGCCCAAAACCCTTGTACTTCCCCCTCAGCAGGTCCAGCACTCCCTTCCGCTTCCCTTCGCCCATCTGATGGTTGCTCGGCTTCCCTCGGCGCTTCGACACCATTCCCACCGCCCCTTCCTGCCGATATCTCCGCACCAGCCGTTTCACCTGCCGTTCACTCACTCCCAGCAGTTCGGCCGCTGCTTTCTGCTTCAGCCGCTTTTCTCCTACTCGCTGGATCACTTCCAACCGGTTCACTTCCTTTTCACTCATCGTTAGTAGCTCCACTTCTTCGTCCTCCGAAGGGGACATTTTAACTTTGGTAGAAGGGGACTCTACTACTTTGGGCTAACACCAAGGGTGTCCAGGATTGACAAATAAGAACAATTGTACTATTAATCAAAGCATGAAACTCAGTGTTTAGGCCCAGCAGGTTGGTGTCTCTACCGTACCGCTTTCTTGGTTTAATAGTGGAAAGAACCTGAGTCGCCAGATGGATACGGGCCCTATTCTCATCACGGAACCGATCGGTGATCCTCGGAACCCGTAAGTCCCGTGAATGTCGCGATCTATAAGTGGCTTGGGATAACCCAAGAATCTACGCGGCTTTTAGCCGCAGGCATTGTCACGCTGGAAAGGAATAATGAATAGAAGCTGGCAGGACTGCCGCGAATTATGTGGAAACGTTTTGAGACCGGGGGCCGGCAGTGCCAGAACGGACAGGATGATCGTCCTCGCCCGGACCTACACCCTGGAAACCGCCGCAAAGCGCATGGAGCTGCCGGGGAGAACCATTGCAGAAGCGGTCAGGAACAAGGCTCTTGCCTCTTTCACCGACCCTAAAGGGAAAACCCGGATCCTGGCCGCGGCGGTCGAAGCAGCCATGCAGAAGGAGGAAAAATGGGAGCATGTGGCGGGGTACACACACCTCAGGGCGCGCCAGATCTCCCTGGTGTCGGGTCTATCGTATTCCTCCGTGCGCAGCCGTCTCAAAAAAGCGGGCCTCAGCATGACCGACCCTGTCTGGAAGGATGTCAAGGGGCAGTGGGGGCTGCCGGACAGCCTGAAAAGGTTCGATGCGATTTATCAGGAACGTTTCCCGACCTGGTTGAGCGGCGTCCTGGCAGCGAAAGATCGAGCCGAACAGCAGTACTGGGAACCGGATAAGAGCGTCCGATATAAAACCACCCGAGGAGGGGAAGACCTGCGTCAGAAACTGCTGGAGGTTTTTCCCACCTGGGAAAGCGACCTGCGCCCCTTCCAGCATGCCACCTTGCACATCGGCCCAACCAACAGCGGGAAAACCTTCCAGGCGTTGAATGAATTGGTGAATGCCGGATCCGGCTGGTATCTATCGCCCCTGAGACTCCTAGCCTATGAGGTCTTCGATACCTTGAACAAACGGGGCGTACCCTGCAGCCTTTTAACCGGGGAGGAATCCATCCCGGTGGACGGTGCGGCGATCACGGCAGCCACGATCGAGATGTTTGATCCGCAGCGGAGCGGCAGCTGCGTGATCATCGACGAGGCCCACATGCTTTCCGACGCTCAAAGAGGCTGGGCCTGGACCCGCGCCATCATGGAAACCAGGTCCCCCGACATCCACATCATCGGCGCGCCGTTCATTGAGCCGCTGGTCATGCGCCTGGTCGATGCTGCAGGGATCAGGGTTGACAAAGTGGAGCATGAACGGCTGACGCCGCTCCAAGTGATCAAGACCCCCTGGTCGCTTATGAGCCTCCCGCCGCGGACGATCCTGGTGGCCTTTTCCCGGGCGATGGTGCTGGGATTAAAGACTGAACTGGAACGGAATCACCAACGGGACGTCTCCGTGGTGTATGGAAACCTGCCGCCGGAAGTGCGCCTGAACCAGGCGGAACGATTTGCCCGCGGCATCACCGAGATCTGCGTGGCCACGGATGCGGTGGGCATGGGCCTCAACCTGCCGGCGGATAATGTCTGCTTCTTCGAGACCGACAAGTTTGACGGGCACACCCGGCGCACCCTCACCCCCAATGAGATCCGCCAGATCGGGGGGCGGGCCGGCCGCTTCGGTCTATCGAATTTCGGCCAGGTAGGCGCCTTGACCAGAGGGGACCTGGCAGTCGTGCGCCAGGCTCTCGACAACCCCATTTTGGAATACAGCTTTGCGTATGTTGCGCCCACCCCGGAGGCGCTCAAGCTGATTCCCGGAATGCTGGCAGGGAAACTGAGCACCTGGATGCTCCTGCAGAGCATCCCTGCAAAATGGAAAATGATTCTGCGGCCTGTGGACCTATCTGCACAAATCGAACTGGCGAACCTGTTATCGATGCAGGATGTGGACAGGCTGGGGGAGGAGCGTGCCTTCAAGCTGATCAACGCCCCCACGTACCGCGAAACGGAAAACTACTGGCTGCTCTGCGCCAGGGCAATCATCCATGGAAAACGTATGCCCTCACCGCAGGATCCCGGGCCAAAAGTCATCCGCAACGCCAACGATCTGACCCTGTTTGAGCAGGCGATTCGCTCTGCCGACTGCTACCTGTGGCTTTCCCAGCGGGAGGAGTTCTTTTCCTGCGGGCCGGAATCTGAAAATGTGAGAGCCCGGAGGGCTCAATGGTCAGTGGAGGTGGATGCCGCTCTACAGAGGCGGGTGGATACCGCCCGGCGCTGCCGGCTGTGCGGCAGGCCGCTCCCGTTAAAGCACCGCTACAATATTTGTCAGCACTGCTATCTCGATCGACCCAGCTGGAATGAAGAACGCCGGTAGCGCGGTGGGATCGTTTTTGTGGAGGATGGGGTGCCAATGAGATCATTTGTTATTGGCACTTAAACTCGTCTATCGTGTACAGGGGGATCATTCGGCAATGTTAGGGTTGGAGATGATGAGGTGGGGATGGGAGTTTGTTGGATGGTCCCAGTCATTGGCAGGGAGGCGGTCAGAGGGAGAGTCGGTGCCGACGTTGGCACAGCCGTACAACCCCAAAGTGTAAAGAGAAACACCAGGGCAAAAAAATTCTTACCAACCATATTTACCCACCCTTTTCTATTGAGGTTGGGACCCGGAATGATGATTCAATCTTCTCATAGCCGGTCGATGAGATAATTGGCGGTTTTGGCCAGATGTACGATGTGCTACAGCGTGCTAAGAAAATCCACTGGCTGCAAGGTGGCTGGTCAGCCCAGCAGCACGCCGCCGCACGGGTTTTTATCGTGTGGCGGTCTTTTTACGGGGTCAATTCCTCGATCCAATGGACCCAACCCAGGTGAGCTTCCTTGAGCGCGTTGAACAGGCGCTTGTCAGCGGTCCAGAAATCGCACTCCAGAAGCTTGGCCAGCACAAGGTAATAACTGTCATACGCCGAGGCGCGTTTGAGCCGTATCGTCCAGTCGAAGGCAGCAAGGTTTTGTTCGGCATCTGCGACAAACAAGTGCACGCCCAATGCATCCAGTTTCTCAAGCGCTTGGTGTGCCTCTTTCTCGGTGATCTCACCGAAATGGACCGCTTTGGCAATGGCAGAAGTGGTCTCATGTGCCCAAAGCGCTGGTGCGGCTGGCTGTAACTCGTCAAAGGTCTGCACCAGCGCCAGGCAGTGCACCTGCAATGGATTGGGCAGAACAGCCTTCACTGCCGCGCTGGCATCGATGACAACCAGGCTGCCGGTCATCGTTTCTCCAGATCATCACGGGAAGCTTCTAGGATGGCATCCACATCCACCGGCTTACCGCGGCGCTTTTCGATCCTGCCGGATAACGCCCGGGTCTCCGCCAGCCATTTCTGGATGTCGGCAACACGACCCTCGCTCTTGAGTAGTCGCTCGTAGTCCTGCATGCTGACCAATACAGCCTTGGGCCTGCCGCGGGAGGTGAGGATGATACGTTCACCGGCATAGGTAACGCGGTTGACCAGTTCAGAGATGTCGCGCTTGATTTGACCAATACTTACCCGCGTGTCCATAGATAACTCCTTTGTTGCAATATCCTGATATTGCAATTATACCTCGGGTTATCAAGATTACCAAGGGAATCTGCAAGATCAATGGTGGCAAGGGAAAACTGCGGGATCCTTCTCGCCTCCAAAGGGGTCTTATTTATAGATAATGCCCTTAATGATAATTACAGGCTGCATTATTATGGCTCTTTGGGAATCTCCGTGAAAAAGCCTCATATAGTGGTGGTTTCGACGAGTTTCCGCAAAACCGCCCCCAGATATGGAGGGCACCACGCTAATTCCCAGAGAGCCATTATTACACTGCAGTTCAAACAGGTCAGTATTCAATTGCGGCTACTTGCGACGCTGGGGATGAGGTAACTGGAGGTGGTGTGCAGCCCTGGCCAATGGCTGACCCAAACAACTCTATAGATATCGAATCTTCTTATCCTTATAATAATGGCATCGGGTGGGGAGCGAATATGATTTCTCGTAGCTATTACGGGACTGTTTACGTATATGCTATTTTGGCTGACCTGACGCCGTAGATTTCACTACCAGAGGCACCTGAAAAGCCTCGAGGGTTATCTATTCTAGCCACAGCCTACCACGATGGCAGGTTGTTTGATTTAAATTGGTACAAATTCATCCCTGCCGGCTTATATATGGGATGTTCCTGGGGAGGTTTTCCCAGCATATTTGCCGGTCGGTTCTTGCTGCGTTTGTTCTAGGCCTTTGTGTTATCTTTTAAGCTGGTCGATGTGTTGGGTCGGAATGGCGATGGCCAGCTGCGACAGTTCAACCCGCCCCTCTCTCAGCGGCCCCGCACTGAGAGAGGGGCGGGTGTAAACCAGCAGGTTCCGGTCTTTCTGTTTATCTTTGGAGTGGGGAAGTTTGGGGCGGTCCGTATATTTCGCCGGATGCTTCTGGTGGTCCGTGTGCGCCTTCCAGTCTGACTTAAGAAGGTTGCGTGCTCCGCTTGCCGTCCAGGAGAGGCTTGATCTGGCTTCTAGATTGATCGGCTTCTAATTCGACTTCCCTCTCGAACAACTGGATGGCCGTCTGGGCGACCAGCGGATCGAACTGGGATCCCGAACACGCCTTGAGCTCGTCGATCACCTGCTTGGTCGTCAGCCTCTTTCGATAAGGGCGGTCCGAGGTCATGGCTTCGATGGCATCTGCCACGGCAACGATCCTGGCCTCGATGGAGATGTGGTTCCCGGCCAGCTTGTCCGGGTAGCCCCTGCCGTTGTAAAACTCGTGGTGCTGGCGGATGATCGGGACGATGGGGAGAAAGGACGGGCTGTTCTTGACGAGGTTTCCGCCGAGCTCGGCGTGTTTTTTCATGGCTTCATATTCAGACGAGTTCAATTTTCCGGGTTTGCTGAGGATTTCCATCGAAATGCCCAGCTTCCCTATATCGTGCAATAGGCTGGCCTTGCGAATCAGCTTCACTTGTTTGGGGTTCAAGCCCATTTTCTCTGCCAGCATGACCGCATAGCCACTCACCCGCTTCGAATGGCCGAAGACATGCGGATCGCGCAAGTCGATGATCTCTGCCAGGGTATTCAGCAGGCCATCGTTGAGACGATCGATCTCTTCGGCGTTCTTTTCTAGGACGATGTTCTTTTCCCGTAGCTCGGTAACGGCTGCCCGCGTGCGGTCCACATATTGCTTCTGGCTGATCCGCAGCAAGAAAAGAGGCACCATCATGAGCAGGATGCCCAGAACCCCCTCGACGCGGTATCCGACGATATAGGCAGTGGCGATCAATCCAATGCCCAGATAGATCGTTACCAGCCAGAGATATTGCTCCGTCCAGATCTTCTTCGGCGACTGACGGAGATCAATCCCGATACCGAACGAGATCAGCCAGGTGTTCGTGATGTAAACGATTAGGACTGCAATGACGACCAGGATGGCTTGCACGGCCAATGGAAAAGCGCTAAGCGGTTTTCCGATCAGGTGCAGGGCCAGGAGGTAGAGCATGGCTGCGATTACCTGGTTGCTGAGATTAAAGATATATTTGTTGAATTTACTGCGGTACTTGATTCCTACCACCACGGCGTAGATCGTACAAAGGATCACCCCTGCAATCGGACCAAACAGTAAGATGCCGGCCAGGATCGGAACGGCGGAGGTGGAGAGGGATGTTTTTCCAATATAGAGATCGATCGAGAACAATTCCGTGAGCATCACAAGCGCGCTGCTGGTGAGCAATCCCGGCCAGATCTGCAGCCAGTTGAATCGATAGAGTTCCGGTGCAATACGACCTAAGCCGAAAAAAAGTGCCGCTGCGACCAGCGCCAACCCGCCAATGTAGATATGAACCGGCTCGACCCGGCTTTTGGGTTTCCCGGGAATCGGTTTGAAGGTTTCGGCTGCCCGAACAGTTCCTGGATAAGCCTCCGGGGCTGCCTCCACCTGGGTGAATATGGTATCGGCAGCAGGAAAACCGATCTCGACCGGGGGATTGGATCCGGCTTGCGGTTGGGTTTCGGCCTGCCTTTGGGGAAGTGCCCCGTCTTTTCGGGCGCCTTCGAAGAAATCCAGGTAGGTATCATTTTTATAAGCAAACGTTTGATTTCGCCCGCTTAATTTCGAGTGAAAAAGGGCGGTGTCGGCATGATGGATGATCTCCTCGGCTGTCTGGGCGAAGGACTCGCGTTCCGCGAGACCGAGGCTGATGGTCGCCTTGATCGGCGTGACACTTGTGGGGACAGCGAACTCGGCCTGCTCGATCTCGCGGCGGATCAGCTCGGCGCGAACGAAGGACTGCTGGAGGGTCGTTTCCGGGAGTAGAATGATGAATTCCTCGCCGCCAAATCGGGCCACGACATCGTACTCGCGCACCAGCTTCTTGAGAATGCGAGCGATACCGATCAGGACCTCATCCCCGGCCAGGTGCCCATAGGTGTTGTTGATGTTACGGAGGAGATCGAGATCGATCATGATGACGGACAGCGGCCGGTCGAAGCGTTTGGAGCGATCGAGTTCCTTGACCAGCTGTTTCATGAAATGGCTGTGGTTGTACAGGCTGGTCTTGTGGTCGATCTCCGCCTCGCGCTCGAGGGAGGGGATCCGCAGCGTTTCATAGATCAAGTAGAGCGGGAACAGGAACAGGATCAACGCGTACGGGTTGAAATTCCAGACCAAGGTCAGCATGGCGCCGAAGATTAACAAAGTGAGGTCCATCATCAAGGGGAGGGTATTGAAGATCCCTGAGACCTTGAAGTTTTCTCCACGCGCCAGCCAGACAATGATGCCAACGAGCAGATGATTCAGCAGGGTAAAAACCCCCATACTGGTCGCGACCGACAGGACTCCCATGAAGCTGGTCAGCGATCGGGACGGGTCCATCAGCCCGAAGATAAGCTGGGCCACTCCCATCAGGATCATATAGCAGGCGGCATTGAACGACTGGATGAACCAGGGAGGCCGGTTCCACGCCCACTCAATAAGATTGGAGATCAGGATCACGAGCAAGGTTTCGCCAAGGCTGAAATAGGCAAAGGTAAAACCATAAATCAGAAAGCTGAAGGTGTAGTGGGAACGATTGGTTGCCCCTTCCACCTTGAAGATCAGGAATAAAGCTGCCAGCAAAGATAAAGTGACCACCATCAGGATATGACTGGCGGTCATCTGGAATACATTCCAGATGAAAAGCCCCAAACCTAGGAGATAGATGACGATCAGGTATATTTTGGCTGAGAGGGATAGCTCTCTCATATGTCGTCTCTTTCTCTCGAACTAATGTGGATCAAGCTCGGTAGAATCGATTATGGTCAGATAAGCAGACAGGCGGGGTCGACGGGTTACCTTTTAGCGCCGCCTGTTTCTCCCGATCTCTGCGGCTGTTCAGGTAACAAATTGAAGGGCGAGGATTCGAGTTTGTCGACGATCTCAGCCATTCCAACTGACGCTGGGAAGCGGGCTCGGCGAGACATCCTGAAGGGCGTTCAAAACGGTGAGTAAAATGCTGCAGATGAGATCAGCCAAAAGGATCATCCAAGGATCGCGGAAGTTGGTTCGTTTTTCCATGGTGTCTTACCTTTCATCATCCCAGATGGAGGAGTTCCAACCGACCGAGTTCCAGCCCACGCTGTTCCAACCCACAGAGTTCCAGCCGACCGAGTTCCAACCCACGCTGTCCCAGCTGGTGGGGTCGGAGCCGCTCTTGAGCATCTGACTGACCGGAATGCCCGTGTTGGCGCTATCGGTGGTCGTGCCATTCACGGCAGCGTAGATGTCGAGGATGCCCGCCCCAGCCTTGGCAGGATCGAAATTCCAATCGATCTCGTTGGCGGTGGCCATCAGGCGGTACTTGATCTGATCCGGATTCAGATTGGGATCGCTCTGCAGGAGCAGGGCAACTGCACCACTCACCACCGGGGCCGACATGGAGGTGCCCGACATGCGGAAGTAATCATCATTGACGCGGTGGAACGGGTGGGCAATGTACATCGTTGCGTCGGTTCCGGCTAAGGCGGCGATGAGGTTGCGTCCAGGCGCCACCAGGTCGGGTTTGGCAAAGCCGTCTTCCGTGGTGCCGTAGGCGGAGAAAGCCGCAAAGGTATCGTCCCCTAAACTAGGCGTCCCTTTATCCTCGGTTGCGCCGACCGTGATGACGAAGGGGTCGTTCGCAGGTGGATAGATGGTGACCGGTCCATTGCCTGTGCCGTTGTTGCCCGAGGAAACAACCACCACGATGCCGTTGAGCCACAGGGCTTCCGCCGCGGCATCCAGCGCACTGGTCTGATACGACTGGGCGATCGTGCTGTTGATGGAGATATTGACCACACGGATGTTGTACGTGCTGCAATTATTGTAGATCCATCCCAGGGCGTCGATCATACTGGACTCATAGGTCATGCCGTTCTGGTCGCTCACCTTGAGGTCGATCAGGTTGACCCCCGGCGCGACGCCTCTGTATTCACCGTTGGAGGCTGCCCCGCTGCCGGCTAGGATGCCGGCCACGTGGGTGCCATGCCCGTATTGATCGCTGGAGTCGCTTTGATTCCCAAAAAAGCCGTCGTAGATGATCCGGGTTTGATCTCCAGACTGGAAATCGGGATGATGAGCGATCCCGCTGTCCACCACCGCGACCGTCACCCCCTGGCCGTCCAGGTTCACTTGATCGGCCTTGACTGTCGATAGGAAGTCGCTGGGATAGGCAAAGGCGATCTCGATATCATCGAAGTAGATGTACTGATCGGCACACTGGCACGCGGGCATCCAGAAGCGGATTTGTGAGTTCGCGCTGGCATATGCGCTGATATCGAATTGGTCGGTGGCGGCGCCGGGATAGCTGCTGCCGGAGTAGGTTTGCAGGCTGGTCCAGTTTGCGCCTCCATCGGAGGAAACCTGCAGCTGGACCTGCGCAGCCGGATCGTCGTCGCTGAGCAGGTTATTTCGATAGAATGACAGCCATACGGAGACGGTTCCGGAAAGGTCCGCCTGCCGGGAGATCGATGAGTCGGTTGGTGCGGTGGGGTCTAGGCGCAGGCAGTTGCCCGAACCCCCCGCACAGGCCGGATCGCTGACGACCTGGATCGGTCCGGAGGTCGCATCGCTGCTATCCCCAGGCAGGATCCAGTCGCTGCTCCAGGTGGCTGTTCCATCGTTGCCTGATAAGGAAGCAGCGGTGAATTCGTCTCGGACCGTGTCCATGCCCGGACCGGCGTTCGAGCTCATTGGGGCATCGGCCGAGATCCAGCGCACCTTGCGGTTGTTCACCAATTTGAGAATGGCCCTGCCGGTCAGCTCGGCAGAGAAGCTTTCGATCATCTTCAACTGCTTTCTGATCCGACCGCCTCCATTGCCGATTTCCTTTTCCGGGGAGTCGTCGTTCAACCGCATGTTATTCACTTCCCTTTGAACGATCACCATGAAGCGGGCATTGGGGTGATCTGCAGCCATTTGCAGAAGGCGTGGGTCGGCCTTGGGATGATTTTTACCGCCTGCGCTGGCGGGCAGCGTTGTTCCTCCAAGAGCCGCCAGCACCAAAACCAGGGCGAAGACCAGACTGAACACCCGCTTGCCTGTCCCCCTTTCTCGAGAGGTCCAATGGAAGATCGGGTTCATTTGAGCCTCCTTATATTAATAAACGACCACACCCCTAGCGTAACTTTTGCGCAATCAGAAGGCAAAACGTTGAATCAGATTTGATTTTGTAGGGCTACGGCCAGGGCTGGTAACCTCTGTGGGAGCGGAGGTACCAGAAATGGCGACGAAATCATCAGACTGGCCGATGGCCAACACAGCGCATGGCATGTTGGTGGCATTTGGTGAATTCTTGAGCCAGCATGGATTGATTGAGCGGCTGATGCAAATACCGATTGGGCAGAAGACACGCAAGTATCGTCCGCAGACCAAGCTGGTGGAATTTCTGGCTGGGATCACGAGCGGCATGGAACATCTTGAAGATCTCAATGATGGCGTGCGGCCGTTGGTGAAGGACGAGGTGGTGGCGCGAGCGTGGGGGCAAGCGGGTTTTGCGCACTACAGCAGTGTGAGCCGGACGCTGGATGTTTGTAACGAGCAGACGGTGGTGGCGGTGGAGAAAGTGATCGAAGAATTCAGCCAACCGTTCATTGCGAATCGAGTCCATGAATTGCTGCGACGGGGTGCGGCGATCGTTTACGATTTTGATCTCACCGGACAGGCAGTGAGTTCCACCAGCACCAGCTATCCAGGAGTGGCGTTTGGATGGATGAATGACAGTGTGAAGCTGGGCTATCAATTGGCGCGGGTCTGTCTGACGGATGCGGGAGGCGAGCGCTTGTGGCTGGCAGGCTTTCATCACCCTGGGGACACGATTTCGTCCTCCTGCGTGAAAGAACTGGTTCGAGCTGCGGAAGCTCAGACCCATATCCGGCCGCGTCGGCGAACGGAATTGGTGCAACAGCGTTTGGAGGTGCAAGAGGCAAGGGTCGCACGGACGCGTCGTTTGTTGAACCAGCAGGAGGCCCAACGAAACCGTCTGCAGCAAATCCGCCAGAGGCTCATTGGGGAGGGCTATCACGCCGAGCAGACCCTCAAAAACCCCATTTCCCGGCCCCAAAAGGCCCTTTTGAAGAAAAAAATGACCGGTTGGCGCAAGCGTTTGCCGCGTCTGGAAGCGCAGATCGCCACGGCGCAGCAAAGGATCGGCAAACATCAGGATCATCTGCACGAACAGATGGGATGCCTGACTCAATTGCTTGACTGGCAGGCCACCCTTGAGAAAGACAACCTGGCCAATCCTGATCCCCCACCTTATGTGGAAGCGCGCACGGATGCCGGTTTCTCGTCCGGTGGAAATCTGACCTGGCTGTTGGAGATGGGCTATTGTCCCAACACCAAGGCTCCCAACGGGCAAACGGCAACCGCCTTGTGCTCCCGCCTGAAAAAAGGAGTTCCCTGGGTCAAGGTTGGAGAGAATGCTGAGATGACAGTCTGGGGACAATGTCAGTTGCGCGACTGTCCCTATCCCCTGACCGCCGCCATTGAGCGCTTCAAAATCGGGCGCAGGTATAAGTATGCAGTCTTGATCCTTTACCGCGACGACAATGCCATCCCATCCTTGCCGATTTGGTTCGAACATTACAACCAACGCCAAACCATCGAAGCCGGAAACAAAGAGATGAAAGGAACGTTCTTCGTCCAGCATCTCATGAGCCGCTCTCCGGCAGGCATCCAGTTGCAAGTGCTGTTCACTGGACTGGCGGCTAACATGGTGCGCTGGTGTGTGCCCTGGCTCAAAGAGTGCACTGTCCATTCTTCACTCAAGCTGACACGAACCTTGAACAGTCCCAAGAAGTTGGTTCGTGTCGCTGCCAACAGTGCCGCCCTTGTCCAACAAACATCCTCTGGCACTTCTCTGCAATTCGCACCCGATAGTTCCTTCCCTGGAATCGTCCTGTTCTTGAAAGGCGTGCCCGCTTTTCAGCTGCCGTTGGGCTTCAACCAGCCGATTAAAATTGAATCTGGATAAACGATTTGCCTTCTGATTGCGCAAACCCTACGCTAGGATATATATTATGACCATTTTGGGAGAAGGATAAAATACGTAGGTCTACGTATATTTTTGAATGCCATTCTGCAGCCATCTCCGGGTGAATAATCCTTCGTAAAAGGATCCATAGGCGGCTTTGACAAGGAAAGGAATGAGCTGAACGATCGTCAGACAGAACATCAATTCAGCCATCCATGGGGAGCAGGCCGTGTTTGATCGCGAACCGGATCAGGTCGGTCTGGTGTTTGATCCCCAGTTTGTTCGTCAGGTTACTGCGGTGCTCTTCGACCGTGCGGGGGCTGATCCTCAGTTTGTCCCCGATCTCGCCACTGGTCATCCCCTCCACCGTCAGCTGGAAAATCTCGCGCTCGCGGGCGGTTAAGGTTCGATAGGCATCCGATGGGATGTCGCCGATCTTCAGCTCGCCGTCCTGGAACCGTTGAGCCAATTTAGCGCTCAGGAATCGATTCCCTTTGAGCACTTCATGCAACGCATCGACCAGTTCGCTTGGACCGGTTTCCTTAAGGAGATATCCGGCCGCTCCAATTTTTAATGCCTCGATCATATAAGCATTCGCGCTTTGCATGGTCAGGATAATGGTCTGGGTCGAGGGGGAAATTTTTCTGGTCTGGCGCAATACTTCCAGTCCATTCAAATTCGGCATCATTACATCCAGGACGAGGATATCCGGTTTGAGCAGATCGACCAGTTGAAGGGCTTCGACGCCATCCCCGGCCTCTCCAACGATATGGAATTCCGATTCCCTTTCCAACAAGTGACGCAGCCCTTGCCGGACGATCGGATGATCGTCAGCCAGTAATAAGGTCACGAACATGGCTTCTCCTTTCCACTGGTTTACTGCCGAGCGGGAGCGCGACCAAGATCTGTGTCCCCTTATTCGGAGCAGACTTGATGACCAGATCGCCTCCCAGGATATTGGCTCGTTCGCGCATGCCAGTCAGTCCTGCCGTTGTTGCTTTTTTGTTATCGCCCCCCGGGTCGAACCCGATTCCATGATCGGTGATCGAGATCCTTAGAACATCTTTTTTTTGGTCCATTTGAACGAATGCTTCAGATGCCTGGGCATACCGGGCGATATTCGTCAGGGCCTCCTGAACGATCCGGTAGACCGCGGTTTCCACATCCGGCAGCAGCCGTTCGGAGATCCTGTTGTGACTGAATAAGACCTTGATCCCGGTCTGTTTCGTATACCGCTCGAAGTGCCAAAGCAGAGTGGGCAGAAGACCCATATCATCGAGCATGGAGGGCCGCAGGTTGAGGGACATTTCGCGGATTTGCTCGATCAACCCTCGAACTGTCTCCTGCGCCTCCCGGATCTGGACCGCCTGCTCTTCATGGGTCGTATTTTTAGTGGATTCCAGCATGAACTGCAAGCCGGTCAGCACCTGCCCGATCTGATCGTGCAGTTCCATGGCGAGATGACGACGCTCGGTTTCCTGAATATCCACCAACCGGATGGTCAGAGCGCGTTGGCATTCCCTTCTTTTACGCACTTGTTCGTAGAGGCTGGCATTCGTAATCGAGATTGTTGCTTGGTCTGCCAGAGCCTTAAAAAGGACGCGAGTATCCTCGATGAGCTCGATCGAATTTCCGGTAAAGATCGAGATCACGGCGCCGATCAACTTGTGCTGCCTGTACATCCCGGCAATACCCACGCTGGGGATATTCTGCTTCCCAAAAAGGTCCAGCGAAGAGAGATCAGGGTATTCCCGCAGATCGTGAAGAAAGGTCACCGGATCGTTTTCGGAGACGATCGTCTTGAGCGTTCTTCCTGGGATTTTGTCATGGACCTTTTTCTTGTTTTTTGCAATGCTGAGCCGGGGTTTGACCGCCCTGATCTGGAAGCGTTGCTTCCTGGCGTCTTCCACGTATACTGCCGTTCTACTGGCCTTGAGAGCCTGGTTGCAAAGATCGCACAAGGCTTCCAGGATGGATACCAGTTCCAATTGAGTGTTCAGGGACGCCGCAGTTTCCACAAGTGCCTTAGAGAGTGTTTCATAAGTCAAGCGGCGACCAATTTTAGCATTCTACGCACGCTGGCGATGTAGGTCATGCTTTCGCTGGATAAGATCGTGTGTTCATAATCACGAGCCAACCGACGATACCGCCCGAGCCAACCCAAGGTCCGTTCGACTACCCATCGCCGGGGCAAGACCTGAAATCCTTTGATGTCGTCAGATCGTCGCACGATCTCCAGCGTCCAACCGAATTGCTTGTGAACCTTTTCGACAATTGAAACATAAGCACCATCCGCCCAAATCAGTTTCAGGCGACACCAGCGGTTATGAAGATTGCCTTTGATGCGGGCGAACAACGCTTGCAAGGTCTGATATCCACCGGCTCCATCCTGAATTCCTGCACTATGCACCACGACCAACAACAAAAGTCCCAAAACATCCACTACAATGTGCCGTTTGCGCCCTGGCGTCTGTTTATGCACATCAATTCCACGCGCTTCGCCACCTTCCGAAGTCTTGACACTCTGACTATCAATGATCGCCGCACTGGGCTGCGGGTCACGTCCTTCCGCTTGGCGCACTTGTCTCACCAGGGCTGCATTGATCTGCTCCCACAACCCGGAATGGGTCCAGTGCCAATAATGTCCGTACACTGTCTGCCACGGCGGAAGATCCTTGGGCATCATCCGCCATTGGCAGCCTGTTCGGTTCACATACAAGATTGCATTGATGATTTGCCAGTGCTCCCATATGCGCGGGCGTCCCATTTTGGTGTACGGAAAGAATTCCAAAATCAGCAACCATTCGGTATACTTCAGGTCGGTCGAGTAAGTTTGGGTGAATTTAGCCATTCTCCAATCTTACTCGACCACTTATAAAACACTCTCTTAGTATGCTGGCCTTGCCTCTGGATCCGGCGATGCACGGTGGGTCTATGAATGTGTGGGCTTGTTACCACCATATCTGGCGAATTGAAGAGGCAATCTACCCGGGATGGGTCGGCCAATATATCGCCCAACAGATATGGCCCGAACTCGTATTGACCTTACTATCTTAAACCTTTTCCGGGGGGACAAAAATATTAATACCATTTCCGATTCCCGGCGCTCCATTTGTGGCGAACCCATAAAATTGGCCGATTGCCTTTCTTTCCCGGAAAAAAGACTCAAAAAAGCAGAACAATGGGAGCGGTTTGCGTTGTTCGTCAAAAGTGCTTGCCCCTTTAAACACTGACCGCTCGCATCCATCAAATGGCATGTAAGCGGTCTCCAGTCGGGGCGCCGGGAATTGAACCCGGGACCTCTTGCACCCCATGCAAGCGCGCTAGCCGGACTGCGCCACGCCCCGTCAGGCAAGGCGGTATTATAGCCGCGATCGGGGATTCTGACAATGAAATCGCCTGCCGGCCAGATGGACGGCCTCACCAGCTCATCCAGCTCGGTCAGTTTGTGTATAAATGACACTCTCGCTTGACTTTTTAGGGGCATCTGTGCTAAATTCAAGTATCTTAAACCGCCGAGGATTTTTATGCATCGCGAACGCGTCTCTGAGAATGTCTACTGGTTCCAAAGTGAAGTCTATGCACAAGTTACCGCAGGAGTGGTTGCCGGCCCGCAGTGGGCGGTTGTTATCGATACGCTTGCCCTCCCGGAGGAGACCCTGGGCATCCGGGATTTCGTAGAACACGAGATCGGCGTGCAGGTCCGCTACGTCATCGACACCCACTACCACGCCGACCACGCCTGGGGGAACTGTTTTTTCCCCGGTGCGACGATCATTGCCCACGCCCTGTGTCGGGAACTATTGACCGAGCGCGGCATGCCATCCCTGGAAAACGCCCGTAAGCAGAACCCCGCCTTCCGCCAGGTCAAGATTGTCCTGCCGCACGTGACTTTCGAGCAGGGGACGCTTTGCCTGCGGGTGGGCAAGAAGAACCTGACCATCTTGCAAGCAGCCGGGCACAGCCCGGATGGGATTGCCGTCCTTGTAGATGAAGACCGCGTTCTGTTCGCCGGAGACGCCTTCATGCCGCTACCCTTTATCGTGGATGGGAACGTGGATGAGATCACTGCCTCGATAAAGAAGATTGGGCGCATGGGCCTGGAAAACATCATTCAAGGGCATGGGGATATCATCCTGCGTGGTGAGATCGACGCTGCGGTCAAGGAAAATCTGAACTACCTCGCCAACATCCGAAAGGTGGCCAAAGCCGCTGTCCGCCGGCGTGTTCCCCAGGACCTCCTGGACGAGGCGCACATTAAATCAGCTGGCAAGAGTTGGGTGCACCTCGGTGGTCTGGCGGAAGAGCTTCACCGTCGTAATCTGAAAGCACTGCTCCAACAGGAACAACAGGCTAAAGCAGAGAAGGAATAACAAGCAACGGAGTTGCACCGCGGGGGAAAACGCCGCTACGAATTGACAATCTGCAAGACAATTTCACTGAACTTGCCTCCTGCAATGCAGAAGCCGCGCGCCTGCCATTTCTTTCCAACTCGAAACCAGATCAGATAAGCTACAGGGTAGGCTGCATCAGAAAGGTCGGTCGGCGAGGGATGCTCCGGGCCGGAAGGGTGTGAATGGTAGATGCCGATCAGCTCCAGCCCGGCAGCCTCAATCTGCCGGAAGGCACGTAGCTGGGCGTGCGGCTCCATACGGTAGCGCTGCGGACTGTGCTCGGCGTTGGGGATGCCGATTGTCTGCTCCACCCGTCTGCCTTTTCCTGCGAGCAGCCCGCAGGCCTCCTGTGGCGCGCGCCGGCGTACGTGGCGGCGCATGGCCTGCCACTGCGAGTGAGTGAGGGCGAGTTGATCGATCATTTAATGGAACCAGACTGCCAGCCCCCACAGAATTGCGAGCATCACCAGTGGCTCGACCGACGCCCGGCGGAACGGGTTGCCGTCCAACACGCTGACCGCCAGGAGGGTCAATGCGTAGGCCGGACCTAGCAGCACCACCCCGAAGCGGATAGGGGTCAGAGGCATGTAGTGCAGGGCGGCGGCCAGCTGGGTTTCGACCAGGGCAATCCCGATTGCCCAGTTGAATTCCCAGCGCTCGTTCAGGCGCAGGTGGAGGGTGCGCAGGGCAGCCAGGCCGCTGGCGAGGAAGAGTGCCGGCAGGATCAGGAACAAGCGGGTATTCGCTGCCCGCAGAGCTACAGCCAGGATCAGGAAAATGGCAAAAGCCAGGGCGGTGAGCACGGCGGTGGCAATGGGGTAGCGCGTGTCCGCCGGGTCGACGACGATATATTCAGCCAGGAATACGACTACCAATAAAACCCCGCCCACGCCAAAGCCCAGCCACCAGGTCGGCCCGGCTGGCAGGGTGTACAAGGAAACCCCGATAACCAGGACGCTCAGGGTGGGCAACAGCCAGTGCTCGCGTGATCCCCCCCTTTCGATCAACGGATGGGTGCGCAGCAGCCAGTCCATCCCGGTGGCGGTGATGCCTGCCGCCACGACCACGATGGCTGTGTTCAGGTTGACTGAAAAGGCCAGCATGATCCCTGCCAGCGGGATGGCGATTTTCAAATTCGGCGCGCTGAGGATGCGCGTCAGGGCGAAGGCCAGGAGAATGGCCGCCATCAGGACGCTCACCCGGTTGGCCTCTGGCAAGTAGCGGTGGGTTTGCATGCAGGAATTGTACCTGTCCGGGAACAGCCTGCCAAGAGAGGGAATCAGAACGGATGTACGGATTTGCTCGTGTGGTAGAATTACTTCCATGCATATTGAGCAGGGCAAAATTCCCCCGCCCCCTGGTCTGATCGCCTCCCTGGTCTCAGGATTCGACGCGGTGGCGACACATATCCTGGTTATCACCTTGCCTGTATTTTTCGACCTATTCCTGTGGCTTGGCCCGCATTTGCGCATCAACCAGCTTCTGCAGCCGGTCATTGCCCGCCTACCGTCCATGCTTTCGCCCACTCTCTCGCCGGCCTTGCCCGCAGGCACAAACATTGGGGCGATACAGCAAGCCTGGACGGCCTTTGCTAACCAGGTCAACTTGTTTGGCCTCCTGCAGACCTTTCCGGTGGGAGTCTCCAGCCTGATGAGCCTGTCGATGCCGACCGAAACCCCACTGGGAGCGCCGGCTGGCATCCAGGCCAATTCGACCATTGGTGTGACCGGTTGGTGGTTGCTGCTGCTTGTCATTGGCTGGCTGCTGGGCGGGCTGTACTACCAATGGGTATCAGGAGTGTCCCTCAAGCAGGGGCCGCGTCCGCTCGGGCAATCGCTGAAGCAGACTGTATACCTTTCCATCATCTGGATGGGGTTCCTCTTCGTGATTGGCATCCCGACCTTCGTGGTGTACGGTATCGTGACCCTGATCAGCCCGCTGGTGGGTGACATCGTCCTGTTCGTCATCGGTCTGTTAGCGCTTTGGCTGGTGATGCCGATCTTTTTCTCACCCCACGGCATTTTCACCTATCAGCAGGACGCCTTCCGGGCGATCTTGAACAGCCTGCGCATGGTGCGTTTTACCCTGCCAAACACCGGGCTGTTTCTGCTGGTCTTCGTTTTAGTTGGGCAGGGGCTGGATTTCCTGTGGCGTACCCCACCAGCCATTTCCTGGCTGACGCTGGTGGGCATTGCCGGGCACGCCTTCGTCTCAACAGGGCTCTTGGCGGCCAGCTTCATTTATTACCGGGATATTAACGCCTGGCTGCAAGTGGTTTTCGAACAGCTCAAAGCTCAGGCGACATCTGCAAGGGTTTAAATTTTTAGGCCCCCTACTCTTACCTCCTCCCTGCTCTGTTTTCCTGCTTGGGGAAAAAGAGGACGGAGGGGGCTGGGTTGGAGAGGTCATACGGAGGTTCGTGTGTCAGCAGTTAACGGAAGTTATGAAGCAAAAGATATCCAGGTTCTGGAGGGTTTGGAAGCTGTTCGGCGCCGCCCGGGCATGTATGTCGGCGGAACGGATATCAAGGCACTGCATCATCTGGTTTATGAGGTGGTGGACAACTCCATCGACGAGGCCCTGGCTGGAGCCTGCACGCGCATCGAAGTTTTCATTCACCCTGATTCTTCCGTCACCGTGACCGATAACGGGCGCGGCATCCCTGTGGATACACATCCGACCGAGAAAAAATCAGCCCTTGAGGTGGTCATGACCAAGCTGCACGCCGGCGGCAAGTTCGGCGGCGGCGGATACAAGGTTTCGGGTGGGCTGCACGGGGTGGGCGTCTCGGCGGTCAACGCGCTGTCGGAGTGGTGCGAGGTGGAGGTCAAGCGCAACGGCCAGGTCTACTTCCAGCGCTACGAGCGCGGCCGTCCCAAGGAGCCGGTTAAGGTCATCCGCAAGCTCAGAAAGGCTGATGACACCGGCACCAAGACCACATTTAAATTTGACCCGCAGATCTTCACCGAGAGCCTGGACTTCAAGTTTGACACCCTCTCCCAGCGCTTCCGCGAGATGGCTTTCGTTACGCGCGGCACAACGATTTACTTCCTGGACGAACGCTCCAACCGCGAGCTTACCTTCTACTTCGAGGGCGGCATCACCTCCTTCGTACGCTACCTGGACCGCAACCGCGAGACTCTGCACCCGGTGGTCTACGTCGAGAAGGAGATCGAGCACATCGGCATCGAGGCCGCCGTGCAATACACCGATGCCTATACCGAGTCGATCTATTCCTTCGCCAACACCATCAACACCATCGACGGCGGCACGCATCTGACCGGCCTGCGCGCCGCGCTGACCCGGGTGGTCAACGACTACGCCCGCAAGAACGGCCTGCTCAAGGAAGCCGACCCGAACTTCTCCGGCGACGACACACGCGAGGGCCTGACCGCCATCATCAGCATCAAACACCCCGACCCGCAGTTCGAGTCCCAGACCAAGGTCAAGCTGATGAACCCGGAGGTACAGACCTACGTCCAGCAAGTGGTCGGGGACGCCTTTGGCACCTTCCTGGAGGAGACTCCGCAGGCGGCCAAGGCCATCGTGCAGAAGTGCCTTACTTCTGCCCGCGCCCGCGACGCGGCGCGCAAGGCGCGCGACCTGGTCATCCGCAAATCGGCGCTGGAGAGCCTTACCCTGCCGGGCAAACTGGCGGACTGCTCTGAGCGCGACAGCACCAAGACTGAGCTGTACATCGTGGAGGGCGACAGCGCAGGAGGATGTTTTGCGGGCGATACGCTGGTGGCTTTGGCCGATGGGCGCGCCTTGAGTTTCAGGGAGATCATCTCCGAACAGGCACAGGGAACGGAACACTTCTGCTATACCATCCGTGAAGACGGCAAGATCGGACTGGAGCGTATCACCCACCCGCGCCTGACCCGCTCCGGGGCTGAAGTCGTACGCGTTTCCCTGGATAATGGGGAGAAACTGGTTTGCACTCCAGACCATCCTTTCATGCTACGCGATGGCAGTTACAAACCCGCTGTTTCGTTGGCCGCGGGCGAATCACTCATGCCGCTCTATCGCAAGCTTTCCGATTTTCACGAACCTGGCATCACCATTGACGGTTACGAAATAGCCAACGATGCAGTTGCACACTATAACCATAAGGTGATTTCAGTGGAGCGGCTTACAGACCGCGTGGACGTCTATGATATCGAGGTGCCCAACAGCCATAACTTTGCATTGGCCAGCGGCGTGTTTGTACATAACAGCGCCAAGCAGGGCCGCGACCGCCACTTCCAGGCGATCCTGCCCCTGCGCGGCAAGATCATGAACACCGAGCGTGCCCGCCTGGACAAGATCCTTTCCAGCAACGAGATCAAGGCGCTCATTTCCGCCCTGGGCACCAGCATCGGTGACAATTTTGACCTCACCGGGCTGCGCTATGGGCGGGTCATTATCATGAGCGTGGCCGGCGAGGAATGGACCTTCATAAAGGATTCCCAGGATGTCGTCCATTCGGTCCAAGTTGGTCCTTTCATTGATAGCCTGATGGATGCAGGCGAGAACCCATCTTTATATCGGATTTTGTGCTTTGATCCCAAAGATGGTCAGGTGCGTTACAAGCCGATCAAGAATGTAATCCGGCACGACCACGATGGAGCCATGTATGAGATCAAGACCACCTACGGGCGGCGCGTTCAGGTGACCGGTGAGCACAGCGTGTTTGTCACTGGCTCAGATGGGCATCCCGAGTTGAAGCGCGGGGATCAGGTGAAAGTTGGCGATTTCCTGGCTGTGCCCGCCACCCTCCCCTCGGCTGAATGCCCTCCGGTCGAGATCGATCTTTTACGGTCGTTGCTGACCCTGGGCCCACAGCTTGACGAGCAGATCATCGCCCGCGGGTCGGCCGTGGAAGCCTGGTATCGTCAACGTGTCCGCGAGGAATACTCGGACCGGCCGGAGATTGTTGAGGCACGGAAGAGGACCCCACAGGAGATCGGCGATTTGCTTCCGAAGCAGCGCCAGACCCTGGCCCTTTCGCAGCAGGCGATCCCGGCCCAGGTGGGAATCCGCCAGCCGGTAACGTCCTATGCCTTGGAAAAGGGTAAATCCGGACCTACCTTAAGCCACTTTTCGGCAAATGTAAAAACATTGGAATTGGAGCCAGCTCAACTGCTTCCCCTGGTCGAGGTCGGTGAAAGCCGCCTGGACCATATCTGGAAGACACAATATCGGGCTGCACCGCGCAACCGTGTGCGCGATTATGTGAGGCTCTCTGAGTTGAATCTTGCTGACTTGGATGCTCTGCAGGGCGATTTGGAACTGACCCCCAAGCATTATGCCGAACAGTCTCTGCCACGCTACCTGCCGGTCAACCGGGATTTGATGTTCCTGCTTGGCTTTTTTGTGGCTGAAGGCTCTTTCAGCCGGCGGAACGGGATTCGCCTGGCAATCGGCAAGCGGAATGAGACCCTTCTGCCCGATCTGGTTTCGGCCATACGGAATGAATTCCATATTGAACCGAAGCTTTACCGCAGCAAGGACGGACGGGCGGCGGAGCTGCGAATGCTAAATCGGGTCGTTACGACCGTTTTCAGCCTGGTGTTTGGCTTCGACCGGACGAATGCGGGTTTGAAGCACATCCCAGATCTGGTTTTCAATGTCGACAGGTCGTTGCAGACTGCCTTCCTGCGTGGTTATTTCTTGGGCGACGGCACCCTTGGGAAGCATGCCATGCACTTCACCACCGTTTCGTACCGTCTGGCAAACCAATTGATGTACCTGCTGCTCGGCCTCGGCGTACGGGCCTCACTCTTAGAACGACAGCCGAGAGGAGTTCCTTCCGGCGTGGTCCGCGGCAAACCGATCATCACCCGTCGGACAGCCTATACTCTTTCGATTGGTGGCCGGGAATCCCTGGCCAGCCTCGAACCCGTTTGGCGCGAGCACGCTGCCGCCGGTGCGCTTTCCCGGTGGTTGGCCCAGTCGGCCGCGGGCAGGGGCAAAAGGTTTGTAAAGCCCATGCCAGGAGACCTGGTCGGTTTGCAGGTGCGTTCCGTGCGCCAGGTGCCGGCCGCTGGCCGCCGAGTATATGATTTTTCCGTCGAAGGAGATGAAACCTTTATCTGCGGCACAGGTGGAGTCTGTTGTCATAATACGGATGCCGACGTGGATGGTTCGCACATTCGCACCTTGCTGCTGACATTTTTCTTCCGCTACATGCCGACCCTGATCGAGGACGGCCACTTATTCATTGCCCAGCCGCCGCTTTACCGCATTGCTTACAAGAACCAGGTGCATTACGCCTACGCCGAGCCTGAACGCGACAAGCTGCTCAAGTCCCTGGGGGTCAGCATGGACAAGGCCAGCATCTCGCGCTACAAGGGCCTGGGCGAGATGAACCCGCAGCAGCTGTGGGAAACCACGATGAACCCGGCCAACCGCACCCTGCTGCTGGTCACCGTGGACGACGCGGCCGAGGCGGACCGCACCTTCGACATGTTGATGGGGGATGCGGTCGACCCAAGGAAGAAGTTCATCCAGACCCATGCAAAAAGTGTGAGGAACCTGGATATATAGTTGTCGGTGTCGATTCTCGAAGTTGATGTCCTTAGCGCCGAAGTGAATGTCATTAGCGACAGATAATTTGTCATTACCTTTTACAGATAATTTGACCTTACCCTACCTTAAAAAATGTGAAATGAGCAAAATCACATACATCCCAAGAAGCTTGAAAAAAGCCGGATAATTTGACACTACCCTATCATGGCGATCTCATGATCGCGCGTTGCTTTTTCATCGGATGACAGGGGGAGGCCGGCCCGCTGCGCCCGCAGCCGAACGCGGGCGCTTTTCACAAGTTGAGCATTGTTGGAGCTGGTTCCTGCTCTCCTGAAGCCGTTTTCTCGTGCTACCCGCTGGATGACACTGTTTGTCGTTTTCCGAAGTGGATGTCAATAGCACCGAAAAGAAAGTCAATTCCTTCGAATCTCTTCCTCCATTTTCTGGTAACGGTCGTGCCATGTGCCTGGGCAGCAATCAAGGCGTCTGATTTTTATTTATATTTATATGTATAAGTCACGCCGGTTATAGACAAAGTACGCCACCGCCACGCAGACGACGATGATGATCCCAGAGAGAAGCAGATAGCCACCGCTGATTCTGCCGTCTCGTAAGAGGACGGCAGCGTCAAAATATTTGAAAGGGGTGAAGTACTTGAGGAAATCCAGGTTCGACTGCATGGCCGACATGACGGACAGGATGTAAGTCACCAGGATGATGGCCACCGCGGTCGAGCCCGAGCGCTTGTATTGCTTCATGACGCAACCCAGCAGCAGGCCGACAGCCAGGAAGATCAATTCAATCATGAACATGCCCTCCATTTCAAGGGCCAGGAATTTGTAGAAGGCCTGGTCGGGCTTATAGGACTGCGCTGCCGCAATGGAACACACCCAGGTAACCAACACAAAGGCGATGCAGTCAACTACGGCTGCCAGTACCTTGGCGGTGATGACCCTGCTGCGGGAGACCGGGAGAACGAGCGAAAACTCGACCGTCTTGTCCCGCTCTTCCTTGGAAATGCTATCGGAAGCCCACATAGCCGCCGCGATTCCTCCCATCAATGCAAAGTAAATGAACAGTATGCCAAAGAACCCGTCCAAGGTGGTCGGGTTAAAACCACGCATGCTCATGGCATCAATCATCGCTTTGGGCATGGCATCCACCATTTTCAGCATCGAGGGGTCGTTGTAAAAGGCAGAGAATTTAGCTGTGACGAGGAAGACGAACAGCAACAGGACCCCGCTCCAGATTAGCAGCGATTTCAGATTAGCTTTCAGCTCACGGAAAAAGATGTTCAAGAGGCGTCTCCTTTAATCTATCGTGATCTTACGGCTTCGGCGCATAAATAGTTGAACAAAGAGGACGTTGCAGTGTAATTTGGGTTTATGCCGAAACACAAGAATGCACGATCATGCCCAAAAACATTATACCTTTTCAGGAACTGGTCTGAATACGACCAGGCGCTGATCCACCGTGGCTCGATCACGATCTGGTTGGCAGAGGATTTTGGAAAGAACTGGCATTATGCAGGAGAAAAGCAACGTGGCAGCCAATATGAGTATAGTAAGCAGGCGATCACGATCTTGTTGATGATGAAGAACGTATTTCACTTGTCCAACCGAGCAACGGAAGGTTTTGTGTGTTCGATCTTTACCATGCTTGGGATGCGCTTGCCGGTTCCCGATCACACCACACTGTCGCGTCGAGGCAAGGACTTGGAAATTGTCTTACCGAAGACAGCCAGCAAGCACATTGATCTTGTCATGGATAGCACCGGATTGAAGATCTATGGGGAAGGCGAATGGAAGGTGAGAACCCATGGCAAGTCGAAACGGCGCACCTGGCGCAAGCTGCATCTCGGTGTCGATCCAGAAAGTGGCGAGATCGAAGCGGTGGCATTGACTGAAAACAGCGTCGATGATGCCAGGATGGTGGAACCCTTGCTCCAGCAGATCGATCAACCGATTGATCGTTTCGTCGGGGATGGCAGCTATGACAAGCGCAAGGTGTATGACACTCTCAACCGCGTGGCTCCTCAGGCTGTGGTGCTGATCCCGCCGCGTCAGAATGCGCGTATCTGGCAACATGGCAACACACATGACGAACGATTGAAACGGGATGAGAATTTGCGCGCCGTTCGCAAACTTGGACAAAAAGCCTGGAAAAACAGCTCTGGCAACCATGTGCGCTCTCTGGCGGAAACTGCCATGTTCCGTTTCAAAACTATCTTTGGTGAGCGCCTGTCTGCGCGCCTGTTGGAGACACAGACCACGCAAGCCCGGATATGCTGTGCTGCCCTCAATCGTATGACCCATTTGGGTATGCCGGATAGCTATAAAGTTCCCCGCGAGGGAGTGGTCGTTTGACCTTTTCGACAACCGATGGGCACGTTGTCCCTGTCCATCGATTTATGCACCAAAGCCATTGTAAAATATAAATTCCTAGACAACCAGGCGACTGCGGCTATGTCGCTGAGGGGATGCATCCGGCCAGAAGTGGCGCGATACCAATGAAGTGCACTGTCAAGGATAAACAGCAAAAGAATTTTGATAAATCGATCGGTTTTATAAAAAAGGAAATTCCTCCACCACCCTGCCACTGAACAAATTCAGTGAGGGCTGGAAATATGTATTCCATTAGCCTTGCTACAAACCTTACTCTACATCCTTGAGTTCTGGTTTCAGGGCCAGGATCTCTTCAACGGATGCGATTGACATCCGGTGAGCACGCTGGATGCCAGTCAACCCTTCACCGAGTTTGAGCTGCATGAGTTGGTAGCGCACAAACTGGCGCGTGGTCAGCCCACCTCGCTGCAGATCATTGAGCGACCAGGACCATTTCATCATTTTGAAAGCGACCATCTCAGGGTTGGCCTTGCGATCGGCGACGCGTTCGGTCATCACATGCCAGATCACCACCAGCAGTCTACATGCGATCGCCACGATGGCTTTGTTGGTTTTCATACGGTGGGTTAGCTTCTGGAATTCCTGCTTCCAAAAAGGGTGATGTTCTACCGCGACCCAGGCCGCTTCCACCAGGCACCAGCGCAGTTCCTTGCGCCCTTGTTTGGTGATCGGTCCGGTGAAATGGGTCTGACCGCTGTCATGAACGCCGCCACCCAGACCGGCGTAGCTGACTAACTTTTTAGAGGTTGGAAAGCGGGTGATATCACCGATCGCGGAGAGCACGGTCATGGCAGTGATCACGCCAAAGCCAGGCAGCTGCAGCAGGTAAGGAGTATGCTCACTCCAGGGAGCTGAGGTGCTTAGGCGAGCCAGTTCCTGGCCCACTTCTGCGATCTGGGACTCCAGGTGATCCAGCATGGCCAGATTTTGGCGAACCTGCAGCTTCTCCACCGGAGAGAGGGTCAGGTTTTCCCACCAACTGCGGTTCTTGTCCGCAAAAAAGCCTCCCTCCGGTGGTACCAGGTTATTGCGATGCACCACGCTGTGCAAGCGGTTGTGGGTCATAGTGAGCATCTTGACCAACCGACGCCGGTGGGCAATCAAGGTGCGCAGCTCCCTCACTTCCATCGGCGGCACCCATACTTCCGGTACCAAATTTGCCACCAGCAGCCGTGCCAGGCAGTTGACATCATGCTTGTCTGTTTTTACTCGCGCATTGGCGATCTGCTTCACCTCCAACGGGTGCGCCACCACCACTTTGCTCACATGCGGCAGGGTGACATCGTACAGCGTCCAGGTGTTGGTTGTGGCTTCGATCACTACTGCATCCCCCGGCCTCAGATTAGCTTTCGCCCACTTGGGATAGTTCTCCATGTCCACCCTATGAGTGGGCAGGACCACTTCCTGCCGGGCATTCAAACCGCCCACCATCACGTAGTGCTTGTGGGCATCGATGGCAATGTAACGTTCAATTCGCTTAACCAAAATGTCACCGATCTCGTGCAGCATATCAAAGCCAATCGTTGCGCCAGGTTTAAATAACACCTGACAAAAAAATTGGGGGCTAATCTGCCTCTTTTTCCAGATTAATCAATAAACGGAACTGGTTTATAGATCAATCCTCTTAAATTATTCTCATCGTATATTTTCTTAAAAATATCGGAAACAAATAACTCTGTTAATCCAAGTTCTTTTATGCGGAACATATTTATATCCTTCATTTTATTCCATTTGAGCGCATATTTCTCAACCCAGAGGATGCTTCCATCTCGAGCTCGTTTTAAAACGGAGTTATCAATATCGAGACAATTTATATACTTTACATTCAATGCAAAATAAGGTCCTGCTTCTGTTTTTAGTGGAAGAAATTCAACATCGTTTTCAATAGTCCTTTTCATTAGCTCCATCGCTTTTGCATTGATCGTGGGGACATCAAATCCTCCCATGAAATCGGCTAAAGGCTTTTTATCTTCGCCTTCCTCTTTATCAAATAGCTTAAGGTCTATGATTTCCCATGAGCTTAATAGCGTCCTATTACTCGAAAACATATCCAATAGTTCAAGATTGCGGGACAGTTTGTATAAGTCAAACACACGGTAAGTGTTGCTATCCACAAAAATCTCCCACCAAATCAATTTGCTCATTTTGCTCTCCTTATCGCGGAAATGTGCCTTTCATAAGCCGCTGTCCAATTACCAGCAGTACATCTAATATTAAACGGGTTGCACTCTGAAGTTCCTTAAACAGTGCATCCATAATATGTAGTCATTGGTTAGTGTCTCAGTCAAAGGTGTAATTCCTCATGTGCCCATAAAAGATGTTACGAATATCAATCCATAGGTGATGTCAAATTATATCTGATTCTACTTTACGAAAGCCAAGCCATCATAATAGCAAATCCTGTTGGGAAAATGGGATTTTGGCATGAACGCAAATGTCAAGACTTGTGGATATCGGGCGAGGCGTCATGTCCTGGTCTGGATTAAATAGGGGAATTTAGGCAGTTCTGTCCGGAATAATTAGAGTTGTCATCTGGTAGGATTCAATAGGCCGCTCCAAAGAGAGTGGCCTTGGTTTGTGTGGGGAGGGAGTAGCAGTAGTGGCTGTGGATAAGTGGGTAACTCGTAGCGTAGCGGAGAGGTATCCACTTATCCACAGCCAGGCCCGGGATTTTTGTGGTTTTTCGGAAATTGTTCAATTTTCGCCGTCCAGCACATTTTCGCCATAAATTCCAAAACGAGTTGTCGTAAATTATTGACCTATTCTGATTGTGCGATCAAAGGATGAGATAATCAGTGGCGTTTTCTTTTGCGCTTGTTGGCGGGGGGTTTGGGGCCACCGGTTATTCCCCACTGGATCACTCTTGAGTGAGCAGGGTGGGAAAGGTCTGCAGCCACTGCTTTAACCTGATCGTAATGAGCTCTCAAGCGAGACAGAAAGGCTGGATCGGTGTATAGGTCCTGGGCGATATCCTTGAACAGTGCCTGAGCATATAGGGCGGTGTCTTCAGAGAGATCCAATCTAGGGTTGGGCATGTCAGCCGGGTTCAGGCTGATGCGGATGTCGGCAACCCAGTTTCCAGACTTAACCGAGATAACCATGAGTAAGGCTTCCTGGCAATGGCAGTCAGGGTTGGGGCAATACATTTCCTGCAATTCATAGGAGCCTGTTGGGATACCGGGTTCATTGGGGAAAAACAAGGCGGTGGGCGGGGCTGCTTCGCCCGGCTTGAGGGCCAGAGTAAAAGGGACAAGATAGGACATCGCGATGATTGTAGTCGGTTTTGGAGGCACGGAGCAAGAGTACGGAAGCCGGTCAAGGCAGAAGAAATGGGTGTGCCTGGGGCATTGTCCGCTGTGCGGAGAGGTGGGTTGTCTGATCGGGCACGGGTATTACTTGCGGAAGCCGAAAGGGAGAATATCCCGTAAAGACATCGGGAGGGTGTGGATCAAGCGCTGGTTCTGCAAGCAGTGCCACCGGACGATCTCAGCGCTGCCGGATTTTCTGTTGTCCTTTCGGCATTATGTAGTGCCGGTGATCCAGGCGGTGATCGAGGTGCGCTGTGGCTGCGGGAAAACGTGGGCCGCCTTGGAGGCGGAGTGCGCCGAGGTGGGTGCACCTGCCAGGCGGACGATGCAGCGCTGGTGCGGGTCATTTGCGCAGCAGGCCAGCCGCTGGCTGGGGGCGGTGCAGGCAACTCTGGCGCAGCAGGACAGTGGTTCAGGCTGGCTGGACCCGCACGGGGAAGCCCTGCAAGCGGAGGATCCGGCGCAGGCCTTGCTGGGCGCCAGCGAGCACTTGCTGGCCTGGGGCAAAACGCGCTGGGCGGAAGCTGCGGAATACGGCCGGAATGATCGAGTGCGTTTTTTGTGGTGGTGGAGCTCCGGGCGGGGGCTGGGGCGGCTGGTCTAGGGGGAGCCGCACACACACAGTTTGACAATGGGCACTGCCAGCGCCCAGGGATATTATCAGGGCCACCCCAAAAACCATCCAAGGAGCCCAGCATGTCCCGAAAATCATCCCCACCGAACGACGCTCAAGAGCGGAACACCGAGATCGCCCTGTTCCGCTATGGGCTGATCAGTGCACTGCTCTTCGACCCGCTGGCGGCAGGCCAGTTGGAGCAGGCTTTACGTGCGATCGCCGCCAAGACCTATACCATTCCCTATTCCAGCCGCACCCGGGTGAGCATCTCCAGCCTGCGGCGCTATCTCCAGTTGTACAACCAGGGCGGCTTCGAGGCCCTGCGTTCGAACCCACGCTCGGATAAAGGCATTCCCCGAGCTTTTTCGCCTGAAGTCCTGGAGCGGGCTATTGCCTTGCGGGAAGAGCAGCCTGCCCGCACGACCAGCACGTTGGTGGACATCCTGAATTGGGAGCAGGATCTGCAGCTGGAACACCCGCTCAACGCGCACACCCTCACCAGCCAGCTGCGCAGATGCGGCAAGACTTGCCGTTTGCTCTCCCAGGGGGGACGCACCTACCAGCGTTTCGAGCGGGAGCACACCAACTCGCTCTGGCAGGGGGACATGCTGGTGGGCCCATGGCTGCCCGACCCGTATGCCCCTGGCAAGAAGCGCCGGGCGTACCTGTATTGCTTCCTGGATGACCACAGCCGCCTGGTCCCGTATGCCGAGTTCTTTTTTGACGAAGCCCTGCCGCGCATGGAACGGGTGCTCAAGGTCGGGATCTTGCGCCGGGGAGTGCCGGATGCACTCTACGTGGACAATGGCAAGGTCTACTCATCCACCCAGTTCGCAGCCGCCTGCGCGGCGCTGGGTATCCGGAGAATTCACGCGGCTCCGTATAGTCCTGAGGGAAAAGGAAAACAGGAGCGATTTTTTCTGACCGTACGTCTCCAGTTCCTGCCGGAGGTGGAAACCTCCGAGATCGCCCGCCTGACCGAATTGAACGAGTTTTTCTGGGCCTGGCTGGAACTGGTCTACCACTGCCACGAACATTCCGAGACCGGGCAGACCCCGCTGGAGCGTTACCAGGCCGGTCTGCAGCAGGTCCGCACCGCTGATCCGGAAGTCCTGCGCAAAGCCTTCCTGTGGCGCGAGTTCCGCCAGGTGCGCAAGAACGCCACCCTCGACTTGCAGGGCAATACCTACCAGGTCGACCCCAGCTTGTCCGGCCGCAGGCTCGAGCTGCGCTTCGACCCCTTCGATCTTTCGCACCTTGAGCTGGTCCTGGACGGCAATCCCATTGGCAAGGCCAGCGTGCTGGTCCAGAACAAGCAGCGCCATATCAGCGTCGAGCGTCTGGCCACCCAGCCGCCTGCCCCTGCCCGGCCCAAATCCTCTCTGGACTACCTGACCGCCTTGCGCTCTGAGTATCAGGAGCAGCAGCGCAGAGCCGCCGGACCGCTGCAGTTCACCCGCCTGACCCCCACTGAAAAAGACAAACCCCAGGAGAAATGAGATGTTTCAACAGTTCTATGGCTTTACCCACCTGCCCTTCTCCAAAGACATCCCCCCCGCCGATATCCTGGCTACGCGTGGCCAGTCCGAACTGGGGGCACGCCTGTCTTACCTGATCAACGAACAGGGCATGGGCCTGGTCACCGGCGAGATCGGCTGCGGCAAGTCCACCGCCGTGCGCAGCTTCGTCGCCTCCCTCGACCCCAACCGCTACCTGGCCATCTACCTGCCCAACCCCACCCTGGGCATCACTGGCCTCTACCGGGATATCCTGGCCGCCCTGGGTTACGAGCCCCCCTTCAGCAGACCCAGAATGGTCGCCCGCATCCGCTCTGCCTTCGAAGACCTCATCCGCACCAAGCAGCGTTTCCCCCTGCTCATCCTCGACGAAGCCGACCTGCTGCCTCCCACCGCTTTCGAGCAGTTCCGCCTGCTCCTGAGCACCAACATGGACAGCCGCTCTTTGGCCACCCTCCTGCTCATCGGCCCCCCCGTCCTCAGCCAGACCCTGCACCTGTCCATCCACGAAGCTTTCCGCCAGCGCCTGACCAACTCTTACCAGTTCCCTCCCCTCGATCTCAAAGAAACCCTCGAGTACATTCAGCACCACCTGCGCATTGCCGGGTATGTCACCGGTTCCCCTTTCAGCGACGATGCCCTCAAACGCATCTTCGAGTACACCCGCGGCCTCCCCCGCCAGATCAACCGCCTGTGCATCACCGCCTTGATCGCTGGCCGCATCGACCAGAAACAGATCCTGGATGACAGTACCATCCTCAAAGCGATCGCCGAAATCGACCAGGGCTGACTGCCTTTTCCAAAACTAAAAACGGGCACCTCTCGTGGAGCCCGTTTTTTTCCTCCTTGTGTCACAATTTATTTCAGACTTACTCCACCAAATAGCTCGGCCCCTTACAGCGTCAAAAACGATAATGTCAAATTATATGTGCTAAATTATGGATAATATCAAATTATTCAAAGGCTAGTGTCAATCTCTCCAGATGAAATGGCGATTTTTGTCCTCTCCTGTGATATCCACTTCGGAGAATGGCAGTGTATGTCGGTTCTCGAAGCTGATGTCCGTAACACCGAAGTGGGGGTCGCTGGTAACAGCTAATGTGTCACTACCTTTAATAGAGAATTTAATACTACTCGATACAGATATTTTGGCACCACTCTGCTTCATGAAGCAGGGTGGTGTTTTTTATTTTTTAATGTTTGAAATTAGTATGCGATAATAGTAATCATGATTGCCACAATGCGTCAACGCAACTTTGCCCTGCTCTGGTTCGGGGGGATAATTTCAATGACCGGTGACATGGTACTCTACGTTGCCCTGCCATATTATGTGTACTCCCTCACCGGTTCAGTGCTGTCAACAGGCTTGATGTTTGTTGTTGAAACCTTGCCAAGTATCCTATTGGGTAGCCTGGCGGGAGTATTCGTTGACCGATGGGACCGAAAACGTACCATGATCGTCACAAACATATTGCAAGGACTGTGTCTTCTTTTACTATTGTTGGTGAAATCTGTGGAGCGGCTATGGATTGTCTACCTGGTCTCCTTTGTTGAGATAATATGGATAGCTGAAATTGAAAAAGCGGGTCGTTTCTGGTAAGCTCCTATTGGAGAAAACACATAAGAAAGGAGCTCATATGAAACCAGAAACAACTCGCACCATCAATGATACACCACATCCTCAGAACCTTTACATTGCAATCGAACTCAGCGACGAAAATTGGAAGCTTGGGTTCTCCATCGGGTTTGGGCAGGCCCCGCGTCTGCGCGACGTGAGAGCCCGGGATCTGACGGCATTGGCAAAGGAGATCCGCATGGCCAAAGGGCGGTTTGGTCTGCCAGAGGCCGCACCGGTGCTCAGTTGTTACGAGGCCGGGCGGGATGGATTTTGGCTCCACCGCTTCTTGCAGACACTGGGAATTACCAACCTGGTGGTGGATTCGGCCAGCATCGAAGTCAACCGGCGCAAACGACGGGCGAAGACTGACCGGATGGATGTTGGGAAATTGCTGACCATGCTAATTCGTTACGATCAGGGCGAGAAGAAGGTTTGGAGCATTGTGCATGTTCCCAGCCTGGAAGATGAGGACCAGCGGCAGCTGCATCGTGAACTGATGGCGCTCAAGGCCGAGCAGACCCACTACATCAACCAGATCAAAGGTCTGCTGGCCAGCCAGGGTGTGGCGTTGCCCTTCCAGAAGGATTTTCTCTCCCGATTGGAGACGGTGCGGCTGTGGGACGGCTCGCCCTTGCCTGCTGCCCTGCATGCCCGGTTGAAGCGTGATTACGAGCGTTCCCAACTGGTCAAGAAGCAGATCGCCCAGCTCGAGCTCGAGCGGGAGCAGGCGGTCCGCATTTCGACCGCCCCGGCCCTGGAGCAGGTGCGCCAACTGCTGCGGCTCAAAGGGATCGGGATGAATTCGGCCTGGCTGTTCGCGATGGAGTTCTTTTCCTGGCGCGGTTTCCACAACCGGCGGGAAGTAGGCTCCCTGGCTGGATTGACCCCCACCCCCTACCAGAGCGGTGGAAGTTCCCACGAACAAGGGATCAGCAAAGCAGGCAACCGCCGCATTCGCACGATGGCGGTCGAGATCGCCTGGGACTGGCTGCGCTACCAGCCCGATAGCCAGCTCACCCGCTGGTATCAAGAACGCTTTGCAAAAGGCGGTAGCCGGGCGCGCCGCATCGGCATCGTTGCCCTGGCTCGCAGGCTGTTGGTCGAACTCTGGCAATACCTCGAGACAGGTGCACTCCCAGAAGGCGCCTGCCTGAAATCCAGTTGATCAAGGAGCCCTATGCCTATCCAATCCCGGCTGAACCACTTCTGGCAGAGCAATTGTGCTCCCTCCGGCCACCCAGTCAAGGGATCGCTTCGCTCGGCTCCCTATCGGTCGCCACCCTTGACTGGAGCCCGGCCTCCGGGGAATCGCTCTGCTTAAGAAGTGGTTCAACCTGAAAATATCCAGCCGGATCCCTTTCTTCCACTCGTATCCTGACGTTCACAGGATTAGATATTTGACAGCTTTCAGTACCCCTACCCCAAAAGAATCACTTCCCCTCCCTGGTGTGAACTGCCCGTTTTACGGACGGGTTTCCCTCTGGGAACCGATGTTGAGATGGGGCAGCTCCTCAAGAGCTTCTTTACTCGCCTCCAAGCGAATACACCATTAGGTGCCTGGTCATGGACCAGCACGGATAGAAGTTGGCCTGAGGAGATTTCTCCTCGACGCTTCATGAAGCCGCCAGGAAAGCAACTGCAAGAAGTGTGATCATGGGAGTAGGGGAACGCTGTTGAAGAGTGTAAAGGAATTCGGCCGCTGGCGGTCCGTGGCTCTATTGCTGACTGATCAGTGGGTCACCAGAAACGACCTGTTCAAGGCCGGTCTCATAAATATTTTTATGCAACAGACCCTTGACAAAATCGCTATCATAGAAGTCGGTTATCTCCCGTTTCTTTAACCCTGCCAAAAATGCACTGCTTCCCAATCTAGTACCAGAAAAACAACTAATGGCTGCCAACTCCCTAAATGCGCTCAATGATAGCCTTGCTATGATCATTGGCCCAGCCATCGGAGGCGTCCTTTTGGGCCTATGGGGTATGAGCCGTGTAATCTTGTTTGATAGCGCATCATTCTTCTTCGCTGTACTCATGATTGCTTTTATCACCTCGTCCCCGAGTCAATCTAAGAGAAAAGCTTCCTTTTCTGAAAATGAAGAAACATCAAAGAAAGTAAGAGCCGCGTTGAAATCTGTATGGCAAGAGTGGATAGAGGGCCTGCGTTTGATAAGATCGAACCGAATGCTAATTGCTATCTTTGTTTCCGTGGGAATTGCGAGTTATGGTGATGCTATTCTGGTAGTCTTGCTCATCCCATTTGTAAATACCCTCCACGGAGGCGTTATTATATTGGGTTGGTTATTGACGATAAGAGGACTGGGTGGCTTACTAGGCGGACTTGTCGCAGGGAAAGTGGGCAGTTTATTGAGGCCCATTCTCGTTTTTTCACTGGGTCTTTGCACAGTGGGATTAATCGATCTAATTATGGTTAACTCCACATTTCTTTCCCTAGTAATGATATGCTTGTTTTTACTTGGGATTGTTTTTGTTATCTTTGATGTCAATGCATTGACACTGTTTCAGAGCAGTGTGGCCGATCAGTTTCGCGGTCGGGTTTTTGGAACTTGGGGTACGATCTCGTCGTTTTTGATCATACTTGGGCAGGTAAGCGGCAGCACATTGGGAGGCCGAGTAGGCATAATACCGATGTTGAATGTCACGGGAACTTTATATATTGTATCCGGTCTAGTCGCGTTTTTGATGATATCCAGAACCATAGCGGAAAAGGCAGTACCAAAGAATATACATGCGTGAGTCTCAAGCGACTACATCCTCTACCCCAAGCCGCAATGCATGGAAAGAAGAAAGCAAGGAAAAAACCACCCAGAATCTAGCACTTGAAAGCACTTCGCGTATCCTTGTTTTTCTCTATTCCTTCTTTATCGGGCAAGCCTGTCAAGGGTTCGCATCAATTCACCCCGATACAGGTTCGGATATAATATCTTCCGGTCCGCATTATCAGTAAAGCCCATCTTCCCGGTGGGTCGCATGCTCTTACTAAGGAGAGTTCAGGTGAGTCAGATGATCCGCCTTTCGGCCGCAACGAGCCGGGTGATGTTCCCGGAAAGATGTGTTTACTGTGGTGCCCCCAGGGAAACCGACCAGAACCTGGAAGCCACCTGGCGAAAGACACGGTACAGCCAGCTGATCAGCCGCGCTTTTTCAATCCCGTACTGCTTACAACATGCCAGGGAGATGAGACGCAATGTAGCCCTGCTGTACGCCATCTTTATTTTCAGCTGGCTGCTGGTTTTTGCTCTTGTCGCCTTCTACTGGCCAGACCGGGGAAATTCCTGGCTGGTTGGTCTTATTTCGGCTGTCATTTTCGCCGACGTGGTGGCCTTCCTGGCAAAAATGATACTCGCGCGTCTCGTCCCCTTTTTGAGCTCCCTTCTAGATACACCGATGGCTGTTCTCATCTCCGCTGGACCAAGGCGCAGCCTCGGGATCGGAGTTGCCTGGTCGGATGAGGGGACCAATCTGGTTTTTAAATTCGCCAACCCCGAAATCGCCCAGGAATTTGAGCAGCTCAACAAATCTGCCATGGGATAAGGTTAAACCCTGGCCGAGGCTCGTTTCAGATCGACTTGCCGCAAAAATGAAATGAGGTTCCAATATCTGTCCTTATAATTTATTTTGTCATGGTGGGTCTCAAAATGATCTCTGATATTTGCGTCTGCACCAGTAAAGGAAGGTGACCAGTATGCGTAGATTGTTGTTTCTATTTCTAATGGTAGCGCTCATCCTCTCCGCCTGTGGCCAAAACGCCCGACCGGCTTTGTCGCAGAGTGCCACGGTGACCCCGACGGTCACATTCACTCCAACTCTTACATTCACTCCATCTCCTTCTCCCACTCAGACGGCGACTTCCACAGCAACAGTTGTACCGTTCGACCCGGCCAAGCTGGGTACCGTTGAGCGAGACGTGACCTACTGCACCGTGAACGGTGTTCCCATTAAAATGGATGTCTATTATCCTGCGACCGCCACCGGACCATGGCCGGCGGTGGTCCTTGTTCATGGTGGAGCCTGGATCACGGGAGATAAAGCCACCAGTGCGAGCCTGGCGATTTAGCCAGGGCTTACCGCGCGCGGGATTCTGGTGGTTTCGATCAACTATCGCCTTGCTCCCGCTTTCCCGTGGCCGTCGATGATCGAGGACGCCAAGTGTGCGGTTCGTTCCCTGCGCGCGCACGCCAGCGATTACAACCTGGACCCTAACCGGATCGGTATTGAGGGCGATAGCGTCGGCGGGCAAATCGCCCTGCTCGTAGGCCTTACCGACCAGACGGTCGGGTGGGACGTTGGCCAGTACCTGGATGTCTCGAGCCAGGTCGAGGCAGTTGTGGATTTTTTTGGTCCAACCGATTTGAACGATCGGTCGTTATACGATTTGGTCACGAGAAAAGGGAAGAGCGCATTTCATAATTTGGGCTGGAACAGCCCGGAACTGATCAAGGCCAGCCCGATCACTTATGTCAAGCAGGATGCCCCGCCGATCTTTATCGCGCATGGGAACCTGGATTTGACAGTTCGGTTTGCACAGTCTCAAATGTTTTACGATAAGATGAAAGCCCTGGGTGCTCCCATCACGCTGGTGGAGATGAAGAACGGCATTCACAGCTTCGGAAGCGTCCTTTACCAGGTCAGTCCCACCTATGATGAAGTATATGCCATGTCGGTGGATTTCCTGGTCAACAAGCTAACCTCCTTGACTTTGACCGCCATCCCCACGATCGCTCCAACTGCCACCGCAACACCCGCGGCACTCATGGTCGAGGCAAAAGATATCAGTGCATATTGTCGATTTGGCCCGTCGACAGATTATTCGTCCGTTGGATTTCTGGATCCTGGTCATCCGGTTCCCGTAGAGGGAACCGTGGCAGACCACAGCTGGTGGGAGATCCGCAACCCGTCGAACCTCGACACCGACTGCTGGGTCGGCAACTCCGTTACCAGTATTACTGGAGATCCGAGCGGGATACCCATCGTGGCCGCCCCCAATGGGAACGCCATCCGGATCGCGGTGTCGCTGGCGCCTGTCATTCACGGATGCAGCGGATCTGCCAACACTTTCGAAGGGACGATCACGACCAACGGCCCGAGTGTAATCACTTACCACTGGGATGTATACAATCCTGTCGGCGACCTGGTGGACACCAGCCCCACGGATACCCTGGTTTTCAATACCGCCGGCTCACAGGCAGTAGCGCCCCGCTCGTTCATCGGCAGTTATTGTGGGACCTATACCATCAACTTGGTCGTTACCTATCCGAACTGGCTGCAGGGCCAGGCTACTTACGATGTGAGATGAACCGGTTTCCGGTAGTCTTCCCGGAGCATTCCTGGCCGCGGAAATGCCCTTCATCGTCGCGGGTTCGATGAGTCGAGCGGCACGGGTACTTTTTGACACTGCCCTACCAGCCTTGGTAGGGCAGTGTGTTCCTTGCATTATCCAGGTCTCCGCTGGTTGTCGTGAGTGCCAATCCTGTTATTTGCCTTTCCTGCCTCGCCAGCTGTTGGAAATACTCGAAGATATGCCATGTCGATCATTTGGAGGCAACTTGCCCACGCGCCGGTGAATATGCTGGGTAATTTCTGGCCGCCTGGCTTTTTTACAGACAGTTTACAACCAGTTCACACAGAATCTATACGCTCACTATAGAATGAGGCGTGTAAATCTATAAAAAAGGATGGAGAAGTATGACGTGTAAAAGAACCGTTCCGGTTTTCGCGGTCGCCATGATCCTTCTGATGTCATTGGCTTGCAGATTTTCCTCTCCATCCAATCCTATACAAACCACTGTCCTTAATTCCACCCCGACCAGTTCCCCCGAAGTCCCTTTGCCTCAACCCGGGGCGGATACGCCGACAGCCCCGGCCTTTCCCGGCGTGCCAGCGGGCGAAACCACCCGCACGTTGACCCACGACGGACTCGAGCGCAGTTACATCCTGTATATACCTGCCTCGATAAATTGGAGCAGGCCGGTTCCGATTGTATTTGTCTTTCACGGCGGGACAGGCAATGCGGAGAGTGCCATCCGCATGAGTGGGTTTAATGGGGTTGCCGACCAGAACGGTTTTATCGTGGTATATCCGAATGGGACTGGCCGATTGAGTGACAACAAATTACTGACCTGGAACGGCGGCACCTGTTGTGCTTACGCACAGGAGAATAATGTCGACGACGTCGGCTTTGTACGCGCCATCGTGGCGGATCTGCAACCGCTGGTAAACATAGACCCGAAGCGCATTTACGCCACAGGTATGTCGAACGGTGGAATCCTGTCTCAGCGTTTGGCGTGCGAAGCTGCCGACCTCTTCGCGGCGATCGCGCCTGTGTCGGGAACGCTCAACTTCTCGCCATGCAATCCATCCCAGCCCATTTCGGTCATTGAATTCCATGGCACAGCGGACCAGAAAATCCCTTACTCTGGTGGATTTGGTCCCGAATCTCTCGTGAATGTAGATTTCACCTCGGTGCAGGATTCGATCGGATTCTGGGTTCTCGTTTAATGGATGTAATTCCCAGCCACAGACGAACTCATTTGAAGACATTCGGCATGAGACCTGGATGGGATGTAAGGGGTCCACCTCAGTGGAACTGTACACGATTATCAATGGCGGACATGCCTGGCCTGGGGGCCAGGGCGGCCTGGCCGACGCGGACTCACCCACCATGACCATCTCCGCCTCAAAATTAATTTGGGAATTCTTTGCTGCGCATCCCAAGCCATAAATTGGAGTGATGGATGTGCGGTGGAGTTTTTAAATCCCTTTCCGCGCGCTTTTGAATGGAAGCGCATATCACAATTGAGGCTATGGATGCTATAATTGTGAAAGATTTCATCAGAAAGGAATACGAGCATGGTGCTGTAGGCGTAAATTCACGACGAAACATTTTTTGAAGATGCCCAATCGGGCAGGTTTTGTTTTGTCGCCTCGCGCCTACCAGCTTTCCTGGAAGAAGCATCCCATTTGATTTAACCGTGCGGCTCATCTACCGCAAGTGGAACAGCATCCTGGCGTGATGTGACCAACCACTTGCGGTTTTTTTGTTTAATCACTCTAAATCAGTTTCGTGGAGGACAAAATGCCGAGGAAATTACAAGTTGAAAACACTGCACCATGGAAGCAACGTTACACAGCAGCTTCGATAGGCGCAGCTCAAATTGCACCTCTGTGTCCCACACAGGGGATCCTGAACATACGAAGCGGCAGCCTGCAGTGGTATGCCTGGGATATTCCATCGAATCGGCTTCATCAAATTACCCATATGCCTGGTGGTTGTTCCTCCGATTTGACCATTTCGCCGGATGGTCAGTGGGTCTATTATCTGGATGACAAACAGGGCAACGAAATCGGCCATTATGTACGCATACCGATTAATGGAGGTGATCCGCAGGATATCACCCCGGATCTCCCCGACTATTCTTCCTCTGGCTTTTCGATCAGCCGCTCCGGGAATCGCATCGGCCTGATGACGGTGTATGAGAATAACTTTCATGTCTATTGCATCGATATCGAAAAAGACGGAGCGCTCAGACATTTGCGCGAAATTTACTCCAGCGCACAGCTGCTCGACAGGATCCTTTTATCGCATGACGGCGATGTGTTAACCATCATGTCCACCGAACGCACCAGCAACCTGCAGTTCGGCCTATTGGCATTCGATACGTCAACCGGCGAAAAGATATCCGAACTTTGGGACGGCGAAGAGAGCAGCATGGAAATCATGGTTGCATCGCCAGTGCTCGGCGATCCGCGTTTCCTGGCATCCACGACTTTGACCGGCGTTGAAACTCTCCTGATCTGGAATCCACGCAACTCTGGGCGCACCGATTTGACTTTCAGAAATGTTACCAGTGCCGTGCGTGCTTTCGACTGGTCTGCAGATGGCAATGCCATCCTCTTCCGCACCTTCAATTTGGCCGTTCAACAACTTTATCTTCACGACCTGTCTAAGGGCGAAACCATTCAACTGCGCCATCCTGCTGGTTTGAATTATTCGCCCTGCTTCACGCCGGATGGCGCGGAGATATTCTCGCGATGGGAAAACTCAACCCAACCCAGTTGTTTGATCGCGCTCTCCACCCGCACAGGCGAACTGCTGCGTACAGTAATTTCAGCTGGTGATGTGCCAGCCGGGCATGAATTGAAATCGGTGACATTTCCTTCTTCAGATGGCCAAATCATTCAGGGTTGGTTGGGCATGCCCGAGGGAGATGGACCTTTCCCAACCGTAATCGATATCCACGGCGGACCAGAAACAGTCGTCGGCAACACTTTCTCGCCCGATGCCCAGGCGTGGCTGGATCATGGGTTCGCGTACCTGGCGGTAAACTATCGTGGCTCAAAAACTTTTGGGCGCGAATTTGAACAAAAAATCTGGAGCCAGCCCGGGCATTGGGAGCTTGAGGACCTGGCTGCCGCGCGGTCCTGGCTTGTCAAACAAGCCATTGCCAAAGCCGATGCGATCCTTCTCACCGGTTGGTCGTATGGGGGCTTTTTGACCCTGCTCGGTTTAGGGAAAATGCCGGAACTTTGGGCCGGCGGCATGGCTGGCATCGCCGCTACCGACTGGGCCATGTCTTACGAGGATGCGGCAGAAACGATCCGCGGATATCTTTTTGCCCTCTTCGGCGGCACCCCTGAGGAAAAACCGGAACAATACCGGCTCAGTTCTCCCATCACATATACTGAGAACGTTAAAGCCCCGGTGTTGATCATTCAGGGGCGCAACGACACCATCGCCCCGCCGCGACCAGTGCAAATATATGAAAACAAAATGAAGTCACTGGGCAAGGATATTGAGGTTTTTTGGTACGACACGGGGCATGCTGGTTCCTTCACATCTGTTGAGGAAGCTATTCGCCACCAGGAATTGATGTTGCGCTTTGCGTTTCGTGTTTTAGATTAGGTTCTCAGGCTGCCCAAAACGGGTTTCCAACAATACTCGCGCTCCGCCTCATTCCACACGAGAGGCTGACACGGGGTGTTGGGCGGCCTGCTCATAAACATATTGAAAGGTTGGGTGGTCCCATGACAGTTTATCGGCGCTCTTTTTCCCGCGAATCGGACAAATACCTGATGTCTGCTTTGGCGAATCAATGTTCAGTGGAAAATTTGCACGGTACCGACTTGCCCTATCGGTTCAGTTCCTGGGCGTTTGATAACCCGGATAATATTGGTTTGTGGTTCAATGAGCAGCAGCAGCTGGTGGCATGGGCGGTACTGCAGACCCCTTTTTGGGCGATTGATTATGTTTGCCATCCAGCTGTTGAATTGAATTTGCATCCAGAAATCCTGGCATGGGCAGATCGCCGTGCCTGTGAAACGATCAATACTCCAAATGGACGCCCCACATGGTATGTGGATGTATTTTCTGGGCAACTTGAGCGTATTCATGATCTTGAAATGGCAGGGTTCGAATGTCAGGCAGATGTTGGTGAAGATTCGTGGTCAAAAGTTCTCATGCGGCGTTCAATTCAAACACCGGTAAAAGGGTACAAACCTCCATCGGGCTTTATTGTTCGCCCATTGTCAGGGGAAAAAGAAGTCGAGGCTTATGTTGAACTCCACCAATCAGTTTTTGAAAGTAAGAGCATGACACCAGATTGGCGGAAGCGCACTCTTAAACACCTCGCATACAAACCCGAATTAGATCTCGTGGTTGAGTCTCCCGATGGACGTCTTGTTGCCTTTTGCATTTGCTGGTTTGATGAAAATTCCCTTGACGGGAGGGTTGAGCCATTAGGCTGTCATAAGGATTTTCGCCGATATGCTCTGGGGAGAGTCGCTCTTTCGGAAGGATTGCAGCGCCTTCAATCGCTTGGGGCCAGGAATATCTTTGTCGAAACTGACAGTTATCGCAATACCGCTTTTCAGCTTTACGAGTTATTCGATTTTCAAGTGATACAGGATGTCCTTGTCTATCGGAAAGACTATAAATCTAATTGATATATAGAGGGAACGAGCGATCCGAGTATTTTGAGCATCCAGTATCTGAAACTCCCTAGGCTGAAGCCCTATCAGTCAGTTTCACTCTGAGGACGGGGTGCTCCACCCTGTGCAAATTGATGCTTTTTCATCACTTTTTCTTGCCAATATAGAGAAGATGCCGCGATGCTCCGAGGATCGACTTCTCTGTACTTATTTCATAAAGCAAATCCAGCCATAGTTGGCGTTGCATACCCTGAAGTTTATTGTAGCTATCGTCGTCTGCTGAGATTCCAGGTTCAACCCCTACCACCGATAAGGTTTTGAATCCAATCGCTTCATGCAACGGGGCAAGCTCAGAAATTTGTGCAAAGTAGCCACGAAACCCACCTCGTGGATAATCATCAGGGCGTTTGCCATTCTCAAGCATCGATCTTGCTTCTGCTTGATCCTCTATCCAGCCCGGAACGTTTTTGAGCAAATCGCCCATAACGCCAAAGCGGCTGAGAAAGGACGAGAATATGATTCCGCCTCCTCGTAAATGCTCAAATGCTTCTTTCAACGCCAATTTCCGATCGGCTTCCACTACCAGATGATAGAGCGGCCCCATCAGCAGAACGGCATCAAATCCCTTCTCTGCTACCTCGCCGAGATCACGCGCATCGGCTACAACGAACCGTACCTGCCTCTCAAACCCTTCGACTGCAATATTTTTCCTGCTTTTTTCAATTAGCGCCGCTGACAAGTCCACCGCAGTAAGTGTATAACCCTGTTTAACCAACTCCAGCGTATATCTTCCTGTTGCAGCTCCAACTTCCAGGATAGACCCTTGAGAGGGCAAATACCGATTTAAATAGCGCCAGGTGAGGTCATACTCAAGTTGATTGATGTCTAACCGGCCATGTTCTCTTTCCGGGTCACTATTGTAAAAGGCGGCTATATCACTAACATCATCTCTCATATTATTCTCCCTGGTGCCATTATCTCAGGCATACCACGCAACTGGAAGGGCGTCGGATTATTGCTTTTGACGGTCATGCATCACCTTGTTTTGCAAAACATGCCCCTGGTGTTATGCATCCGCCGCACGCAGCGGTGTGTCCGCTGCATGCGTTGATTCGGCGGACTCCCCGGTATATTTTCCGGATTGAAATAGAGTATTCCAATTCGATCTAGGGGTTAGGCCGCAACGAGTTTCCCCATACGGTCAAAGACCATCGCCCCGCCATATGTGTCCGCTTCCTCGGAGAATGCATCTACGCACAGGTAGCTTGTGGCCAAGACCGGCGCGCCAATGGTCAGCACAAGCCTCTGGTAATCCGGCAGATCTTCCCTTTCCCATTTGGCCTGATCGCGCGAGTGGTCGGCAAAGCTGCAGCCAAATAGATGAAGAACCCAGTCTGGTCGCATATCACGCCCCCGGCGTCTTAAAGCCTCATCCCACAGGTCTCCACAGATCAGAAATACGACCGACCCATGATCTGTTTCGGCCTGCGGAAGCTCCAGGCCGTGGCGGTAAATCGCAGGAGTGGCATGCGGCCCACGCCACCCCGGATGCACCCGGCGATATTTTAGAAGGATGTCTCCTTTGGGCGACAGAAGCAGTGCAGTGTTGTATAAAGCCCCCCCTTCTCGTTCAAGGATGCCAAATCCAAGCCATATGCCCAGTGTGGATGAGGTTTCCGAGAGTAGGTCCGTTACGGGGCCAGGGATCGCCTCCGCCAACGGCATGTCAAGCAATGGGTCGTCATTGTTTGCCGTCCCTGTCACTGCCATCTCTCCGAGAAGAACCAGATTCGAACCATTTCTCGCAGCCTCGTGAATCATCTGGTCAGCTTTTGTCAGATTCGTCTTCCAGTCACGGGTGACAGGGTTGACCAGCAGGGCTGCGCGCATCCGATTTCTCATATCCATTCCATCCTGACTGCCGAACGTTCGAGCTGGGCGACAAACTAAAGGCTTCTCCCATGGGACATATGCTTGAGCAAGGGGTTGCTGAGAGTTGAAAAATGAATGTCGGTCTTATGGCTGATTCTAAGGGCAATTTCAGAGTTTTATAGGGACATTGTTTATTCAGAATTCAGTCAGCATCTTCCACCTGGGAAAATGTAAAGAGTGCCCTTAAGGGCAGGCTAACTGCGGCAAGCGCTTCTTTTCCGCCCGACTCGCGATCGATAACACACAGAGCCATGCTTGGGAAAAGACCATCGGATTTTAGCATTGCCGCCGCATCGATGATGGCACCCCCGCTTGAGACAACATCTTCCACAAGAATGAATCGCTTGCCCACAAGGGAGGCACCTTCCGCATAGCGACAGGTCCCATATTTCTTAGGCTTCTTTCGGATGAACGCGGCCGGCAGCCCTGTGACCTGACTCAGCATGGTAACGATGGGAATTCCTCCCATTTCGAGTCCTGCAAGCACCTGAATGTCCTCAGGAACCATTGCTGCCATTTCCTCCACGATTGCATACAGGAGTGCGGGATCCGCCTCAAACTGGTACTTGTCGAAGTATGTATCGCTGCCTTTCCCTGAGCGAAGCGTGAACTGACCCTTAAGCTTGGCGCACTGTTTGATACGTGAGGCGAGTGTTTGCATAGAGAACGAATGGGTGGGTTGTATTTATAGGTTCTAAGCTCCCGTGCCAACCCCTTGCAAAGCCTCCAAAGAAGGCCCGCTCAAATATCATAAAGCTTGACGGGGAAGCTGGTCAACTGGATGTACCCAGTGCGAGTTGGCAGGATGTGAGCCTGGGTCAACTTCAGCTGGGTTTATGGGCTTTGACAATGAATGTCGTCGGTACCAACTGAGCACGGGGAACACTATACCATTTATCCGGTTTAAAGTCTTGTTCGCTTGCCAGTTTGAAGTTAAGCTCACTTTCTACCAATTTGTCCACAACTAACCCTGACTCAATCACCGCGTTTAGATACGTGGATAGCGTCCGCGGATATAAAACAATTTCAACGCCTTTCCAGGAGGAGTCGATTTCTGGCCCTTCTTTCTGATATGAACGAGTGAACACATAGCCGCCAATATCTTCACGATAATTCAGGCATTGATAGACGGGATGCTCCCAGCTGAAAATAAAACTCCCACCTGGTTTCAAGTAGGAATATACCAAAGAAAGCGTGCGGCTGAGATCAGGTGTCCATCCAAGAGAATAGATGGAGAGGACCAGATCAAAATGAGCTTCCGGTATCCCGGGGTTTTCATCCATGGAAGCAAGAAACAGGTGCGCACAGATATTTTCTTGGTCAAGATATTCTTGGGTGAAGCGGATTTGTTCTTGGGATAAGTCGATCCCCCACAATTCTCCAGCTTCCTTGACCTTGGCAAGATAACTAATTGTATGACCACTGCCACACCCAAGCTCTAAAACTGCTTTCCCTTTGAGATTATCAATCAACTGTAAATCATCTTCAGTTTGTGCTAACGGGCCGTATTTGGGCAAAGCGGTTCCACCGTAGAATTGAGAGGCAACCTCATTCCAGCCTTTTTGGTTGATCGCCAGCATTTCTGCTCTTTCAACGTTCGACATGTTGCCTCCGTTAATTGGCACCCAGCATTGGGGGGCATCCAACCCCATGGCAATTGGTGTACTTGTTTAGCATCCAAAACGAACAAGGGTGGGTCAATCAAAGATGGCAGAATTTCGCCAAGGAGTTACGAACTGGCCATTTAGTCAAGGATAATAACAGATTCTAGGGTTTCTTTGCGGAAACACAGTGCGGATGCGTCCGCTCAATTGGCAGGAAGGCGCCACAATATAATGATGAGTGCAGGCAAACTTTCACAGCCAACGACCGGTCCTGCTTTTGTATTCCAAATAGTCTCGGCCGAACCTCGCCTCGAGCATTCGTTCTTCAGCGAATATGTACACCCGGTCGATCAGAACGGCAAAGGCAACCACCACCAGGAACGGCGCGAGAGCCCTCAGCAGAAAGGCAGTCCCTATCTGGATAAGAAGGAATCCAAAGTACATCGGGTTGCGGCTGATCCGAAAAACCCCGTTCGTCACCAGGGCGGAGGATTCTTCGAAAGGACGGACCGTTGTTTTTGCCTGATGAAAAACCTGATCTGCGACCAGGTTAATCCCCAGGCCAAGAAGCACGATCGGGATGCCGAGCAAATTCCACCCTGCAGGAATGATAAACAAAACAGGCAGGAGGAAACGAAGAATGAGCATGGCAATTAATGCAATCAATAACCAGGTGGGCGGCAGAATTTTTTGTTTTTTCATTGTTTCTCCTTTTTTATTCGCGAGCGTATTTATGAAGCCGAGCGTTCTGACCTCATTATCTCTCCATGCCGTGAAGAAACTGTGAAGACAATCCGGATATTTGATGGACAGACGTATTTTATGGCACGGAAAAAGGCTCCAAATCTTTTAAAGATCAAGCAGACCGGTGATTAAGTTCCTTTTTCGGACCGTCCTTCGGTGCCCATAGGCAGAAAAATTCAGCCTTAAAAGTTATAATATTGCGATTGCAGAAAACCAGGACGAAGTTGAATTGAGAGATTATGCAGGATATCATCCTCTCTCGAACAATCGTCCCGATTTCCGATCGCCCGGTGATAAGAAAAGATGCTCAAGAAACTGAAACCCGCTTTTAATAATTCAGCCTCCTCTGCCCGGCGCTGGCCTAAGCTGCTCCTCTTGGGAGCCTTGAGCCTGCTGATCTATTGGATTGGGTTGATCCGGCCCTACAGCCTGTTTGCGATCAAACTGCGGCCGCAGCTGGACATCGTCAAGCTGACAATGCACAACCCCTTAGCCCAGGCCGAATTTGTATTGGTTCTTGTCTCGCAAGCCGGATTGTATTTCCTGGCCTGGCGAGTGTGCCGCCCCGCGGGTGGACGCTCGCCGCGGGCCATGTGGCTCGTCCTCGGCATCAGTCTGGCGCTGATCGCCTGTTCAATGATTTGGCTTTATCCGATCGGTGCAGTGGATGTATTTGAATACATTATTCGCGGGCGCATTACTGCGATCTACGGCGGGAATCCATTTGCCGTCATCCCCAGGGCCTTTCCATACGACATTTTCCGGCCTTATGTGGGTTGGGTCGACTCCACCTCCACATACGGCCCAATTTGGGAACTCCTGGCGGCAGGGATGAGCCGACTCGCCGGCAACAGCCCACTGGCGAACGTGCTGGTTTATAAATTCCTCGATCTGGTTTTTTATGGCCTCTCCTCTGCACTGATCGCACTCATCCTGAACCGGGCTGCCCCGCAGCGCGCCTTGCAAGGGGTGGTCTTGTTTGCCTGGAACCCGCTCATCCTCTACGAAACCCTTGGGAATGCTCATAATGACATCGTCATGGTTTTCTTCATCCTTTTAGGCGTTTACGCCTTCCTGCGGGGTCATTCCAGCTGGACCATGCTGGCATTAACCGCCGGGGCACTGGTGAAAATTATCCCGTTCATGCTGCTGCCTTTGGCCTGGATTGCCGGCTTACGCCTGCTTCGCTCGTGGCAGCAGCGTGTCCGATTCACGCTGACTATCGGCGCGGCGTGTGCCGGTCTGATCCTGGTGACAGCCGCACCCTTCTTGAACAGCTGGGGTAGTCTGAAGCTTATCCCCACCCTTACCGATCTCTTCACCACCTCGCTGCCGGCATTCGTTCAAGCGCAGCTGCAGCCCCGTATCGGGGTCCATTCCAGCCAGTTGATCGTGGCCTATGCCGCCTATGCGATCCTCGGGGTGGTCATTCTGATTCAAATGCGGCGAATCTGGGTGGCGTTGCGCTCCGGTACGGAACCCGCCCAAGCCATGCAGCAGAGCCAGGCAGGGATGCAGACGGTGTGGCTGGCCTTGGTCAAAGCAGCTACTGCCACGCTGCTTTTCTATCTGATTTTCACCTGTGACTGGTTCCAGGCCTGGTATGCCATCTGGCCGCTGGGGCTCGCCGCTCTCCTGCCTGAAGGTCCAATCATTTGGACGGCGCTGCTACTTTCCTACGTCAGCTTGTGGAAGACCCCCATCTTTAATTTTTTCCTGTTCACCAGCAACATAAGCCTGCCGCCTGCAACCTGGCGCGAGACTTTGCTCGGACCGGTAACTCTCGGGCTGGTATGGTTGTATCTTGCGGCCCGTGCCATTTTCGACTGGGCAGCATCCAGGCGGTCTATTAGGCGTCCCTCTCCCGGGTTCAGACCACAGGGATGAGATTGACGAAGTGCAACCCCGGTATCTGCCTGGAACGCTTTTCGGCAGGTGCCCGTCTGGCCACTGAACCAAACTCATTGCAGGGTCCCACCGTAAAGCCCCGATTTTCCGGTTAAGGAAACATCGCACGGCCGTTCGGCGAAGGGCACCTGCGAGCAGTGGAAGGTACGGGCAAGGCTGTTCGAACAGGGGTGCAATTTACCGAGGAAAAGGTTCCGGCAGAAAATCTACCGGAAGATAATCTTGGAAAGGGGGGTTTCCTTCCAGGTCAGCGTGTGCCTCGTGTCTTTGTCGCCGAGTTGCTCTAAAAAATTCATCCACTCGTCTCCACGCTTTCGTTTTGGGGAAGGAAGGAAAATATATTGTTGCAGTTGACTGCGCGAGCCGTCCACTGGAGAACATGCGGGAATGGCGACCCCGGTCCATTGGGCCGGGGTCGCAAGACTGGTTGATAAGGAAGTGAAGCGTGCAGAAATCCTGCAGGTCCATTTGCTTTCAGTGCTCCAGAACCTCCCGCTTTGAATGGGCCAGGGAATTTCAGCGCTTTTGTACCCCTGCGAGCGGCCGGGGGAGTTTGTCAACCATAAGCGTGATGACAATCTCCTGCGCACGCTGGAAGAGGCAGGCCCTAGGGCAATTTGACCTCGACTTGACCGACCTTGCTTACGGCAAGGTCGATGTGTCCCTGGCCGGTGCCGGCAGATTGGCCGCTCTGAGTATCTTTGAACTCGAGGGTGTAATCCATAACCAGCTTGAGCATTGCCCCGCTGGCCTCGTCCAGCCAGACCGTGCCGGAGGCAGACTGGACGGTGGAGTTCAATAATCCCATCGACTGGAGCATGGCCAGCGTGGCTGGATCAGCCTTGGAGCTGTCCAGGCCAACGGAATCGGCGGACCGATTGTCGAGGCTTACAGTACCTTGGGGAGTTGCTCCCAGGGAGGCGATGGTGAACGGCATGATGATATCCAGCGGCCAGGCAGCCCAGTCCATCTGAAGGAGGCCCTGGCCGGGCTGGACTGTCCCGTTCGTAAGCGTGTATTCCTTGCCATCGATCAAGTATCCCTCGATCACGAGTTGATTGTTATTCATTTCTTTGAAATAGACGTTACTTCCCTGGACATCGGCATTTATCAGGACAGCCGAAACCTTGACGCTGCCGCTCCCTTGATCAAAACTGGGGACATTCTCGCTGATATCCAGGTGATAGGAAGGCAGGACACTCGGTTTGCTCGAACTCCCGATCAATGCCATCAATGCCTGGCTGAGCCGTGTGCTCAGGTCGCTCGAGGCAGGAGTGGAGGAGGTCGGCGTGGGCCCCGCCTCGGGGGTCGTGCCAGGGGCTGAGGCTGGATTTTCACGTTCGAGCACGATCAATACATGCACAGGATTATTGCTTTCTTGTGCGGCCCTGATATTCAACACGAGACCGGATTTTTTATAGGAAAGCCAGGCAAATGCGGTGGAGAGATACGGATCGCTTGCTGGGATGTAACCGAGAGGTGGAAGCTTGTCCTGGTAAAAGCCTGCCACATCCTTCACGGACTCATTCGTGGTGAACTCCAATACTCCTGGCCGGTCGGTGATGATTTGGGCGTCGTCGGTGGGGGGCGCATCGATCACGCCGGGCGGGCAGTCGTCGGGGAGTGCGGCCTGCGGGGCGCCATTCACATCGCTCAGCTGGTAATCCCAGGTCATCGTCCCCTGCATATCCTGGCCGAAGAAATCCGAGCCGCCTTTCGCACTCAAGCTGTATTTCACCAGATATCCACCGGTCTCGGCCAGCCACATTTCACCGGTCGCTTGTCCCTGTCCAGGAAAGGCGATGGCGCGCTGATCGAAGCTGAAATGATTGACCGCCAGCCCGGCTATGTCGCCGGTCGGGACTGCGGTTTGCGCTCCAAGGACCGGTGGAAGCATGGCAGCCGGATCAGGCAGGTTGGGCTGGTCACTTCCAGACGATTTGACCACGGAGCAGGCCCCGTTTGACCCTCCCTGATTGATGACCATATGGTTGTAGCTCCCGAAGACCCAGCCATCCATGGAAGCGTCCTGGGGAAGGCCGGAATCGGCAATATTCAAGAGGCGGGTGCCGTCGGCTGTGTTCACGACCAGGGTGTAACTTTCGCTCCATTGGGTCTGCTTCCCGCCCTGGGAGCCGCTGAAGCTGATCTTCAAGACAGCCTGGTAGGCTTGCAATCCATCCAACCCCTGTGCGGGGTTGGAAAGATCCTGCGAGCCGGAGCCGCGTCCCGCAGGGCCAGCCGGAGCCGTGCTGGAAGGGGCGACCAGGGAAGGAATGACGCACGCCTGGCTTAAAATGACGAGCAGGATGACAGCCGAAGCCCGAATCAATCGTGGATGAAGAGTCATGGCAGGTTCCTCTTATTCTTGGGCACGCTCGATGATCACCGTCCCTGAAGAGTATATGATGGGAAGGTCCTCAGGGTAAAAAGCACTTTTCGTCAGGCTGAAAGTTTTAAAATCAAACGTCGGCGATGCTTTCCAATTCTTGATATTGGCCAGATTGACCACATCTGAAAACGGCAGGGTTGCCCAGGTTACTGTGGGGAGATTCTGGGCCAGGTTCTGAATATCTTCTACTTTAACCCCGACCGTCCCGGGTAAATCGATGCTGCTGGAGGATAAGGTGATAAAGAGCACCCCGTTCTTCTGATCGTATTTTCCGCTGAAATTAATGGTGGCGACGCCATCGATCTTGGGTGTCAGGTGAAAGGTTACCGCCTGCTCCGAGTTATCGATATCCGATGAATACTTGGCCTCGATGCTCTGGCTGCTCAAGAGCGACAGGCTGCCGTCATTATTGACGATGAATGTCTGGTTCGGAAATTGCAGGGTGCTGTCGATCTCAAATTCGTCGCCCCCCTTCACCACTTCTTGATAATCCATGCGGATATTCCAGCCGCACTGCTGTCCCTTCACATCCACATGGATCGGAGCCGCCGGACTGAAATTCTTGGAGGTGGCCCCAATCGTTAAAGTATCCACCCCCTCCTTTTTTACGATGTATTGGATGACATAATTGCCGTTCGGTCCGCTTGCCCCGTATGGGGTCCCATTCACGGTAATCGCAGCTCCGCTGACCTGGATGCCGTTAGGCCCGGAGACAGATACGGGGATCGATTGAACCTCGCCCAGGCAGGCTGGTTCGATTTGAAAGTACAAAGCGCCGATTGCCAGAGAATGACTACCGGCGTTTGCGGGGGTGGCTAGGGCCGGTATTGCCAGCAGCACCGCCCCTGCGCATAGCAGGCAGACCATTATTCCCCGAATCCATCGAAAAGTTGTGACCGTGTGCATTCGACTCTCCTCCTTATAAAGTTGATTGGTGTGTTCCAAAGCCTTTATCAAACGAGGTTGGTGATCCTCGTCTGGAGCCTTCAACTACCGTTCGAATGATTAAACCGTGGGGAATCATCCATCGAGTTTATTTTTTGGTGAGGTTTACCGTCCCTGAGCGGTGGTGGGACAACCCCGCCGGGCGGCTGAAAGCCGGGCCTGGATATAGCCCCATCAAAGCCAGCAAAGATTTTATTTTCCCGCAGGACAGGGATGACGTCAGAGATTCAAGACTTATCTCTCCCCGAGCGGAATCTGGTCGGTTGGTGTCGCTCACTCCCTCGCCATTCGCCTTTCGACAAGCGTCATGTCAGCATGGATTAAGGATAACATAAAACTAAAAAACCGTTCCGCATTTCCGGGCGGCTGTGGAAGGATCGTGCCCTTTGTTTTTTCTGGAAGGATCCATGCCTCCAGGGGGGGTAGTTTAGGCGGCTGCAATTGGGAATTGCCAGGAGAATAAGAATTTACATCCAGATAACACAGGGTTAAAACGCGCATGGTATATCTTATCTTGAGGAGATTTCAATATGAAGCGCCAGAATCGAAATCAATTGCTCACTGCCATGGCAAGCATCGCTTTCCTATTCCTTGCCTGTTCCGGACCGGCTGCACAAGCGACAATCACGGCTGCACCTGCCACCGCTGCGCCTCCCACCGCAGCTTCGGTTGAGCCCTCCGTCCTGACACCGCCCGAGGATGCGCGGCCGTTAATCCTGGTCCTGGATGGCAGCCCCCGGCAGCTTCCTGAAAATATCCTCGGCGCCTCGGCTGAAGCGATGATCGAACATATGCTGGATAACCCCCAAAAGATCGCAGCCATCCAAAAGACGGCTCCGGGGGTGATCCGTTTCCCTGGCGGCTCGCAAAGCAACTACTATAACTGGCGGACCGGCCTGCTGGATTTCAGCCCGCAGCCCAACAGCAGTGCCTATTACAAGTTCTGGGCGGGGGTTGCCCCGAAGATCGCTCAGGCATTTCCGACTGGCATCCATATGGAGCAGTACCAGAGTTTTGCCTCCCGGATCGGCGCGGATGTGATTCTGGTCCCCAACCTGGAAACCTCCTCGGTCAGCGAACAGGTAGCCTGGTTCACGCAGCTGGCTGCGGACCATTCCCTGCCCGGCTCCATCGAACTCGGCAACGAGTTCTGGATTGCCATGGCCGGCGATCCGAACGTGATGCGCCAGTGGCCCGACGAGCCGACTTCGCTGGCGGTCATGAAACAGTACGAGGAAGCCCTGCGGCCGATCGTGGGAGCGGATGCAAAGTTCGCCGTGCAGAGTGCGGGTTCCTCGTTCACCATCCTGCCCAATGCCGCTTCCCGATTCCAGCAGCGGCTGCTCGCGTGGGATCAGGCTCTGGCACCCGCGGACTGGTTCCAGGCGGTGACGGTCCACCTGTATCCGGACCCGGCCCAGATGATTGCACTCTCCGGCAACCCTGGCCCTGGTAAACAGTTCCAGCTCTTTATGAGCCGGGCGGATGCGGGAGTGGACCGTGCCTTGAACGACCTGGCTGCCAGGCTGCCGGGAAAGGAGATCTGGATCACCGAGTGGAGTCCGCGTGGGGGTAATTTTGCCAATACCTTTGGGCAGCCGGACCTGATCCCTCCCCAGATGAACGCGCAGCTGGTCGCACGCGAGACGCTGGCGATCCTCCGTCACCCGGCGGTGACCCGATCGCTTTATTTCACGCTGAACGCTGACAGCAGCAGCGTTTTTCGAATGTATGTGCCGGATTCGAGCGGGAATTATCTTCCCATGCCCGCTGCAGTTGTCCTGCAGTGGTTCGATGAGGCGGCCAACGACAACAGTACCTTCCAGCGCGTGGTAGACGATGACAGTCCGCCGGTCACCGGGTTGGGGGAATTCTCTGAAAGCTACCGCCCGGTCGAGGGCGGGCTGTTCCGTTCCACCAAAGGCACGACGCTGATTTTACAGAACGCCTCAGCGGAGCTGCGCTGGTACGATCCGACCCAGCAGGGTCAGATGCCCCACCCTGTGCGTGTGGAATGCCTTGTGGCGGACAATTTTACAGACACGACCCATGCCGCGGCCCAGGTCCAGATCCTGGACCCGAACGCGCCCATCTCGATCCCACCGTTTAGCCTCGTTCGTGTGATTTGGAATCCATAATCCGTCTATGGGGAAATCCTGGTTGCCCCCCTGGAATGAGCTTTGCACCAAAGTTACCCGGGGGCGAATATGGATGTGTTGGTATGGAAAGGGCAACGGGTTGTCAGCAGTTGCTTTGAATATGACGCCGAATGCCCATGATAAAGTTGCCGAACAGGGATCTTGCACTCAAAGGAGCGCGGACGTGGTGGAAATGTATCCGTCTGAATCATCCTCGCCAGATCGCGGGTCAGGTCCCTCCCGGCTCACTTTGAGATCTTCCCGCGCAGCAGGAGGTTTTTTGAATTTACCCTGGTATGCTCCCTCAGCCCTCCCGGTAGAGGAATACAGCAGGCCGGCCTTGCTGGCCGGCCTGCTGTACCAAAATATCCACATCCAACCGAGGGAAGCTACTTGTTGGTAATATCGATGACATGACTTACGAAGTACTTTGACTGTCTTGTCTCTATGCTTACCATAACGTAAAGGCCGGTGACATTGTTCGGAACCGTTACGGTGGTGTTCCACTCCGCCGTAGCTTTGGATAGGGCGATTGTTGCATCTGCGATGGAAGGGTCTTCATATAAACCATAGATAATCCCATCGGCGCCGATCACAGGCGGAGTGCCGATATGAACATAATTGGGGTAGTCGCTCGGGTTAAAATCCTGCCAATCTAATTCCAGGCCGGTATCGGTGCGTTTAGCATCGGTGAGAGTTACAGTGAAGTTATTAATTGCGGGTATCTTGTCGCCGATTTTCTCGATCAAACCTGCCGCTGGCGTTGCAACTGGATATTTCACTCCTTTGGCAATCTGATCGAGATTCAATTCCATCGTTGCACTGACAGGTACGGATGGCACGTGAAGATCATAAGCTCCGGTAACATAGCTGTACCCGATGGAAAGTTTAGAGCCTGGAGAAGCTACGGCGCCTTTACATTCCACATAGAGCAATTGGATCTTAGGTGAGGCTTTTGTCCCTCCGGTATATCCCCGCATCTGAAAGCCCGGCGCCAGACTTGTTCCCCCTGTGCCGACAGAAACGGTATCGCAATTGGTTCGCTTGCCGCCGCGGGTCGTAAGTAGTGCAGGTTTCCCTTCATCGGCCTGCATGGCGCTCCAATCCTGGGTATCGTTCCTTATTGCGAGATCAATATGCAAATCCCCGGCACCTGAGGCGCCGACATTCGTCACTACACCGCCCCAGCCTTTGGATGTCACTGACGTCGGAGTAACCAATAAATCTGCAGGCACGACGATGTACGCACAGGCCAGGCTCAGCAGAGCACAGCCTATCATCGGGATAAGTGCTTTTTTCATACCCATCTTTCTTTCTCCTTTTCACAAAACAGCATCGCTGAAAGCGCCGATAAGAAACAGGAGGGCAATCTGCCACTCCCGTTTTTTGGACTGACTAAGGGGTAGGGGCAAATTTTGGAAGGATCGTGGAGAATTGACCGGTCATCAACCAGTACTCGGGTGGAGCATCCGTTCCACCATCCACCGCCTCCACGGTCTTGGTCTGACCCTTATAAGTAACACTGGTAAAATAGGTATAGCATACCTTGCAGGGGACATGCGAAGTCGAATAGATATTATCCGAAAACCATCCCAGGTTATTAATAAACGAAAGCAGTTCATTTACATCGGTAGGTGTCGCCTGCTTTTCAATTTTTTGCACGCCATTATCCCCGACAATTCGCCCATCTGGATAAATGCCATATAACTCGTCAATACAATTCACTCCGCCGTTACGTTCGTAGGCAATCACCGCCCCAGCTTTCATTAGTCCTGCTGCCTGATCCTGCCGGAAGGGCTTTATTTGGCAGGCAGATGATTTTTGTGTACCAGTGCTGAAACTCCTGCTTTTAAAGCTGTAGAAGGCAAACACGGCCAGGACGACGACTACGACTGCCCCGCCGCCATATAACAACACTTGCCGGGTTCGCCTGGCGCGATCGACCTTATTGCCTGTTCTTTGCCCAATTTTCAGATTGGCAAAAATTGACTGAACGCCGATGAAAAAGAGGGTAATCACACCGACCATGATCAGCGTCCACCAGGAAATGAGATGCCCCTGGAATTGGATCATGGTTTGAATGAGGATGGTTATCAGTACGCCAAACAGTGCTCCAAACACGTACCCCTCGCCGCCGGTTAACGCGGTTCCGCCAATCACCACCGCGGCGATGACGGTCAACTCAAGACCGTTTCCATATGCGCCATGCCCGGATCCAGTGTAGATGCTCAATAAAATCCCGGCCAGCGCCGAACAAAATCCATTAAATGTGTAGACCAACACTTTTGTCCGGTTCACCGGGAGGCCCATTAATCTAGCCGATTGTTCATTGGCTCCGTTGTTTCCACCAATGGAATATACCGTTCGACCAAACCGCGTATATTGGGCAATGTAAATTGCTGCCGCGAACACGGCCATCCCGATGACGACGGACGGGGTGATGTAGTCGCCCTTTTGGGCCACGACATCGCTCAATCCCGGGATCAAGATTTTAGTTCTGGCAAGAAGTGCATAGATGCGGTTATCGATTGCGATCGAATCATTGCTGATAAAGTAACTTAATCCTCGGCCGATCCACATACCTGCCAGGGTGGCGATAAACGGCTGTACTTTCAGGTAGGTGATGAAATAACCCATAATGGCGCCTATCGCCGTGCCCATCACCAGCATGAGAGCCATCACGACCCACGAGTTCCAGCCGATGCGGAGCAATGCAGCCGAAGCCGTAGTCGTCAGCGCCACGATACCGCCCACCGAAAGGTCGATACCGCCGGAAATAACGACCAATGTCTCTCCGATCACACTGACCAGCAGGTAGGGAGTTTGGTTGAATAAATTGAAAAACACTTGAGTGTCTCTCATTCCTGGGAGATATGCCGCGCCTAAAGCATAAGCGACAAAGAATAATATTATTGTTGCTGAAAGCGGAAGGAGCCGCCGGTTCTTGGAAAAAAAGGTGCTGAAGTTCTCCATCATTTATTGATCTCCTTCTGCCTTGTTTGCCCCGTGATTTTCCGGATAAAGTCTTGCACTTGTTGTGAATACAGGAGGATTAGCAGGATGACAACCACTCCCTTAACCGCTAAAATTGAATTCGCGCTCACGCCGATCGCGTACATGGACGTGGTAACAGCCTGCATGACCAACCCACCGATGACACTCGCCAGCAGGGAGAACCGCCCGCCCGCCCCCAGTAAGGTTCCGCCGATGACCACTGCCAGGATGGCGTCCAGCTCCAGGTTCAGGCCGAGACTGGTGGCATCCGATGTGCTGATATTCGAAGTGCCGATGATGCCTGCGATCCCTGCACAAAAGCCGCAAAACATGTAAGCGAACAATTTGATCTTCTTTTCGCCGATTCCGCTAAAAAAACTGGAGCGGGAATTGATGCCCACAAATTCGATGAACAGCCCGATCGACGTCCTGCGGGTCAAAAGCCAGGCAAGTGCGTACAGAAAGGCTACAATGTATAGAGAAAAGGGCAGGAGAATCCAGGCGTTTCCGATAAAGACGAAGGGTGCATAAAAAATCTGGATTTTTTGCGAGTTTGTAATAAGCTGGGCGATCCCTCGACCGGCGATCATCAGGATCAGAGTAGCCACCATGGGTTGTATTTTTCCGTAAGCAACCAGCAGCCCGTTCCACAGGCCACAGATTGTCGCCACGATCAGCGGTATCAGGATCACCACCCAGAAGGGTGAATAGCTGAACGAGGGATTATTTTTGATAGCCTGCAGTTGTGTGCCGAGAACGAACGGATTCATCAACAGGGCTGCCACCGACGACACGATGGCCATGATGGCACCCACCGAGAGGTCCACCCCACCGGTGGCAATCACCAGCGTCATGCCTAGGGCCAAGGCAATCACCGGTGTACTATTTCGCAGGATGTCGATCAGGTTTCCGTACAGATGACCTTGTTGGAATGTGATGTGTAGAAAGTTGGGAATAAAGATTAAGTCAAAAAGCAGGATGAGTGCCAGCGCGGCGAAGGGGAAGAAAAGCCTGCTCTCTGTGATCTTTCTCCACTCAAAAGAAGTTTTAGGCTGTCTCATAATTCACTCCCTGCAATTGCGTGCATGATTTTGCTTTCGGCCACATTACCGGAAAATTCGGCCACCTTCTTCCGATCGCGCATCACAATGATGCGGTGGCTCGTGCGCATTACCTCCTCGAGCTCGGAGGAAATAAACACACACGCCTTGCCTTCTTCGGCCAGCGAAAGGACCAGTTTTTGAATTTCGGCCTTTGTTCCCACGTCAATGCCCCGGGTGGGTTCATCCATGATCAGAAGCTGTGGGTTCGTTGCCAGCCAGCGAGCGAGGATGACTTTTTGCTGGTTACCGCCGCTCAGGTTTTTGACTGGCTGGTCCGGCGATGGGGTAACGATATTGAGCAGTTGGATAAATCGATCAGCGATTTCGTATTGTTTTTGTAAGCTTAGATATTTGAACCAACCCATGCTGGCTTGTATAGCCAGAATGATGTTTTCCCTTACGGTCAATTCCCCTACGATCCCTTCAGCTTTTCGGTCTTCCGGGCAGAGCGCCACCCCCCGGCCGATGGATCTGATCGGGGAGTAATCCTTAACTGAAATGCCATCTATGCTTAGCGTACCGCTGGTGGGTTTGTCGATGCCGAATAAAAGCTGCGCTATTTCAGTGCGACCTGAACCGAGCAGACCGGCCAGACCGACGACTTCCCCGGCATGCAGTTCCAGGTCAAATGGCTCCATGGAACCTTCTCGCCCAAGTTCTTTTGCCTCAAGCAGTGCCTCGCTTTTAATGTGCTGGCTGCTTTCCTGCTTGATTTTTGTCATATCTTCAAGCTCGCTCAAAGATCGGCCAATCATTTTAGTGATCAATTCCAGGTGCGATAAGGCCGCCGTACGATAAGTTCCGACCAATTTCCCATTTCTTAGGATGGTAATTCTGTCTGCAACTGCATACACCTGGTCCAGGAAATGAGTGATAAAGATGATTCCCATTCCTTCGCTCTTTAGTTTGCGCATCACACCAAAGAGCTGCTCGGTTTCATGGGCGTCAAGGCTGGAGGTGGGTTCGTCCAGGATCAGGACCTCCGCGGATGAAATTTCGAGAGCCCGTGCAATCCCTGCCATTTGCTGGATGGCGACTGAGCAGGTGCCTAATGTTCGGGTCACATCCAGATCGATATCCAAGCCCTGGAGGATTTTCCTGGCCCGGGCATTCATCGCCTTCCAATCGATTCTCCCCCATTTCATGGGCTCCCGGCCGATCAGGATGTTTTCCGCAACGGTTAAATTGGGGCAGAGATTGACTTCCTGATAAACCGTGCTGATGCCGAGCGTCTGGGCATGTTGAGGTGATCTAATGGAGATTGCTTTTTGATGAACTGTGATCGTGCCGATATTGGGTTGCTCAACGCCAGTTAATATCTTAATCAGGGTGGATTTGCCCGCCCCGTTCTCTCCTACCAGGGCGTGAATCTCGCTTTTCCTCAGGGTAAAATCCACATCCTCAAGAGCCTGCACGCCCGGGAAAGATTTGTAGATGCCTTTCATTGCCACGATATCTTCACTTGACTCTGCCATACGCACCCTCAATTTTCATTCTAAAACTGGTTGGGCCTCATTTGGTGGAGAAGCGGCGCGGACGCCGCTTCTCCATTTTTGCACATTTTCGTTTCATTGGGTAGTGACTTTTGGCAAGTGACTCCCGGGACCGTCACACGATCCGGCCGCAAAGTTTAGTACTTGCGTGTGGGCAAAATTGCTTGCAGCGCAGCTGCTCCCTGTGAGGCAAAGAATTCGCCTTCCTGAGAAGGAACAAAGGCGGGCATCGTCGGGTCACCGTTCAAGCCTTTCAGGGCGGCCGCGTACACCTGTGGGCCGAGCAGCGGGTTGCACTCGATGTCAGCACCCAGGGTGCCCGCGATCAGGGCAGCGAAACCATCTTTAGTGGCATCAAAACCGATGACCATGATATCCTTGCCTGGAACGAGGCCAGCTTCCTGAATGGCCTGAATGGCACCCAGAGCTTCCTCATCATTCTGGGCAAACACGCCCTGCATGTCCTTAAGCTTCGGATCTTTCAACCAGGCTTCCATGACCGCCTTGCTGTCGGCGACGGCCCAGTTGCCGGTCTGGGAAGCAGTGATCGTGATTCCACAGTCGCCCATCTTCTGGCGGAAACCAGTGTCGCGGTCAATACCTGCAGAAGCGCCTACAGCGCCGGAGATTTCAACGACATTCTTCTTCGTGAAATTCTGGAGCAGGGTGCACATGGCCGCGGCGCCTTCCTGTCCTTCATGGATGAAATCTGAGCCGATGCGTGTGTAATAGAGAGCTGAGGACGAATTGACGCTGCGATCTTCCAGTATCACAAGTTTGTTATTCGCCTGGGCTTCCTTCAACACATCGTCAAAGCCTTTCGTGTCGTCGGCTGCGAGCATGATCACATTAACGGTGGGATCTTGATTGAATGTGTGGAAAGCTGAAATCTGATTCTCGACCTTATTTTGGGCATCGTAGACCTTCAGCGTGATGCCCAGTTGTGTGGCAGCTTCATCAAAGGAAGCGTTGTTAGCGGTACGCCACGCACCTTCAGGTCCGGTCTGGATAAAGCCGACAACCATGTCTTTGTAGGTGCAGTTGGGTGCGCATTTTATATTGGGCATGACGTAGCCGCTGGAGGTTGTCGCCGGGGCGGCTGTGGTGGGGGCAACTGTTGCGGGGACAGCCGTTGCGGGTGCCGCTGTCGCCGGGGCAGCCGTCGCAGGGGCAGCTGTTGGGGCCTGGGCACAGCCTGCGACAGCAGCAACGAGCATCAGGGTAATCATGACGTAAAAAGCATTTTTAGCGGTTTTCATCTAGAACTCTCCTCTTTTTTGGTTTATGATTTACGAAGCATTTTCCCGGGAAGGATAGCTTCGAAAACGAAACATGTGCGAGGTTGATGTGAGCGATCTTGCTCCGCGAACCGTGCACGAACTTGCTGGATCACCTTTTTCCTATTTGGTCATACACTTTCCTTTCTGGCAGGGCATAAGGTTCGCCGACGATGTTAGGGCTCGATGATCAATGCAGCGCCCAAAGATTTTCACCATTTGCTGATGCCTGTCTATCAGCTCTCCAGACGGCATGGGCCGGTCATGCACCCAGGAAGGATACAATTCCAAGAATTTTACAGCTATAAAAGTGACCGCTAACGTTCCCGCTAACGCTCCCGCTATCGTTCCCGTTATCGTTCACATTTTTGCATCACTATATTAGCAAAAAAATGGCGGCATGTCAAGAGGTTTTAGACTGGTCACTTGACAAATTCTGTTGGATTTGTTATTATGTTATCGTTCCCGATAACGATAACAACAACTCATATCAGTGTTATCGATAACGGGAATAACGATCAGGTTATAATATAACAGAGGTTCCTTGCCATGAATATGAATAAGCGTGCGACCATAAAGCAAGTTGCCAAAGCCGCGGGTGTTTCTACTCAAACGGTCTCCAGGGTGATCAACGATCGCCCGGATGTTTCTCCCGAAACTCGCGAGCGCATCCAACAGATCATCCTTGACCTGGATTATCAGCCCAGCGCCCTGGCACGCAGCCTGATCCAGCAGCGCAGTTTTACGCTGGGAGTGGTTACTGCCGGCCTGAAGTATATTGGGCCTTCGAGGACCCTGAATGGGATTACCAGCAAGGCTGAGGAGCTTGGCTACGCTTTGCTGCTTGAGGAACTCCCACGGTTTGACACGGAAAACATAAAACCCCTTCTGCAGAACTTGCTGGCCCGCCACGTCGACGGGATTGTGTGGGCGGTGCCGCAGGTCGGCGACAACCGCCGCTGGGTCGACGAGATTTTAAATGGCGTCCCTGTACCGGTAGTTTTTTTGACCATGCAGCCGCGGGCGGGGATCTCGACAGTGTCGATCGATAATTATGCAGGCGGAGTATTGGCAACCAAGCATCTCCTCGAACAGGGGCGCCGCCACATCGGCCATATTTCAGGCCCTCTGGACTGGTGGGAGGCGCGCCAGCGTAAACAAGCCTGGCAGGATACGATCGCAAGCGCCGGCATTAAAAAAATTGATGACCATTGGGCAGAGGGGAACTGGTCGTCTTCCAGTGGGGAAAGCGCTTTTGAGCAGCTGCTGCAAAGCTATCCCGAAATGGATGCGGTGTTTGTTGCGAACGATCAAATGGCGCTCTCTGTTTTGCAAATTGCCAACCGCCGGGGTATAAAAGTTCCCGACTCTCTTGGCGTGGTCGGATTCGACAATATCGCCGAGTCGCCATATTTTTGGCCTGCGTTGACAACAATCAACCATAATCAGCAAGAATTGGGCTGCCGGGCGGTACAAGAGACAGTCAACCAGATCGAAGCAGTTAAAAGGGATGAAAAAATCGAGCCGCAGAATATTTTGCTTTCAACTGAACTGATCATTCGAGAGAGCTCCAGTAATCATTAGCCAGTGGACTGATTCATTTTTTATATCAGGAGGTTTTTGTGAAGGATTTCAAGGAATTCGAAGTGTGGTTTATTACCGGGAGTCAGCACCTGTATGGCGAGAAAGCCTTGCATGAAGTAGCGGACCATTCCCGGAAGATTGCAGAAGGTTTGAACAATTCCGGAAAACTGCCGATTAAAGTTATTTTCAAACCGGTTGTTACGACCCCCGAAGCGATTTACGATTTATGCATGGAAGCCAATAATGCCAAGGCCTGCATTGGTCTGATTACCTGGATGCACACTTTTTCACCCGCCAAGATGTGGATTGCCGGATTAAATGTTTTGCAAAAACCCTTTGTCCACCTGCACACACAATTCAACCGGGACCTGCCCTGGTCCAGCATCAACATGGATTTTATGAACCTCAATCAATCTGCCCATGGCGACCGGGAGTTTGGCTTCATTGGCAGCCGGATGCGGCTGAGACGGAAAGTGATCGTTGGTTTTTGGCAGGATGAGGATGTCCTTGCCAAACTTGGGACATGGATGCGGGCCGCCTGTGCCTGGCACGATCTTCAGGGAGCCAAGGTTGCCCGATTCGGTGATAACATGCGCGACGTCGCTGTCACCGAAGGCGATAAGGTGGAAGCCCAGATTCGTTTGGGCTTCTCTGTTGATGGATATGGAGTCGGGGACCTGGTCGAGAGCGTGAGTGCTGTCCCAGATACCCGGGTCGATGAGTTGGTATTCGAATATGAAAAATGTTACGAGGTAGCAGAAAAACTGCGTCGGGGTGGCAAAGCACACGAGTCACTGCGCGAAGCCGCCCGGATCGAACTGGGGATGAGAGCCTTTTTGGAAAAAGGCTGTTTTAAGGCCCTCACCACGACTTTTGAAGATCTCCACGGTCTATCCCAATTACCGGGCCTGGCCGTCCAGCGCTTGATGGCAGATGGATATGGATTCGGGGCGGAGGGGGACTGGAAGTCTGCAGCCCTGGTCCGGGCCATGAAAGTCATGGCGATTGGCCTGGAGGGTGGAACCTCGTTCATGGAAGATTACACCTATGACCTGAATACGAAAATGCCCAAGGTTCTCGGTGCCCATATGTTGGAAGTTTGTGAATCGATTGCTGAACATAAACCATCCCTGGAAATTTACCCGCTGTCGATCGGGGGAAAGTCAGATCCGCCGAGGTTGGTTTTCGATGTCGGTGCAGGACCGGCAATCAATGCTACCCTCCTGGACATGGGCAACCGCTTCCGGATGGTAGTCAATGAAGTGGATGTTGTCCCACCGGATAAACCGCTTTCCCAACTGCCGGTCGCAAGGGCGGTCTGGGTTCCCAGGCCGGATCTCAAAACTGCGGCAGAGGCGTGGATACTGGCAGGTGGGGCTCATCATACCGGCTTCAGCCAGGCGCTCACGGTGGAGCATTTGGAAGATTTTGCCGAGATCGCCGGTCTGGAATTTCTGAAGATTGGCAGCGATACCGATTGCCATTCATGGAACAAAGAACTCCGTTGGAATGACATGTATTATCTGATGGCGAAAGGCCTCTGAGAGACACGAGAAATCAGGCTGATGAGTGAAATGACCGGCAAAATAGGCCGCATTCGAGGGCATTCATTAAATCATGGATTGGATGCGATCCTGGTGGATGAGAAAGGTAATGAAGTGCGCATCTGTATCCACGGGTGGCCGACGATAACCGCCCCCGTCGACGGAGCTTGCCTGGAACGACTCTCCATCCTGGAAATCCTATGAAAGTCGCGCGCTTGGTTTCGGCGGGTGATATCCGTATGATGGATGAGCCGGCGCCGGAACCCGGTCCAGAAGAATCTCTGGTGCAAGTCGCCTCGGTGGGCCTGTGCGGGTCCGACCTGCACTGGTTTCGAGAAGCCGGGATCGGGGATGCCCATTTATCCAGCCCGCTTGTTTTAGGGCATGAATTTGCCGGGATCGCTGAGAGAGGCCAGCGCGTGGCAGTCGACCCAGCCATTCCCTGCGGGACGTGCGAATATTGTCGCACCGGGAATCCGAACCTGTGTTCCCACCTGCGCTTTGCCGGTCATGGCCAGGAAGATGGGGCTTTACGTGAGTTCCTCTCCTGGCCGAAGCGTTGCCTGTTCCCGATCCCGGATTCGATCAGCGATGCAGAGGGTGCGTTGCTCGAGCCGCTTGGCGTAGCCCTGCACGCGGTCGATTTGGGGAAGGTGAAGCCCGGCATGCGTGCCGGAATATTTGGCTGTGGGCCAATTGGATTGCTGGTGATCCAGGTGGCGCGCTTGGCTGGTGCATCGGATGTACTGGTGACCGAGCCGCTGCCTCATCGCTTTGAGGCTGCTCACGGGTTGGATGCCCGGCGTTGGACGCCCGGCCAGGAAGTGGATGTTGCTTTCGAGTGCGCCGGGGAGAACGCTGCAGTGGAGGATGCCTTTGCCGCGGCGAAACCTGGCAGCCGCGTGATCCTGGTCGGAATCCCGGAGGATGACCGCACCTCCTTTACTGCCTCGGTGGCACGGCGTAAGGGCCTGACGATCAAACTTGTCCGCCGGATGAAGCACACCTACCCTCGCGCGATCCGGCTGGTCGAGCAGGGTCTCGTCGACGTCCGCTCACTGGTGACCCACCGTTTTCCATTGGAAAAAACATCCGAAGCCTTTGCGACGGCGGCGCGGCGCGAGGGATTGAAGGTGGTCGTCGAACCCGGATAGGAGTGGAAGATGAGTAAACATAAATACGCAATCGGTGTGGACTTCGGCACCGAGTCCGGCCGGGCTGTGCTGGTAGAGGTGGCCGATGGCCGCGAGGTCGCCTCGGCTGTCTACCCGTACTCGCACGGCGTCATCGATGAGAAGCTGCCGGAAAGCGAAATCCGGCTCGAGCCGGATTGGGCCCTGCAGGACCCGCAGGATTACATCCGCACCTTCCAGATGACCATCCCGGCGGTTTTGAAAGAATCACGCGTGAACCCAGGAGACGTGATCGGGATTGGGATCGACTTCACTGCCTGCACCATGCTGCCGGTCACGGCGGACGGCACGCCGCTCTGCCTCCTGCCTGAATTCAGAAATCAGCCGCACGCCTGGGTTAAATTATGGAAGCACCACGCAGCCCAGCCCGAAGCTGACAGGATCAATGCCACCGCCCGCAGAATGAAACTGGGCTGGCTGGACCGCTACGGCGGCAAGATCTCATCTGAGTGGTTCTTTTCCAAGGTGCTGCAGATCCTGGATGAGGCCCCGGAAATCTATGCGGCCGCCGGCCGCCTGCTCGAGGCAGCCGACTGGGTCGTCTGGCAGCTGACCGGCGACGAGACGCGCAATTCCTGTACTGCCGGCTACAAGGCCTTGTGGTCCAAGCGCCAGGGTTTCCCGGATAAATCCTACTTTAAGGCACTTGACTCGCGGCTCGAAAACGTGATCGACGAAAAGATGTCGCGGCACATCCAGCCCATCGGCAACCGCGCTGGGGGCTTGACCGAACAGGCTGCCCAATGGACCGGTCTCAAGCCTGGCACGGCGGTCGCCATCGCCAACGTGGATGCGCATGTGGCCGTCCCTGCCTCGACCGTCACCGAACCGGGCAGTATGGTCATGATCATGGGTACCAGCATTTGTCACATGGTGCTCGGTGATGAGGAACATATCGTCCCGGGAATGTGCGGTTACGTGGAAGACGGCATTATCCCGGGGTTCTTCGGCTACGAAGCCGGGCAGTCCTGTGTGGGCGACCATTTCGCCTGGTTCGTGGAAAACTGTGTCCCGGCTGCGTACGAGCAGGAAGCCAAAGAGTGCGGCATCGACATCCACCAGCTCCTCGAGGAGAAGGCCGCCAAACTGAAGCCTGGCGAATCCGGCCTGCTGGCGCTCGACTGGTGGAATGGCAACCGTAGTGTCCTGGTGGATGTGGACCTGACCGGGCTGCTGGTCGGGGCCACTCTGGCGACCAAAGCTGAGGAGATCTACCGTGCTCTGATCGAAGCCACTGCTTTTGGGACGCGTGTGATCATTGACACCTTCCAGCAGAACGGCGTGCCGATCCGCGAGCTGGTGGCCTGCGGCGGCTTGCCTGAGAAAAACAAACTCCTGATGCAAATCTTCGCCGACGTGAGCGGGCGCGCGATCAAAGTCAGCACCTCGAAACAGACACCTGCTCTCGGGTCAGCCATGTTTGGAGCGGTGGCGGCCGGCAAGGCCGCTGGAGGGTATGACTCGATCTATGCTGCCGCCCAGAAGATGGCTCATATCAAGGAAGAGACCTTCAAACCCATCCCGGCGAACCAGGAAGTCTACGAAAAACTCTTCGCCGAATACCTGCGGCTGCACGACTATTTCGGCCGCGGCGAGAACAATGTCATGAAGACACTCAAGAAGATCAAGGCCGAGGTGAAACATGCTGGATGAACTGCGCGCAGAGATCTGCCGACTGCACGCCGAACTGCCGCGCAACGGGTTGGTGACCTGGACATCCGGCAATGTCAGCGGACGAGACCCAGCGACAAGTCTGGTCGTGATCAAGCCGAGCGGTATCCGTTACGAGAACTTATCTCCAGAGAACATGGTCGTAGTCGATCTTGACGGCAAGGTCGTTGAGGGCATGTACAAGCCTTCATCCGACACCTTCGCCCACGTCTATGTCTACCGCCATCGCCCGGACGTAAACGGGGTGGTTCACACCCATTCGACATTTGCCACGGCCTGGGCGGCAGCCGGCCGGCCTATTCCTCCTATCCTGACTGCCATCTGTGATGAGTTCGGCGGGCCGATCCCGGTCGGCGCCTATGCTAAAATCGGTGCGGACGAGATCGGGCAGGAGGTTATTCGCTCGATCGGGGAAGGCCCGGCGATCCTGATGAAGAATCACGGTGTTTTTACCATCGGCGCGACGCCCGAGGCGGCGGTTAAAGCGGCCGTCATGGTCGAGGATGTGGCCCGTACGGCTTTCTACGCGCTGCAGCTCGGCCGGCCGGACGAGATCCCTCCCGAAGAAGTCGCCCGCGCCCGCCGCCGCTATCTGGAAGAATACGGGCAATCCCAATGACGAGGTGGATAGGAACCCATGGCAATTGATCTCCAGGAACGTGCCATCAACACCCTCCGTTTTCTGTCTGCGGACATGGTCCAGCAGGCCAATTCTGGCCATCCCGGCCTGCCGATGGGCTGTGCTGCCATCGCCTACACGCTCTGGACCCGTCACCTGCGCCACAACCCGGCAAACCCTGCCTGGCCGGACCGCGATCGTTTCATCCTCTCAGGAGGGCACGGCTGCGCGCTGCTCTACTCGCTGCTTCACCTGACCGGCTACGACCTGGCACTCGACGAGTTGAAAAAATTCCGCCAGTGGGGCAGCCGCACCCCCGGCCACCCCGAGTATGGGCTGACCCCCGGCGTCGAGATGACCACCGGCCCCCTGGGCCAGGGTTTCTCCAACGGCGTCGGGCTGGCGATCGCCGAGGTGCACCTGGCGGCGGAGTTCAATGCCCCCGGCCACGAGGTGATCTCGCACCGCGTCTATGCCATCGTTACCGATGGCGATCTGATGGAGGGCATCACCGGCGAGGCCGCCTCGTTCGCCGGACATCTGAAGCTGAGCAAGCTCATCTATCTCTATGACGACAACCGCATCTCGATCGAAGGCTCCACCGAGATTGCCTTTACCGAGGACCGCGCCGCCCGGTTCGCTGCCTATGGCTGGCAGGTGCTGCACGTGGCGGACGGCAACGATGTCGAGGCCATCGACACGGCCATCCAGGCAGCAAAGAGAGACCCGCGGCCGTCGCTTATTATCTGCCGCACGCACATCGGCTACGGCTTGCCGACCCGCCAGGATACCAGCCAGGCTCACGGCGAACCGCCTGGTGAGGAGCAGCTGAACGGTGCCAAGGATAAGCTGGGCTGGCCCAGGGAGCCGCGCTTCTTCATCCCCGAGGACGTGCGGGCCCATTTCCGCGGTGCGCTCTCCCGCGGCGAGGAAATGGAAGCCGGCTGGCGAAAAAAGATGGAGGCGTACAAAATCGCCTTCCCGCAGAAATTTACCGAATTGAACCGCCGCCTCGCGGGCGAACTGCCGGGAGATTGGGAGGTCGTCCTGCCGCTCTTCCCGGCAGATGCAAAAGGGATGGCGACCCGCGTTGCCTCCGGAAAAGTAATCAACGCCCTGGCTGCCAGGCTGCCCGAATTGATCGGCGGCGCGGCGGACCTGGCTCCTTCCACCAAGACGTGGATCGATGGCAGTTCAGATTTTCAGGCGGGAACCCCGGGTGGACGTAATTTCCATTTTGGCGTGCGCGAGCATGCCATGGGTGCGGTCATCAACGGCCTGGCCGTCCACGGCGGGTTCATCCCCTATGGGGCCACCTTCCTGACCTTTGCCGACTATATGCGCACCCCGATCCGCCTCTCAGCCCTTTCCCATTACCCGAGCCTCTGGGTTTTCACTCACGACAGCATCGGCGTGGGGGAGGACGGGCCGACCCACCAGCCGGTGGAGCAACTGGCGTCCTTGCGCGCCATCCCCGGGATGGTCGTGATCCGCCCGGCGGACGCCAACGAAACCGCCGCGGCCTGGAAAGTGGCCCTGCAGCGCCGCCATGCCCCCACGCTCCTGGCGCTCACCCGCCAGGATGTTCCCACCCTGGATCGGAGCAAATTTGCCTCCTCCGAGGGTCTCGAGCGCGGAGCTTACATCCTGGCTGATTTGGGGAAAGGCAGCCCTGAATTGATCCTGATTGCCTCCGGATCGGAGGTGAGCCTGATCGTGGAAGCCGGTCTGAAGCTGGAAGAAAAATCCATCGCCGTGCGCCTGGTCTCATTTCCATCCTGGGAGTTGTTCGCCTGCCAGGGCCAGGAGTACCGCGAAGCCGTCCTGCCAAAAAAACTCAGGAAGAGACTGGCGGTGGAAGCGGGCGTCTCGCTGGGGTGGGAGCGCTGGGTGGGGGAGAACGGTGCGGTGATCGCCGTGGATCGCTTCGGCGCCTCCGCTCCTGCAAAAATCGTTTACTCCGAACTGGGCCTGACGGTTGGGAATATCGTCGACAGGGCTTTGTGCTTGCTGAGCTAGGAAACTTTTCCCTGGGTTGGGAAGGGCCGGGATTGGCACACGCGGCCCTTGCACTTCTTTAGCCTCTTTTCTTTTTTATGCCTAAATTCCCATGCCGTTCTATCGAGCAGCTGCCGCTCATTCCCCGATGTCAATTCATTTGACGGTCACATAGAAGAAGTCACGGCTCCATGCGCTCAAGAAGCGGTGGTCGCCAGGACCTTTCATATTATCCAGAAGCGGGACGGCGACCAACTTATTCCCGGAAAGCTGAAATGACTCGAAATGGACCCAGTAGTTGTTGATATCCAGCTGGATGGCCTGGGCCACGCCCACGTCCTGCAGGGCACGCGCCAGGGCGGGGAGGGTCAGACTGGGACCGGCTGCATAGTACAGGACCTTGCCATCTGCACTAATCCCCAGGGCCGAGCGATAGGTCGCTGTATCGCCGTATACGGTAAGCCCCCAATCCTGCGGGGCGAGATTTGCGGTGTGCGGATTGATCACTCCGTTTTGGATGATCAATGGACCGTTTTGCCGCCATACAATCAGATGCGGTGAGCTGATGATATCTGTTTTCCAGACACCGATGCGGACCTCCCCGTCATCGTATAGGCCGACTGTGCCCATATCCGCCCGTGGCGGGAGAACGGTGATCCCATTCACCATCACTCCGAAATGGCCATGCTCGGCCTTAAAGCCGCCGTTGAACGCGGCCAGCAAGATGCCGGGCTGCAGGTCTTTTGATGGAATTTCCCCCGGCCTCGCTATCTGGACAGGAGAAATTGGCTCCTCGTACCCCAGGACAAAATGCAGCAAGGTGCTCTGCAGGTCGAAGGCGACGATGGCGACGTAAGCATAAGGGCGCGCCGGGTCCGGTTGAAGGAAAGTGCGGTAAGCCACTGTTTTTGAGGAGGAGGTTTGCAGGTAGGCTGTCCATTGACCTTCTCCCTGCGTGCTGCCCAGGGGTGGGATCGAAGCGAGTTCCCAGGGCGGTGGTGCACTGGCGGTCGGGGTGAAACTGGGAGGCGTCGGTGTCGCCTGATTCTGTTGAGTCGGGACACTGGTGATGCTCGGGAGGCTCGCAGCGCTCGTGGCGCTCGGAACGCTCGTGGCGCTCGGGGCCGTTTTCCAGGGAGCAGTGGAGGAGGAACCCTCTACCCTGCTGACGAGCTGTTTCAGCTGGTCCTCCGATTGGAGGACGATGTTTTCAACATCTGCAACAACCTGATTGCCGACCACCCTGCGCGCCAGCTCTGCCGCCTGTGCACCCAGACCAGGCCACACATTGACTGCTGCATATACCGCCACGACCAGGACGAGACAGGCGACTGCCGTGGCGCTTAAAGCGATGATCCACTTTCGGCGCCGGGTCGGTTTTTGGTTATTTTGGACCATAATACACTCGCTGGGGACTCCCGCCTTTATGAGATGGGTGAACGCGAAGGCGCCGCAGAGGCGCTCCCAACCTTGACAAAATACGCCTGTTGCCGTGCACCGGTTCTAAATGAATTGAAAGATGCCCATTTAGAACCTTGACATGCGGACATGGAGCAGCGACTCGCATCGGGATGTGCCTGTAGTATAGATAACATGGCGGATGTTCACCAAAAGATCCAAAGAGATTGGCTTGACCGGAGCCTTCAGGCATTGATGGAAATGCTTGCAAGGTGAGTTGCCTGAGCGGTCCTCGCTTTTCGGTGGGGAGATAGTCACTTCTCTTTTAGCCATCCGGGACCGAATGAACAGAAATGGTCTTCAATCCATTACTCCCTGCACCGAAACCTCAAGGCATTATATTACAATAATAAAAAAAACAAACAAACCGGGAGCAGAGGAAAGGTACCTCTGGATTGGTGGATAAGGCTATATAATTAAGCTCATGAATCCAATCCTCGCTCTCATCCTGACATTTGCCATTGCGCTCGCTTTTTTACGGCTGATGGATTTCGCCGCCCACCGCGGATGGATCGAATCCCGGCTGAGCCGGAAACTCATCCACATCGGCACCGGACCGCTCTTCGTCTTATGCTGGCTGCTTTTTCCGGATGTGTGGTATGCCCGCTGGCTGGCTGCCCTGGTCCCGCTGCTGATCACGGCCCAATTTGCCCTGGTCGGGCTGGGCATCGTCAAGGACGAGGCCTCAGTCAAGGCGATGTCGCGCACTGGCGACCGGCGTGAGATTCTGCGCGGGCCGTTGTTTTACGGCATCGTCTTCGTCGTCATGACTCTGGTCTATTGGAACAAATCCCCGATCGGCATGACCGCCCTGATGCTGATGTGCGGCGGCGACGGCCTGGCGGACATCACGGGGCGCGGTCTCAAATCCCCGCACCTGCCCTGGAACCAGGGCAAGACCGTGGCGGGCTCACTCGGAATGCTGGTCGGCGGCTGGGTGCTGTCCGTGATCATCCTGGGTGTGTTCATCCGGGTAGGCGTATTCGCCATCTCGTTTTCGGCGATTCTCCTGCCCATCACGATTATCGCCGTGGTCGGCATGCTGGTCGAATCCCTGCCGCTCAAGGATGTGGATAACATCACGGTGACCCTGGCCGCGGTGATTCTGGGGACCCTGCTGTTCTAGCTGCGCATCTCATAGCAACCCGAACGCCCGGGAGAGGGATATCTTCCGGGCGTTTTCCTTTGCGGCGCAGCACATCACGTCCGCGGATGGCCTCCGGGCAGGCATCTGGGGAGTGTATCCCGCGTACCGGCGCCGGACAGGTCACAGGCACGCTCTGCCCGAATTTGCCTTATGCCTGGTGATCCTCGTCGACCAGGATCATGACCCGGTACGCTTCGGCTGCAGTAAGGCCTTTCTGTTTTCCCGCGTCCTTTGCCCAGAGGCGCATTTCCTTGTCCACATCCCAGTCGCCGATCTGGCTGGCGTGCTTCTTGAGTGCTTCGATTTTGGCGCCGATCGTCGGGCGGATGTTCACCCAGGTGTTCGGCTTTTCGGCCCCGTGCAGGTACAGCCGTTTGACGTTGTGCGGCTCGAACCCTTCCGCCAGCAGATCGGTAAAGATCAGCCGCGTCCCTGCTGAGGGAAAAACCGCGTCACAGGCCGCACTGGCCGCGGCACGATGGTCCGGGTGGTTGACGTAGTCATTCCCATAGAAACGCCGTGTTGGATCGCCGGTGACAACCACATCCGGCCGGTGACGGCGGATCAGGCGGGTAAGTTCCTTCCGCAGGGCCAGGGTCGGTTCGAGCTCCCCATCCGGGTAATGCAGGAAAATTGTTTCCCGTATGCCCAGGACGGCATCCGCGGCCTGCTGCTCGCCTTCGCGCACTCGGGCCAGCTCGACTTTGTATCTGGCGTCTTTCTCCGGGTCGTTCGAGCCGGCATCGCCGCTGGTGATGATGACCGACACGATCTCACAACCCTCACGTGCCCATTTTGCCAGTGTCCCGGCGACGGTAAATTCCTGGTCATCGGGATGAGCCTGGATGCTCATGGCTTTCTTGGGGATGTATTCTTTCTTGGTTTTCATCACGTTCTCCTGATCCTATCCTTGGAATATGCTATTTTATCCCATGCCAGTCCAGCAGGGCCTCGATGCGATCCCCCACCTCCGGTTCCGGGTAAGGCGACGGATCGTCAGCAAAGGCGGCGGAGGCAGGCGACGAAGCCCGGCCCGGATACTCCTTGGAGGTCAGTGCAGCCAGGACTGCGTCCACGCTGGCGGCGACGACCTCGGCAGAATAACCGCCCTCCAGTACAAAAACGATCCTGCCGCGGCACTGTTCTTCCGCCAGTGCGACCAATTGGCGCGCAATTGAGAAAAATCCAGCGGTGGACACTCCCAGCAATGCCAGGGGATCCTTCCAGTGGGCATCAAAGCCGGACGAGACGAAGATCATCTCCGGGGCGAAGCGGCGCACCAGGGGTGCGAGCACTTTTTGGGCAATTGCCTCAAAGGCCGTATTCCCGGCGCGCGGCGGGAGAGGCAGGTTGACGATCCGCCCGCGGGCGTGGGGGGCCTCCTCGATCCGCCCGCTGCCGGGGTAGATGTATTCCTGGTGGGTGGAGAAATAGGCCACGCGACCATCGTTCCAAAAAGCGGCCTGCGTGCCGTTCCCATGATGGACGTCGAAATCGAAGATGAGGGCTTTTTGGGTACCGCGGGCAAGTGCGTCCTCCACTGCGATGGCGATATTGTTGAACAGGCAGAACCCCATCGGCCGGCCAGGTTCGGCGTGATGACCCGGCGGGCGGACGATGGCGAACGCGTTTCCGGCCCTTTCCTCCAGGACCGCCCGGCTGCACTCAAGTGTCCCGCCGGCAGCCTGCAGGGCGTCAGCAAACGAGTCCCGGGTCACGTAAGTCGGAGCGCTGTCGATGATTCCCGGCCCGCGGCTGCACTCTTCCGCCAGGGCATGCACCATCCTTGTGGAGTGGACTGCCGTAATTTCTTCAATGCGGGCGGGCTGAACATCGAGCCATTGGAGTGCGCTGGCGTAAGGCTTTGCCTGCCAGTCCCCGAGCTGGGAGAAGCGACCCGGGACTTCAGGGTGGTCGGGAGTGGTGTGCCGGGATGAGGGCACGAGTACGCAAGCCGTCTTCATGACCTGGGAATTATACCTGTGTGCTATAAACGCGATCACCAGGCTCAAGGCCTGGTGATCTTAGGGGGAGGGGACACCACCGTTCTCGGCCTGCATGGGGGGGGCATGCTGGCCTTCGATGGTAGACACCTGATTTACCAATAAAAGGAGGGCAGGTGTCTTCTCCCCTATAGTACACCAAAATTATCGGAATTTCATTAAACTAAGATTAGAGTTAGTTGGATCTTGCGATCAGAGCTTCTCAGGACTCTGGAGGTCGGCTCTTGAATTCCGCCAGCCACGCTTCCACTTCCTCCGGGTTCGCTTTTTCTTCACTCTCTTTTACCCATTTGGCCTGTTCCCTTTTCACCTGCGCGACCATCCTGGCAAAGGCTTCGGACGAGAGCGCCCGGGCATGCACCGCCTGTGCGGCGCGTTGGAGGCGCTGATCTGAACTCACCACGCTCCAGTTACGGGCTGCCTTCCCCAGCCTGGCGAGGCGGGCCTCGATGGCCTCATCTGCGCTCGATCCCTGGCGGACGAAGTGCGCCTTGAGCGCACCGAGTTTGGCTGTGGAAGCGCTCCCTGGAGGCGCGCCGTCAAAATAAACCTCCGCCTGTGTGCGCCGCAGACGGCAGAATTCAGCCAGGCGGGTGATCAGATCCTGCTCGTCGTCAGGCGCGTCGAGGCGAAGGCCGAGCTTGGGGATCAGGTTGTGGCCATCGATCAGATAGGGCATATCAGATTGATTTTAATGCTGTTAATGCGAAAAATGTGAGGCACGCATTCATCAAAATCCCGGGCTGACCCCGGTTTGTTACCGACCGGAGGAGGAAACCCTGCCCATCCAAGGCTGTCGGGCGTGAATTCCACGTGCAACTTTGCCAGAGCAGTCCGGCTGGTAACCAGCCCCCGCCCGCGCCATTGGCGTGTATAATTTTTAATGTGAAGTTTGGTTTTTATCCGATCAGTGTAATGAAGGCTTTTTTGATTTAGCCGTCATGTTTGATAATTGAGCGGCTGAGGTTAGGCCCGGACCGCCTGTGAGTTGCAGACCGGGCAACAGCATGATTTCCTTTTCGTGGAAAGAGGCTCAACCATGCCTCCGCCGGGGCACAGCCGATCAGAGGGCGCCGCATGAATCTGTTGAAAAAGTGGGTACACCTCTCGCGCCAGACCTGGACACAGGTAGCGATCCTGTTCGGGCTGACCGTTCTCTATATTCTCTTATCCAAGCCGATTTTTAAATGGTTCGGCCCCGAAGGATCCGTACTCATAACGATCCCGGTAGGGCTGGCAGGCTGGTACTTTGGGATCACGGCTGGGCTGATCGCCGGTGTTTTTAATGTTGTTTTGATCACAATACTTTTCACCGCCTTCGGCGGTCACTCCTGGTCGATGTGGGTCGTCACCAGCTGGCCCGGGGAACTGGCGCTAATCGGGCTCGGTTATATTTCTGGCCGGCTTCAAAAAGAATGGACTGGACGGACGCGTCTCATGGATGAATTGCGCTCCCGGGAGCGCTCGCTAGCCCTGATCAACATCGCCGCCCAGGACGTGTTGAATCCCCAAAATCCTGATGACCGATATTTTGTGCTCATTACCCATCTCGGGAATTTGTTTGTCGCGGATTATGCCCATTTCATTGTGATCGATGCGGCCCGGGATAAAGCCGTCGTCACTGCCACCACACTGCCCAAGGAGCAGGAAGTTCCCGAAACACTCCCAGATTCGGACGAAGTGGCTGGGCTCATGCCTGCATTGACCTCGAGATCCCCTGTGGGGGTTGAGGAGATTTCAAGTTCGCAATATATGGTCAATCCGGAGGCCTTAAGCAGGATCATCCCCGCCGCCCGGTCCCTGCTATGCATCCCATTGGTTGCGAAAGAAACCTCTCTGGGCGTTATCGTGCTCGCCTTCAAGCAGACCCGCCGCTTTTCTTCCACAGACTTCACCTATGCTGACCTTGCCGGCAGACAGATCGCTCTGGCCCTGTATTCGATTCAGCAGGAGGTCAAAATCCAGGAGCAGCTCAAGGAGGCAAGGGCACTCGCCAATATCGAACGCGCCTTGAGCGATACCGAACGGGTGGGAATCGAAACCGTACTGCAACTCATTGTGGATTCTGCCAAGGAATTGATCCCCGAGGCGAAGGAAGTCGTCCTGCACCTCATTAATGAGGAGAAGCAGGTCCTGGTGCCGCGCGCCGTAGCTGGGGTTGAAAATCGGGCCACCATGCGATTGAACATGCGCCTCGGGGAGGGGGTAGCCGGCCAAGTACTCATGACCGGGGAAGTCATTTCCATATCTGACGCGCAAGCTGATCCCCGCTTTCTAAGCCAATCGATACCGGTAAAGTTTCGTTCCCTCACAGTGGCCCCGATTCGAAGCAAGGACCGCAGCATAGGGACGATCAGCATCCAGAGCATGCAGCCCGGTGTGTTCAACTCGGATGACGGCCAGCTTCTCGGCGCATTGGGGATGCAGGCTGCCATTGCCATTGATAATGCCAATCTGTTGGAAACGACCCGCCAGGATTTGAAGGAGATCAATGTTCTCTATCGCATCAGCCAGGGTCTGGCGGCTTCCCTGGATCCGGACCAGTTGATGAAAGATGTGGTCTCCTTCCTGTACCAAAATTTTGGATATTACCACGTGCAAATCTACACAGTGGATCCGGAGAGCGGCAACCTCCAGGTGCGCCAGGGGAGTGGTGAGATCGGCGCCCAACTCAAGCAGCAAGGGTACTTCCTTCCAGTAGGCTCAGGGATTGTCGGGCATACCGCGGAGACCGGCAAACCCTTTTTCACCAATAATGTGGATGATGTGGTCTTCTTTCTCTCTAACTCCCTCCTGCCCGGTACGCAATCAGAGCTGACCGTTCCTATTAAAGCTGAAAAGCATGTGTTGGGTGTTTTGGATATTCAGCAGACGCCCCCCAATCGCCTGACACAGCGGGATTTGCAATTGATGAGCGCAGTTGCTGACCAATTGGCGGTTGCCCTCCAAAAGGCAGCTTTGTACGGCGAACTGCAGAATTCCCTGAACCAGGAGAAGGCAATCCGCTCCCAGCTGATCCAAAGCGAGCGGCTGGCCGTGGTTGGGCGTTTGCTGGCTTCGGTCTCCCACGAATTGAACAATCCTCTCCAGGCGATCCAGAACGCTCTCTTCCTGCTCAAGGATGAGGAAAAGCTGTCGGAGCAGGGAAGCCAGGACCTGGAGATCGTTTTGTCGGAAACGGAGCGGATGGCGATCATGCTCGATCAATTGCGCGCCAGTTATCGTCCCTCGCTGATGGAAGACATCCGGGATATCCCCATTAACAAAATCATTGAAGATGTCCATGCCCTGACTGCCACCCAGATGCGCCACAGCGAAATCAAATTTGAATTCCATCCTGACCCGGACCTGCCGCTCGTGCCGGGAGTCCATGACCAGATCCGGCAGGTGATCTTGAATCTATTCGTCAATGCTATCGAAGCCATGCCGACCGGAGGCATCCTGAAGGTCGAGACCAGGCAATTAAGGGGAGAGGATCGAATCCTGATCGTGGTTGCCGATACCGGCCCGGGCATTGACCCCGCCCTCCTGCCTCGGATTTTTGAGCCGTTCATCACCGACAAGGAAAACGGCACCGGTCTCGGGCTGGCCATCACCGACGACATTATTCGACGGCATATCGGCGAAATCCTGGCTGAGAATAATACGGATCGGGGAGCCACCTTCAAAGTGTGGCTGCCGATCAAGAAAGAGGGGTGAGCATGAGCAATTCCGGTCATATCCTGATCATCGATGATGAAGCCTCATTGCGCCATACCCTGGCGCGCATCCTCCAGCGGGCAGGCCTGGAGGTGACCACTGCGGGAAGCGGGCAGGAAGGGCTGGACCTGCTCGGACAGCATTCCTTTGACCTGATCTACCTGGATATTCGCATGCCGGACATGAGCGGGCTTGAAGTCCTGAAAGTCGTCCGTGCGAAGACCCCCGGAATCCCGGTCATCCTGTTCACGGCCCAGCCGGATCTCGCCTCTGCCGTAGAAGCCGTGCGCCAGGGAGCGATCGATTATCTCCTGAAACCGCTCCGGCCGCAGGCCCTGATTGATCGCACCCGGGCCGTCCTCGACCGGCAGGAAAAGGAACGCCGCAAGCACGATATCCAATTGAAAATGGAAGCATTGCAAGCCGAATTAAAAACCCTGGAAAGCGGAGAGGCCCTCCCCGCGCCGGGCGCGAAGGCCGCTGAGGCAAGTGAACAATTCCTGATCCGCGGCAAACTGACCCTGGATTTGCACACCCGCCGCCTGATCCTTGGGCAACGCACCATTAATTTGCCTCCCACCTCATTCGATTACCTGCTGGTGCTGGCCCGCCACGCGCCCAATGTGGTGGATTGCCAGACCCTGGTTGCAGAAGCACAAGGGTATCAGGCCGGCTTTCGTGAAGCCCAGGAACTGGTCAAGTGGCACATCCACGATATCCGTCAAGCCATCGAACCGGATGCGCACAATCCCACTTTTTTGATCAACGTACGCCGGATGGGCTATCGCCTCGTGGCGGA